>NZ_JAZKTZ010000026.1:0-20465 GCF_036625345.1 Candidatus Accumulibacter meliphilus | reverse complement strand
CTCGGTCGGCGGGACGTCCCAGTCCATGACGCGTACGTACTTGACGTCGGAGACCGCAGCACCGGTCGTGTTGGTGATCGTGACGTGATCGCGGAACAATGCGCCCGGCGCATTGGTTGAAGGTTGATAGGCTTGCTTGACGACAAGTCCGGGCAGGCTGGTGAGGCTGGTGGTGGTGGTGACCGTGCTGCCTGTAACAGCGGTTGCAGCGCCGAAGGTCAGGTTGTTGGGCCCAGAATCAGTGGTAACGTTGGCATAGCCGCTATCCGTGCCATTCACCGATACCCCCCAGCCTTCGCAAAAACAGCCGGGCGAGGTGGCGTCACGCCAGTCCGACGCGGTAGCGCTGCCAAACTGATAGGCCAAACCAGTCACACTAGAATTCACAACGATGTTGGGCGTAGTGTTCAGCGAACCATCATCATTGACCCCCAGCGCGACGGCGGCGGTAGCGGCAGAGCCGGTGTTGTAAATGACGGTACCGGCCTGGCCGCACCGGCGGCGAGAAGCAGCGCAGCAGCAATGGCGCTTGTCTTGAACATGTTTTTCATTTTGGTCTCCAGGGAAGAAAGGTAGAACGGCGATCGACTTTGATTGGGGAGCTACGCCAGATACAAAGCATGATCTGTGCCACATTTATTAATACACAACAAAACAATAACTTAAGAACTTAAGGGAGGTTTTACGCGGGGGAGTGTAAAAAAGGTCGACACACTCGCGATCAAGGACAGGGAATTCAAGGGCCTCAACCAGAGCAACAGTGCTCAGCTTTGATTTGGGTCCTTGTCGTTTCGTGAGCGTTGAGGGCGCGGTCATGGACGGGCAGCCGCCCGGCGAATCGAACCTTGGTAGCGTCAGAAACGCCACTACAATCAATGATTTGTGGCTGGTTGCGATCTTTCGCGCCTGCCACCTAGCGCGCAAGCGCGTCGCCGCGGCTCTTCCCTGCTTACCGCGTCAGCGCCATGAACAGCTCCGGCAGCCGCTCCGGCAGACGCTCGATGTTGTCGATCACCGTATACCGGCGGCCAAAGATGTCCCCGACGTAGTCGTCGGCCTTGCGGTCGAGGTTGATGCAGTAGCTGAAAATGCCTTGCTGATCGAGTTCCTCGACCGACTTGCGGGCATCCTCGATCAACAGGCGCTCGTCATGGACGTCGACGTCGGCGGGCTGGCCGTCGGTGAGCAGCGAGCAGCAGTTTCTTGTCGGCTTTCTGCGCCGCCAGGTAGTGTGCAGCGTGGCGCATGGCGGCGCCCATGCGCGTCGAATAGCCGGCCTGCATCGCCGCCAGACGGGCCTTGACGACATCGCCCCAGCGCTCGCTGTAGCCTTTCAGGTGCAGGTAGCGGACGTCGTGGCGGCTGTCGGAGTGAAAACCGGCGATGGCAAAAGGGTCGCCGAGTTGCTCGATCGACCAGGCGAGCAGGGACACCGCTTCCTGACTCAGTTCGAGAATGCTCTGCTCGCCGCCGCTGGCGCCGACCTTGACCTTGTCGGCCAGCGACTGCGAGAGGTCGAGCAGAACCATTACCGCCAGGTTGCGACCGTCTGTGCGGTGGCTCATGTTGATACGCGGGTCGGGGCTGGCGCCGCCCTTGAAGTCGATCAGCGAACGCAGGGCGACATCGAGGTCGAGTTCGCTGCCCTCTTCCTGGTAGCGGATGCGAACCTTGTCCTGCGGTTTGAGGATGTCCAGCAGACGCTTCAGGCGCCGGGCCAGGGCGGCGTGTTTTTCGAGCAGGCGGTCGATATCCGCGGCGTCGCCCGCCGGGTGCAGCGATTCGTAGAGGCTGACCCAGTCCGGCCGGTAGCTCTGGCTCTGGTAGTCCCACTCGGGATAGTGGCGCGGCGGCAGGCGATCGACATCGGCGGCGGCTGTCGTCGGACGCTGTTCGTCGAACATTTCCTCGTCGTCGCTGAGTTCGTGGAAGCGCCACAGGTGGCGGTTGTCGTCGCGATAGCCGACCTCGCTGTCGGCGAAATGGATATTGGCCAGCTGGTCGCTCTGGCGACGGGTACGGGCGATGTAGGCCAGTGCCAGCTCGGCGATTGCTTCGCTGCCGGATTCGCCCTGGGCCATCGTCTCGTGGAAGTGGCGAACGAACTTCAGCAGCTCGGCGTCCTGGTAGCCATGTTCGGCATCGAGCAGCGCGCGCGAGAGCATGCTCAGGCGATGCCGCAGGCAGGAGGTGGTTTCGGGGTCGCAGGCGCCGGCGCGCGGCGTCGGGTGCAGCGCCAGGAAGATGCGGCGCATGCCGGGGTAGGCGCGCATGACCAGCGTCTCGATGCGGCTGTCTTCGAAAACCTCGATCGCCAGGCGCTGCATCGGGCTGCAGTTGTCGGCGAACATCGGCGTGCTCCAGCGGCGATGGCCGGCAATGTGGGCCAGGGTTGCGCGGTAGCGGTCGATGCCGGAAACGCCGTGCGCATCGTCAAGGACGTCCGGCAGGCGGATGCCCGAAGCGTCGTAATACGGCAGCGGTCGCTGCTGCGGTTCGTCGGGATCGGCCGGATACGGCACCAGTTGCGTGCTGTCGCCCCACAGCCCGCGCAGGTAGAGGTCGAGCAGGCGCTCCTTGTCGACCAGCAGCGTGCCGCGGCGCTCGCGCTGCAGCACGGCGCGGCTGTCCGCCGACTTGAGGCTGAAGTAGTCGCGTTGCCGCTCGGGATGATTCGGGTAGTTGCGGATGCCGTAATCGACCCAGTTGCGCAGCCCGGAGATCGACAACTGATTGAGCAGGGTCGGGGCCTGCGCAAGGAAATCGGGCAGGCCGGGGCTGGCGAAAGTTTGATGAATGCCGTGGATCGAACCTGTGGTGCGCGCGGTGAACTCCTGCGTCAGGTCCAGGTAGCGCTGCAGCTGCTGGCGCGACGGCAGCCGCCGGGCGACGGCGGCCAGGCTCTGCAGGAAGGGGGTTATTGCCTTGGCATTCGGTGATTTCCAGAGCGCATGCATGCTGGCGGTAACCGCCGGCAAGGCCGCTTCGCCGACCAGCTTGGCAATCGGCGGCCACTCCTCGAGGAATGCCAGTAGCGGCTCGACGCCGCGGCCCATGCCGCCGAGGAAGCGCGCCGTATCGAGATAGCCGGCGACGCCTTCGGCCGAGAGGACGGCCAGCGCTTCGCGCATGCAGTCTTCGAAGACTTCGCCGACCTGCGGGAAGCCGCAGGCGAGCTGCTCGCGGTAGCCGCGCAGGCGCTCGTCCCAGGAAGGGGCGGCGGTATCGTCGGGAGGGGTCATTGCCTGAACCTCTACTCGGCAAGCGCACTCAGGTGAAAGTGGCGTCGATCGCGTGGTCCAGCGTGTCGCGAATGTCGCGATCGTCGGTGATCGGGCGCACCAGCGCCATGCGACAGGCATCGACGGGAGCGACACCGCCCTTGATCAGGGTTGCAGCATAGACCAACAGGCGCGTTGAAACCCCTTCGTCGAGGCCGTGCCCCTTGAGGCGCCTTGCCGCGGCGCCGATACTTACCAGCTGCGCAGCGGTCGCTGCGTCGATACCGCTTTCGCTGGCCAGGATGGCGATCTCCAGCGCCGCATCGGGGTAGTCGAACTCGAAAGCAGTGAAACGCTGCTTGGTCGACTGCTTGAGGTCCTTCATCAGGCTCTGGTAGCCGGGGTTGTAGGAGATCACCAGCTGAAAGTCGGCATGCGCGCGCAGCAACTCGCCCTTCTTGTCGAGCGGCAGGGTGCGCCGATGGTCGGTCAGGGGGTGGATGACGACCGTCGTGTCCTGGCGCGCTTCGACGACTTCGTCGAGATAGCAGATGGCACCAATGCGCGCCGCGGTGGTCAGCGGTCCGTCGAGCCAGCGCGTGCCGTTGGCTTCGAGCAGGTAGCGCCCGACCAGGTCGGACGCGGTCATGTCTTCGTTGCAGGCGACGGTGATCAACGGCCGTTCGAGCTTCCAGGCCATGTATTCGATGAAACGCGATTTGCCGCAACCGGTCGGCCCCTTGACCATCACCGGCAGACGCGCCGCGTAAGCCGCTTCGTAGAGTGCGACTTCCCTGCCCTGCGGTTGATAGAAAGGCTCGTCGCGAACCTTGAACTGCTCCTTGTCGGTCATGGCCTGTTCCTGTTCCTGTGGCTATCGCTGTTCTGAAATCGGTCGGTCGGCCGGCCGGCGGTGAGTTGATGAGCGACGGGTCCGCAAATGCAGCCACCTTAGTCCCCGCCCTGCCCGCCGCACCTGCTTGTGTCTGCTGCATTCTTGATGAGACTTTTCGGCAACCGCTCCCCCCTTTCCCCACTCACCGTCATTGCGAGGAGGCGAAGCCGACGCGGCAATCCAGAGGTATGGCTTTTCGCGTTGCCAATGGGTCAATGCGGCGAGAAAGTGAGACGATGGAACTGGATTGCCGCGTCGGCTGCGCCTCCTCGCAATGACGTGCGGGCTGGTGTGGCGCCGCATTCCGCATCCCGCATTCCTTGCTTCCCATTCCTTGCTTCCCATTCCCCATTCGCCATTCCCATGCAGACTTTCAGGAAGCCTGCCCGCGGCGCGCGATTTCTACATTAGCGATGGGCGGCGAGTTTGTCGCGCCAGCCGGGATAGAGAGTATCGGCGTCGCCCGGGAAGGACGCAAAAGCACGCGCAAATTCCTGGTGCTCGCGAGCCCATTCGATCGGGTCGGCGCCGGCTTGCCAGCACTCGTAGGCCTGGCGCAGTGAAATCGCGCCGGCGGCGGGGCTGTCGATGTGGCCGTAGGAACCGCCCCCCGAGGTGTTGATGACGTTGCCGTGGCCGAGGTTGGCGAAGAAGCCGGGCAGGCGCAGGGCGTTCATGCCGCCGGAGATGATTGGCGTCGTCGGCTTCATGCCATACCACTTCTGGAAATAGGCCGGGCCCTGATATTCGTCGCGTTCGATGATGTAGGCGATCGCCCGGTCGTCGGCCGTGCCTTCCATCTTGCCGTAGCCCATGGTGCCGACGTGAATTCCCGAGGCACCCTGCAGACGTGCCATCTTGGCCAGCACGTAGGCATCGTAGCCGCGCTTTGAGCTTGGCGAGGTGACCGCGCCGTGCCCGGCGCGGTGGTAATGCAGGTACTGGTTGGGGTACTGGCGGCGAGCGGTGGTGACCATGCCCGGACCGCCGACATAGCCGTCAACCAGGAACGCGACCTTGTCGGCGTCGGGCCCGAAAGTTTCGAGGATGTAGTCGGCACGGGCGCACATTTCGTAGTGATCGTCGGCGGTGATGTTGGCCGAGAACAGTTTCGCCTGCCCGGTCTCGTCCTGCGCCCGCTTCATCGCGTCAGCGACCAGCGGCATGACTTTCTTCATCGGCGCGAACACCTGGTTGCCCTGCGGCTCGTCGTTCTTGATGAAGTCACCGCCGAGCCAGAACTGGTAGGCTGCCTTGGCGAAGGGTTCGGGGCGCAGCCCTAGCTTGGGCTTGATGATCGTCCCGGCAATGTAGCCACCGTCCTTGAGCGGGCGACCGAGAATCCGCCACATGTCGGAAATGTCCTTGGCCGGACCGTCGAACAACTGCAGCGCGCGGTCGGGCACGTAGAAGTCATAAATCTTGGCGTGCTCGATGTCACCCATGCCCTGATTGTTGCCGATCACCAGGGTCAGGAAGGAAACGATCATCATCCGTCCGTCGGTGACGTTGCGATCGAAAAGGTCGACCGGATAGGCGATGCGCATCTCTTCGCTGGCTTCGTCGATCAGGTAGACCAGGGCATCGACACCGCGGGTGAAATCGTCGGTGGTACACACCTCGACGTTGGTGCCGGTGGACGACTCGGCGGCGAAATGTGCAGCCGCCTGCAGATAGTCGTAACCGGCCTTGGGCTTCATCTTGTAAGCCACCAGGATATGCTTGCCGCCACTGATCAGCTCGTCTTCCCTGAGGCTGAGGTCGGCGTAACGATTCGATTGGTCCATGCTTGTCTCCGTGTCGAGTAATGGTGAAGGGCAACTTGCCGCAGGTGACGACCGACCACTCCCAGCCCGGGCCAAACTGCGCAAAGGCGCGGTTGAAGGCCAGGCGGTGAGCGTCGCGTTCCGTCTCGGCGAGTGCCCCGTCAACGTCGAAAATGAGCGCCTGCCGCTTGACCGTTTGCCGCCGCGCCGCGCGGAAAAGGAGGCTGCTGCTCATGGGGCGTTCGGCCGGCGGGTTGTGCATTCGGGTCGCCTGGCGTCGTTCAATGCTGGCCAGTGTAGGCGGCGCAATAGATAATTAAAAGTTAAACTTTTTTCTGTTTATGGTTAGCTTTTACTATTCAAAAGAGAGCAGCGTAAGAGCAATGCCTATCTGTAGTGACAAGCAGACCCCTCCTCGCGCTGCGTCACAAGGGGAGGTGGCAATGCCCGCTGTTTTGGCGGATAATTTGCCCATGCTACCCATCGCCCCACTCCTGATCGGTTAATTATCGTGCCTCTTGCATCCAGCGACCTGACCAACGTCATCCGTGCACTTGCCATGGATGCGGTGCAGCAAGCCAACTCCGGCCACCCTGGCATGCCCATGGGAATGGCTGAAATAGCCGAAGTACTCTGGCGTCGCCACCTGCGACACAACCCGGGCAATCCCCACTGGCCAGACCGCGACCGTTTCGTCCTTTCCAACGGTCACGGCTCAATGCTGCTCTACGTGTTGCTGCATCTCACCGGCTACGACGTCTCCATTGACGACCTGAAGAACTTCCGTCAGTTTCGCTCGAAGACGCCCGGACACCCGGAAGTGGGTCATACCCCCGGAGTGGAAACAACAACCGGGCCGCTCGGCCAGGGTCTCGCCAACGCCGTCGGCATGGCCATTGCGGAGAAGGTTCTGGCCGCCGATTTCAATCGTCCCGGTCACGCCATCGTCGACCACTCGACCTACGTATTCCTTGGTGACGGTTGCCTGATGGAGGGCGTTTCACACGAAGCCTGCTCGCTGGCAGGCACCCTCGGACTGGGCAAGCTGATCGCCCTCTACGACGACAACGGCATCTCCATCGACGGCCATGTCGAAGGCTGGTTTACCGACGACACCCCGCAACGCTTCGCCGCTTACGGCTGGCAGGTCATCGCCGCCGTCGACGGACACGACAGCGACGCCGTCGACCAGGCACTGCTCGCGGCACGCGCCGAGCGCGAGCGCCCGACGCTGATCTGCTGCAAGACACGCATTGGCGAAGGTTCGCCAAACAAGGTGGGTAGCCACGACGTTCATGGCGCGCCGCTCGGCAGCGCGGAGATCGCCGCCACGCGCGCACATCTCGGCTGGCAACACGCGCCCTTCGCAGTCCCCGCAGCCGTCTATGAGAGCTGGGACGGCCGCGTCCGCGGCCAGGCCTTCGAGAACAACTGGCAGGCGAGCTTTGCGGCCTATCAGGCCGCTTTCCCGGAATTGGCCGCCGAGTTTTTGCGCCGCATGCGCGGCGAGCTACCGGCCGACTGGAACATCTGCTGCGCACAAGCCTTGGCCGAGGTCGCGGCCAAGGCCGAAAACATCGCCACCCGCAAGGCGTCGCAGAACGCGATCAGTGCCTTCGCGCCGCAGCTACCCGAACTGCTTGGCGGTTCGGCCGACCTTGCCGGCTCGAACCTGACGCTGTGGAAAGGCTCGCAGGGCATCAGCCGAACCCGGGGCGGCAACTACCTCTATTACGGGGTGCGTGAATTCGGCATGACCGCAATCGCCAACGGCCTCGCCCTGCACGGCGGCCTGATCCCGTACACCGCGACCTTCCTGGTCTTCTCGGACTACGCGCGCAACGCGATCCGCATGGCGGCGCTGATGAAGCTGCGCCAGATCATGGTCTACACGCACGATTCGATCGGCCTCGGCGAAGATGGCCCGACCCACCAGCCGGTCGAGCACATCGCCAGTTTACGCCTGATCCCCAACCTTGACGTCTGGCGCCCGGCCGACGCCAGCGAAACGATGGTCGCCTGGATCGCCGCTCTCGAACGTGCTGACGGCCCGACAGTTCTGGCGCTCTCGCGGCAGAATCTGCCGACGCTCAGCACCGGCATCGCGCCCGACATGATTCGCCGTGGCGCTTATGTTCTGGCAGACTGCGCGAACCCGCAGGCGCTACTGATCGCCACCGGCTCGGAGATCAAGCTGGCACTCGACGCACGCCAGGCGCTCGCCGACGAGGGCGTCGCCGTGCGCGTCGTCTCGATGCCTTGCGCCGAGGTCTTCGACCGCCAGGACCGGGCGTACCAGGAAGCAGTTTTGCCGCGCGCGCTACCGCGCGTGGCCATCGAAGCGGGCGTGAGCAATTTCTGGCGCAAGTACGTCGGACTTGACGGCGCCGTTATCGGCATCGATCGTTTTGGAGAGTCGGCACCCGCAGGCCAGGTGTTCGACTTTTTCGGTTTCACGGTGACCAATGTGGTCACGACCGTGAAATCAGTGTTGTAATTTCTCAAGGAGACCGTTTCATGACCATCAAAGTAGGGATCAATGGCTTTGGCCGTATCGGACGGATGGTGTTTCGCGCTGCTGTGCAAGATTTTTCGAACGAGATCGAAATCGTCGGTATCAACGACCTGCTCGAACCCGATTACCTGGCGTACATGCTCAAGTATGATTCCGTGCATCGTCGTTTCCAGGGCACGGTTGCGGTGGATGGCAATTCGCTGATCGTCAATGGCAAGAAAGTCCGCCTGACCGCAGTCAAGGATCCGGCCGAGCTGAAGTGGGACGAAGTTGGTGCGGACATCGTGGTTGATGCAACCGGTCTTTTCCTGACCACCGAGTCGTGCCAGAAGCACATCGCCGCCGGCGCCAAGAAAGTCATCCAGAGCGCACCGAGCAAGGACGACACGCCGATGTTCGTGTTTGGCGTCAATGACAGCACCTATGCCGGCCAGACGATCATTTCGAACGCTTCCTGCACCACCAACTGCCTGGCCCCGGTGGCCAAGGTGTTGAACGACAACTGGGGCATCAAGCGTGGCCTGATGACCACGGTTCATGCGGCAACCGCGACCCAGAAAACCGTTGATGGTCCGTCCAACAAGGACTGGCGTGGCGGCCGCGGCATCCTCGAGAACATCATTCCGTCCTCGACCGGTGCTGCCAAAGCCGTCGGCAAAGTCATTCCCGAGCTCAACAAGAAACTCACCGGCATGGCCTTCCGCGTGCCGACATCGGACGTCTCGGTCGTTGACCTGACCGTCGAGCTGAACAAGGACGCCACCTACGAGGAGATCTGCGCAGCGATGAAGGCGGCCTCGGAAGGCCCGATGAAGGGCGTTCTCGGTTACACCACCGACAAAGTGGTGGCCACCGATTTCCGCGGCGAGACCTGCACCTCGGTCTTTGACGCGGATGCCGGCATGGCGCTTGACGGCACCTTCGTCAAGGTCGTCTCGTGGTACGACAACGAGTGGGGTTATTCCTGCAAGGTGCTGGAAATGATCAAGGTCATGGCCCGCTAAACTGCCGTTCAGGGGCGCCTTCGGGCGCCCCTCGTGTTTTCTTCCCTTCTCTTTCCCCGCTTCCTCGATCGACGCTTTCCTGTGCTTGTGCTTTTTCAGTGCAGGTTTTTTGCGCCACTTCGGCGCTTGATGGATCTGCTCGGTGCAGCCCTGACCCTGCAGCCGTCGTCTTCGCCGTCGCCGTCGATCGCCGACAAGATCAGAAATCCTCGTTGAACCTGATGATGCCCATCGCTGTCCCACGCAGCGGCAGGAAAGCCTGCTCGTGCCCCTGGTCAGCGCCCTGAAACAGGCCCCAGACAAAACCACTGTCTGTACAAGAATAATAGGAAGCTCATGCCCCGCGATACCAAGATCGTCGCCACCCTCGGTCCGGCCTCGTCGGATCCCGATGTACTCGAACGAATGATCCGCGCCGGCGTCGACGTCGTGCGCCTCAATTTTTCCCACGGCAAACCGGCGGATCATGTTGCGCGTGCGCAACTGGTTCGCGAAGTAGCCGCCCGCGTCGGACGCCCGGTAGGCATCCTCGCCGATCTGCAAGGCCCGAAGATCCGTGTCGGCAAGTTCGCCGAGGGCAAGATCCGGCTGGAGCAAGGCGCGCCCTTCATCCTCGACGCCAAGTGCGAGTTGGGCAATTCCGAACGCGTCGGCCTCGACTACAAAGACCTGACGCGCGACGTCTCACCTGGCAGCGTCCTCCTGCTCGATGACGGTCGCATCGTGCTTGACGTGCAGCGCGTGCTCGGCTCCGAGATTTTCACGGTTGTTCGCCATGGCGGCGACTTGTCCGACAACAAGGGTATCAACCAGCAGGGAGGTGGCCTTTCGGCACCCGCACTGACCGCCAAGGATATGGAGGATATCCGCACGGCGGCCGCCATCGACGTTGACTATGTAGCCATCTCGTTTCCCAAGAGTGCGGCCGACATGTACATGGCCAAGCAACTGATCCATGCCGCGAACGGACATGCGCAGACCATTGCCAAGATCGAACGCCTCGAAGCCGTGGCCGCACTCGCCGAGATCATCGCCGCTTCGGACGGGATCATGGTCGCCCGCGGCGACCTCGCTGTCGAAGTCGGCGACGCCGCCGTACCTGCGCTGCAGAAGCGCATGATCCACATGGCACGCGAGAACAACAAGCTGGTGATTACCGCTACGCAGATGATGGAGTCGATGATTGTCTCGCCGAACCCGACCCGTGCCGAAGTCTCTGACGTCGCCAACGCCGTTCTCGACGGCACCGACGCGGTGATGCTCTCGGCTGAAACCGCTGCCGGCAGGTATCCGGTGGAGACTGTTGAAGCGATGGCGCGAATCTGCCTGGAGGCCGAAAAATCCTCGGAAGTGACTCTCGAGCGTGAGTTCCTCAATCGAGTTTTCACGCGCATCGACCAAACGATTTCGCTGGCCGCCATCTGGGCGGCTCACCACCTCAAGGTCAAGGCCATCGCCGCGCTCACCGATTCCGGTTCGACGGCTCTCTGGATGAGCCGCCTGAACTGTGGTGTGCCGATCTACGCGCTGACGCCGCGGGCTGAGGCGGTAACCAAGATGAGTCTCTATCGGGCCGTTTCCCCGGTACACATGAGCCATCAGCCAAGCTCCCGCGATGAACTGCTCGACGCGGCGGAGCAACAGTTGATCAAGGAGGGCGTGGTCGAAAAGGGAGACTTCATCGTCATCACAGCCGGTGAGCCGATGGGCAATAGCGGCGGCACCAATACGATGAAGATTGTTCGCGTCGGCGAAAAGAAGGGTCCCGCGGCCTGAGCGGAAGGCGTGCCGCAGAACCCGTCACGGAAATCGCCCGGGCCGTTCCGGTTGGCGAAACGCGGCGGACCGACGCCGCGCTCGTGGCAGCCAGGATGTGTCCTATAATCCCAACGCTCGACTTTCGCACTGGCGACGACCCATTTCCTAACCGGATCAGCAACGTGACCGATGCCCTCTTTGAATCGACGATCAAGAGCCTGCCCCTGCTAGGCCGCGGCAAGGTGCGCGACATTTACGCCGTCGGCGACGACAAGCTGCTGATCGTCACCAGCGATCGCCTCTCGGCCTTCGACGTCATCCTGCCCGACCCGATTCCCGGCAAGGGCCGACTGCTCACCCAGCTGGCCTGCTTCTGGTTTGAAAAACTTGCGGCCATCGTCCCCAACCAGATGACCGGGATCGACCCGGAAAGCGTGGTCGCGGACGACGAGCGCGCCCAGGTCCGTGGCCGCTCACTGGTCGTCAAGCGCTTGCGGCCACTACCGATCGAGGCCGTCGTGCGCGGTTATCTGATCGGTTCGGGGTGGAAGGATTACCAGGCCACTGGGGCCGTCTGCGGCATCCCGCTGCCGCCGGGGCTGTGCCTCGCCAGCCGCTTGCCGGAGCCGATCTTCACGCCGGCGACGAAAGCCGCCATCGGCGATCATGACGAGAACGTGTCGTTCGAGCGCGCGCAAGCCGACTGTGCGAGCGCGCTCGCCGACCTCCTTGCCGTCGCCGGCAAGAGCGGCGCCGAGATTGCCACGCAGACACGCGCCGTGGCGATCGCACTTTACACCGCCGCCGCCGAGCATGCTGCTACGCGCGGCATCATCATTGCCGACACCAAATTCGAGTTCGGCCTCGATGCTGCCGGCACGCTACACCTGATCGACGAAGTACTGACTCCGGACTCGTCACGCTTCTGGCCAGCCGATGACTACCGCGAGGGCAGCAATCCGCCCTCCTACGACAAGCAGTACATCCGCGACTATCTGGAAACACTGCCCTGGAACAAGCAGGCACCCGGCCCAAGCTTGCCACTGGCGGTGATCGCCGGAACGCGTGCCAAGTACGCCGAGGCCTTGCAGTGCCTCACCGGAGAGAAGCCTGTCCAGTGACCGCCGCGCAGGCGCGGCGCATGACATTCGGCCGACGCCCCGTCAGCAAGGAGACCGCATGGGTCTAGAAGCCACGTCATCCGAGCGGCGCCAAGCACCGCTGAAGGTTCGCAGCGTCGCCGTCGGCCAGCCCCTGGTATGGTTGGCCGCGGGCTGGCGCGACATGCGCGCCAATCCCATCGCCAGCCTCTCGTATGGCCTTCTGTTCGCCATCTTTGGCGACCTGATCACCATCTTTGCCTGGCGGCAAGGCCACCTCTTCATTGCCGCCACTTCCGGCTTCCTGCTCATTGCGCCGATGCTCTGCGGCGGACTGTACGAGATCAGCCGCCGCCGCCAGGCCGGCCAGTCTTCGACTTTTCTCGAATCGCTGGCGGGTGGCCGCCGCAACGCCCGCGAACTGATCAAGCTCGGGCTGCTCCTGGCCATCATCGGACTGTGCTGGGAACGCGTTTCGACGCT
Source organism: Candidatus Accumulibacter meliphilus (assembly GCF_036625345.1). Taxonomy (NCBI): domain Bacteria; kingdom Pseudomonadati; phylum Pseudomonadota; class Betaproteobacteria; genus Candidatus Accumulibacter; species Candidatus Accumulibacter meliphilus. The sequence continues at coordinate 7,723 of NZ_JAZKTZ010000026.1, read as the reverse complement.
GCTCTTCCTGGTCCTGGCACCACATATCCCGCCTGACCTGCTGATCTTGCTGGCCGAGATGCCCAAGCTGCCGGAAAATCGCGATCTGATGATCATCTGGTTGATGAGCGGTGGCAGTCTGGCTTTACTGGTCTTCGCCATCACCGTCGTCTCGGTGCCGCTGCTGCTCGATCGCCAGGTGGACTTCATCGTCGCCATGCGCACCAGCCTGAGTGCCGTCGATGCCAACATACGCTTGATGGTCTTCTGGGCGACACTGGTTGCAACGCTGACCGTGCTTGGCATCGGCACGCTGTTTTTTGGCTTGATCGTGCTCATGCCCTTGATCGGGCACGCCTCCTGGCACGCCTATCGCGACCTTGTAGAACAGCGAGCTGCCAGCGACCATCCGGACAGCCAGACAGCCAGACGCTAGCCCTGCCCGGAACAAGCGCTCTGCGCTCGGCGAGCACCCTCCCCTGCACCCACGGAACCCTTGATGACTGCCACCACCCCGTCCGACAACCCTCTTCTTGACCTGTCCGGCCTGCCGCGCTTCGACGCCATCGCGCCGAGCGACGTGCAGCCGGCGATCAGCCAGCTGCTCGATGACTGCCGGGCGCTGATTGTGCGGCTGACGTCGCCAGGCGCCGCGACGACCTGGAACGACTTTGCCGCCGCCCTGACCGACGGCCTCGAACCGCTGTCGCGCGCCTGGGGAATTGTCGGCCATCTGCACGCGGTCAATGACGTCCCCGAATGGCGCGCGGCGTATAACCGCATGCTGCCTGAAGTGTCACGCTTCTACGCCGAGTTCGGCCAGAACCTAAAGCTCTTCGCCGCCTACCAGGCAATCGCCGAGAGTGCTGAATACGCACGCCTTTCGCCGGTGCAGCAGCGCATCATCGACAACGAGATTCGTGATTTCCGACTTGCCGGTGCGCAGCTGCAGGACGATCAGAAGCCACGCTTCCAGGCGATTTCCGAGGAACTCTCGCAGCTCTCGGCCAAGTTCTCGGAAAACCTGCTCGACGCCACCAACGCCTTTGCCGAGTGGGTAAGCGACGAGGCCGAACTTGCCGGCCTGCCCGAAGACACTCGCCAGGCGGCGCGCGAGGCGGCCGAGAAAGACGCTCAGAGCGGCTGGAAGTTCACTCTGCACATGCCCTCCTACTTGCCGGTAATGCAATACGCCGACAGTCGCCGCCTGCGCGCACAGATGTACCGTGCCTACACCACCCGCGCCGCCGAATTCGGGCCTGCCGAGCTCGACAATACGCCGCTGATCAGCCAGATCCTCCGCCTGCGCCGCGAAGAAGCGCAAATGCTTGGCTACGCCAACTTCGCCGAAGTCTCGCTGGTACCGAAAATGGCCGTGTCGGTGCCACAGGTCCTCGACTTCCTGCGCGAGATGGCGGTCAAGGCCCGGCCTTTTGCCGAACGGGATATCGCCGAGCTGCGCGCCTTCGCGCGTCGCGAGCTGCAACTCGAAAGCATGGAAGCCTGGGATATTGGCTACGTTTCCGAAAAGCTCTTGCAGAAGCGCTACGCCTTCTCGGAGCAGGAAGTAAAGCAGTATTTCACCGAAGAGAAAGTCCTCAGCGGTCTCTTCAAAGTCATCGAAACGCTGTTTGGCGTCTGCCTGAAGCCTGACAGCGCAGCGCTCTGGCACCAGGACGTCCGCTTTTTCCGCATCGAAACGCCGGCCGGCGAACTCCTTGGCCAGTTCTACCTCGACCTTTACGCCCGCGAAACGAAACGTGGCGGCGCCTGGATGGACGAAGCAATCACTCGCCGCCGACGACCGCCGGGATCAGTGGCGAGCGACAACATCCAAAAACCGGTGGCCTATCTCAACTGCAACTTCTCGCGGCCGATCGGCAGCAAGAATGGCCAGGCACGGCCGGCCCTGTTCACGCACGACGACGTGATCACCCTTTTCCACGAGACGGGTCACGGCCTGCACCACTTGCTGACCCGCGTCGATGAACTGGCGGTCGCCGGCATCCACGGCGTCGAGTGGGACGCCGTCGAACTGCCGTCGCAGTTCATGGAAAACTACTGCTGGGAGTGGAGCGTCGTGCAGGGGATGAGCAGCCATGTCGACACTGGCCAGCCGCTGCCGCGCGCGCTGTTCGACAAGATGCTGGCCGCCAAGAACTTTCAGAGCGGTATGCAAACGCTTCGCCAGATCGAGTTTTCGCTGTTCGACCTGCTGCTGCACAGCGACTACGACCCGGCTGACGAGCGCAGCGTCCTCGACCTGCTCGGCGACGTGCGTCGCGAAGTTGCGGTTCTCGTGCCGCCCGCGTGGCATCGCTTCCCGAACAGTTTCGCGCACATCTTTGCCGGTGGTTATGGTGCCGGCTACTACAGCTACAAGTGGGCGGAGGTCCTTTCGGCCGACTGCTACGGCGCTTTCGAAGAGGCCGGCGACCCCTTCGACCAAGACACCGGCCAACGCTTCCTGAACACCATTCTGTCGGTCGGCGGCAGTCGTCCGGCGATCGAAAACTTCCGCGCCTTCCGCGGTCGCGAGCCGCAAGTCGACGCGCTGCTCAGGCACAGCGGCATGGTTGGCGTGTAACGGTCATGCCATGTCGATGCTCTCCACATCATGAAAGCCACGACCGTCCCCCTCTTCCCCGACCCTTCTCCGGCACGGGGAGAAGGGAGTTTCGTGAGTCGCGTGCGCGACTTTGCCAGCAAAGGAAACTCAGCCATGGACACGACAAGCGCCCTGCGTTTCGCCTGCATCGCCACGGCATTGCTTGCCGCGACCGCCGTCAGCGCACAAACCACTTACCGCTGGGAGGACCCGCGCAGCGGCATCACGGTGATCTCCGACCGGCCCCCGCCACCGGGAACGCGCGACGTGACCGTCACTGAAGGACCCAGCATCGCCGCCGAACAGCAGCAAATGCCCTACACCATTCGCCAGGCGAGCGAAAAATTTCCGGTGACCCTGTTTACCAGCGCCGACTGTGGCGCCTGCGAGCAAGCACGCGCACTGCTCAATGGCCGTGGCGTTCCCTTCTCGGAAAAGCTGCTCACCAGCCAGGAAGAGCTGACAGCGCTTGGCCGCCAATTGGGCGGCGACGCCGTACTGCCCAGCATCAGTGTCGGTCGGCAGCATGCGACCGGCTTTGCGCCCCCCAAATGGAACGAGCTGCTCGACTTCGCTGGCTATCCGGTCAGCGCGCCCTACGGCTTCAAACCTGCCGCTGCGCCCAGCCAATGAAAATCGCCAGCTGGAACGTCAATTCACTCAAGGTCCGCCTGCCGCAGCTGCTCGACTGGTTGGCGGCGCGGCAACCCGATGTCGTCTGCCTGCAGGAAACCAAGCTCGACGACCCTTTTTTCCCGGCGCAGGAGCTCGCGGCCGCCGGTTATCACGTCGCCTTCTCCGGACAAAAAACCTACAACGGCGTTGCTCTGCTGAGCCGCGACGCGCCGACAGATATCGTTTGTGGCAACCCCCTTTACGCGGATCCCCAGAAGCGCCTGCTGGCGGCAAGCGTGAACGGGATTCGTGTCGTCTGCGCCTACGTGCCGAATGGCCAGGCGGTGGGCAGCGACAAGTACGCCTACAAGCTCGCCTGGCTGGAGGCGCTGGTCAACTGGATAGGCGCTCAACTGGCCGACAACCCACGTCTGGTCCTGGCCGGTGACTTCAACATCGCCCCCGACGACCGCGACGTGCACGACCCGGCGGCCTGGGCCGGACAGATCCTGTGCTCCGAACCCGAGCGAGCCGCTTTCCAGCGCCTCCTCGGCCTTGGCCTGGAGGACAGTTTTCGCCTTTTCGAGCAGCCGGAGAAGAGTTTTTCGTGGTGGGACTACCGAATGCTCGGCTTTCAGAAGAACCGCGGCCTGCGCATTGACCACGTCCTCCTCTCGAACGCACTCGCCGAGCGCTGCACGCTGGCCGGCATCAGCCGCGAAGTACGCAAGCTCGAGCGGCCATCGGACCACGCACCGGTGACTGCGGAACTGGCTGACTGGGCCGACTGATGCCTGGCACGCCAGCGGGCAGCCTGCCGCCATCCCTGCTCGCGCTCTATCCAAGCCTGCGTTCGCTAGCGGCCGAACAACTGGCGGCCCTCGGCCAGCAAATGACTCAGCGCGACCTGCCCGCCGGCACGCAACTGTTCAGCGAGCGGCAGGACTGTATGGGTTTCCCGCTGCTTCTCGCGGGCACGATCAAGGTCGTGAAAAGTACCGCCGGCGGTCGCGAAATGCTGCTCTACCGCGTCGAACCGGGCGGCTCGTGCATCATCAGCTCGAGTTGCCTGCTCGGTCACACGCCGTATTCGGCGCGTGGCATTGCTGAAACCCCCCTGTCGCTACTCCTCTTGCCGATCGCGACTTTCGAAAAACTACTCGCCGAACATGCGAGCTTCCGCAGCTTCGTCTTCCACCTGTTTGCCGAACGCATCGCCGAACTGATGCAACTGGTCGAAGAAGTCGCTTTCCACCGCCTCGATCAACGCCTGGCAAAACTGCTCCTCGCCAAGGGTGACACTATCCATGCCACCCACCAGGCACTGGCGGAGGAACTCGGCAGCGTCCGCGAGATGATCAGCCGTTTGCTCAAGGGCTTCGCCCTACAGGGACTGGTCAGGCTGGGTCGTGAACAGATTACGGTGATCGACCCGAGCGGGCTGCAGCAACTGGCCGACGGCTCTCGCTGACAGCGTCTGGCCGCGTGCGTGCTTGCCAGGCCGCACGCTCTTTGCCGCGCGGCCCCTGGACTCCCTATCCTTTGTCTCCGCTTGCCTCTGTGACTGCAGTTACATACAGCTAGGCCGCCGCGACGTACGCTGTCGCCTTCACTCAACACGGTTAACGGAGCCAATCATGAAAACAAACGTCGGTGGAATCGACAAAATCCTGCGTATCGTCGTCGGTATCGCGCTCGTCTCGATGGCTGCTCTGGGCGTCGTCGGCGCCTGGGGCTGGATCGGTGTGGTACCGCTGCTGACCGGTCTGTTCGGCGTCTGTCCAGCCTACTCGCTGCTCGGAGCCAATACCTGTGCGGTCAAGAAAAGCGGCTGAACGGCGAGCAAACCGAGCGCACGGCGTAGCCAGTCTCGGTACGCCGTTTTCATGTCAAGGTGTTGGCCAGGCGAACATAGTCGGCAACCGACAGTTCCTCTGCCCGGCAGGTCGGCGAAACGCCAAGCGCCGCCAGCTGATCCTCGTCAAGCATGCCCCTGAGGCTGTTGCGCAGCATTTTGCGGCGCTGCCTGAAAGCAGCGGCGACCAGCGCAGCGAAGTGCGCTTCGTTCACCACCGACAAGGCTTCCGGGGGACGCGGAATCAGGCGCACCAGCGCCGAGTGCACCTTGGGCGCCGGATCGAAAGCCTCTGGCGGCACGTCGAGCAGGCGCTCGACGACGAAACGGTATTGCAGCATCACCGTCAGCCGGCCGACGTCGCCACTTCCCGGCTCGGCGACCATGCGCTCGACGACTTCCCTTTGCAGCATGAAATGCATGTCGCGCACGCAAGTACCATAGCCAGCAAGATGAAAGAGCAGCGGCGTCGAGATGTTGTACGGCAGATTGCCGACAATGCGCAGCTGGCCACCAGCGGCGCTGGCCAGGCGGCCAAAATCGAAAACCAGCGCATCGCCCGCGTGCACCGTCAGTTGCTCGGTCGGATAGCTTTTCGCAAGCCGGGCAACAATGTCGCGATCGATCTCGACGACGTGCAGGTGATCAAGCCGTCGCGACAGGGGCGCGGTCAGGGCGGCCAGCCCCGGGCCAATCTCGACCACCGTCTCGTCACGCTGCACCGCCAGCTGGTCGATGATCGCCGCGATGACCTGTTGATCGACCAGGAAATTCTGGCCAAAGCGCTTGCGCGCGACATGCGTCCTCATGCGCTCACTTGCTTGCTGCCGCCGGGTCGAGCGAGCGGAGCCACCGGAGCCGCCCTAGCCACCATCTCGATGGCCTGCTCGATGGCCACCAGCAAGCTGCCGGGATCGGCTCGTCCGCTGCCCGCCAGTTCCAGCGCTGTGCCATGGTCAACCGAGGTGCGAATGATCGGCAGGCCCAGCGTGACGTTGATGCCCTGGCCAAAACTCGCGTACTTGAGCGCCGTGAGACCCTGATCATGGTACATGGCGAGAACGCAGTCGCCGCGTTCGAGGAGCGGCGGAGAGAACATCGTATCGGCTGGCAACGGCCCGAGCAGGGTCATGCCTTCGGCACGCAGGCGCTCGAGGACCGGCGTGATCACTTCGATCTCTTCACGGCCCAGGTAGCCTCCCTCGCCAGCATGTGGATTGAGACCGGCAACCAGAATGCGTGGGCGGGCAATCCCGTACTTCGCCGCCATCTCGCGATGCAGAATGCGCAGGGTTTCCTCGACAGCGCCTTGGGTAACCGCCGCCGGCACGTCCCGCAGCGGCAGATGCGTGGTCACCAGGGCCACCCGCAAACCGCCACCAGCGAGCATCATCACCACACGTGGCGTTGCCGTCTTTTCCGCCAGATACTCGGTGTGCCCGCTGAAGGGAATCCCGGCATCATTGATGATGCCCTTGTGCACCGGCGCGGTGACCATGGCCGCAAACTCACCGCTCTGGCAGCCGTCCAGGGCCCGGTCCAGCAGCGCCAGCACGTAAGGGGAATTGGCCGCATCAAGTTGACCGGGCCTGACCGCGGCAGCTAGCGGCAGATGCAGAACGTCCAGGGTGCCGACCTGTGGCGACCGGGCCGCTTGCCACTCACGCAGTGTGCAGGGAAAGTGCAATGCCGCCGCCCGCTCGGCGAGCAGCGAGCGATCCGCCAGAACAACGATTCGCGCCGCAAAGCGAGCGTCCAGCGAGCAATCGGCGAGGCGTAGACAGATCTCGGGACCGATGCCGGCCGGTTCGCCACTGGTGACGGCAATCACCGGCGGGCACGACATGGCGCTCATCTTTCCTCCAGGCGAAGCTCCACGTAGGCGCGGTCTCGCATCTGGCGCAGCCAGTCCTGATAGGCCTCATCCCGCTTGCGCTCGCGTAGCACCTGCCGTGCCGCAGTGCGCTGACGATCACTCGACACATCCTGGACGCGACGCTCGGTGACCTCGATCAAATGGAAACCAAAAGGCGATTTCACCGGCTCACTGAGCTGGCCAGGAGCCAGTTGATTCATCGCCCCCTCGAACTCCGGTACCGTATCACCGGCGTAGATCCAGCCAAGATCCCCACCTTTCGACGCCGAGCCGTCCTGCGAGAAAAGCCTGGCCAGATCGGCAAAGTTCTCGCCGTGCTTGATGCGCTGGTGCAGGGTTTCCACGGTATGTCTGGCCTCCGGTTCCGAGACCACTTCGTTGACCTTGATCAGAATGTGCCGGGCGCGCGTCTGCTGAACGGCCGGCAAGGCACCACCGCCCCGCTTGCCGAGCAACTTGACCAGATGAAAGCCGTTCGAGCTGCGCATGACCGGCGACACCTCGCCCACCTGGAGCTTCGCGGCCACTTCGGCAAACATCGTCGGCAGGCGATTGAGTGAACGCCAGCCAAGATCGCCGCCACGCAGACCATCCGGCGCATCCGAATAAGCAGCAGCCAGTTGGGCGAAGTTCTCGCCTTGGCGCAGCCGCTCAACGATCTGATCGCTCTTTGCGCGTAGCTGTTGAATCTGCTCCGGGCTTGCCGACTCGGGGGCACGCAGCAGGATGTGCGCCATCTGGTACTCTTCACCACCGGCCTGCCCCGCCTCGCCCGCCAGATAATTGTCGA
>NZ_JAZKTZ010000025.1:0-24587 GCF_036625345.1 Candidatus Accumulibacter meliphilus | reverse complement strand
ATGACGCGTTCGACGCCGGCGCGGTTGTACCAGCTGCGGTCGAAGATGACCACTTCGCCGGCTGCCGGCAAGTGCGGCAGGTAGCGCTGCACATACATCTGCGTCTTCTCGCGCTCCGTTGGCGCGGGTAGCGCGACGACCCGGAAAACGCGCGGGCTGACGCGGCCGGTGATGGCCTTGATCGTGCCGCCCTTGCCGGCGCCGTCACGGCCTTCAAAAACGATGACCACCTTGAGGCCTTTCTTGATCACCCATTCCTGGAGGTGCACCAACTCGGCTTCGAGCTTTTCGAGCTCCTTCAGGTAGGCCTTGTTCGACAACTTTTTGTGCGTCGAGGCCGCGGCCGTTTCGGCCGCGTCGCCGTTCAATGCTGCCAAGGGCATGTCGGGACTGATGTTGCCCAGGATTTTGTCTTTCTTTTGTGCCTTCTTTTTCTTGCCCATCGTTCCGATCTCTCCAATCGCTGTTGTCAATAGAAAAATCATCTTGCCACCAGAAGCCGGGTCATGCCGCCGCGCAAGCACGTCGGCGGCAAGGCCCTGCCACCACGGTTCGCCGCCTAAAAGACTTCCGGAACGTACTTCAGAGACAGCTTGGGTTCCTTGTAGTCGCCCTTCTTCTGTCTTGCGGGCAGCTTGATCTTGGGAGTCTTGGGTACTTCGTAGGGGATGCTGCTCAGGATGTGCTGGATGATGTTCAGGCGAACGCGCTTCTTGTCGTTGGAGTTGGCGACGAACCAGGGTGCCCAATGGGTATCGGTTTCCCTGAACATTCGGTCGCGCGAGCGCGAATAGTCGTACCAGCGGCTGAAGGACTTGAGGTCCATCGGTGAGAGCTTCCACTGCTTGCGCGGGTCGGTGATGCGTGCCTCGAGGCGCCGCTCCTGCTCGTCCATGTCGACTTCCAGCCAGTACTTGAGCAGGATGATGCCGTTTTCCTCGACCGCTGCCTTCTCGAACATCGGCGCCATCTTGAGGAAATGCTGCACCTGATCCTCGGTGGCGAAGCCCATCACCGTTTCGACGCCTATCCGGTTGTACCAGCTGCGGTCGAAGATGGCCACTTCGCCGGCCGCCGGGAAGTGCTCGATGTAGCGCTGGACGTACATCTGGCTCTTCTGGCGATCGGTCGGCGCGGGCAGGGCGACGACGCGGAAAATGCGCGGGCTGACGCGCGCGGTGATCGCCTTGATCGTTCCGCCCTTGCCGGCGGCATCGCGGCCTTCGAAGACCAGGATGACTTTGAGACCCTCTCTGATGACCCAGGACTGGAGATGAACGAGTTCCGCCTCGAGTTTCTCGAGGGCCTTGAGGTAGGCCTTATTGGACAATTTCTTCTGCGCTTTCTTGGCCTTTCCAGTTCCTTCTGCGCTAACGATCACCTCGGGCATCGCGCCGATCTCTGCTTCTGGCGGCATGTCCGGATTGATGTTTTCCTCGACCGGGGCTGGCGTGCCCGGTTTTTGCTTCTGGCTCATTGTCTTCTCCTTTGGTTGTCTCTGAGAAACTTCCTTGCTGGAAAATCGCCGGCGATGAAGCCGGTCAAACGCTGCCGCGCCGTTCAGGGCACCGCAGATTGCCAATGCCAATGCCGATGCCGTCGTCAGCCGCGGCGCGCCGGAAGTTCAGCGGCGATCACTGCACTTTGCGCGTGGCGGTCAGCTTGTCGGCCTCGCCTATCCAGCCGCCGCCCATCGCCAGGTAGAGATTGATCATCGCCTGGAACTGCGTTTGCTGCGTCTGCGTGTACTGCAACTGAACGTTGAACAGGCTGCGCTCGGCATCGAGAACTTCGATGTAGCTGGTGTAGCCGTTGTCGTAGCGCAGCCGGGCGGTTGCTGAATACTGCTCCAGCGCCTTGACCTGCTGCTTCTGCGCGCGCAGCTGCTCGCGTGTGCGCTCCTGATTGATGAGTGCGTCATTGACTTCGCGGAATGCTTCCTGGATGCTTCTCTGGTAGGCGAACAGGGCTTGCTGCTGCTGTGCTTCCGCTTCCTGCACCTGGCCGGCGATGGCGCCAGCGGTGAAGATCGGCATGGTGATCGGTGCCGCGTATTGCCAGGCCTTCGATTGGCTGTTGAACAGCTCGCTCAGACCATTGCTGGCGTAGCCGAAGAGCCCGGTCAGGGATATCGTCGGGAAGTAGGCGGCTTTGGCCGCACCGATCAGCGCGTTGGCGGCGATCAGGTTTTGCTCGGCCAGCTGAATGTCTGGCCGGCGTTCGAGAAGATCGGAGGGCAGGCCGGCAGGGATCGTCGGCAAGCTCAGTTGATCAATGTTCTTGCCGCGGGCGATGGGCCCGGGATTGCGACCGAGCAGGACGCTGAGGCCGTTCTCCTGCTGGGCGATCGCTCTTTCAATCGGCGGGATGCTGGCCAGCGCTTCGTCGTACTGCGACTTGTTCTGGCTCAGTTCGAGCGTCGAGATAATGCCGCCGAGATAGCGTTCCTGGAATACGGAGTAGGACTCTCCTCGGCTCAGGGCGGTCGCCTGGGCGATCTCCAGCTGGCGATCGAGGTCGCGGAGGTTGATGTAGGCTCCGGACACCCGGCCAACCAGCGACAGGATCACCGCTCGGCGGGCGTCTTCACTGCCCAGTAGCTGTGCCCGGGCGGCTTCGTTCAGGCGGCGAATTCGCCCCCAGATGTCAATTTCCCAACTCGCGCTGATCACCGCCTGATAGCTGTTGTAGGTGGAGGGACTGCTGGCGCCGGAAAGTATGCTGCGCTGCCGGCTCGCCTCGTAGCCGGCGCCAACTTGCGGGAAGAGTTCGGCACGAGAGATGCCGTAGCGGCCGGCGAACTCCTCGATGCGCGCGGTGGCGATCAGCAGATCGTGGTTGTTGTGCAATGCCGTGCTGACCAGATCGTCGAGTACCGGATCGTCGAACTGCTTCCACCAGGCAGTGTTGGCCAGGTCATTGGCCGTCTGCTCGCTTAGACGCCAGGCCGGTGGCGTCTCCACCTGCGGACGAAGGTAGTCCGGGCCGATCATGCAGCCACTGGCGAGCAGCGCCAGCAGGGCGGCGATCATGGTCTTACGCATGGCTCGGGCCCTCCTTTGCGGCGATCTGCGTTGGCAGCTCGTCGCTTGCGCCGGCCTTGGCATGGCCGTCGCCACCTCCACCGCCACTTCCACCGCCGTCAGGGTGTTGATAGGGTCCCGTATGGCCCTTGTGCGCGAGCTTCTCGACGACGTAGAAACAGACCGGGACGATGAAGATCGCCAGACAGGTCGCCGCCAGCATGCCGCCGATCACCGCGCCGCCCATCACCTGCCGTGAAATGGCGCCGGCGCCGGTGGACAGGGCGAGCGGGATCAGGCCGAAGATGAAGGCGAAGGAAGTCATCAGGATTGGCCGCAGGCGCAGCTGCGCGCCCTTGAGTGTCGCGTCGGCGAGCGAAAGCTCACCTTTTTCATACTCCATCTTGGCAAACTCGACGATCAGGATGGCGTTCTTGGCGGCCAGGCCGATCAGCATCACCAGGCCGATCTGGGCGTAGATGTTGTTCTCCTGGCCGCGCAGCAGCAGTGCGGCGAAGGCGCCGGCGACGGCGATCGGTGTTCCCAGAAGGACCGAGAACGGCAGCGACCAGCTTTCGTACTGGGCCGCCAGGATCAGGAAGACGCAAAGCAGCGAGAAGCCGAAGATGACCATTGGCGAGACGCCCTGCTGCGCCTTTTCTCCTGGTAGGACATGCCCATGTAGTCGTAGCCCATTTCGCCCGGCATGGTTTCGGCGAACACTTCCTCGAGCGCCTTCATGACCTGATCGGAACTGTAACCGGGGGCTGCCGAGGCATTAATCTGCGCGCTGCGGTAGAGGTTGTAGCGCATCGTGAACTCCGGGCCGGCGATGTGGCGTACCGAGGTCAGCGCCGACAGCGGCACCGTTTGTCCGTCCTTGTTGCGCACATAGAACTGGCCGATACCGTCGATATTCGTGCGGTAGTCGCCCTCGGCCTGCAGGTAGACCTGCCATTGGCGGCCGAAGCGGTTGAAGTAGTTGATGAAGCCGCTACCCAGGAAGCTCTGCAGGGTCTTGTACACATCGTCGATGTTGACCCCTTGCTTGAGTACCTTGTCGCGGTCGACATCTACAAACAGCTGCGGGACCGTGGGTCGGAAAGTGGTCGACACGCCGGCCAGTTCGGGACGCTTTCTGGCAGCGTCGACGAACTTGGTGGTGTTCTCGGCGAGGAAGGCAATGTCCTTGCCGGCAGCGGTCCTGAAGGATGAAAGTCGCGCCGCCCGAGGTGCCGACACCGGGAATCGCCGGTGGCGGAAACGAGAAGCCGATGGCCCCCGGGATGCCGCCCAGTCTCTTGGTCAGCGCGGCCTTGATCGCTTCGTATTGCAGTTCGGGCGCCTTGCGTTCGGCCCAGTCCTCGAGGGTGATGAAGAAGAAGGCGCTATAGGTGTTCTGTACCTGGCTGAGCATGTTGTAGCCGATGACCGTCGTCGTGTACTTGACGCCTGGAACCTCCATCACCAGCGCTTCCGCTTCCTTGGCGATTTCCCGGGTGCGCTGCAGCGAGGCCGCGTCGGGGAGCTGGATGCCGGCATAGACAAAGCCCTGGTCTTCATCGGGAAGGAAGCCGACGGGAGTCATTTTGCCGAGAAAACCGGCAGCGACGGCGATGCCGAGCAGGAAAAGGAGGCTGATTGCGCTCTTGCGGATGGCCAGGCGGCAGGTTCCGACGTAGCCGCCGGTGAGGCGGTTGAAGCCCCTGTTGAACCAGTCGTAGAACTTCTGGACCGGGCCGGTCCCCCTGACCTTTGGTTTGAGGAGCAGGGCGCAGAGCGCCGGGCTGAGGGTCAGCGCATTGAACGCAGAAATGATCACCGATAGCGCAATGGTGACCGCAAACTGCTGATAGAGCTGCCCGGTGATGCCGGGGATCATCGCCGTCGGTACGAAGACCGCCGAGAGGATGACGGCGATGGCAATCACCGGTCCGGTGACTTCGTCCATCGCTTTCATCGTCGCTTCCTTGGGCGACAAGCCGTGCTCAATGTGATGTTCGACGGCTTCGACGACGACGATCGCGTCGTCGACGACCAGACCGATCGCCAGCACCAGACCGAACAGCGACAGGGTGTTGATCGAAAAACCGAACACCGGGAAAAGCATGAAGGTGCCGACCAGTGATACCGGCACGGCGAGCAGCGGGATCAGGGTCGCACGCCAGCCTTGCAGAAAAGCGAAGACGACGATGATTACCAGGACGATGGCCTCGAACAGCGTGTGCTGGATGGCCGTGATCCCTTCGGTGACCGAGAGGGTGGTATCGAGAGCGACGACGTAGTCGAGGTCAGGCGGGAAACTTTCCTTGATCGTTTTCATTAGCGCCTTGGCGCCGTCTGCTGCCTCGAGGGCATTGGCGCCCGGCATCTGGTAGAGGGCGATCAGTGTCGCTGCCTTGCCGTTGAGGCGGCCTTCCATGTTGTAGGTTTGGGCGCCGAGTTCGATGCGCGCCACGTCGCGAACGCGAACGATCGATCCGTCCGGGTTGGCGCGCAGCACGACTTTGCCGAACTCCTCGGCACTCTCCAGGCGTCCCTGCGCGCGTACCGCGTAGGTGAATTCCTGCCCCGGTGGAGCAGGCTCGGCGCCGACCGTACCGGCCGGGTTAACGGTGTTCTGCGCGTTGACCGCGTTGATGATCTCGGGAATGGTGATGTTCAGCTTGGCGAGCTGGTCGGGCTTGACCCACAGGCGCATCGCGTACTGGCCGGCGCCGAAGACGGTGACGCTGGCGATGCCCTTGACGCGCGTCATCTGGTCGTTGATGTTGATGTACGCGTAGTTGGAGAGGAAGACGCCGTCGTAGGTGTTGTTCGGCGAGTAAAGCGCGAACATCACCAGCGGCGAGGCGGTCGACTTCTGTACCGTGACGCCGAAGTTGCGCACGTCGGCCGGCAGTTGCGAGTCGGCCTGGTTGGAGCGCATCTGGGTGAGAATCTGGTCGGTGTTGACGTCGGTGGCAATGTCGAAGTTGACCGTCAGCGTCGATTGGCCGTTGTTGGCGTTGATCGAATACATGTAGTTCATGTTGTCGACGCCCGACATCTGCTGTTCGATCGGGGTGGACACCGCCTGTTCGACGGTCAGCGCGTCGGCGCCGGTGTAGGTGGAGTTGACCTTGATTTCCGGCGGCACGATGTTCGGGAACTGGGCGATCGGAAGCCCGACCATGGCCACCACCCCGATCAGCGTCATCAGGATCGAGAGGACCATGGCGACGATCGGCCGATTGATGAAGAACTTGGCCATGGCCGCTTACCCCTTGCTTTCGGGCGCGGGCGCCGCTGGTTTTTCCCCGGGCGCGGCCGCTTTCCCGTCAGCCGGTGCGGCCGCCGCGAAGGGTTGCGGATTGACCGTGCTGCCGTCCTTGACCTTCTGGGTGCCTTCGGCGATGACTTTTTCGCCAGCCTGCAGGCCGCTGGCGATGATCCAGTCCGAACCGATGCGGTTGCCGACGGTCACCGGGCGGATGGCAACCTTGTTGTCTGCGCCGACGACGGCAAGCAGGTATTTGCCCTGTATTTCGGTGACCGCTCGCTGCGGCACCAGCAGTGCTCCCTTTTCGATCGCCATCGTCGCCCTGATGCGTCCGTATTGACCCGGGCGGAGCAGTCTATCGGGATTCGGGAAGAGGGCGGCACCTTTGAAGGTGCCGGTCGTGGTGTCGACCTGGCGGTCGAGTACCGAGAAACGACCCGCGTGCGGGTAGGTCGAGCCATCGACCAGGATCAGTTGGAGGGGTATCCGTTCCGGTCGCGTGCCTTCGGCCTGGATGGCCCTGGCGAGGACGAGATACTCGCGTTCGCTGATGTTGATATAGACCTTGATCGGGTCGACGGTTGACACGGTCGTCAGTTCGGTCGGCATGCTCGGGCTGAGCAGGTCGCCGATCTGCGCCTTGGCGATGCCGGCAATGCCCGCGATCGGAGAGGTGATGCGGGTGAAGCTGAGATTGAGTTTCGCAGTATCCAGCGAGGCTTCGGCGGCTTCAAGAGATGCCTTGGCCGACAGCTCGGCACCGGTGGTGTCGTCGAGATCCTTCTGACTGAGGGCGTTCTTGGCCGCCAGAGGCTTGACCCGCTTTAGATTTGCCTTGGCAGTCTGGTAGAGCGCGCCTTGCTGAGCACGCAATCCCTGCGCCTGGTCGACGGCTGCCTGGAAAGGGCGCGGGTCGATCTGGAACAGCAACTGTCCTTTCTTGACCCAGTCGCCTTCGGTGTACGTCTGCTTGATCAGGTAGCCGGTCACTTGCGGGCGGATGACGGCATTGACGTCGCCATCCAGAGAGCCAATCCACTCCTCGTAAATCGGCACGTCCTTCTGCGTCACGGTGACGACTTCGACAGTCGGAGGTGCCGGCGGCGCGGCCACTTCTTTCTTGCCACAGCCCGCCGTAAGCAGCAGCGCAACGCTGGCCAGGCTGGCAGCCGTATACCCGAGGGTACGACGACGCGCGGACGAGAAGAAGATTGGGGTAGAGGTCATGACGGCTCCTGCTTGGGGACAGTTGGACTGGCTTGTTGCTGCTCGGAAAATTCCCGAAGTCTATGAGAAGGGTCGATAGGGCAAGTCTCGTCTACTTTTCCTTCTTGCGACGGGAAGGCGCATTGGACGAGAAAAGCCGGATTATAAGAGAAATTGGGGAATCATTATGCTCTACGTAGGCATCGCAAATGCATGTCAGTCGGTCGCCTGGTCAGAAATCAACTGGGTGCGGCCGGGGCTCAGTAGGCGGGCCCAGGGGCAGCGCGGGGAAGCGTTTTCCAGTGGGCTGTTGCGGGGAAATGTCCACCGGAGCACTTGCCTTAATGTGAAAGTCGCGCAAGCGACTCACGAAACTCCCTTCTCCCCTTGCGGGAGAAGGGGCAGGGGAAGAGGGAAACGGTCATGACTTTCATGATTTGGGGTGTCTCCACGCTGTCATGACCGTTAATGTGAAAGTCGCGCAAGCGACTCACGAAACTCCCTTCTCCCCTTGCGGGAGAAGGGGCAGGGGAAGAGGGAAACGGTCATGACTTTCATGATTCGGGGTGTCTCGACATGTCATGACCGTTCGCTGCATGGCCGATATTTGCGGGAGGATCGGATCTCCTTGACCTGGAGGCTTGTGCGCCTTGGCGGAAAGAATCTCCGACCCTCGCTCACGCGAACAAACGCGCGACTTACTTTTGCGTTTCGACCATCACCAGCGGCTCGTCAGCAACGGCCACGGTGGCGGGCTTGCGACGTGGCTTGCGTGCCGTCGCCGCTGCAGTCACTTCCTCGGCTTGCCAGGATTGCGCCTTGTCGGTGTTGGTTTCGATCATCACCAATTCACTGCGCACGTTCACCGCCGGGGTGGCGGTTGGCGGTGGAGCGGACTCGACCAGATCAAGGGCTGCCGGAACGTCTACCACCACCTCTTCTGCTGCTGTAGCTGCGGGGCTTACCGGGACTTCTGCGCCGGAGCTCGCTTCGATGACGGGCGGCGTTGCGACTACGAGCGGTGGTTCGACGGCTGTTGGCGTTTCGGCAGCGGCAGCTGTGACGGGGGCGCCTGCCTCCGCCACGGCGGCGGCACTTGCTTCCGGCGCGTTCGCGGTAAGGACTTCGCTCGCCGCCTTGGCTGTTGTCGCCGCAGCGTCGGGGTTTGCCGCAGTGTTTTCCGCCTTGCCGGAGTTGACCGGCGCGGTCGTGTCGGCAAGCTCGGCCAGCAGCGCCGGCGCCGGCGCAGGGGGGGCGCCCGCGGCGGGGCGCTGGATGACGACCTTGGCAGGCTGCGGGTGGGGTTGCTCCGTGCTGATCGGCACCACCGGCACGCTCTCCGGCGCGGCGGTGGCCGGCGGGTTTGCGGCCTGCTGCGGCTCGGCTGTAGTGGGTGCAGTTCTTGCCGCCGGCGCGCTAGCTGGTGCGGCGCGACTGGCTGCCGTTTCGCTGTTCAGGAGGTCGACCTGGTTCTCGGTTTTCTCGCCGCGCTCGCGGCGACCACCGCGACGCCCACGACGGCGTGGGGCGCTACCGTTCTCGCTGGTCGCTTGTTCAGGAGCGGGGCTGTTCGGGCGCGGAGCGTGTTCTGGCTGCAGCGTGGCTGGTGCTTCAAGCTCTTGTGGCGGGGCAGATTGCTCCTTGCGCTCGCCACGTGGTTCGGAACGCCCGCGACGGGGTTCGCGGGGTTCGCGGGGCTCTCGCGGCTCACGAGTCCGCGACGGTTCCGGGCGTGCCTGCGGGGCGGTCTGTGGCGCTGCGGCCTCGTTTTGCTCACGATTGCCGCGTGGTGCAGGTGCTTCACGCGTCTCCTCGCGACGATTGTTGCGAGCGTTGCCGCGGCGGGGATCGCGCTGTGAGTCACGTGCCGAACTGCTGGCACGAGCGGGCCTTGCCGGTACCGGTGCCGGTTCGGCTGGCGCTGCCTCGGGCTTGTGCTGGAACCAGGAAATAATCCGGCTCACGAAGCCACTTGCCGCGCTGGCTGGCTTTTCGGCCGCGGGCGGGGGTTCTTGCGCGCGCATCGGTGCTGGTTGCGACGCGGTAACGCCCTTGATTGCCGCTTCGGGGCGCGACGCTTTGGCGTCAGCGACGGTCGTCGCACCGGCGACGTCTGCGGTGGGCATGTCGACCATGCGGTACGAGGGCTGCAGCTGTTCGTCGTGGACCAGTTCGTCCTGGCGAACGCGGACGATCGTGTGCTGTGGCGTTTCGAGGTGCATGTTGGGAATCAGCAGGATAGTCACTTTGTGTCGCTGCTCGATTTCCTGGACATCGGTTCGCTTTTCGTTGAGCAGGAAAGTGGCGACGTCGATCGGTACCTGGGTGTGCACCGCCGCCGTGTTGTCCTTCATGGCCTCTTCTTCGAGAATCCTCAGGATGTGCAGGGCGGCCGATTCGGTACTACGGATGTGACCAGTCCCCGAGCACCGCGGGCAGGCGATGTAACTGGTTTCCGCGAGCGCCGGGCGCAGGCGCTGGCGCGACAACTCGAGCAGGCCGAAGCGGCTGATCTTGCCGGTCTGCACGCGTGCACGGTCAAAGCGCAGTGCGTCGCGGACGCGATTCTCGACGTCACGCTGGCTGCGCTGGCTCTCCATATCGATGAAGTCGATGACGATCAGGCCACCGAGGTCGCGCAGGCGCAATTGACGGGCGACTTCTTCTGCCGCTTCGAGGTTGGTTTTCAGCGCTGTCTCTTCAATGTCGGCGCCGCGCGTCGAGCGGCCCGAGTTGACGTCGATAGACACCAGGGCTTCGGTATGGTCGATGACGATGGCGCCACCCGACGGCAGGCCGACCTGACGCGAATAGGCCGATTCGATCTGGTGCTCGATCTGGAAGCGAGAGAAGAGCGGCACATCGTCGTGATAGCGCTTGATGCGGTCGACCGTCGCTGGCATCACGTGCGCCATGAACTGACTTGCCTGTTCGAAGACGTCGTCGGTGTCGATCAGTATTTCGCCAATGTCGGGCTGAAAGTAGTCACGAATGGCACGGATCACCAGGCTACCTTCCTGGTAGATCAGGAAGGCTCCCTTCTGCTGATGGGCGGCGCCCTCGATGGCTTTCCACAGCTGCAACAGGTAGTTGAGATCCCATTGCAGCTCTTCGGCATTTCGGTCAATGGCCGCCGTCCGGGCGATCAGGCTCATCCCCTGCGGGACATCAAGCTGATCCATCACTTCGCGCAACTCGGCGCGCTCGTTGCCCTCGACACGGCGCGAGACACCGCCGCCGCGTGGGTTGTTCGGCATCAGTACCAGATAACGCCCGGCGAGGCTGATGAAGGTCGTCAGCGCCGCTCCCTTGTTGCCACGCTCGTCTTTGTCAACCTGGACAATCAGCTCCTGGCCTTCGCGAAGCGCTTCCTTGATTGTCGTGCGGCCGGCATCGACACCGGGCTGGAAGAAGGCGCGGGACACTTCCTTGAAGGAGAGAAAACCGTGCCGCTCGGAGCCGTAGTCGACAAATGCCGCTTCCAGACTGGGCTCGATGCGGGTAATGACTGCTTTATATATGTTGCTTTTTTTCTGTTCCTTGGCGGCCGATTCAATGTCCAGATCAATGAGTTTCTGACCGTCGACAATGGCGACACGCAGTTCCTCGGCCTGTGTCGCGTTAAAAAGCATGCGTTTCATAATAAATTGGGCTCCCACGCGCTCTCACGGGGGAATTGCCTGCTTCAGGCAGCGACGGATTAGCTGTTTGGTGGGGTGCTTGAGGGGCTCTCCGACAGGGCAACTAATAGGGCAATCTCGCCGACTTGTCAGTCGTCTGGCCTTTGAAATCAAGGACTCCGGAATCTGCCTGGGCCGTTCCGCAGGTGCTGGGCGCGCGCAGTTCAAGTAGTATCGCTACTTAGTGGTGAGCGTACTTAACCAGGTGCATCGCGTTGAGTGATCTTGCGCAGATTGGCGCAAGCGAGGCGGCTGAGGCCTGCCGGAAAGTGCGTCGCAATTGCTTTAGAATCGGCGCCGCTGGACGGTCTCACGGGTCAGCGCCTCTTTCAACTCAAGACGCAAAACGAGCGAAGTATATTCAAAATGGCCGAAGTTAGCAAAAGCTCCGTGATTCAGGAGCTGATCACCGAGAACGAACACGGACAGCGCCTGGACAACCTGTTGCTGAAGAAGTGCAAGGGAGTGCCCAAGAGCCACGTCTACAGCATCGTGCGCAGCGGTCAGGTGCGGGTGAACGGGCGCCGCACCGCGGTATCGTATCGCCTGCAAATTGGCGATGTGGTGCGCATTCCGCCGATGCGCACGGCGCAGGTCGAGCAGGAAGTCGTGGACGGGGCGGCCCTCAAGGCGCAGCTGCCGGTGGTCTATGAAGACGAGGGCCTGCTGGTCGTTGACAAGCCGGCAGGCCTTGCCGTGCATGGGGGCAGCGGGGAGAGCTTTGGGGTCATCGAGGCGCTGCGCCGGCAGCGGCCGCAGGCACGCTTTCTTGAACTCGCACATCGCCTGGATCGCGAGACTTCCGGCCTGCTGTTGATCGGCAAGAAGCGCTCGGTGTTGCTGGTCTTGCACGAGATGTTCCGTGCCGGTGCCCGCGGCGGTAGTGAGCGCGGCGCCGACAAACGTTATCAGGTCTTGGTCGCCGGGCGCTGGATGGACCCGGTACGCAAGGTCCGCTTGCCTTTGCTCAAGTATCTGTTGCCGTCCGGCGAGCGCCGGGTTCGTGTCGCAGACGACGGCAAGGTGGCCTATACCGTGTTTCGGCTGCTGGCGCGCTGGGAGCATTTCAGTCTTCTCGAAGCGGAACTGAAAACGGGGCGGACGCACCAGATTCGCGTGCATCTTGCACACCTTGGCTTTCCCATTGCCGGTGACGAGAAGTACGGCGATTTTGCCCTCAATCGGATCCTTACCAGGGACGGGCTGAAGCGCATGTTCCTGCACGCCACGAAAATGACGATGCCGCATCCGCAGGACGGTCGCGAAATGATGCTGGAAGCCGCTTTGCCGAGCGCCCTGGCGCAGTTCCTGCGCAATGTTTCGAAAAAGGAGAGGCAGGACTATGGCGAGCCGGTTTAAATTGCTGGTATTCGACTGGGACGGCACCCTGCTTGATTCGGCGGGGGCGATTGTCGAGGCCATCCAGGCGGCGTGCAGTGACCTCGGTTTGCCGATCCCGGCGGACGAGCGGGCTCGGCATGTGATCGGGCTCGGCCTGCACGATGCGTTACGCTTCGCGGTGCCGAATCTGCCCGCCGACAGCTATCCATTGATGGTCGAGCGCTACCGCCATCACTACCTGCAGCACGATCACGAACTGCAGTTGTTCGACGGTGCTGCAGCCATGATCGCCGAACTGGCCGCGGCCGGTTTTCTGCTCGCCGTGGCCACCGGTAAGAGCCGGATCGGACTCGATCGCGCCTTGCGCAGCAGTGGCCTGGGGCCGTATTTTCACGCCTCACGCTGTGCCGACGAGTGTTTTTCCAAGCCGCATCCGCAAATGCTTGAGGAGTTGATGGATGAATTGTCGGTCGACCCGGAACGGACGCTGATGATCGGTGATACAACGCATGACCTGCTGATGGGCAAGAACGCTGGCGTTGCCTGCCTGGCCGCCGGCTATGGCGCGCATCCAGCGGCCGCGCTGGATGCGCTGGCTCCCTTGGCCCGTCTCCAGGAGATTGATGAGGTGGCGCAATGGTTGCGAATCAACGCCTGATCTGCCTGTCTGCCGATTTGATCGACGGCGGCGCCGGCGTTCGTTTCACCGTCCCGGGGGGCGAGAGTGAAGAGCCGGCCTTCGCCGTGCGTTTTCGTGGTCGGGTGGCGGCCTATCTCAATCGCTGTGGTCACGTACCCGTTGAACTGGACTGGCAGCCCAATGAATTCTTCGATGATTCCAAGCTATACTTGATTTGCGCGACACATGGCGCCTTGTATTCCCCTCACGACGGTCGCTGTCTGGGCGGCCGCTGTAACGGTAGAGGCCTGACGCCGCTAGCGATCGAAGAGCGCGATGGCGCCATCTACTACACCCCAAGCGAGCAAGAAGCGTGACTACTCCTGAAAACGAACCCCAATGGGAGCGGCAGTTGTTGGAAAAATTTGCCCTGGCGATGCTGCAGGAGCAGCGAGTGAAACGGCGCTGGGGAATTTTTTTCAAACTGATCGGCTTTTCCTACCTGCTCGCGATGCTGCTCCTGTTCATCGACTGGGGCGGCGGCTCGGAGAAGCTGGTCAATGGCAAGCACACGGCGCTTGTTCACCTCAATGGCACCATCGCCAGCGGTGGCGAAGGCAGTGCGGAGAGTATCAACGACGCCTTACGCTCCGCTTTTGACGATAAAGAGACTGCGGGCGTCGTCCTGCGGGTCAATAGCCCGGGTGGCAGCCCGGTACAGGCGGGTATCGTGCATGACGAAATCCGCCGCCTGCGCAGCAAGCATCCACAGATTTCACTTTACGTCGTGGTCGAGGATCTCTGCGCTTCCGGCGGCTATTACGTGGCTGTCGCCGCCGACAAAATCTTCGTCGACAAGGCCAGCATTGTCGGTTCGATCGGCGTACTGATGGATGGCTTCGGCTTTACCGGGACCATGGACAAGCTCGGGGTGGAGCGCCGGTTGCTGACCGCGGGAGTGAACAAGGGCTTCCTGGATCCGTTTTCGCCGCAGGATGCAGAGCAGAAGAAGCACGCACAGGTCTTGCTTGGCGAGATTCACCGGCAGTTCATCGAAGTCGTTCGCAAGGGGCGAGGTGAGCGTCTGAAGGAAACGCCCGAGATGTTCAGTGGCCTGATGTGGACCGGTACGCAGAGCATTCAGCTCGGGCTGGCCGACGACTTGGGTACCGTTGAGTCGGTGGCGCGCGAAGTAATCAAGGCCGAGCGGATCGTCGACTTCACGATCAAGGAAAATATCGCCGAGCGTTTCGCCAAGCGCCTGCGTGCCGACGCCGCGCAAGGTGCGGGTTCTCTGCTTGGCGCCATCGACTGGTCCGCCTTGCGCTGACTTTCGTTGACCGGCGGTCGCTAGGCCTGCAGCAGGAATACCGTCGGCCGGCGATTGATATTTGGTAGCGATTGGCGCAGCCACGCGGCAACCCGGCGCGTGGCGATCTGCTCGCTGTCGAGAGTGAGGTCGGTCGCGACGCAGACTCTGGTGTCGCGGGCGCAGGTCTTGAGCACGGATTCGAGCATTTGTTGGTTGCGGTACGGCGTTTCGATGAAAATTTGCGTTTGCTGTCCCAGCCGCGACTCCCTCTCCAGTTCACGCAGGCGCTTTTCGCGTTCGCCAGGGGCGCTTGGCAGGTAGCCGTGGAAGGCGAAGCACTGGCCGCTCAGTCCCGAGCCCATCAAGGCCAGGAGAATCGATGACGGACCGACCATGGGTACGACCTGGATGCCTTCCTGTTGCGCCAGAGCGACCAGCGCGGCGCCCGGGTCGGCGACCGCCGGACATCCGGCTTCGGAGATCAAGCCGACATCGTTGCCGGTCAGCAGGGGTGCCAGCAGTGCCGGCAGCTCGCTGGCTGGCGTGTGTTGGTTGAGCTCCTGAATCCGGATCTCTTGCACGGGCAGGTCGGCGGGCAGCAACTTGAGGAAGGCGCGCGCCGACTTGGCATTTTCGGCAACGAAGTGACCGAGTCCGCGCGCGCAGGCAAGCACGGCTTGTGGCAGGACCACGGCGACGGCGGTCGGGCCGAGCGGAACGGGGATCAAATAAAGCCGTCCCTTGTTCATAAAATACCCTATGTTTAACGTTTAGTGCATTGATTATAATACAGATATGTTCTCTGTGCGCAGTAGGTCGCAAAGGGCTATCAGGGGTAGCCCGATGAGCGCGTTGGGGTCTTCGCCATCGATCCTGGCAATCAAGGCGATTCCCAATCCTTCTGATTTGGCGCTGCCCGCGCAATTGTAGGGCTGCTCCCTGCGCAGGTAGTTTTCGATTTCGATGTCTGTCAGGTCACGAAAGTGGACCCGTGTCGGTACGCCGCGCAGCTGTGCTCGGCCGCTTGCGGCGTCGAGGAGGCAGAGGCCGGTAAAGAAATTGACGCTGCGCCCACGCATGGTCTGCAACTGGCGCACGGCCTTGCCGTGATCACCGGGTTTGCCGAAGACCTGACCGTCAAGGCAGGCGACCTGGTCGCTACCAATGATCAGCGCGTCGGGAAAAAGGGCGCTAACCGCTCGTGCCTTGGCTTCGGACAGGCGCAAGGCACTGGCTTCGGGTGTTTCGCCTGGTAGCGGCGTTTCATCGACGGCGGGATCAGCGCTCTCGAAGGGCAGGCCGAGCCGAGCCAGGAGTTGGCGTCGGAATGGCGAGGTCGAGGCCAGGATGAGCTGTTTTCTGGGCATAGGGGGTGGCCGATCAGGGAAGGAAATTGCGGCCGCCGCCGAAGTAATCGAGAAATAGCTTGTTTTGCGGCGCCACAGCTTTGACTTCAAAAGCCGAAAATAATATCATGCCGCCCTTATGTCGAGACGCGTGCTCATTGATGGTCTGGCTTTCGGGCGCGAGGGAGCTTCGCTGCAAGGCGAAGTGTCGCTGGCGGCGCTGACTCGTTTGGCCGACTTGCTGTTGGACTCAACGGCTTGTCTGACGTATCGGGTCGAAGGGGGTATGGGCTCTGGCGACCGCGCGCAGCTACTGCTGCAGGTGGACGGCGTGCTGACGCTGTGCTGTCAGCGTTGCCTGGAGCCGCTGGCGTACGTGTTGGAGTTGCGTAGTTTGCTCGAATTTGTGGCGAGTGACAGTGACCTGACGCAGGAGGATCTGGAGGACGACTCCAGGGACTTTCTTCCGGCCGAGAAGGAGCTTGATGTGCTGGCTCTGGTCGAGGATGAAATCCTTCTGGCGCTTCCGACGGTGCCTCGTCACGACGATTGTGCGCTGCCCGGTGCCGCAGGCGAATCGACGAAAGAGTCGCCATTTTCAGTTTTGGCCGGCCTCAAGGGCAGGGCTTAGTAAGTTTGATTTTAGGAGTTTGACATGGCTGTTCAACAGAACAAGAAATCCCCGTCCAAGCGCGGCATGCATCGCGCACACGACTCCCTGGGCAGCCCGCCGCTGGCCGTCGAGCCAAGCACCGGCGAAGTGCATTTGCGCCACCACATCAGCCCCTCGGGCCACTATCGCGGAAAAAAAGTCGGCAAGGGCGCGAGCGAGTGATTCCCTTGGATGGGGCAGGCGGCTTCCCATGATGGGGGCCTTCCTGCCTTTTCTTTGGTCTGCCTTCCGATGACTATTACCGTCGCCATTGACTGCATGGGTGGGGATCATGGTCCCCAGGTGACAATTCCGGCGGCGCTTGAGTTCGTCCGTGATCAGCCTGACGTGCGCGTGATACTGGTCGGCATCGCCGATAGTATCGTCTCCATGGTCGGCGACGTGGCCATTGGGCGTGTCGTTATTCATCATGCCAGTGAGGTCGTCGCCATGGACGAGGCGCCGTCGGTAGCGCTGCGCACCAAGAAGGATTCGTCGATGCGCGTGGCGGTCAATCTGGTCAAGAGCGGCGAGGCCGATGCCTGTGTCTCGGCGGGAAATACCGGCGCCTTGATGGGTATTTCCCGTTTCGTGCTCAAGATGCTGCCCGGTATCGATCGCCCGGCGATCTGCGGTATTCTGCCGACGATCAAAGGGCACACGCACGTGCTGGACCTTGGCGCCAACGTCGATTGTAGCCCTGAAAACCTGCTGCAGTTCGGAATCATGGGTGCTGCCTTGGTTTCGGCGGTCGAGCATCGCGATCGGCCAACGGTCGGGATTCTGAATATCGGGCAGGAAGAAATCAAGGGTAACGATGTCGTCAAGCGTGCTGCTGAACTGCTTTGGGATTCCGGCCTGAATTTCGTTGGCAACATCGAAGGCGATGGTGTCTACAAGGGGCAGGCTGATGTCGTGGTCTGTGATGGCTTTGTAGGCAATGTCGCTTTGAAATCCTCGGAGGGCCTGGCGCAGCTGCTGGCGACCTTTCTGCGTGAGGAATTCAGGCGCAATTTGTTGACCAAGCTAGCCGCGGTAATCTGCTTGCCGGTGGTCAATCGCTTCAAGAGCCGCGTCGACCATCGCAAGTACAACGGCGCCACCTTGCTTGGCTTGAAGGGCATTGTCGTCAAGAGTCACGGCTCGGCAGATGTCTTCAGCTTCGGGCAGGCGCTGCGGCGTGCTGCGGAAGAGGCGCGCAGTGGCGTCCTGGCACGGATCAGTGAGCGCGTCGCGCAACAACAACAACCGCTTCTGGAGATCGCATAGCATGTTCTCCCGCATCACCGGTATCGGCAGTTATCTGCCCGGACCGCCGGTCAGCAATGACGATCTCGCGAGTCGCGGGATCGACACCAGCGATGAGTGGATCGTCAGCCGAACCGGCATCAAGTCTCGTCATCTTGTGGCGAACGGCGAGAACGCCAGCGATCTGGCCCTCGAAGCAAGCAAGCGAGCGCTACTTGCTGCCGGTCTGGATGCCACCGACCTGGACTTGATCATTGTCGCCACTTCGACCCCGGACTTTATCTTTCCGAGCACCGCGTGCTTGCTGCAGGGCAAGCTGGGCAATCGTGGCGCGACCGCCTTCGATGTGCAGGCGGTGTGCAGCGGTTTCGTCTATGGCTTGACGATTGCCGAGAAATTCATCCGCTCGGGTAGCCATCGCCGGGCTCTGGTCGTCGGCGCCGAAGTCTTTTCACGCATTCTCGACTGGTCTGATCGGGGCACCTGCGTGCTCTTCGGTGATGGGGCGGGTGCGGTCGTTCTCGAGGCTTCCGACAAGCCGGGAATTCTGGCCACTGCCTTGCATGCCGACGGTGCCCACCACGGTATCCTGTCGGTTCCCGGTAGCGTCTGCGGGGGTAAGGTCACTGGCGATCCTTTCCTGCGCATGGACGGACAGGCGGTCTTCAAATTTGCCGTGCGCGTGCTCGCGGAAGTGGCGGACGAGTGTTGTCAGGCCGCCGGCATCGCGTCGTCAGACATCGACTGGTTGATTCCGCATCAGGCCAATGTTCGCATCCTCGAAGCAACGGCGAAACGCGTCAAGATGCCGATGGACAAAGTGGTGGTGACCGTCGATCGACATGGCAATACGTCAGCGGCGTCCGTGCCATTGGCCCTCGACGAGGCGGTTCGCGACGGGCGCATCAAGGCCGGTCAGAAAATCATGCTCGAAGGCGTCGGTGGTGGTTTCACCTGGGGCGCCGTGCTGCTCGAACTATAGAAGGGAAGCAATACAAGATGGCTTTCGCATTCGTTTTTCCGGGTCAAGGTTCGCAATCGGTCGGGATGATGGCCGCCTATGGCGATTCGCCTGTGCTGCGGGCGACCTTCGACGAGGCCTCGGCGGCGCTGTCGCAGGATCTCTGGCAATTGTTGATCGATGGTCCGGCCGAAGCCTTGGCGCAGACCGTCAACACGCAACCGCTGATGCTCACCGCCGGCGTTGCGGTCTATCGTCTGTGGCTGGACCGCGGTGGCAAGTTGCCGGCCGTCGTCGCCGGGCACAGTCTTGGCGAGTACTCGGCACTGGTTGCTGCCGGAGTCATCCGCTTCCGGGACGCAGTACCGCTGGTTCGGCTGCGTGCCACCGCGATGCAGGAAGCCGTGCCGGCGGGCGCGGGCGCGATGGCGGCCATTCTTGGTCTCGATGACGAGAAGATTGCCGAGGCCTGCATCGAGGCAGCCGCTGCGGCTGGCGATGGCGAGGTCGTCGAAGCGGTCAATTTCAACGGCCCGGGGCAGACGGTGATCGCCGGCAGCAAGGCGGCGGTGGAACTGGCCTGTGCCGGCTGCAAGGCGCGTGGTGCGAAGCGCGCGTTGTTGTTGCCGGTCTCGGCGCCTTTTCACTCGTCGCTGATCCGACCGGCAGCCGACAAGCTGGCTGCACGCCTCGCCGAGCTTGATTTCGCGGCGGCGCAGATTCCGGTGATCAACAACGCCGATGTGGCGATCGAGTCGGACAGTAACCGGATCAAGGACGCCTTGATTCGACAGGCATACTCGCCGGTGCGCTGGGTGGAGACGATCCAGAAGATCGCGGGAATGAATGTGACGACGGTGGCCGAATGTGGGCCGGGCAAGGTGCTGGCAGGCTTGACCAAACGTTGCGCAGCTAGCTTGACAGGCCTTGCGCTGGCTGATCTGGCGGCGCTGGAAGCCGCGCTCGAAACTCTCGGATCGGCACGCTAGAGGCGATGGGGACGGGAATGCTCAACGGACAAGTGGCCTTGGTCACCGGTGCCTCGCGCGGCATCGGTGCGGCGATCGCGCTCGAACTGGGTCGCCTTGGCGCCACGGTGATCGGTACGGCAACGACAGGCGAAGGCGCGGCAACAATTTCTGCGGCTCTGCTGGCTGCGGGCAGCGCGGGTGAGGGCGTTGTTCTGGAAGTTCGCGATGCTGAGCAAATCAATGCGTTGATCAGCCACATCGAGAAGACGCACGGTGCGCTGTCGGTGCTGGTCAATAACGCCGGAATCACGCGCGACAACCTGTCGATGCGTCTCAAGGACGAGGAGTGGGAAAACGTGCTCGATACCAACCTGAAAGCGGTTTTCCGCCTTTGCCGGGCGGTGATGCGCGGCATGATGAAGGCACGCTACGGTCGCATCATCAACGTCACCTCGGTTGTCGGTCACGCCGGCAATCCGGGTCAGGCCAATTACTGCGCTGCCAAGGCCGGCGTTGCCGGCATGAGTCGGGCACTGGCTCGGGAACTGGGCAGTCGCAACATCACCGTGAATTGCGTGGCGCCCGGTCTAATCGACACTGATATGACGCGTGCACTCGACGACAAACAGAAAGCAGCGCTGCTGCTTGGCGTCCCGCTTGCGCGGCTCGGATCTC
Source organism: Candidatus Accumulibacter meliphilus (assembly GCF_036625345.1). NCBI lineage: Bacteria > Pseudomonadati > Pseudomonadota > Betaproteobacteria > Candidatus Accumulibacter > Candidatus Accumulibacter meliphilus. The sequence goes on along the minus strand of NZ_JAZKTZ010000025.1, from coordinate 4,291 downwards.
CTCAGGAAGTGGCGGCGGCGGTTGCTTTCCTGGCGTCGGCCGGGGCTGCTTACGTTACTGGCACGACGATTCACGTCAACGGCGGCATGTTCACTGGCTGAAATCGGTTCTGGACGAAAAAGCGTCCGGGTCGCATGGACTGATGTTTGGTAAGTTTGGGCCATTTTGCTAGAATGGCGCATTTCTGTTTTACCTATGAACTCTGAGAAGGAGCACTTTGATGGAAAATATTGAGCAACGTGTCAAGAAGATCGTCGCCGAACAACTCGGGGTCAACGAAGCGGACATCAAGAATGAATCGTCGTTCGTCGACGATCTCGGCGCTGATTCGCTCGATACAGTTGAACTGGTAATGGCTCTCGAGGAAGAGTTCGAGTGCGAGATTCCGGATGACGAAGCCGAGAAAATTACCACCGTGCAGCAGGCCATCGACTACGTCAGTTCGCACAAGAAGTAAGTTTTCCCGTAGACGCTATCCACGACCCCTGCGGTCAGGCTCTGCAAGGGGCCGTCCTCGGTGGGGAGTGATGGCAAGCTTTTCCGCTTCAGCATCTTCTACTCCCGGAGCACAAGTTGGCACGTCGCAGAGTCGTTATCACTGGCCTTGGTATCGTTTCTCCGGTTGGCAATTCCGTTGAAACGGCCTGGCAGAACATCATTGCCGGACGTTCCGGCATTGAACGGATCACTCGTTTTGATGTTTCCAGCTTTCCAGTGCAGATCGCTGGTGAAGTGCGGGACTTCAACATTGGCCAGTACCTCTCGGTAAAAGAAGCGCGCCGCATGGATGTCTTCATCCATTACGGCATGGCGGCAGGCATTCAGGCGATCCGCGATGCCGGGCTCGAAGCGCACCCGGCGCAGGCCGAGCGAGTCGGCGTATCGATCGGTTCCGGCATCGGCGGTCTGCCGATGATCGAGAACACCTGCGACGATTTTTCTGCAGGTGGGGTGCGCAAAGTGTCGCCGTTCTTCGTTCCCGGTTCGATCATCAACATGATCTCAGGCAACCTGTCGATCATGTATGGCTACAAGGGCCCCAACATCTCACTGGTCAGCGCTTGTTCGACGGGGACGCACAGCATCGGTGATGCGGGCCGCCTGATTGAATACGGCGATGCCGACGTGATGATTGCCGGTGGCGCTGAAGGCTGCCTGTCGAACCTGGGCCTGGGAGGTTTTTGCGCTCCACGTGCCCTATCCACGCGCAACGACGACCCGCAGACCGCGAGTCGTCCGTGGGACAGAGATCGCGACGGCTTCGTACTCAGTGAGGGCGCCGGCGTCGTAGTTCTGGAAGAATACGAACATGCCAAGGCACGCGGCGCGCGCATCTATTGCGAGTTGGCGGGTTTCGGTATGAGTGCCGACGCCAACCACATCACCGCACCGTGCGACGACGGTGAGGGGGCGGCGCGTTGCATGGGCAATGCCTTGCGTAACGCACAGCTGAATCCGGAGGACGTGCAGTACGTCAATGCACATGGTACTTCGACGCCCCTGGGCGACAAGGCGGAAACCGTTGCCGTCAAGCGCGCTTTCGGCGCTCACGCAAGCAAGCTGGTGGTCAGTTCCACCAAGTCGATGACCGGCCATCTCCTCGGTGCTGCGGGGGGCGTCGAGGCGCTGTTCTCGGCGCTGGCGATCTACCATCAGATATCGCCGCCGACCATCAACGTCTTCAATGCCGGAGAAGGCTGCGATCTCGATTATTGCGCCAATGAGGCGCGTCAGCTCAAGATCGATGTCGCCATTTCAAACTCCTTCGGCTTCGGCGGTACCAACGCCACCGTGGTCTTGAAGCGGATCTAGTTCCTGGCGTCCTGACGGGCGCGCGCATGGCATGCAGTTTCCGATCGACATTGCTCTGCGCCGCTCGCGTCTGCTCTTTGTCCTGACGGCCTTGCTGCATGGGCTGGCTGCGGCCAGCCTCTTCGTTTTGCCCTGGCCTCTGAGCATCCGCTTGCTGCTGCTGGCGATCGTTGCCTTGTCGCTGTGGCAGCAGATTTGGCGGCCGTCGAGAGTCGTCGCCCTGCGCCTGGCGGCAAGCGGCGAACTGAGCTGCCACTTCGCCAATGGCGACCAGGTTTTCGCGCGGGTCCAGCCAGACAGCGTCGTTTTCAGCCAGTTTCTGGTCTTGCGCGTCCGTGCTGGCGAGTCAGGGCGGCTGGAGGCCCTTGCGCTTTTTCCCGACAGCATGTCCACAGAGCAGTTCCGTTTGCTTCGCCTGTGGCTACGTTGGCGGGTAGATTCCCGTCAGCTCAAAGGCGGCGTTTGAGCACCGTGTTGCGGGCACGTTCCAGCGTTTCTGGATAATTGCGGCTGGAGTGCAAGCCGCGGCTTTCATGGCGGCGCAGTGCGCAGCGGATGATCAGGTCGGCAGTCACCACCAGGTTGCGTAGCTCGATCAAGTCGTGGCTGACTCGGAAAAGCGAGTAGAAATCGTCAATTTCGCGGAGCAGCAGGCGAATTCGGTTCTGCGCGCGCTGCAGGCGCTTGGTGGTGCGTACGATGCCGACGTAGTCCCACATGAAGCGTCGCAACTCATACCAGTTGTGGGCGATGACGATTTCTTCATCGGGATCGCTGACGCGGCTGTCGTCCCAGGGCGGTAGCTCCGGCAGTTCGCTTTCGTTTTGTTGGAGAATGTCATTGGCGGCCGCCTCGGCGAACACCAGGCATTCGAGCAGCGAGTTGCTGGCCAGACGATTGGCGCCGTGCAGGCCGGTGCAGGAAGCTTCGCCGGCGACGTAGAGGCCAGCGAGGTTGGTGCGTGCGCGCAGGTCAGTAATGACGCCGCCGCAAGTGTAATGCGCTGCGGGCACAACCGGGATTGGCTGGCGGCTGATGTCGATTCCCAACTCGCTACAGCGGGCCATGATGTTCGGGAAGTGCTCAGCGAGAAAGGCCGCTGGCTTGTGCGAGATGTCGAGGTAGACACAGTCCAGGCCGCGTTTCTTCATTTCGAAGTCGATGGCCCGGGCGACGACGTCGCGGGGCGCGAGTTCGGCGCGTGCATCGTGCCGGGGCATGAAGCGCCTGCCGTCAGGCAGTAAGAGGCGTCCTCCTTCGCCACGAACCGCTTCCGAAATCAGGAAGGACTTGGCCTGCGGATGGTAGAGGCAGGTCGGATGAAACTGGATGAACTCCATGTTCGCCACCCGGCAACCGGCACGCCAGGCCATGGCGATACCGTCGCCGGTGGAAGTGTCTGGATTGGTCGTATAGAGATAGACTTTGCCGGCGCCGCCGGTGGCGATCAGAGTGTGTCGAGCGCCGAGGGTCAGCACCTCTCCGGTGGTGTTATCCAGTACATAGGCACCGTAGCAACGGCGCTCGGCCAGCCCCAGTTTTTCGCCGGTAATCAGGTCGACGGCGATGTGCTGTTCGAGGATGGTGATATTGGGATGCTGGCGAACCTTGTGCGTCAGTGTCGTCTGAACGGCCAGACCGGTCGCGTCCGCGACGTGGATGACGCGCCGGGCACTGTGGCCGCCTTCCTGAGCCAGATGGTAGCCGTCCTGATCGCGGGTGAAGGGGACCCCCTGTTCAATCAGCCAGTCGACTGCCCGGCGACCGTTCTCGATCACGAAGCGCGTCGCCCGCGGGTCGTTGAGCAGCGCGCCAGCGTTAATCGTGTCGCGGATGTGCGCTTCGATCGAGTCGCGATTGTCGAGAACTGCCGCGATGCCGCCCTGTGCCCAACTCGAGGCGCTGTCTTCCAGTGTGCGCTTGCTGATCAGCGTGACCTTGCGCGATGCTGCCAGCCGTAGTGCGGCCGCTTGCCCAGCCAGGCCGCTGCCAATGATGAGAACGTCGGAGCAAAGCGGCACGCTGGAGATCCTGCCAGTAAGGGGCTGCAACTATAGCATGTGCATGGCGCCGCAATAGCTCTTCATCGCGCGGCCATTTCCAGGCCGAGCAGGGCCAGCGTCGCTGCGCACGCTCTGTTACGATGAGCGTTGAAGGCTTGCGCTATACTTTTGCGCAAATAACGATATCGTCTTCAACAGGATAAGCAGAGAGCATGAGTGAACGCGAGATTGACCAGCTACTGGTTGAACGCGCACAGGCCGGGGACAAGCACGCTTTCGAGCTCTTGGTCGCAAAATACCAGCGCAAGCTCGCGCGCTTGTTGTCGCGTTTCATACGCGACGCGGCTGAAGTCGACGATGTCGCGCAGGAGGCTTTCATCAAGGCTTATCGGGCGCTGCCATCGTTTCGGGGCGACAGTGCGTTTTATACCTGGCTGTATCGAATTGGCATCAATACGGCGAAGAACTATCTGGTT
>NZ_JAZKTZ010000024.1:0-27122 GCF_036625345.1 Candidatus Accumulibacter meliphilus | reverse complement strand
CCGGAGCACGTACGCTGATCGGGGGCGGCCAGCAAGGCTTCGATTTCCGGTCGAGTCAGGAAGCCGACCTGACGGCGCGTAAATCGCTGACTGGGAATGGCGAGCACGCGCTGGATCTGGGCCGCGTGCTCCGGTACCTCGAAGGAGGCGTAACGAAAGAAGGAGCGGATCGCGGTGAGTCGCAAATTTCGGCTGCGAGCAGTGCTGCCGCGGTTCTTCTCCAGATCCTCCAGGAATTCGGCAATCAACGGGGCGTCGATCTGCTCGAATGCCAATTGACTGGGTGGCTGACCGAGCTTTGCCTGCACAAACTGCAGCAGCAGGCGGAAGGTGTCCCGGTAAGAGCCAATCGTATGCGGGCTGGCCCGACGTTGCTGCATCAGTCGCCGAGTAAAGAAAGCCCTGCAACAGCGCGGGGAAACTGACCGTTGAGTTCATGGCCGTTCCTCCCAGCGCTGTTCAAGACGCGCCATCGCCTGCCCCATCAGTTCCGGACAAGCGCTGAGATACCAGTAGGTGTCGGCGACATGGACATGTCCGAGGTAGGTCGACAGCACCGGCAAGCGTCGCTCGACGTCCTCACCCGAGCGGTACCATTGCAACAGCGTCTGGACTGCAAAGCGATGCCGAAAGTCATGCAGGCGCGGCCCGTGACTGGCCGTCTCGCCGCGCAGACCGGTCTGGCGCGACAGCTTGTAGAAGGTGCGGTGGATATCGCCGATGTCCAGGTGATTGCCTCGACGGGTGATGAAGAAGTACGAGGAGGCGGGGTGCTCTGCAGACGAAGCGCTCTCGGCGTGCTTGATACTGCGCCAACACCGTTTGGGTCGATGGATGAATCGGCACCAGGCGGGACTTCCCGAACTTGGTGCCGCGAACCGTCAGCAAGCCCTCTTGCAGATCGACGTCTTCGAGTTGCAGGCGAATGGCCTCACCAATCCGCAAGCCGGCGACGCTGAGCAAGCCGAACAGACAGTGAAACGTCCACGGGCGCAAGCCATCGGGAGGTTGAAGAGCCAGTGCGCCACGGAGCAGGCGCTCGACCTCCTCGTCAGAGTAGAGGTACGGTCGTGCTCGGCGAGGGCGATACGGCAGTAGATCCGGCGGCGGAATCTCGGTTTGCGGGTCGCTCGCCTGATAGTGACGCGCAAAACTGCGCACATAGCCAAGACGCTGCGCACAGGTTGACGGCTCAGCGGATGGATTCTGCTGCGCCCATTCGAGAGCGAGCGGTATCGTGATGTGCGCGGCGCCTCGCTCCTCAAGAAACGCGGCAAACTTCGACAGACAGATGCCGGCATCGCGCAGTTTGAATCCCAAGCTGCGTCGCAAGGCCAGGTAATCCTCAATTGCTTGTGCTAGTGGGTTCATTGCGCACCTCCCGGCCACGGCAGGGCCAAAGGACGCAGCAAATCCAGATCGACCTTGGCGTAGATCATCGTGGTCTGCGGGTTGCGGTGGCGCAGGATCTCACCAATCTCGGTCAGCGACGCCCCTTGCCGGAGCATCTGAGTCGCTACCGAATGGCGCAGCAGGTGCGCGCCCTTGTGGGCGGGATTCAGGCCGGCGTTAGCCAGCGCGCGACGGACGATGGTGCAAATGGCTGCCGAACTCAGCAAATCCGCGGCGCGGCGCTCGCATGCGGATGAACACTCGCCTGGAGGAGCAAGCGGGGCGCGAGTGATGCAGGTACTCAGCCAATGCCGCGCCGACATCCTGAGGAATCGGCAGCCGGTCCGTACGCGTCCCGCTGGCCCGAATAGAGATCTCTCCCGCATCCCAATCGAGATCCTCGAACACCAGGGCGACCACTTCTCCGCACGCAGCCCCAAGCGAGCGAGCAAGAGCAGAATGGCCCAATTGCGGCGGCCAAGCGCTGTTTCTCGATCGCAGTGGGACAGGAGGCATTCGACTTCGTCCGACGACAGTGCCTTCGGCAGCGACGCCATCGACCAATTGGCCACCGTCGGAACGCTCGATCGCAGATCAATCGTGATGAGGCCTCGGTAACGCGCATATTGCAGGAATGCGCGCACGGCCGTGGTCATCATCTTGGCGCGCTTGGGACAATGAAGGCGAGCCGCTTCCCGCTGGACAAAGCGCACCACATCAGCCGCCCGCAAATCTGTCGAGCCGTGGTTCGCCATCGGCGAAGCACTGAACGAGCAAGCGCGTGGTGAATTCCAGGTAGGTAGAGCACCGTTGGCGGTGCGAATCCGCGTTCTTGTTCCAGATAGCATCGGAATTCCTGCGCCAACCGTTCGGCCGGCGTGCGCTCCCTTTCCAGCTCCAGACCTCCCGGAACTTCGACTCAGACGCCCCGCTAACCGCATGATTCAAAGGCGTTATCGTCGTTTTTTGGACGTTCGCCAGGCCGGGACCGGAAAGCGTGTATTGGACAACACGGCCTATAGCCTATTGTAAATACGCAATAAGAAGTGCAATAAGTATAAATCTCTTGCTAGAATCGCGTCAGGCAGCGGGGACGTGGGGGTGAGGGGTGACGCAGAGCGAGTTATTGGAAGCAGCGGTTAAGCAGGAAGGCCGTTTCGACTTGGGCAGAGGCTATTGTCTGCACCTTCCGCGTGGCCCTCGCAGCCAGGGTGACCTTTATCATCATGGCAGTCTGAGCAAACGGGTGAATCTTGCCGACAAGGCCGAGCGGCGCCTGCTGGTGGTTGAGTTATTACAGAGGAAGCTGAACCAGACGCGCTTGGCCGAGGTGCTCAATCTCAGTCGTCAGACGCTCCACAACTATCGCGAGTGCTATCGGCTCTTTGGGGTGACCGGCCTGCTGCATGGCTATAGTCCGAGCCGCAGCGTGAGCGAAGAACGGCAAGGTCGGCTGAATGTTGACAAACGCCGCCCCGGCTCCAAGGCCCGCGAACTCGAAGCTTTGCGGCGTGCCGAGAAGAGGCTGACTGCGGAAGTGACCCAAGAGGAACTCGCGTGGGATGGCGAAGCCGCGGCGCGCTGTGCGCTGGAGGAAACGCCCCTCGAAGAGGTCGTGCATGTCGATCAGCCGAGCCGCCAGACAGCCGCGGAGCAGGCCTCACCGGAACAGGTTCCCGCCGCAGTGATCGAGCTTCCCTATGCGGAACAGCATGACTGGGAAGCCAGCCGCTATGCCGGCATTTTCCCTGTCTTGCTGGTCCTGATGAGCCAATGGCAGTGGATGCAACGACTCTCCCAGCTGTTCGGCAACGGTTGGCGCCTCTTCCAGGTGTTCGTGCTAATGGCGGTGCGTAACATCCGCTCCATCGAGCAGCTCAAACATGAGCGGCGCGAGGAGGCGGGACGGCTCCTGGGCTTGGGGCGGCTACCCGCTCTCGACACGCTGTGGTCCTGGTTCCATGACGTCGCCGGCAAGTCGCGGGCCGAGGCGCTGTTGAAGGCGTTTTTTGCCGATCAGATCCGCTGCGGCCTGGTCGCCACCCGGCTGTGGTTTACGGACGGTCATCTCTTGCCTTATACCGGACAGGACAAGGTGCATGCGGCCTGGAATACACAGCGGCGGATGCCGATGCCCGGACAGACCAATCTGGTCACTTGTGACGAACAGGGGCGCATCGTCTATTTCGACATTCAGGAGGGCAAGGGAGACCTGCGCGCTCAGATTCTGAAGCTTGGCGAGTATGCGCGACAACAGTCCCTGGGAACCCCGCCGGTACAGGTCTTCGACCGTGAGGGCGATGGGCTGGGCTTTTTCAGCGAACTCGTGCGCAGCCGCACGCCCTTCATCACTTGGGAGAAGAACGCCAATCCTGCGCGGCTCATGGCCTTGCCGGCCGCAGACTTCACGCACAGCGTAGCGATGAACGGCACGGATTATCGCCTGCTCGAAGAGACCAAGGCGTGCGTCTACTCACCTAAAACCGATCCCGATCCCGATCCCGATCCCGATCCCGATCCCGGCACAGGCACCGGCACCGGCACCGGCACGAGCTGGCGCATAGCTTCGACCTGCGTCGGGTGGTGTTGTGGAATTTGCGCACCAATCACCGCATCAGCGTGCTCTGCTGGGACGCTGACCTTCAGTGGTCGCCGCAAGAGGTGCTGACCGCGATGCTCAGTCGCTGGGGCGCCTCGGAGAACACTTTCAAACACATCAAGGGGCGTCATCCCTATCATTACCATCCGGGTTTCGGCTTGGCCGAGAGCGACAAACAGGACATCGCCAATCCCCAGATCAAAGGGCTTGCGCAGCAGATCGCGAGCACCCAGGGCCATCTCGCCAAGCTTTACAAGCAACAGGCCAAGACTCAACCCAGCTTCAATCGGGACGGAAGTGAGCGCCACAACAGTCGGCATCGGCGGCTTGCTGCGGCCATCGCCGTGAGCGAAACGCAACTCAAACAACTCCAGGCCGACAAGGCTCGCTTGCCCGAGCGCGTCAATGTCACGGGGCTGTCCGATTACCGCTCCTTCAACGCCATCGATAACGAGGGCAAGAATCTCTTCGACTTCGTCACGAGTTCCGTATGGAACGTGCGCCGCCAGCTTCTCGATTGGCTTGACGACAGCTATGCCAAGGATAGCGATCGGGTGGACCTGCTCTATGCGATCTTCAACTGCCATGGCTGGGTACGCAGTGACGAGCACTGGGTGGTCGTTCGCCTGGAGCCGCTACAGCAACCCGCCCGCCGTTATGCCCAAGAACAGCTGTGCCGTAAGCTCACTGGTCTCGGCGCCAGGATCCCCGGCGGAAAATGGCTGCGCATCGAGGTCGGCCAGTCTCCGCTATGAGACGGCCTTCGCCGACCTACTGTCCAAAATTCGACCACGTTCGCCGGGGATTCCGGGAGGTCTGAGCTCTTGGGCTACGATGCCTTTCTCGATCAGCAGGGCGAACAGTCGTCGCAGGATCGCCGAATCACCCGACCTGCGGTGCCGGTGGCTTGATCGGCAATCCAGATAGCGTTCAAGGTGTTTCGTGGTCAGTTGCGGGACAGCGATTCCGCGCGCACTCAACCAGTGACCGAGATCGGCCACGACTTGCAGCGCATAACGGCCTGAACTCCGGGCATATCCTTCGTCGCTCAATTGCCTGGCGAATACGTCGACATACGCACCGAACAAGCCTTCTCGCATGCGGACCGGCGTATGCGGATCTTTGTAGAACTGTTCCATTTCGATCTCCTTCCATAGGGCCGTATTGGCCTGGAAGGAGATCAGACTATGCCGAGCATACCAGCGCTCATCGACCAGCCTTGGCAGGGTCGAGACTCAAACTCGGCATAGTCCGGAACGCGGCATAGTGGCGCAAACTGTGTGGCGAAATGTTTTTTTTAGCCCGCAGGATTCGACCACCGCTTTCAGTGCTTTCTGAACGCCGCCGCGGTCGAGCGGCGTCCTGGCCGTGCGTGCTCCCGCCGAGCCGCCGCGGCGATTGGGAAACAGCAGGACGGGATGACGGTGGCGCTGCCAGAAACGGCGCAGGAGTTGGTAGGTGGCCGTCGGCAGCGGCACCAGGCGATCCTTGTTGCCCTTGGCATCGCGGATATGCACACGCCCGCGCGCGCCGTCGATGTCGGCGACCGTCAGCCGCAAGCCTTCGCCCAGGCGCAGGCCGAGACTGTAGAGGGTGAAGAAGAAGACCCGGTAACTGAGCACCTGCGTGGCCAAAAAAATCCGCTCGGTCTCCTCGACCGTGACGATGTCCGGCAGGCGCTGCGAGCGCGGCGGTTTGATCAGACCGGGCGCCACCCAGGGTTTCTTCAGCACGTGCTCGTAGTAGAACTTGAGCCCGTACAGATCGAGCTTGAGCGAACTCCAGGAGTGCGTCTCACGCAGGTCGGCGAAGTAATCCAACAGGTCGGACTCGCTCAGATCGTCGATCTGATGAGCGAAGTAGTCTCCCACCCGGCGCACGGCGCGCGAATACGCCTCGATCGTCTTCGGCTGCAAGCCCTTGAGCGTCAGGTGCTTCTGGTGGAGCTCGTAGTTCGTGTCAAAATTCGTCGTTGCGACAGCGGATATGTCTTCCATCTTGCGGTAACCTCGCATTCATCATGAACATCCCTCGGATGAGGGGCGAGGTGACATCTTGACTTCAACACGACTACAGCGCCGCCGTTTCCTCCGCGTAGCGGCTTCGTCCAACACGCAAATCGGCAAGGAACTGGGCCTCAACAAGGACGACGTTCAGAAGATGGCGACCCAACTTCGAGAAGGGGTAGTCAGTCGCAAGCCCGCCCCAGCGCTCCAGGGAACCGTTGAGTGTGACGAGGTCTATGTGGTGGCAGGGCACAAGGGGCATCCTTTGGCAGTAAAAAAAACACCGTAAGGGCCGCAGAAACCGCCTGAAGGGGGCTCGCGGTCGCGGCACGCTTGCCAAGGAGAAGCCTCCGGTTTTCGGCATGATCCAGCGCGGCGGTCAAGTCGTCATCCGCATGCTCGAAAACGTCCGCCAAGTCATGATACAACCGCTGATCCAGGCCACCATCGCGCCGGGCACCCTAGTGCTGACCGACGAGTATGACATCTACGGCCGCCTGCCTGAGTGGGGCTACAATCACAAGACCGTCTGCCACAGCGCCCGCGAGTACGCCCGCGATGAAGACGGCGACGGCTTCCACGAGGTTCACGTCAACACCATCGAGGGCTTCTGGTCCTTGCTGCGCTCCTGGCTGCGGCCTCACCGCGGGATCTCCCAGGAAAGTCTTCCTCTCTACCTCGGCTTCTTCGAGTTCGTTCACAACGCCAAAAATCGCGGAAAGCGACTTCTCGAATCCCTCTTGGGGTTGCTCCTCAGCTAACAACCCGAAACACATAATGAGCCAATGCTGTTTGTTTCGTGCGGCCAGCTACCGCGACTTGCTCGGGCGAAGAATCGCTCGATCAAAGGCTGCTTTCCGGAGGGCGCTTTGCAAACGCACTCGGGAAAGCCCCGGCAAGCCGGGGCGTGGTTCAGTTCGCTGCTTGTTCTTGCTTCGAGAGGATCAGAGCCCGTCGGAGCATCTGGCGGGTTTCCGGGTCGGTGCGTCCTGCCTGGAGTCTCTGGTGGAGATCACAGGCACGATTCATCGAGAGCGCCGAAAAGAGTCGAACGAGAAGCGGATTGGATTGCACGACGTGATCGTGCGCGGGGTCAGAAGCCATGGTCAGAGCCCCAGCGCGCGAACAATCGGGCGGCTGATGATCCAGCCGGTGATGCAGCAAGAAAGAAGAACGAGTGCCATGAGATGCCTCCTAGAAAGAAAAAAGGGCATCCCTCCCCTGACGCGGAGGCGATGCCCCGCAGGGGAATGAGCGTTCAGGCGATCACTTCAAACGAAGCCTCACCGCTCTTGGCGGAATCGATGTCGATCCCGGTCCGGCGCTGGTAAGCCGGTCGGTCGTATTGCTGCCAATGGGTGCTGGTGACCTTCACCGGCTCGGACGCTGCCGTCGCTTCGGGTTTACGGTTCAAGAAGCTCTTGAGGCCTTGTGCCGAGCAACGGAGAAACGACAGAAGCAAGTGAAGCCCTGCCAGCATGGCGAGGACGAGAATGACACGTTCCATGAGCGAAGCTCCTGAGGTGGAGGACGGTCGGCTCCCGGCCCGGGAGAATGACCGCCCGATGTGGGAAAGACGTCACGACCTGCTCAGAACGGCTCCATGGCCGGCACGTCGTCGACGGCTGAACTGATTGCCTGATCGGACGCGGCCGCGTCGGCACGACGAGAGATGGAACCGGATGCTTTGGCGTCCTTTGCCGATGGACGGGCGTCGAGCATCTGCATCTGGCTGGCAATAATCTCGACGACGTAGCGATCCTGACCTGCGCTGTCCCGCCACTTGCGGGTCTGGATGCGACCCTCGACGTAGATCGGGGAGCCCTTCCTGAGGTACTCGCCGACGACTTCGGCCGTACGGTTGAAGAAGATCACGCGGTGCCATTCGGTGGTTTCTTTGCGTTCACCGGATGACTTGTCCTTGCTGATCTCCGTCGTCGCGATCCGGATCGTGGCGATCGCTTCGCGGTTCTGCGTGTAGCGAACCTCGGGGTCGGCGCCGAGATGGCCGATGAGGGTGACTCTGTTCAACGAGGGCATATGGCCTCCTGACAAGAAAGGCAGGAACGCCGCCGTATCCTGACGGGGCTACCCCGCCGGGGGTTGGAGAGAATGCTGTTTATGAAGAAGGCCAGCTACCTTCACTTCGATCGTCATAGACGGAACGAGAGATGGCTGAATTCTCTGCCGCCACGGTCCTCGCAGGAGTTTGAAATGCGTCGCTTCTGGGCGCTTTTCGAAGGTCGCGCTCGCAGTGCAAGCGATACGCTGGGCTTGATCGACACTCCGGGAGACGGCAGATGGCACAGCGACAGAGGAACGATTCGACGCACATTCCATCGGTCCGGCAGGACAACAGCCGGCCCTTCCTGACGCAGAAGGCCTTGCTCAATTCACTGCACGCGCAGCAGATCTTCGACCGTGGCTACGAGATGTGCGCCAACGCGCTGTTCTCGTTGAGCGTGGTGTTGCGATTCATTGGGAGCGAAGAACAGGCGCAGGAAGTCGATGCCCTGGTCGATACTCAGATCGACCAGACCCTGGAGGAGATTCGCAAGGAGTCGCTGCGGCTGAAGGAAGTGGCCGAGGGCAATGGCATCGAGACGGCGATCGGCTACACCAGCGCCAAGACCATCGATGTGCAGATCACCTCGCCGCGGTCGATAAAGAACCTGGCGATCATCCGCGAGTTCGACGGGATGATGACCCACCTGGATGCGCTCTGGCTGTCATGCGTCATCACCGACAGCCAATACGCGCGCGGGGTCTATGAATGGAAGCGGCGGATTTTGCGGCTGGCGGGGCAGATCCGGCAGATGGCCACGCGCGCGGTGCTGGCGGCACGGCGGAAGGAAGGCGCCGGCGAGCTAGTCGCCGAAGCAAGCGATGCGTCGGAGGTGGGGGCTGAAAACGTAGCGATGAAAGGCGCTGCTGTCGCAGCCACGGGCGAACTTGCCGCGAGACTCTGACTGTGCCGAATGGCGATTCACGCCGTAAGCGAGCTATTTGCTGCGAGCAAAAACTCGCTCAAATCGATCGAGTCGGTCGGATCCACACGAACACTTCAGACATTCCTCGCAACACATGTTGGGTCTGACGTGTCGCGCAAGGATCTACACCGCCGCTTTGCCAGTGGCACTCCTCCTCATAGGATTTTGAAATCGACGCCGCAGTTAGCTAACCGGCTGGCCATACTCCGCCACTGCTCACACACGAATAGGCCAGAACTTCCGACGGGCAGTAGCCCAGGCAACATGGAGCGTTCCTCGCGTGACAAGACAAGTCTCGCACGCACGTTTGGCTGCCCCTAGCCGTCCGCGCATGACACTGGTTTCTGGTCCGTTGTCGTCGAACGTGCTGTCCCGGTACCCAAGCGCAACGGCATACAACCATGTGTGCGCTCGCGCCAGCCTCGTTTAACTGGGGTATCTTTTGGGGTATCTCAGCACCTGACGAATCCAAATTTCCCTAGAATAGGCGCTTATGAGCGTGCGTTCGATTCCTGTCGAGGGACAATAGCAAGGTCCGCCACCGTCCGCCGAAGCCCGCGTAGGTTGGGCTGAGGAACGAAGCCCAACACCCAACGCCAAAACAACTCACACCAAGTCACCCGAACCATGCGCTACCGGCGAGCCACCGCGGCAGGAGGAACTTATTTCTTCACCGTAAACCTGGCCGACCGCCATACCGACACCCTGGTAGGACACATCGACGAACTACGGACGGTGACAAGATCAGTCAAACAAGCCCATCCCTTCGACCTCCTGGCCATGGTCGTCCTACCCGAACACCTGCACACCATCTGGCGCTGTAACTCCTCAATAACCCCGGGCGTGCGTGCATGCGCTTGGGTCGGAGCCGGAACGCTACGGTCACCGACAGAGCACGCGCCTGAAGTTTCGGTCGAGGGGATAGACCCAGACGGTTTTGATGGGCAGCAAGGCTTGGTGGTGGACATCGAGCTTGCCGCGACCGGTGGTTTGTCCAAGGCAGAGCCAGTTGGCCGCTCGGTAAGCGGTGCCGCGAAAGCGCTCTTGCTCGACGAAAGTTTCGAGCAAGAGCGGCCGGTAACCGTACTGGACTGGCCAGTCGGCGGCGATCTCCCGGGCGGCGCGAGCCAAGATGGACGAGGCCAGATTCTTGCATTCGATCCACGGCAGGATGAGGAATCGAGCATTATTCACGACCCGGTGCAGGTGCGCCTGGCGTTGCGAGGGGGTCCAGCCGATGTAGTGGTCGCGCGGCTGGGTCTTCCAGGCGGCGGCGCCGAAACTGAGCAAGGCGACGAGCCGTCCGCCCGCCCGAACGAAGTAGCGCAATTGGGCGCCGGGCAGCGGTTGATAGCCGAGGTAGTGATAACGGTCGAGGTACTCGTTGTGCAGGTGCGATTCGGCGCGATTGCTGACCCGGTGCAGTTGCAGTGTCCCCAGGGCACGAGGGCCATCTGCCCTTAGGGGCCCCTCGGGTTCGGCCTGAGCGGTGCGACGGCGCCAGGGTTTTCCGTTGTGATTGCCGTTGCGCGGCGGGGGGAGTTGCAGCAAGCCGTCGGCCTGCATGCGCAGCATCGCCACGCGGCAGCTCATGTCCTTGAGCCGCCCGTCCTCGCGGCTCCAGCCAAGCTTGGCACAGACGAGCCGGGACAACTCGGCGCGCAAGGCAGCCGGATTGGCCGCGATCAGCTCCCGGATCTGGTCGAGTTCCACTCTGCTGAAGGGGCGCCCGCAATAGCGCCAGGGAGTCGCCTCAGAGGTCACGTCAGGGAATGCTCGCCGTCGGCGGGCCCTCGAAGATCCACTGTCCAAGAGGCGCAATCCGATGCCAGCCGAAGATGCGGTCTTCCAGATATTTCCAGAATGACAGCCCGTTCTTGCGACAGGTCTTCTTGAGGCTGGCGAAGGTGTCGCGGCAGCGGCGGCCCGACGGGCTACGGGTGGAGCCGCTGATCTTGCGCTTCTTCACGTAGTCGCGGATATCCGACTCGCTGAGGTTGTTGTGTAGGGGCAGCTCGGGACGTTGCAGCACGCGCAACAACTCCGCCTGGTTGCGGCGCATTCGTTTTAATGCCTGATCGAGGCTGGCATAGCCGGTCCGGGTGGCACAAAGCTTCCCGAAGCGTGCTTCGATCGCGGCGGCGGTGAGCACATCAGGCGCTTCTTTGTACGCCTTGAGCGCATCGTAGATCGCCCACAGCTCGCTGCGCGTCGAGGCCAGCGCCGCGCGTTGCGGCGCATTGAAGCCGAGCAGTTTGGCGAGCACCCGTTCGGCATGGATCCAGCACAGGGCGTGGATCAGCACATCGAACTGCCCGGCGTCATCGCTGAGGATCGCCAGATCGGGGGCGACGCCGTGCGCGACGACGGTACCCAGCAACGCGCCTTCGGTGACCACGCGGACATGGCGCGGATCCGTGATGGTCTGCTGAGCCAACAGCGCCTGCCAGGCGGCTTGACCTGTCCATGCCGCCGGTGCCAGGGAGGTGAGTGCCTGGAGTTGAGCGCCGGGCAGCTTGTGCTCGGCCATGTAGGCCAGTGCCGCTTCGTTAAGGGTGTAGGCATCGTGCCCGGCGCGGAGCAATTCCAGGAAATTGATCCGGCTCTTGCTGCCGGTGCTCGCGAACCAGGCGAAGCGTTCGTTACCGATATGCGTACAGTACCCATTTTTGCCCTGATGGCGCGCCCCCGTATCGTCCACTTGAACGTACCGGCTGCCTTGTAGTCCGGCTTGCAGCAGAGCGTCTTTCTCGCGATGGAAGTCCGTATGGCCATCGGTGATCAAGGCGCTGAGCTGCCCGGCCGAGATGTCGATCTGCCACTCCCGCAACTCTTCGAGCAATAACGGCTGCGTCACATGGGCATGGTGGTACTGATAGAGGATGAAAGCGCGCAGCTGCGGGCCGAAGTGCATACCCCCGATCTCGGTAGGCAACTGCCCGATCAAGCGCTCTCCCTCGGGGGTAACCCAGCGCTCCAGCCGATACCGGGTATTGTGCACGCCGATCCGGATGTCCTGCACCACGAAATCCTGGTACCCCTTGAAGCGACTGTTCTGCGGAACATCCGCCGCCGGCGGCCGCTTGACCGACTCGTGGATCTCAAGCTTTGCCGTCTTGTCGCGCTTGCCACGGGACTTCGGCCGGCTCCCCTTCTCCTTCCCGCTTCGCTCGCCTTCCAGCGCCGAGGGCTTGATCACCGGTTTCGGCTTCTGACCCTTCAGCTGCGCAAGCTCATCGCGCAGCGCCTGAATCTGTTCCTGCTGCCCATGACAGATTTCCAGCAGCAGCACGACCACCGGCGTCATCTCGTCGGCAGAGATATCAGGGATACGGGGTAGTGTCCGAGGGGGCTCCGTGCTCATGCCTGCAATTGAACCACGCTTCGCGAGCTGTGTCCAGCACTACCTGCAAGCAAGAATTCCAGATTCAGCGAACGGCCATGCCCGGGGTTATTGAGGAGTTACCTGGCGCTTGCCCCCCGGGGACGCCAACTTCGCCCTGCGCTGGTCGCTGATCAAATCCGGCTTCTCTCGACAACTGCCCAGCTCCGAACCCGCGAACGCCAGCCGACTCGCCAAACGAGAACGCGGCATCTGGCAGCGCCGCTACTGGGAACATCAGATCCGCGATGAAACCGATCTCGAGCGGCATGTCGACTACATCCATTTCAATCCGGTAAAGCACGGCTGGGCGCGTCGTCCGGCAGACTGGCCCTATTCCACGTTCCATCGCTTCGTCGAACACGGCATCCTGCCGCCGGATTGGGGCGGGCCGACGGAAGACGCAGACGGCGGCGCTCATGGAGAGCGCTGATTGTTGGGCTTCGCAGGCTCAGCCCAACCTACGGGCTGCCCTACCACGCGCAGAGTGTCGAGCTACCGCAGCAGGTTGAGAAACGGGAACAGCGGCTACAGTGGCGCGCACAACAGCGATCGCTCACGATCGCGACGGCCGGGGCGGCGAGTCCATCTATCGTGTGCTGCTCCGATCAAAGCCCGGCAGCAATACGAGGCCGGAAATCGGTCCACAATTGCCGCAGCATATTTTATAATGTGGTCACATCAGCCCATGAGGAAGCACCATGCCCATCGCCATTCGCGAACTCAAAGCCAGCCTCTCCCGCGTACTGCAGCGCGCGCAGGCGGGTGAGATCATCGAAGTCACCTCCCACAGCAAACCCATCGCCCGCATCGTCGGCATTCCGGCCCATACCAACGAAGGGCTCCGCGGCCTGATCGGCAGCGGTGGCTTGTCTTGGACCGGCAACAAGCCGCAGCTGCAGCCCCCCGTTGAACTGGTCGCGAGCGGAACAGCCGTCAGCCGGATCGTGCTGGCGGATCGCGCTTGATTCTCTTCTGTGACACCTCGGCGCTGGTCAAGCTGTACGTCAGGGAAGACGCCAGCGACCTGATGATGGCGCTTGCCGAATCGGCCGATACCCTCGCCGTGTGCCGCCTCGCCTGGGCTGAAGCAATGGCGGGGCTGGCCCGGCGGGCGCGTGAAAACCCGGCCGACGCCGAGCTGATCACGGCGGTCCGAACCCGCTTGCGTAGCGACTGGCCCGCTTATGCGATTGTCGAGGTCACGCAGCCCCTGGTAGAACTCGCCGGTGAGTATGCCGACACCTTTGCTCTGCGCGGCTACGACAGCATTCAACTCGCCGCCGCGCGCATTCTGCAGGAAGCGAGCGACGAAGAGTTCCACTTCGCTGTTTTCGATACGCGGCTGGAAAAGTCTGCCCGGGTGCTGGGCATGCGTACCCTGGCCAGCGCTTGACAGGCCTTGTCCATTAACTGGCCTTCCTGCTGAGCGTGGCAAGAACCGCAGGTGGCCGCCGTGGAACTCGCCTGGAAGATCCTGCATCTGCACCCGGCGACCACAGCTATCTCTCCTTGCGACCCGCGCCGGTCTTCTTGGCACGAGCGGGAGCGCTGGCACGCGCTGGGGCGGCAGCCGGACTCGCCTGCGGAAGGGCAACGCTCTCGCTGACACCTGCAACAGGAAGCGCTTCGGCAACTTGCCAGGGCCTCGGTTGAGGCGATGCGGAAACAGGACACGCGCGACGGTCAGGTAACCACCTACCGCGAAAGGCATCAAGTTGCCGAGCCACGATAGCCGCGCCCGCGTGGGCCGACCGCAGCGCCACCGAGAACGCCGCTGCGATCCGCCTCGTGCCGCGCGCTGGCCGCCTCCGCCCCGTGGACTTCACCAAGCGACGCCGGCTCCGGCGAGCGACGCAAGCGGCTGCGCGCCGACGCCAGAGCGCCGCAAGCAGGGCACCAGAGCGATCCGTCACGGCCTCCGGCTTGGCCGTCCGACCCCTTTGCCGATACAATGGCAAGGTCTTCGACGCAATGCTGTTGCGTTCGACTCCACAACCTCAGCAGAGAAAGTGCCGCCATGAAAGTACTGCTATTGACCCGCGAGTATCCTCCCAATGTTTACGGTGGAGCCGGCGTTCACATCGAGTATCTGGCCGATGAACTGGCCAGACTGATGCATGTCGAAGTACGCTGTTTCGGTGACCAGGACACTGTCAGCGGCGGGGTACGCGTCAAGGGCTACCCCTTTGGCAAGGGCAGTTTTGCGCACGTCGACAAGAGACTCAGCGGCGCCCTCGACACTTTCGAGACCAACCTCGAAACCCTGCGCGAGCAGGTTGACGCCGATCTGGTGCACGTGCACACCTGGTACGCGCACCTCGCCGGCATCCTGACCAAGAACCTCTACGACATTCCGCTGGTGCATACGGTGCACTCGCTGGAACCGCTGCGGCCGTGGAAGCGCGAGCAGCTCGGTTGCGGCTACGACATGTCGTCGTGGGTCGAACGCACCTCGCTGCAGATGGCGGACGCGGTGATCGCCGTTTCGGAAGGAACCAAGGCCGACATTCTTGAACATTTTGACATCGATCCGAACAAGATCGCGGTGATCTACAACGGCATCAAGGTCGAGCAGTACCAACCGACGACCGCTACCGATGCCCTGGAAAAGCACGGCGTCGACCCGAGCAAGCCTTTCGTGCTCTTCGTTGGCCGCATCACGCGCCAGAAGGGCATCGTGCACATGGTCAATGCCATCAAGTACATCAACCCCGATGTGCAGGTCGTCCTCTGTGCCGGCGCGCCGGATACCAAGGAATACCTTGCCGAGATGGAAGAGGCGGTCAAGGCCGTGCGGCGGGAAGGTTGCAAGAACCTGATCTGGGTCCAGGAAATGCTCAGCAAGCCGCAGGTGATCCAGATGTATTCGCATGCCACGGTCTTCTGCTGCCCGTCCATCTACGAGCCTTTCGGAATCATCAACCTGGAAGCGATGGCCTGCCACACAGCCGTCGTAGCCAGCGCCGTCGGCGGCATCAAGGAAGTCGTCGTCGATGGTGAAACGGGTTACCTGGTACCACTGGAACAATTGCGCGTCGCGCCCTTCGAGCCGGTGAATCCCGATGCCTTCTCGCGCGACCTGGCGACGGCGATCAACAAGGTCCTCGACGACCCGGCGCTCGCCGAATCGATGGCCGCTGCCGGCCAGAAACGCGCGCGTGAGGTTTTCAGCTGGTCGAGCATCGCCCAGCAAACCCGCACACTCTACAAGTCTCTGCTGACGTAGCGATTCGCCGCAGCCTTTCGTCCACCGGCACAGACTCAGCTCAGGGCGAAAGGGATTGCGGAAAGGGATTGCGTATTGACGGCCCGCAGGGGCCGTCGCCGTGCAGATCACCTATCACCCTCTGCTTCCCGCCTCGCCGGGTCAGATTTCAGGAGCACAAGCCATGATTCCCCAGGACTACCCCCGCGTAAATATTGAAGCCGTCAAGCCGCAGATCGACTGTGGCCGCTATCCAATCAAACGCGTCGTCGGCGAGAAAGTCGCCGTCAGCGCGGACATCTACAAGGAAGGTCACGACAAGCTGTCGGCCGTGCTCAAGGCCCGCAAGCTGGGCGCGAAGACGTGGCAGGAAAGCCCGATGACGCTAGCCCTCAACGACGACTGGTACGGCGAATTTTCAGTCACCGAGATCGGTCCCTGGGAATACACCATCGAGGCCTACGCCGACCACTACCGGTCGTGGGTAGAAGAGATCAGCAAGAAGAACGTGCCGGGTGCCAAGCTCGAAAGCGAACTGCTCGAGGGCATGGCGATCATCAGGAAATCGGCAGCCTTGGCCAGGGGTGAGGATCGTGCCCGTATCGAAAGCATCATCGCGGCCATGGACGGTGCGCTGGGTGCCGGCGAACAGCAGGGCGTGATCGACCTGGGAATTGGCGGCGTCCTGCACAGCCTGATGGCCAGGTATGCTGATCGTAGCGAGGGCTACGAGCTGGCGCCGACGCTGAAAGTGATGGTCAACCGTCCGATCAGCCGTTTTGCCGCCTGGTACGAGTTCTTTCCGCGTTCGCAGAGCACGACCCCGCACCAGCACGGCACCCTGCAGGACTGCATCCAGCGCCTGCCCGCGGTCAAGGCCATGGGCTTCGACGTCATCTATCTGCCGCCGATCCATCCCATCGGCCACAGTTTCCGCAAAGGCAAGAACAACAGCCTGACCGCCCAGCCCGGTGACGTCGGCAGTCCGTGGGCGATCGGCAATGAGCACGGCGGTCACACCGGCCTCGAACCGAAGCTCGGCACCTGGGAGGACTGGGATCGCTTCGTCGCCACCTGCCGCGAGCTGGAGATCGAGATTGCACTCGACTACGTGATGAATTGCTCGCCCGACCACCCTTACGTCGCCGCTCATCCGGAATGGTTCTTCCATCGTCCGGACGGCTCGATCAAATACGCCGAGAACCCGCCGAAGAAATACCAGGACGTCTACCCGCTGAACTTTGGCACCAGGGACCGTGCCGGCCTGTGGCAGGAGATGCTCAGGGTCTTCCTGTTCTGGGTCGACAAGGGGGTGACCACTTTCCGCGTGGACAATCCCCATACCAAGCCGGTGCCGTTCTGGGAATGGGTGATCGCGCAGGTACACCGGCAGCACCCCGGGGTAATCTTCCTTGCCGAAGCCTTTACCAAGCCGAAAATGATGCGCCTGCTGGCCAAGGCCGGCTACGCCCAGTCCTACACCTACTTCACCTGGCGCAACGAGAAAGACGAGATCACCGAGTATGTCAATGAACTGACAAACGGCGAGATGAAGGAGTACTTTACCGGCAACTTCTTCGCCAATACGCCGGACATCCTGCCGCCGATCCTGCAATACGGCGGTCGGCCGGCATTCATCATGCGCGCCGTGCTGGCGGCGACCCTGTCCTCGGTCTATGGCATCTACAGTGGTTACGAGCTGTGCGAAAACGCGGCGATTCCGGGCAAGGAGGAGTACCTCGACTCGGAGAAGTACGAAGTCAAGGTGCGCAATTGGCGGGCTCCGGGCAACATCGTCGACATCATCACCCGCATCAACAAGATCCGCCGCGAATCGCCAGCCCTGCACGGCTACAACAACGTTCTGTTCCTGGCCACCGACAACCCGAACATCCTCGCCTACGCCAAGATGAGCGATGATCGCTCGGATATCATCGTCTGCGCGGTCAACCTGGATCCTTACCATCAACAGCCAGCCACTCTGCAGATCCCGCTGGGCACTTTCGGCATCGGCTGGGACGAGCAATACCAGGCACACGACGTGCTGAACGACCAGAGTTATCGCTGGAGCGGCCCGACCGCCTACGTCGAACTCAGCCCGCACAACCTGATGGCGCACATCATCAAGATCCGTCGCTGGTAAGCGCGGGCCAGCGCGCAGTCACTGTCTCACTGTCTCACTGTCTCAGGCGCTGACAAATGAAATGGCGGCCTCTATGGCCGCCATTTCATTGTGACGAGCGCTTCTGCGCGCAGCAGGGGAAAAACGTCATTCCCCGGCGTGATCACGCTCTGCTCAAGGCGCGTCCGCAGCGGCGCGCTTGAAGTGCATGTCCTCTTCCGAAAGATCTGTGAGTTCGATACGCACCGGCTCGACCCGCCAGATGTCCGTGCAATACTCCTGAATCGCACGATCGGCCGAGAAGAATCCGGAGCGTGCAACGTTGAGAATCGACATCCGCGACCAGCGCTCGTAATCGAGGTAGGCCTCGGAAACTTTTTCCTGACAATCGACGTACGACTGGAAGTCCGCCATCAGCATGTACTCGTCATGGTTGAGGAGGTGCTCGACCAAGGGCCGGAAGACATCGCGGTCACCGCGAGTAAAGAAGCCCGAGCTGATCAGGTCGATCACTTCACGCAGCTGCGGGTTTGCCTCGTAGTAGTCGCGCGGTCGATAGCCGCAGTTGCGGAGTTCCTTGACCTCCGTCGTGTTCATCCCGAACAGGAAGAAATTCTCTTCGCCGACCTGTTCGAGGATCTCGACGTTGGCGCCGTCGAGCGTGCCGATGGTCAGCGCGCCATTCATCTGGAACTTCATGTTGCCAGTGCCCGATGCCTCCTTGCCGGCCAACGAGATCTGCTCCGACAGGTCAGCAGCCGGGAAGATCAACTGACCGTTCTTGACGTTGTAGTTCGGGAAGAAGACCACCTGTAGCCGGCCATGCATGGCCGGGTCCCGGCCAACGATATCGGCCACGGCCGTCGCCAGGCGAATCATCAGCTTGGCCATGCGATAACCTGGCGCAGCCTTGCCGCCGAAAATCACGGTGCGTGGTGCGACCGCCAGGCTCGGGTTGTCCTTGAGGCGCTTGTACAGCGAAATCACGTGCAGCAGGTTGAGGTGCTGACGCTTGTACTCGTGGATGCGTTTGACCTGGACGTCGAACATCGATGCCGGATCGGCGTCGATGTGGGCACAGCGCTTGATCTCATGAACCAGGCGCTCTTTGTTGCCGCGCTTGATGCCGCGCCAGGCCTCGCGGAAGGCCGCGTCCTCGGCATAGGGCTCGAGCTCGCGCAGACGCTGCATGTCGGTTACCCAGCCGCGACCAATGGTGTCGTCGATCAGCTGCGACATCGTTGGATTGGCGAGCAGAACGAAGCGACGCGGGGTCACGCCATTGGTCTTGTTCCTGAATTTTTCCGGCCACAGGTCATAGAAGTCCTTGAGGATGTCTGACTTGACGAGTTCGCTGTGCAGGGCAGCCACCCCATTGACCGCGAAGCTGCCCACCACCGCTAGGTGCGCCATGCGCACGTAGCGTGCGCCATCCTCGTCGATCAGCGACATCCGCCTGAGGACTGCTTCGTCACCGGGGAAGCGAATGCGCACTTCGTCAAGGAAACGCTCGTTGATCTCGCAGATGATTTCGTAATGCCGCGGCAGGGTTTTCCGGAACAGGTGCAAAGGCCATTTCTCGAGAGCCTCGGGCAGCAGGGTGTGATTGGTGTAGGCGAAAGTCCGCTGGGTGACCGACCACGCGTCGTCCCAGAACATCTCGTACTCGTCGACCAGCAGACGCATCAGTTCGGCAACTGCGATCGATGGGTGCGTGTCGTTGAGCTGGACGACGAACTTTTCGTGGAAAGCACTGAGATCTTTCTCGCGTTGCAGCTGCAGACGAATCATGTCGCGCAGCGAGCAGGCGACGAAGAAGTACTGCTGCTCAAGCCGCAGGGTCTGTCCCGCTTCCATCTCATCGTTCGGATAGAGGACTTTGGTCAGCGTCTCGGAGAGCACTTCCGCGTCTACGGCCTGGTAGTAATTGCCGGCGTTGAAAGCGGCGAAATCGAATTCTTCCGGCGCCTCGGCGCTCCACAGTCTGAGCCGGTTCGGAGTATTGACCCCATAGCCGAGTATCGGCATGTCCCAGGCCGTGCCACGCACCATTTTTGCAGGAATCCACTGCACGCGCAGGCGGCGGCTGGCCGACGCCTCGTACTGGTGTTCGGTATGGCCGCCAATCTTGATATCGAAAGCGACATTCGGTCGATGGATGAGCCACGGGCTACCCGCACGCAACCACTTGTCGGTCACTTCGGCCTGCCAGCCGTCGTGGATGACCTGCGTGAAAATGCCGAACTCGTAGCGAATGCCGTAGCCGATGGCCGGAATCTCGAGCGTCGCCAGAGAATCAAGGTAACAGGCGGCGAGACGGCCGAGACCGCCGTTACCGAGTCCGGGCTCCGCTTCCTGATCAAGAAGGATGTCCAGATCGAGGCCAAGTTCCGCCATCGCTTGCCGGGCGTTGTCGAAAATGCCGAGATTGATTAGATTGTTACCCAGTTGTGGACCGATCAGGAACTCGGCCGACAGGTAGCAGACCGTACGGCTGCCCTTGTTGCGGTAGGTGCGCGCGGTTTGCACCCAGCGCTGCAGCAGGCGATCGCGCACCGTCAGAGCGAGTGCCTGGAAGCAGTCACGCCGGGTTGCCACCTCCGGAAAGCGCGCCTGCGAGTAGACCAGTCTGTCCAGAAAGGCGCGCTTGAGCGCGTCTACTCCGAGTCCCATGCGCTCGTCGTCCCTGCCCACCAACGGCACCGCTGCCGGCCCCGCATGCGACTCGCCCTGCCCTTGCTTCTTCTGAATCATGCCCATTCCTCTCGATAGCTCGGTTTGATTATTGCCAACAATTACCCTGGTAGCGTCGTTTTTGCTGCCTTGAAAGACTCCTCAGCGGCGAGTCTAAAGCATAGTGCGCGCCCGTGCCTACCGCCCCCGGCGAGGTTTTTTTCCTGGCCTGCGCTTCGTCTGTGGAGGGGGCAGCGTAGTCAGCGTCCCGGTCGACGCTTAGGCGATTTGATTGCAGTAACAATGAACATGGCAAGCGAACGCTCAACCCCTGCCTACCTACGGTGAGTCGCTGGCGCGGCTTTCATCGACAGGCGGCGCCGTGACGCCGGATGGTGCTAGCATTGACGAGCAGGCAGTCAGCCAGGCAGAAATGCCTTCGGTGGCACGTTGTCGATGCGCCGTGTTCCTTCTTGTTCAAGCACCGCGAGGAAAGCACATGACTCTGAGAATCGAAAACCACCAATTGGTCGGCGAGCTGGTCAGTCATCGCAGCACGCCCAAGCATGTGCTCGGTCGTGAGCAGGACGAAGCGGCACGCTACGTGCTTACTGCCCGCAGCCTGAACATCCGCAAAGGCCACGACGCCAGTTTCGAACCTGTCGCGGCGGCGCTGAAGATCGGCACCGAAGTGCTCCGCTTCGAAGCGCGTGCCCGCTGGAGCCTGGTCGAGGTCGTCGCCGACCCCGAGATCGAGGGCTGGGTCAGTAACGCCTATATTGCGGCCAGCGGCGACAGCGGCAGCGGCGAAAGCGGCGTCGCCCCGAGATCTGCCGTCACCGGCCCGGCGTCAACGGATCCGAGCGCACCCCCCGTCAAGCCGAAGAAAGGGGGGCAAGGGCAAGAAAGCACGCCGGGACGGCCAGTGAGGGCTCCGCTCTCGGCTGGCAAAATCCCGGCCCGCCAGCGGCGTCGCTGAGCAGCACAACGCGAGGGCACGGCGATGGCGCAGCTGTTCATCAGCTACCGTTCGTCCGACGGTCGCGACAAGGCAACGGCGCTGGCACGCGATCTCGGCGCGCTGTACGGCGACGCGCAGGTCTTCATCGACAAGGATGACCTGCGCGCCGGGCTGCGCTGGCGCGACGAGATCGCCGCCACACTCAAGGAACAGCCGGTACTCCTGTTGCTGCTCACCCCGCAGCTGCTGGGCGCCCGCGATGATCACGGCAAGCGGCGCATCGACGACCCCGCTGACCCGGTGCGACGCGAAGTTGCCGACGCCCTGGCGGGCGGTGCGCACCTCATCCCGCTGCTTTGCGACGGCGTCACCGCAGCGCCCCCTGCCGCCGAGCTGCCGGCACCCCTGAACCGCATCGGCGAGTTCACCTGGCGTCCGCTGCGCGCCTACGACTGGGAGCACGACATCCGGCGCCTGGTAGACGACCTGCAGGCGCTGGGCATTGCCCCCGCGGCGCCACTTGAGGCGTCCGCGCCAGCGCCGACCACGGCGCAGCGAAGCGTCGGCGGGACGCGTCGCCGCTTGCTGGTCGCCGGCATGGCGGCGACCGCAGCCCTCGCTCTCGGTATCGGCGGGTACGCGCTGAGACTTGCGCCGACCCCATCGAGCACCGATGTCAGCGGTGCCTGGTCCGCGACCTTGTCACCCGACGAGACGCTCTCCCTATCGCTACGACAGATCGGCGATCAGGTCGAGCTCAACAGTCGCCCCGTGCCGATCAGTCAACGTGCCGACTGGGCAGACTACCGCAGCTTCTGGCGCGAGCGTTTCGGCAGCGAACTCGACACCGTCAGCTACCGCGGCAAAGGGAGCGCCAGCGCCCTCCCGGGAGAGCAACTGGTCGTCGATATCGCACTGCAGATTGTCAGCACTCCCGGCGACGTACTGGTCGATAGCGGGAACCTGCACGCCACCATCGCTGCCGATGGCACGACAATGGCCGGGACGGTCTGGCTGAACGGCAAACAAGCCGAACGCCCGCTCCAACTACTGCGCCTACCGAAAGCCAGGTAAGCGGCGGCAAACCTCGTCTCCGCATCAGTTGGTGCTGGTGATGTAGTGGCTGGCGCGCAGCAGAAAGCGTTTTTCCACCAGATGCCAGAGGGCAATGGCGCCCGTGCCGGTGATCAGGGCGACGACCGCGAAGAACTGCCAGGGACTATCCTGAAGCCAGCGCGCATTGACCACGAGCTGAATGACCGGCACGTGGATGATGTAGACGCCGTAGGAAAAATCGCCGTACTTGCCGAAGTTCCCGACATAGAGGAAGAGACCAAAAAAAACGACGACCACTGCCAAGGCAAACGGTTCGAGGAGCGGCAGCGGGTAGATCCTGCCGGCAAGCAGAATCGCAATCGCCGCCGCCATGAAGTATCCGACTTGCCGCTCGAACAAATCCCGACAGCAATAAAGGAAGGCGCCGGCGGCAAAGTAGCTGAGCTGCCCGGGAAGCTGTCGGGCGAGTTGCACATAGAGCCCCGAGCCTGTCTGTTCCGCCGCCATGGACATCAGGTGAGCATAGGCCACCGATGCGCAATAAATGATCAACAGAACCGGCCGATAGGAGAACTTCCTGCACAGAGACACCAGTAGCGGCACCAGCAGGTAGAACATCACCTCGATCTTGAGAGTCCATAGTGCCCCATTGACCTCAGGTACCCTGTGACCTTCAAACACACCAGGAAGCGTTGGCTGCAGAAAGTTCAGAAAAATCAGGTTGCTGCCGACGTACTTGAGCCATGCCCACGAGAAATAGTCGCCGACGGCCTTCGAGCTGACCGCTACCAGAAACACCGCGCAAAGCATCACTACCGTGAAATAGGCTGGATAGAGGCGTCTGACACGCTTGCTGAAATAGGAAGCAAGCGATGTCGACCGCTCACAGCTCATGAAGATGAGAAAGCCGCTGACAACGAAAAAAGCCTTCACTGCGGCACCGCCTGACAAGAAGCCAATGTCGGGCGACAGCTCTTGAAATCCGGAAAGAATGGCAACGTGAACGACGACAACATTCACCGCCAACAACAGGCGCAGCAGGTCGAAGTTGTTTCTGCTCAAGCGCGGACTATCGTCATGCATTTATTTCGACTCCCAGGGGAAACGTGGATTGACGGACTTCAGACGCCTTGCGCCGCAAGCCGGGGATGCCGGGGAGCCAGACGCGCAGAACGAGCGCAGCAGCCGAAATCAATCGTCCTGCCTGATCAGCACCACCGCCTCGGTGGCAATACCTTCTCCTCGCCCGACCAAGCCCAGCTTTTCGGAGGTCTTTGCCTTGACGTTCACGCAGTCCAGCGCCACCTGCAGGTCGGCGGCGATGTTGGCGACCATTTGCGGAAGATACGGCGCCATCTTCGGTTGCTGGGCGATGATCGTCGCATCGATGTTGCCGACCTGCCAGCCAGCCTCTGCCAACAGCGCCAACGTGGCGCGCAGCAGCGCGCGGCTGTCGGCGCCGCGATAACGCGGGTCGGTGTCGGGAAAGTGACGACCGATGTCGCCCAGCGCGGCGGCGCCGAGCAGCGCGTCAATGATCGCGTGCAGCAGTGCGTCGGCATCGGAATGGCCAAGCAGGCCACTGTGATGCGCGATGTCGACGCCACCGAGAATCATCTTGCGACCGGGAACCAGTGCGTGAATGTCGCAACCCTGGCCGACGCGGATCATTCGTCCTCCCGCGCCCTGCCCTGCAGGATCAGTTCGGCCAGGCGCAGGTCGGCGGGGAAAGTGACCTTGAAGTTGCTGGCGTCGCCGGCAACCAGGCGCGGCTTGAAGCCGGCGGCCTCGACGGCCGAGGCTTCGTCAGTGCCCTGCGGGTGTTCGGCGAGCACCTGGCGCAGCACGCCGTAACGAAACATCTGTGGCGTCTGCGCCTGCCACAGGCCGTCGCGCGACACGGTGCACGCGACGCGCTGTTCGCCATCTGCGCGCTTGAGCGTATCGGCCAGCGGCGCGGCCAGGAGGCCGCCGACCGGATCGTCGGCGAGCTGCTCGCATAGCGCGTTCAAATTCGCCTGCGACAGGCAGGGGCGCGCGGCGTCGTGAACCAGCACCCAGTCATCGTCGTGAGCGGCCGTAGCCGCGGCAGAGAGGCCATTGGCGACGCTGTCGGAGCGGCTTGCGCCGCCGCAATAGACGGTCTCCAGTTTGTGGCCAAGACTCGTCCAATCGTATCGCCGCCACCAGCCGTCGTCCGGAGAAAGCACCACCCAGACGCGATCGATGCGCTGGCAGCGACAGAGAGCGGCAAGACTGTAGTAAATCAAGGGTCGGCCGGCGAGCATCTGGTATTGCTTTGGCATCTCGCCGCCAAAGCGCGATCCGCTGCCGGCGGCGGGGACGATTGCGTAGTGACGTAGCATGGCGTAATTTTAACCAAAGAAGGCAAGCCGATACCGAAATAAGCGCGCAGCGCTGCGCACGGGCTCTCGCCGCCGGGCAACTTTTCGGGAGCCCGTGCCGGAGCCGCTCCGCCTTCCCGAGCAGCAAGCCTTGAGGATCGACAAGATGACCCACTCGACAGCCACAGTTCGTCCGGCCGCAGTCGCCGGCACCTTCTATCCAGAATCGGCCGTCGTTCTGACGCGCGCTCTGCGCCGGCTACTCGGCGACACGCCGCCAGCGCAGGAGAGTCGGGAACGGCCACCGAAAGCGATCATCGCGCCGCACGCCGGCTACGTTTATTCCGGCCCGATCGCCGCCACTGTCTATGCGCCGCTGCACGCGCTGCGCGCCACTATCCGGCGCGTCGTTCTACTCGGCCCGACGCACCGCGTCGCGGTCAATGGGCTGGCCGTGCCGTCGGTCAGCGCCTTCGCCACGCCGCTCGGCGAGGTTCCTCTGGACGCCGAGGCCATCGCCCGCATCGCGCCATTGCCTCAGGTCGTCGTCAGCGACGCCGCACACGCCATGGAACACTCGCTCGAAGTACAACTGCCGTTCCTGCAAACAGTGCTCGAACGCTTTACGCTGGTGCCCCTGGCCGTCGGCAAGGCCTCGCCGAGCGAAGTCGCCGAAGTGCTCGAAACCCTGTGGGGCAGCGATGAGACGCTGATCGTGATCAGCTCCGACCTCTCGCATTACCTTCCCTACCCGCGTGCCTGCGAGACCGACACCGACACCGCCCGGCACATCGTCGCACTTGACGCCAAGCTCGACCATCAACAGGCCTGCGGCGCGACACCGGTCAACGGCCTCTTGCTGGCCGCGCGTCGGCACGGACTGCGAGCCCGCTTGCTCGATCTGCGCAATTCGGGAGATACCGCCGGCGACAAGTCACGCGTCGTCGGCTATGGCGCCTTCAGCTTTACGCCGGTGAGCGCCGATGCCCACTGGGACCTCCTCGGCAGCGCCCTGCTCGTCAGTGCGCGCAACGCCATTGCCGCAAAGTTCGGACTATCACCACAGCCGGTGACGCCGATGCCCGAACTCTCCGAGCCCGGAGCGAGCTTCGTCACGCTGACCCAGAACGGCCACCTGCGCGGCTGTATCGGCAGCCTGGAAGCGCATCGGCCACTGGCCACCGACGTCGCCGAGAACGCCTTCGCCGCCGCTTTTCACGACCGGCGCTTCGCACCGCTGAGCGAGCCGGAGTTGCCGCGCACGCGCGTCGAAGTATCATTGCTGACGCCGGCCGAAGCTTTTCCGGTACGCAGTGAAGAAGACGCCCTGGCCCGCCTGCGACCGGGTATTGACGGCCTGATCCTGAGCTACGGCCGGCGGCGAGCGACTTTCCTGCCACAGGTCTGGGAGTCCCTCGCCGACCCCCGGCAGTTCATGGCCCAGCTCAAGCTGAAAGCCGGCCTGGCCGCCGACTTCTGGGACCCCGAGCTCACCCTGGCGCGTTATGGAGTACGAAAATGGAAAGAGACCTGAACGACTCGCTGAAAACCCCCGCATCCGCTCACCCTGCGCGTTGGTGGCACACGCTTGCCGACGGCCGCATTCAGTGCGACCTCTGCCCCCGCGACTGCAAGCTGCACGCCGGCCAGCGCGGCGCCTGCTTCGTCCGCCAGAACATCGCCGGCGAGATGGTGTTGACCACTTACGGTCGTTCGTCGGGCGTCTGCATCGACCCCATCGAAAAGAAACCGCTCAACCATTTCTATCCCGGCTCGTCGATTCTTTCTTTCGGCACCGCCGGCTGCAACCTGGCCTGCAAGTTCTGCCAGAACTGGGACATCTCCAAGTCGAAGGACATGGACCGCCTGCTCGACGCTGCCAGCCCCGCGGGCATCGCCGACGCTGCGGCCGCCTATGGTGCGCACGCCGTCGCGTTCACCTACAACGATCCGGTGATCTTTGCCGAGTACGCCATCGATACCGCCGTCGCCTGCCGGGCACTGGGCATCAAGACCGTCGCCGTCACGGCCGGCTACATCCATCCCGAGCCGGCGCGCGAATTCTTCGCGGTCATGGACGCGCGCCAACGTCGATCTCAAGGCCTTCACCGACGACTTCTACTTCAAGCTCTGCGGCGGCCACCTGCAGCCGGTGCTCGATACGCTCGCCTACTCCACCACGAGACGAAGTGCTGGCTGGAGATCACCACCCTGCTGATCCCCGGCCGCAACGACTCGTCGAGCGAGGTCAAGGCTCTTGCCGACTGGGTGGCGCGCGAGCTGGGCGCGAACGTGCCCCTGCACTTCTCGGCTTTCCACCCGGACTGGAAAATGAGCGAACTGCCGCCGACGCCGCCATCAACCCTGACCCAGGCCCGACGCATCGCC
>NZ_JAZKTZ010000023.1:0-29624 GCF_036625345.1 Candidatus Accumulibacter meliphilus | reverse complement strand
TTGTTCTCGCAGGTGGTGGTCGACCGCGCGCAACTCGCACGCCACATTCGCCATGCCTTGCAGGATCGCTCGCAGATCACGCTGCGCGAACTGTGCGAAACGAGACCGCTGCAGCATGGCCTGGCCGAACTGGTGGCCTACCTGCAACTCGCCGACGATACCTTCAAGGCGGTGATCGACGAAGGCGTGACCGAGTTGATCGTCTGGACCGGGCTGACGCAGGCAGGTCACCCCCACGCCAGGCAGGCGCGGCTGCCGCGTGTGATCTTCGTGCGGTGAGTGAGGCAGGACTCGACCCGGTCTGTTGCAACAACTACAGCATCTCAGAGGATGGCTTTTCTGATTCCTGCTTTACGCTGCCAGTAATTCGTGCAGACGGGTGGCCCGTTTTCTCTTGCACCTCTACACCCTCGAAAAGAGAAGCCGGGTAAAGGAAGTCCTCGCCGGAATCGTCAATGATCCGCAGCATGTCGTGGCTGTCCGCCGGGGCAAGCACTTCATAGAGCCGCCCGAGCGTCAGATCATCCGTCGAGAACTCGCCAAATCCTTCGCGAGACAGGCAAACCACGAACCTCATATCCATTCCTTTATCTTCAGTTTCACCTTGCCGATACCATGCGCCTCATACCAGTGAAGTTCGGCCCTTGCGGTCGTTCCATCAAGAAGGCGCACAGTGGCGATCCCCTTCTTCTTGCGCCAATAGCCAACTCCATAACGCTGCCGCAGCAGGGCAAGCTCCCGAATTCCACTGCCTTCGGCGATGGTCTCGACACTCGCGATCTCGCCGACAATACAGAATTCCATTGACCAATACTACTCCCCGATTCCCGGACTTGCCAGACTTGCCAATTTCCAGCCTTGACGAACAAATCGGTACCCAACCACAAACAAAGGGGTTGGAGCAATTTTTCATAGTGCAGGCTCTGGTCAATAGGGCAGGGTGGTGCGGCGGCCAGCAAAGGGGTCATTAAACGGGGTCAGTTCTAAGGTCATTAAACGGGGTCTCATAAACGGGGTCATAAACGGGGTCATAAACGGGGTCATAAACGGGGTCATAAACGGGGTCATAAACGGGGTCATAAACGGGGTCATAAACGGGGTCATAAACGGGGTCATAAACGGGGTCATAAACGGGGTCAGTTCTATCATAAACGGCATAAACGGGGTCAGTTCTAACATTTAATCATTTCTGTTACACTCCACAGATGGCTAGACCATTGAGGCTGGAATTTCCGGGTGCTGTATATCACGTCACCTCGCGCGGTGATCGTCGGGAAGATATTTTCCTGAGCGACGATGATCGCAGGGATTGGCTGGAGGTGCTGGGTCTTGCTTGCGCGCGGTTCAACTGGGTGGTGCATGCCTTTTGCCAGATGACCAATCACTATCACCTGCTGGTGGAGACAGTGGACGGTAATCTATCGAGTGGGATGCGGCAATTGAACGGCCTTTATACGCAGCGTTTCAACCGCCGCCATGGCCTGGTTGGCCATCTCTTTCAGGGGCGCTACAAGGCGATCCTCGTACAAAAGGAAGCCCACTTGCTGGAGTTGACTCGCTACGTCGTGCTGAACCCACTGCGCGCCAAGCTGGTGGAATCGCTTGAGGACTGGCGCTGGAGTAGTTACCCTTGCACTGCCGGCCAGGAGGCACCGCCGCCGTGGCTGGATACGGAGGGGTTGCTGGGTCAGTTTGGTCCCAACCGCGGCGAAGCGCTCAGGAGCTATGGTCAGTTCGTGATGGCGGGCGCGGGCTTGCCTAGTCCGATGTTGGCCACTCGCCATCAACTGTTGCTGGGTGACCAGGCGTTCGTGGGGCGCCATTCGCAGACCAGGAACGCAGAGGATCTGCGCGAAGTTTCCAGAGCTAAAATTCTAGGGTCAGTTCTAACATTTAATCATTTCTGTTACACTCCACAGATGGCTAGACCATTGAGGCTGGAATTTCCGGGTGCTGTATATCACGTCACCTCGCGCGGTGATCGTCGGGAAGATATTTTTCTGAGCGACGATGATCGCAGGGATTGGCTGGAGGTGCTGGGTCTTGCTTGCGCGCGGTTCAACTGGGTGGTGCATGCCTTTTGCCAGATGACCAATCACTATCACCTGCTGGTGGAGACAGTGGACGGTAATCTATCGAGTGGGATGCGGCAATTGAACGGCCTTTATACGCAGCGTTTCAACCGCCGCCATGGCCTGGTTGGCCATCTCTTTCAGGGGCGCTACAAGGCGATCCTCGTACAAAAGGAAGCCCACTTGCTGGAGTTGACTCGCTACGTCGTGCTGAACCCACTGCGCGCCAAGCTGGTGGAATCGCTCGAGGACTGGCGCTGGAGCAGTTACCCTTGCACTGCCGGCCAGGAGGCACCGCCGCCGTGGCTGGATACGGATGGGTTGCTGGGTCAGTTTGGTCCCAACCGCGGCGAAGCGCTCAGGAGCTATGGTCAGTTCGTGATGGCGGGCGCGGGCTTGCCTAGTCCGATGTTGGCCACTCGCCATCAACTGTTGCTGGGTGACAAGGCGTTCGTGGGGCGCCATTCGCAGACCAGGAACGCAGAGGATCTGCGCGAAGTTTCCAGGGCGCACCGACGATCGATCGCCTTGTCGCTGGATGAATACGGGGCGCGCCACGCCGATAGAGATCAGGCGATGGCAGAGGCTTACCTATCCGGTGCTTATACGATGGCAGAGATCGGGCGCCACTTCGCGGTCCACTACATGACCGTCAGTCGCGCGGTGCGGAAGTTTGAACAAGACCGCAAGAAAATGATCGTCAAACAGGCGCCGGCGGAATGATGCAGGAAGATCTCGAAGCCTCTGCCGCGACGGCGGCTGCCAGCCCCGACCTGTCGGCCCTGGTGATTCCCCTGCTCAAGGGGGTGATCTACCAGGAAGCGGACGCCGGTCTGTGGAATGCTCTGCTCACTCTCCAGAGCCGGGTGCGCGACTACGTCGCGGTGCTCAACCTCGAACTGGTGCTCGACGAAGCGGAGGGCTACGCATTCCTGCGCTCGCGTCCCGAACCCGACGACGCTTCGACGCCGCGCCTGCCGCGGCTGGTGGCGCGGCGCCCGTTGTCGTTTCCGGTCAGTCTGTTGCTCGCGTTGCTGCGCAAGAAGCTGGCCGAGTTCGATGCCAGCGGTGGCGACACGCGCCTGGTCCTTGCGCGCGACGAGGTCGCCGAACTGATGCGGGTGTTCCTGCCCGAAGGCAGCAACGAGGCGCGGCTGATCGACCAGATCGATGCCCATCTCGGCAAGGTCATCGAACTCGGGTTCCTGCGTCGCCTGAAGGTCGGCCCTGGACAGCCGACGATGGTCGAGGTGCGGCGGATCCTCAAGGCTTTCGTCGATGCGCAGTGGCTGGCCGAATTCGATCAGCGGCTGGCCGGCTATCGCGCGCTGCTCGCCGGGCAGCAGGGGGTCGTCGATGAGTGAGCCGCAAAGCCTCGGCCTGGATTTCATGGCCGACGACACGCTTTCGGGTTTCCGCCTGCAGCGTCTCGAAGTGTTCAACTGGGGAACATTCGACGGGCGGGTGTGGACGCTCAGTCCGGAGGGCAGGAACGCCCTGCTGACCGGCGACATCGGCTCGGGCAAGTCGACGCTGGTCGATGCGGTGACGACGCTGCTGGTGCCGGCGCAGCGTATTGCCTACAACAAGGCCGCCGGTGCCGACAGCCGCGAACGGACGTTGCGCTCGTACGTTCTCGGCCACTACAAATCCGAGCGTAACGAACTCAGCGGCACGGCCCGGCCGGTGGCGCTGCGCGACCACAACCACTACTCGGTGATCCTCGGCGTCTTTCACAACGCCGGCTACGACCAGACGGTGACGCTGGCACAGGTCTTCTGGATCAAGGATGCACAGGGGCAGCCGGCGCGCTTCTTCGTCGCCGCCGAACGCGATCTCTCGATCGCCGGCGACTTTGCCCATTTCGGCACGGACATCGCGGCTTTGCGCAAGCGGCTGCGGCGACCCGGCTGCGAGGTCTTCGACAGCTTCCCGCCGTATGGCGCCTGGTTTCGCCGCCGCTTCGGGATCGATAACGAACAGGCGCTGGATCTCTTTCACCAGACGGTGTCGATGAAGTCGGTCGGCAACCTGACCGACTTCGTGCGCAGTCACATGCTCGAACCTTTCGACGTCGAGCCGCGGATTGCCGCGCTGCTTGGTCATTTCGACGACTTGAACCGGGCGCATGAAGCGGTGCTGAAGGCCAAGCGCCAGGTGGCGCTGCTCTCGCCGCTGGTCGCCCACGGCAACCAGCATGGCGCGCTGGCGCTGCAGGTCGAGGAACTGCGCAGTTGCCGTGAGGCGCTCAAGGCCTACTTCGCCGGCCTCAAGCTCGGCCTGCTCGACAAGCGCATCGCCGGCCTGGCCGAAGACTGGCGCCGCCAGGACGCGCAGGTCAGGCGCTGCGAGGCGCAGTGCGACACGCAACGCGCACTGGAGGCCGAACTCAAGCAGAACATCGCCGACAACGGCGGCGATCGGCTCGAACGGTTGGCCGCCGAGATTCGTCGGCTCGATCAGGATTGCCAGGGGCGCCGGCGCAAGGCGCAGCGTTATGCCGACCTGGTGCGCGCCATCGGCGACAGTCCCGGCGCCGATGAGGCGGCTTTTCTCGACCAGCGCCAGCGCTGCTCGTCGCTGGCCGAGGAGGCCCGCGAACGCGAGGCGGGTCTGCAGAATGTGCTGACCGAACACGGAGTCAGTCTGCGCCAGGGCAAGCTAGAACACGACGAGCTGTCATCCGAGATCCGCAGTCTCAAGGCCCGGCGCAGCAATATCCCGGCCGAACAGGTGGCGATGCGCAGCGCGCTCTGCCGGGCGCTGGCGCTGTCCGAGGAGGCGATGCCGTTTGCCGGCGAACTGCTGCAGGTGCGCCCCGACGAGCGCGACTGGGAAGGCGCGGCAGAGCGCTTGTTGCGCAATTTCGGCCTGTCGCTGCTGGTGCCCGACGACGATTACGCGCGCGTCGCCGAGTGGGTCGACAAGACCCAGCTCAAGGGGCGTCTGGTCTATTTTCGGGTGCGTCGGAGTGCGCGCAATGAACTCCCCGATCTGCACCGCGACTCGCTGGTGCGCAAGCTTTCGGTCAAGCCGGATTCGCCGTATTACGACTGGCTGGAGCGCGAACTGGCGCATCGCTTCGACGTCGCCTGCTGTGCCACCCAGGAGCAGTTCAGGCGCGAGCTGCGGGCGATCACGCGCGCCGGCCAGATCAAGGCGCCCGGCGAGCGGCACGAAAAGGACGACCGCCATCGTCTCGACGACCGCAGTCGCTATGTGCTCGGCTGGAGCAACGCCGCCAAGATCGCGGCGCTCGAAGCCAACGCCAGAACACTCGAAGCGCGCCTCGCCGAACTGGGTAGCCGCATCGGCAGGATCCAGCACGAGCAGAACGCGCTCAAGGCGCGCCTGACGGCGTTGTCGCGGCTCGACGAGTACGCCGATTTCCATGAGCTCGACTGGCAGTCGCTGGCGACCGAGGTGGCCAGGCTGCAGGACGAGAAGCGGACTCTGGAATCGGCTTCCGACCTGCTCAAGCAACTCAGCGAACGCTTGCGCGAAGTCGTCGCCGCGCTCAAGGCTTTTGAAGGCCAGTTGGCCGAGCACCGCGACAAACGTTCACGGCTAGAGCAGCGGCAGAGCGATGCCGCCGCCCTGCACGCGCAGACACAGGCGCTGCTGATCGAGCCGGGGATGGCCGCACAGGCGCCGTACTTTGCACGCCTCGATGGCGTGCGTCACGAGGCGCTCGGCGAGCATCAGCTCAGCGTCGAATCGTGCGAGAACCGCGAGCGCGAGACGCGCGACTGGCTGCAGACGCGGATCGAAGCCGAGTCGCGCAAGCTCAACGGGTTGCGTGACCGGATCATCCAGGCGATGGTCGCCTACAAGGAGGAGTTCAAACTCGACACCGCGGAAGTCGATGCCAGCATCGAAGCGGTCTTCGAATACCGCAACATGCTCGACAAGCTGCAGGCCGACGACCTGCCGCGCTTCGAGGCGCGCTTCAAGGAACTGCTCAACGAGAACACCATCCGCGAGGTGGCGAACTTCAACGCGCAACTGGCGATGTGGCGCGAGACCATCCGCGAACGCATCGCGCGCATCAACACCTCCCTGACGCAGATCGATTACAACCCGGGACGTTACATCGCGCTCGAAGTGCAACCGACGCCGGATGCCGACATCCGCGACTTCCAGAGCGAGCTGCGGGCTTGCACCGAAGGGTCGCTGACCGGCTCGGACGACGCGCAATATTCGGAAGCCAAGTTCCTGCAGGTGCGGCGGATCATCGAGCGCCTGCGCGGTCGCGAGGGTCTCTCCGAAGCCGACCGCCGGTGGACGGCCAAGGTTACCGACGTGCGCTACTGGTTCGTCTTTGCCGCCAGCGAACGCTGGCGCGAGGACCACAGCGAACACGAGCATTATTCCGATTCGGGAGGCAAGTCGGGCGGCCAGAAGGAGAAGCTGGCCTACACCATCCTGGCGGCGAGCCTCGCCTATCAGTTCGGCCTCGAATGGGGCGCCGTACGTTCGCGGTCGTTCCGCTTCGTGGTCATCGACGAGGCTTTCGGGCGCGGCTCGGACGAGTCGGCGCAATATGGTTTGCGGCTGTTCGCCCAGCTCAACCTGCAACTGCTGATCGTCACGCCGCTGCAGAAGATCCACATCATCGAACCCTTCGTCGCCAGCGTCGGCTTCGTCCACAACGAGGAAGGCCGCACCTCGAAGCTGCGCAACCTGTCGATCGAGGAGTACCGCGCCGAGAAGGCGAAGGCGTCGGGATGAGCTGGACGCGGCCGGCGGCACTGCGCGCCCAGGTGCAGAAGCTGTGGGAGCGTGGTGATCTGCTGGCCGGCGTCGTCACCGGCGAGCCGCTGTTTCCAAGGCGCCTGACGCTGCGTGGGCCGAGTTCGCAGGAGATGACCGACCGCTTCGACGCGGTGCGCGCCTGGATCGGCGAACTGCGGGCAATGCCGCACTGCCGGGTCGAGATGCGCGAGTTCCGGCACCGCCTGTTCGGCACCAACGCGGTGCCGCAGGAAGTGTGGATCGATACCCTCGACGACGCCCTGGCGATCGTCGGCAAGCGGCGCGAGGCCAGCCGCTTCGGCGGCCTGCTCGAAGCGACGCGCGCATGCCAGCCGGAACTCCTGGCATGGCTGGCGAAGCGGCCGCTGCGGGCGCTCGAACTGGCGGAGGAATGGCGCCGACTGCTCGACATCGTGGCCTGGCTGCAGCGCCATCCTCGCCCCGGCGTCTACCTGCGGCAGGTGGATATCCCCGGCGTGCACAGCAAGTTCATCGAAGCGCAGCGCGGGGTGCTCGGCGAATTGCTCGATCTCGCCCTGCCGCCCGCGGCGATCGACCCATCGGCCGCCGGAGTGAGCCAGTTCGCCCGCCGCTACGGCTTCCGCGACAAACCGCAGCGCATCCGCTTCCGGATTCTCGATCGTCGGCATGCCCTGCTGGCCGGCGACCCCGAGCAGGACCTCACCCTCGATGCCCGGAGCTTTGCCCGGATCGACCCGCAAGTCGAACGTGTGTTCATTACCGAGAACGAGATCAACTTCCTCGCCTTTCCGGCGGTGCCGCACAGCCTGATCCTCTTCGGCGCCGGTTACGGCTTCGAGATGCTGCGCGAGGCCGACTGGCTGTCGCGCAGCCGCATCCATTACTGGGGCGACATCGACACCCACGGCTTCGCCATCCTCGACCAGTTGCGCGCCCATATCGCCGACGTCGAATCGTTCCTGATGGATCGTGCGACGCTGCTGGCTTTCGCCACGCACTGGGGCGAGGAGGACCGGCAGACGTTGCGCGATCTGCCACGACTGAACGCGGAGGAGGGTGCCCTGTACGACGACCTGCGCGACAACCGCCTGCGCAGAAATCTGCGTCTCGAACAGGAGCGGATCGGTTTTGGCTGGGTCGAGGCCGCACTGGCAGGGCTCGACGCGTCGGCACCCGAGGCGTTATAGGCCGCAGCGAATTCCGCCGGCGTCCTGCCATCCTGCTCCGGTGTCGCAAACAGACCGCCAAACCAGTCCATCAGGCCCTGCGTGTCGGACAGAATGCCGCGCGCGCCGTCTCAAGCTTGCCGATATCTGCCGCGCCGCAGGCATCGCCCGCACCACGCTGGACCGTTACTACCACGACCAGGTGAAGAGTATTGATCGCGAAGTGCTGGGCAGGCTTTGCCAGTATCTGCGCGTCAAGCCCGGCGTTGCCGATTTCGCCGTGAAACCGCGCACCAACAGAGCCACCAACCAGCAGAATCGTCGTCCCGCCAGCGCTGACTATTTTTTTCAGACGATTTGAAAGGCTCGCTCTGTGAGCCCATGCGGTATTAGTATTGCCACATTCCTGATTACCGGCGGTATATCCGAAGGCGCGACGAAGAAAGCCCGCAAGGCCGGATCGGCTGACCAAGACGTCGACGAAACCGGTCGGACGGCTGGCAGCGCCCGGGCCTGCGCGCGCAGGAATTCGATCGTCGTCGCGACGGCGGGTGTCAGGCGTTTTTGGCAGGTTGGCAACAGCTTGAGTCTGGGGTTGGTCAGCGTCATCGCTTTCTCGACCCCCCATTGCACCAACTCGTCGGATACCCGATCCGTCGTACTGGCCCGGTCGGTTCTTGAACCAATCGAGAATACCCATGTCGCCCTCCAATCGAAAGCGCTGGCTGATTCAATTACAGGGCTACCAGCAGGGAGCCAAAGCCGAAAATGGGTTTCCGCTATCTGGCCGCCGGTGCAGCCGTCGGGAACGCACGCCGCACCGCTGATATCGCCGGTTCCATCGATGCGGATTCGGGAGCCACCTTCGCCCCGACGTCCTTGAGGAGCCGTTGGAATTCGGGTGACGCCATGATGATCACTCCTGCCGCGGTACGCAAACGATCCACCGCTTCAGCGGGCAGCACGAAGCTGGTGGGCAGGCTATTCAGGTAGTCGAATTCGGCCTTGTCCTGCAGGGCCGCAAACGAGACGTCGATGGCATAGATCTCAACCTCCGGGCCTTTAAGGTCGTCAGCGATCGCGGCATCCTGGTGGTCCGCAAATGCCGCCGATTGCCGAAGCCGACGCAGCGACTGCCAGCGCGCCGCCTTGTCTCGCAGCAACTCCGTCGCTTCGTAGGAATAATGATCAATCGGCACGCTGGACGCCTGGAGCAATGTGCTTATCATGCCCGGGGGCGTATCCGATTGGTCCCAGCGGGTCGGGGGCGAGGACACCGAGTTGACGACGAAAACGACGATCCGGCGCGTGCGGTCGAACGGTGTCGGCACCCCGGCGCCTTGCAATGCCTCCATCAACTCGAGCAGGGTCAGTACAGAACGCATGCCCACGTTGTCCGCGACACCACCGTCTACGAGATGGATGTATGGGCGTTGCGCGCCATCGGCGAAGGCGAGCCGTTCGTCAAAGTCGCGCCTTGCGCGCGCGGCCGTGCGCGGCGGGTCAGCCGCTCCGCCAAGAAATTGCAGCCAGGAAGGTGTTTGATAATTGCAGGTGCCGCCGTAGTTGTTGATCGTGACCGCCGAAAGCACCACCGGCACCGCCGACGAGGCCGCGGCGGCGCGCGAGAGTTTCACCGCGCCAAGGTCCGAACACAGCGCGTCGAAGACGTTCTGGTCGAAGACCAGACGGGCTCCGGTCGAGAGGTCGGTGGCCGAGGCGAGAACAAGCGGACCTTTGCCGCGTTCGAGATCGGCGAAGGTCGCGCCGTTGAACAGGATCTCGTCATACAGATCGGCCGCCATTTCAGAGCGCCCCCACCGGGTCCACCAAAGGTCACCCCAGCGGGCCGGGTTGAATAAGCGGCTGATGATCTCGCCTTGCACGTTACGCTTCAGAAAGCGTTGTTCGTAATCGGCGAACAGCTTGTCTCCATAGAGACCATAGGCCAGCGCTGTGAAGCTGCCACCCGACACCCCGGTAATGACGCCGACCGCATCGAGCAGGCGGACCTTTTCGCCATTCGCCCTGTCGACCTCGGTACGCCGCAGGAATTCCAGGACGCCAAAAGAAAATGCGGCCGCGCGCGTGCCCCCGCCGGAAAAGGCGAGAAGGACCAGCGCCTCCGGGTCCTTGAAATACAACTGCCGTGTTTCGAAACGGTAGCCGACGCCGGGGTCGGCCTGCGTGATCGGGGGATTGATCG
Organism: Candidatus Accumulibacter meliphilus; assembly: GCF_036625345.1. NCBI lineage: Bacteria > Pseudomonadati > Pseudomonadota > Betaproteobacteria > Candidatus Accumulibacter > Candidatus Accumulibacter meliphilus. The sequence continues at coordinate 19,443 of NZ_JAZKTZ010000023.1, read as the reverse complement.
GTCGCGTTGCGCAAGCGCAGAGAACAAGCAGCGTGGCGAACATCACCGGCAAGCGCGCGCGCAGTCTCGTCATTGCATTTCCGCCTGGTCGGTGCACTTGTCGAGGTGCTCGTTATCCGTGGGTGCCCCGTTCCCGCTCCCCAGCGGTCGCATCGGCAAGCGCCGACGGACGTTTTCACTGTCCGACCGGGCGCACCGCGTAGCGAGTTCGACGGCCTGCGCGTAGGCCATGTGATCCTTGGTCTTCTCGATCTCGAGCAGCGTCGTCTCGCCGTTAACCCGCACGCTGTACTTGCCCATATGGTGGAGGAGGTACATCGCGAAGAGATTGTCGAAGTCCTCGTAACGCCCCTGTTCCTTGCGGAAGTCGCGCGACAGCACCGAAGGAAAGCGGTTGGGCAGGTCCTTGAAGGCCACCTTTTCTTCCTCGTTTGGATCGACATAGGTCGAGCCCTCGTACTTCCTGTAAAGCACCACGTCCATTCCGTATCCGCGCACGTTCCACTCCTTGATGAGCTTCATTGCCATCTCGGTGGGAATATTGGCTGTTGCCGCCACCAGGATCCGTCGTCTGGTAAGCACCTTTGCGCTGGTAACCTCCAGTTTGTCGTATCCAGCGCCAAATCTGAATGCCGAGCCGATGGTCTTGGCACAGTTGAGACGCATGTAGTCATACCTGATTTCGCCGTCGTGGTACTGAGTATTCCTGGCGTGACGGTGATAGTCGTCATTGATGCGCCTGAAGTACGCCACTATCGCTTCCTTCTCGCCAGCCGGTACGCCGTACACGCGCACGCCAATGACCGATCGCTTGTAGATCTCCCCAAAGTCGAGACCAAACGCGGCCGTGTCGCCGAGCGATGAGCGTGTCTTGAACAGATACTCCTTCTTGGGGACGCCAATCATGAGATCTTCGGTGTAGAAGCCAGTTTCGTGCTTGCGCGCACGGTCGGCATAGAAGTTTGCCGAGTAGACCAGGTCATCACCGGGCACTTCGTCCCGGAGGCCCAGGGCGAGGTGACCCGCCGAGCCGCCCTTGGAGGTACCGAAGCTGATCAGCAACTCCATGTCGTAAGAATCCTGTCGCAGGACGCCAACTATCTCGTTGATGTTGGCGGGTTCGGCCCCGCCCTTGGTTCCGAAGTCGGTAGCCTCCGCGCCCGCGGCGAACATCACCGCCGTCACCAGGCACCAAGAAGTGACCCGCAGAGCCGTTTTTCCCTTGGGGCTGAAACGTCGTTGCAGGCTGCGGACCGTTTTTGCAATGATCATTTTTCGCCCTCAAGGAACTGCCCTGTTCTCTCGTGGAAAAGGAGAGCCCTGATCCTCGCCCGTCCAAACCCTCGCCCAAGCTCCTTGACGGCGAAGAAAGGAATCAAGGCCACAAGAAGAACCAGGGATCCGGAGAGCAATTCGTGGGGCTCTCTGGCGACAAACTCCGCGAAGCCACCCGCGAGCCCCTTTCCCGTCCAGAGGCCCTCGATCGCATGCTCGATGACGTTGAGTGACACGACAAGAAGCGTAAAGACCAAAGCCTTGTAAAGAGTGGGATAAATCAGTGGTCTCCGCTCAAGGCCGCGACCAGCATGGAAGACAGCGCCGATCATGATCACTTTCCGAGGATCAGCGCCTGAATCACTGCCACCCAGTAATTCGTGTAGATGATGTCATGGGCGGCGAGAACGAGTCTCCGGTATTGCGTGAAAGCGGCGAATACGAGCGCCAGATAAATGAAGTTGATCGCATACTCGGCCATCTCGTGGACAAATTTTTCCCTCCAGCTTCCAGTTTGCCGGTCAGTGCCACCCATGAACCACCTCCCACCCAAGGCGAAGTCCTGCTGCGCCGCGCATGCTCGGTGGCACTTGCAAAGTCGTCGCCACGAAGACCCGCCGATTCGTTCAATTCGCCAGAAGGCGAGTGTGGAACCGCGACAGCATCCCGCCGGCCAGCGTCCTCGCCGTGAACCCGTGCTGCACGAGCGCGCGTGTTGCGTAATAGGCACGCTGACCCGAGCGGCAAATGACCAGGATTTCCCGATCGCGGGGAAGCTCGTCGAGCCGCGCGCGGAGTTGGCCAAGCGGAATGTTGAGCGCGCCCGGCACGCTCTCCACGGCGAGTTCACCGGGTTCGCGCACATCGAGCAGGAAGGCGTTGTCGGCAGCATCCCAATGACTCAAGGGCATGTCGCCACAGAGGATATCCGCAGCGACCATGCCCGCGAAGTTGACCGGATCCTTCGCGCTGCCAAACTGCGGCGCGTAGCACAGCTCGGCTTCTTCGAGGTCATGGATCGTCGCGCCCATCTGGAGCGCCATGGCGAGCGCGCTGATGCGCTTGTCTACGCCATCCTCGCCGAGCGCCTGCGCACCCAGGAAACGTCCGTCGGACTTTCGGAAGAGCACTTTCATCGCAATCGGCCGCGCTCCCGGGTAGTAGCCGGCGTGCGAATTCGGGTAGAGGTAGATCTTTTCATAATCGCTGTCGCCGAGCCGCTTGAGCGTTTTTTCGCTGGCGCCGACCCAGGCGGCGGCGGCACCGAACAGCCCGATGATCGAGGTACCCTGGGTGCCGCGGAAACGGGACTCGCGTCCGGCAATCACGTCGGCGGCGATGCGGCCCTGCCGGTTCGCCGGCCCGGCGAGCGCGATGAGACTCCACTCGCCGGTCACGAAATCCCTGACTTCGATCGCGTCACCGACGGCGAAGATGTCCGGGTTGCTGGTGCGCATCTGCTCGTCGACGCGAATCCCGCCGCGTTCGCCGATAGCGAGGCCGGCCGTCTTCGCCAGAGCCGTCTCCGGACGCACGCCAAGCGCGAGGATCACGATGTCGGCCGGATGCACCTTGCCCGACTTCGTCAGAACCTCGAGCGAGCCGTTCGCGGCCTGCTGGAATCCGGCCACCCCGTCATTGAGCGCGAGACGGATACCGTGCCGCTCCACATAGCTCTCCACGATGCGCGCCATGTCCTGATCGAGTGGCGCCAGGACCTGATCGAGCATCTCGACCAGGGTGACTTCGAACCCGCGATGCACGAGGTTCTCGGCCGTTTCAAGGCCGATGAATCCGCCGCCGATGACCACCGCGCGGGTCTTCGGCCTGAGCGTCTGGAAGCCCGAGTACTTGTCCATCCCGGAGAGGAACAGCGAACCCCGTTCGATCCAGTCACGGATCGCCCGCGCATCGGGCACGGTGCGCACCTGGAAGATTCCGGGCAGGTCGATTCCCGGCAAAGGCGGGCGGACTGACGGCGCACCGGGCGACAGCACCAGCTTGTCGTAGGACTCGCTGGTCACCTCGCCAGTTTCCCCATTGCGCAGCTCGATGGTTTTTGTGTCCGGCGAGATCCAGACGGCTTCGCAGTTCGTTCGGACATCGATATTGAACACCCGGCGGAAGGTGTCCGCAGTCGCCACCAGCAGGCTCGATTCCTTTTCGATCACGCCGCCGACATGGTAAGGAAGCCCGCAATTGGCGTACGAAACGTACGGCCCCCGTTCGACCATGAGAATTTCCGCGTTTTCGTCCAGCCTGCGCAGCCGTGCCGCGCACGAGGCACCACCCGCCACGCCACCGACGATGACGACCTTGGTTCTTGCACTCTGGCTCTTTGCTTCCATGGCACTCTCCCGATGATCTATCAATCCTCGACGGGCAGCTGCCCGGCAGCGCAGCCATCCATTTCTCGTGGCGTAACAACACTCGATTACCCATAACTTGACTATAGCAGCCGCGACATCGATGGCCTGATCCTGGTCTTCCCGCGACGGGTGCTGCTGACCAGCGGCTACATCCTTATCGCCGACCGGCGGCGCTCGCCAAAACGCCGCGGCATCTCCGAATTATGCGCGCGACGCCTTTGTGGGACCGCCATCAAACTCGTCGATGGCGTCGGCCACCGTGATCCGCCGGCCGAAGTAGCCGACGCTTTCCTCCAATCCTTCGGCGCGCAGGATGTCGCGCACCGCCGCATGCGCCCCTACCAGCCGCAGGCGAATCCCGGCTGCCTGCAGTTCCTGATGCAGCTTGGCCAGCATCCGCGCGCCGGCCAGATCGACCACCGGCGAAGTGGACAGATCGCAGACCACCAGGTCGAGCGCTGCGTTGCTTGCGCGGATCTTCTGCCAGAGCGCTTCGCGCACGTGCTCGACGTTGAAGTAGAGCAGGGAGGATTCGACGCGAAACAGCAACGCCCCGGCGACCGGCGCGTTGTCCGGGTTGCGCTCGCTGTCGGAGTAACTCCGGGTGCCGGGGATTCGGCCCAGGAAAGCGACATGCGGGTGCGCCGCGCGGCGGATCAGCAAAAGCATTGAGACGACACCGCGACGATCACGCCCTTCAGGATGCCGAGCAGCAGCACGCCGGCGAAAGCGACTCATCGAGACGCCGAACTCCAGCCGGCTCACCCGCCAGACGTGGCGCAATTCGCCGATATTGACCAGTCCCTTGACGGCGACCAGGACGATCGCCGCGAGGACCACGTTCGGCAGGTTGTAGAGCATGCCGGTCAGGTAGAGCAGGCACAGGCCGATGGTCAGCGAGGCGAAGACCAGCGCCAGCGGCGTTCTGGCGCCAGCCTTGTCGTTCACCGAGGACTGCGACAGACCGCCGGCCACCGGGTAGGCTTGAAAGAGCGCCGCGCCCAGATTCGCCGCCCCCAAGCCGAGCAGTTCCTGGCGCGGATCGATTTCGTCGCCATGCGCCTGCGCCAGCGCGCGGGCCGCCGAAACGCTTTCAACGTAGGCCAGCAGCAGACAGGCGAAGGCGAGTGGGATAACCCCGTCGACGTCGCGCAGCCGCAGGCCCGGCAGACGGAATTCGGGCAAGCCCTGCGGCAGCGAGCCAACCACCTTGAAGCCGAGATCCCCGAGCGGCGTCAGCGACAGCGCGAGGATCGAAAGCACCACCACGAAGAGCGCGACCGGCCGGCCGGGCAGGAATTTCTCGCCGAGCAGCAGCACGGCGAGCGCGCTCAGACCGAAAACTAGCACCACGGGGTTGGTGTCGGGAAGCTGCCCGGCAAGGACGGCGACGCTCTCGAAGAAGCCGTGTCCGCCCCCCTTGACCCCGAACAACTTGGGCAGCTGGGTCATGGCGATCGTCAGCGCCGCGCCGGCCTTGAAGCCGAGCAGGATCGTCTCGCTGATGAAGTTGACCAGCGAACTGAGACGAAAGAGCCACGCCAGCAGGCACATCGCGGCGATGACCGCCGCCGTCAGCGCCGCGATGTCGGCCCAGCGTCCGGCATCCCCCTGCGCCATGCCGGCGATCGTGACGCCGACCAGCATCGAGATCGCCGAGGTGGGGCCGATCGCCAACTGGCGCGACGAGCCGAAGAGCGCGTAGAACAGGCCACCGACCAGATAGCAGTAGATGCCGTACTGCGGCGGCAGGCCGGCGAGCGAGGCGTAGGCGAGCGACACCGGGATGCCGTAGGCCGCCAGCGTGACGCCGGCGATCGCGTCGTGCGTCAGCCACTGCTTCTGATAGCCGGCGAGCCACTGCGCCGGCGGAAAGACCGCCCGCCAGCCGCGAGCCGGGATTGCGCGCGCCACGCCACTGGCAGAGCCCCTTTCTTCGGCAGTCGGTGTCGTACTCATGGATTTTCTTCCACCTGAGCCTCGATTCGTCCTTCCCGCACCGCCTTGACGAAGGCCCGGTAGTCGCGCTGATTCTGGTCGCTGTACTCGACGGCGAACTCGCAGATCGCGTCGTCGAAAGCCGCGTTCGAACCCATGTAGCCGGCGATCAGCGCCGCGTCCCCCGAGCGAGCGTGCGCGCGCGCCAGCGCCCAGGCGCACAGCCGGCCGTAGGTCATCAGCAGCTCGACATCCCATCCTTCGATGATGGCGCTGATCTTGACGTCGCGCAGTTGGCGCAGATAGTAATGCCGCCCATCGCTGCCCGTTGTCCAGCCCAAAAAGATGTCACTGGCGGCCTGCATCAGATGCTGCCCGGCAATGACTCGCTGGCCGTGATTCGGGTGCAGGCTCGCGCCCGCGTAGGGTTCGAGGACCGACGCCCGCGCTTCCTTGATCTGCAGGAAGAGGGGATCATTGTCCGCAGCCATGAACAGCCCGATCGTGCACCTCGTGCCGACACTGCCGACACCGACCACCTTGATCGCCAGATCGCAGAAATGGAAGCGGTCGAACAGCACGCGCACGTGTTCGGGGAGTGACGCGCGATAAGCGGCCAACGCTTCGCTGCACTGTGTTCTGAGTCCTGGCGCCAGTTCCTCCGAAGGGTGAAAAATCAGCGGTGGCTCTTCCTTGATCCTGGGCAGCGTCCCGTGGTGTTCGGCGAGCTTGGGGAAGATAATTTCGGCAGAGCTTTGCTGGCGCGCCTTCTGGAGCCGCCTGATGATGCGTTTCCTGACTTCTTCGCTGGACACTTCGGCGAGTATTTGTTCGACCGTGATTCTGTCGTACCAGACGTCGAGCGCGGGCATCGACGAATAGTCGGCCATCCGCTCACGGTACGCGCGCACGGTCGCCGTCGCCGCGCGTGCGGCCTGGCTTTCGTGGAGCCGCAGGTGATGCGCGGCGATGACCACGCTCGCCGTCAGACGTTTGACATCCCACTCCCAGGGGGCCGGCAGGGTCTCATCCAGGTCGTTGATGTCGAAGATCACCTGCCGCTCGGGTGTGGCAAAGCCGCCGAAGTTCAATAGATGGGCGTCGCCACATGCCTGTACCCGTAGGCCGGAGTTGGGGGTGGACGCCAGATCGGCCGCCATGATCGCTGCCGAACCCCGATAAAAGGTGAAAGGCGACTGCAGCATCCGACCGAAGCGGATGGGCACGAGTTGGGACAACCGCCCCTCGTTGGACTCGGTGAGCACTTCAACCGGATCGCGCCGCTTCCTGAGCGGCTTCCATCCGCCCTGGGTTTCTCGAGGTACTGCCTCGCGCAGCGCCTTACCTTGCACGCGGCGCTCGTCCGGGGAAAGAATCGCCCTTTCGTTGTCCGTTCCCGTATTCCGAGGGTTCTCACTTCGATTGATTTTGCTCATCTCCCACTCACCTGATCACATCGCCAACGATCTTTGCATCTGGCCGGCGTTGATGTAGTATATTGGCATATTTCGGTACATCATATTCTCCGCGATGCTGCGCCGGTGGTAGCCGCTCTCGTTCTTCCAGCCGGGGCTTCCCTTGGCTTCGATCTCCTTGAGGATCGCATCACGGGGATGATCGTCTCCCCAGGCGAAGCACCTTCTTGTTTAAGTTCACCCTTTACCGGACGCACTCCTGGCCGGCCGCCACGGCCCTCGGCAGCGCGAAACCAGGCGGCGCCTTGAGCCACGGGAAGCCCTGCGCCATCATCTGGTAACCGAGGTCGTAGAGCGCGCGCATATACGCGTTGTCGAATTCTTCCTTGTGCGGCACCTTGAAACTGGCCGGGATGAAACCGAGGTTGAAATCGACCTGATCGCGCTCGGCGGTGGCATAGATGCGATATAGGTCGCCAATTCCCTGACTGTGAATCAACGAAGCAACGGCACGCGCTGCGATGCTCATCGTATTGCGCTCGACATCGGCCCACTCCGCGTCCAGGCGCGCGTTCCGGATCACGTAGAGCCTGCGCTCACGGTTGACGCCGACCGCCATCGCCGCCTCATTGATGCGCATCTCCGCAGGATAGGCGAAGACCTGCGCCACAATGCCGCCGTCTACGTGCATTTCCTGATAAGGCCGGCCGTCGACTTCGACGTCGATCATCATCGGCGGAAAGCCTACTGGAATCGACGCCGAGGCAATCATGACCTTGACGAAAAGATCGAGTGCTCTGGGACCGCCGTAGGTGGCAATTTTTCCCATGTCCCAGATCACCGGCCGACGCGCGTCCAGGTCGGCGGTGGCGATCAGCAGCAGGCGACCTTTCGCATACTCGGCGGCGATTTCCCGCAGCAGTTCCTCGTTCACCGATTTGCGCGTCAACTTCACGAGCGGCGCATTGTCGGCCATCGCGTCGCTCAGTACGCCTGAAACCAGGCCGCGTGGCTCGATGACGTCTTTCGGCGAGATGGTGGTATACACTTCCTTTAACGTACCGTCGTACTTTGAGCCGAGAAAGGCGAAGGGTGCGATCAGCGCCCCGGTACTGATGCCGGTAACGAGTTTGAACTCCGGGCGTGTGCCGGTCGCTGTCCAGGCATTCATCACGCCCGCGGTAAACGCGCCATTATCCCCGCCGCCGGAGATGGCGAGAAAAACAGCGGGCGGCAGCTGCCCCTGCTGTCCTTGCTGCGCACGGTAAGCCTGTTCCCGGCGCAGCGCGTCGAACGAATCACGGCTGAACTCGGCCATGTCGCCCGGGACATGCCGCACGCCGGGCATGCCCGGTATCTCGGCCTTCGCCGTCCACGTTGATGGCACCGCCGGCAGGCGCGGCGGTGTCATCGAGCAACCTTGAATGATCAGGAAGGAGGCGACAATCAGGCAGGTGGTTTTGAGGGACACGGTTCTCTCCTTGCATCACTTTCGGATCATTGTCGGCAGCTTCGACTGCCAGGTTGCTGCCTTCTCCTCATGGGCTGGTTCAGTCGTTCAGGCGCGTGATCTTGTTTCCCTGCAGACCCAAGCCCGCCATCAGGCCCTTCTGGTTGAAAATGAAGGCATAGATGTCCTTGTTTATGGTCTTCGTGGTCAGCGAACGGCCCATGCCCTCATCCACCACCACGATGGAGGGGCCCACACCGACTTCGAATCCGTCGTTCCGGTTCAGCGCCTCGAGCGAATTTTCATTCATCAAGAACATCACATAGCCGTATTTCTGGGCGCCGGCCTGCAGACCGTACGAAGCCCCGGTGGTGTTGTAGTACCCCACCGCCTGACCGTCTTTGAAGAGAACACCGTCGCCGTACTGTCCACCAACGACCAGACCGGCTTTGGTGATCTCCGGAAAGACGAGAACGGCCAGCGCATTCCTGGACAGCGCTTTCGCCGCAGGAACCCTGGCGAGCAACTTCTGATAGATATTGCGCGCGTCGCGTTCGAGGGCGGTATGATCCGCCGCGCTGGCCGTGACCGGAGTCAGCAGAGCCGCAATGACGGCTAACAGAAACCATTGAAAGAATCGAGCAAATGTCTTAGGCATGGAGCACTCCTGTGAAGAATGGTTATCGAGAAAATTTCAGCCGAGCGGACTGTACCTCATGGGGGATGTAAGCTGGAACCTCAGAAAACCACGTCGGGAAACCACTGCGGCCAAGTTTTCGGCCACAACGCCTATCCGACACGGTTTTTCGCCCACATTTTGCCCGGTTGGGAGCAACGTTCGCCGCAAGCCGTCGGTTGGGTTGGAAAACAGGTGTTTTACGTCATAGCTAATACCCTCACTCAGTCTTGAAAGGATGCGTCTCAGAGTCCTCTACGAGGGGGTCTGCTGCCCGGTTCAATACACTTCCGGGATGTACTTCAGGGGCAGATCGGCTTCCTGATAGTCGCCGGCTTTCTGGCGCTTGGGCAAGGACGATCTTTGGCTGCTTGACGACCTCGTACGGGATGCTGCTCAGAATATGCTTGATGATGTTCAGGCGTACGCGTTTCTTGTCGTCGGAGCGGGCGACGAACCAGGGCGCCCACTCGGTGTCCGTTGCCTTGAACATTTCGTCGCGCGCGTGCGAGTAATCGTACCAGCGGCTGTACGACTTGAGGTCCATCGGCGACAGTTTCCACTGCTTGCGCGGATCGGTGATGCGGGCCTCCAGGCGGCGCGTCTGCTCATCCATGTCGACTTCGAGCCAGTACTTGAGCAGGATGATGTTGTTGGCTTTGCCGACCACCAGCTTTTCGAAGAGGGGCGCCAGTTTGAGAAAACCCTGCACCTGCTCGTCGCTGGCGAAGCCCATGACGCGTTCGACACCGGCGCGGTTGTACCAACTGCGGTCGAAGATCACCACCTCGCCGGCCGCCGGCATGTGCGGCAGGTAACGCTGTACATACATCTGGGTCTTCTCGCGCTCGGTCGGAGCCGGCAGGGCGACAACCCGGAAGATGCGCGGGCTGACGCGCCCGGTGATCGCCTTGATAGTGCCGCCCTTGCCGGCCCCGTCGCGGCCTTCGAAGAGGATCACCACCTTCAGGCCCTTCTCGATCACCCAGGTTTGCAGGTGTACCAACTCGGCCTCGAGTTTTTCGAGTTCCTTGAGGTATACCCGCTCGGACATTCTTTTCGTCGGCTTGCTCTGGGGCTCGCCCTCGGTCTGCTCTGCCGGCGACTCGGGACCAGGGCTGATCACTTGCTCGGCCTTGACGCGCTTTGCCGACTTGCCTTTCTTGCTCATTGACTTCTCCTCTTGATACGCTTCGATGGACTGCCATGGCTGGCTGGCGACCCCACAGGCGGGCGCCGAGCAGTCAGGCATGCCAAAACACGCCGACGGGAAGACCACTGCGCCGGCACCTGCCAGGCCTACTGCGGGAGGACCTCGTCCCGCCTCACTCCTCCTGCAACGGCGACTTTCTCCGCCTCGACCACCCAGCCGCCGCCCATTGCCTTGTAGAGATTGATCATCGCCTGCAACTGGGTCTGCTGCGTCTGCGTGTACTGCAACTGGACATTGAACAAGCTACGTTCCGCATCCAGGACTTCGATATAGCTGGTGTAGCCGTTTTCGTAGCGCAGCCGCGCGGTCCCCGCGTACTGCTCCAGAGCCCCCACCTGGCGTTTCTGCGCCTGCAACTGGGCACGCGTGCGGTCCTGGTCGATCAGTGCGTCATTGACTTCGCGAAAGGCTTGCTGGATGGCCCTCTGATACGCGAACAGCGCTTGCTGCTGTTGCGCTTCCGCTGCCTGCACCTGACCGGCGATGGCGCCGGCCGTGAAGATCGGCATGCTGATCGGTGCAGCGTACTGCCAGACCTTCGACTGGCTGTCGAAAAGATTGCCAAGGCTGTTGCTGGCGTAGCCGAACAGACCAGTCAGCGAGAGGGTCGGAAAGTAAGCCGCCTTGGCCGCGCCGATCAGGGCATTGGCGGCAATCAGGCTCTGCTCCGCCTGCTGGATGTCTGGCCGTCGCTCAAGAATATCCGAGGGTAGACCGGCTGGAATGGCCGGGAGCAACAGTTGATCAATGTTCCTGCCGCGGGTAATCGGCCCGGGGTTGCGACCGAGCAACACGCTCAGGCCATTCTCCTGTTGTACGATCGACTTCTCGATGGCCGGGATGGTGGCCAGAGCTTCCTCGTACTGGGACTGGTTCTGACTCAGTTCGAGCAACGAGATGATGCCACCCGCGTAACGCTCCTTGAAGATCTCGTACGAATCGCCGCGACTTTTCGCCGTCGCCCTGGCGATTTCCAACTGGCGATCGAGGTCGCGGAGGTTGACGTAGGCACCGGCAACGCTACCGACCAGAGAGAGGATGACCGCTCGCCGGCCGTCCTCGCTGGCCAGGAGCTGTGCCCTCGCCGCTTCGGTCTGGCGGCGAATGCGGCCCCAGATGTCGATCTCCCAACTGGCATTGAGCACCGCCTGATAGCTGTTGTAGGTCGATGAGGTCGATGCGCCCGGAACGACGCCCTTCTGTCGACTCACCTCATAGCCGGCGCCGACCTGCGGAAAGAGGGCGGAACGGACGAATCCGTATTGGCCGGCAAACTCTTCGATGCGCGCGCTGGCAATCAGCAGATCCTTGTTGGCAAGCAGGGCGGCGCTGACCAGTTCGTTGAGTACCGGGTCGCCGAACTGCTCCCACCAGGCAGTATTGGCCAGATCCCTGGCGTCCTGGTCACTCAGACGCCAGGCCGTCGGCGTGTCGATAGTTGGACGCACGTAATCGGGTCCGACCATGCAGCCACCGACCAGCAGCGCCAGCAGTGCGGCCAACAAGGGCTTACGCATGGCTATCTCCCTCCTTTCCAGCAATCGGTACCGTGGAACTCTCGGTGGCCGCGGCGACGCTCTCCCCAGCGTGGTGACCGACCCCAGTATTGCCCTTGTGACTGATCTTTTCGACCACGTAGAAAGTCACCGGAATGATGAAGATGGCAATGCAGGTAGCGGCCAGCATGCCGCCGATCACCGCGCTGCCCATCACCTGCCGCGAGATGGCGCCGGCGCCGCTGGCGATCGCCAGCGGAACGCAGCCGAGAATGAAGGCGAACGAAGTCATCAGGATCGGCCGCAGGCGCAGTTCCGCGCCTTTGAGCGTCGATTCGGCGAGCGACAGTTCGCCCTTCTCGTATTCCATCTTGGCGAACTCGACGATGAGGATCGCGTTCTTGGCCGCCAGACCGATCAGCATCACCAGGCCGATCTGCGCATAGACGTTGAGTTCCTGGCCGCGCCACAGCAGCGCGGCGAAGGCGCCGGCGACGGCGATCGGCGTACCGAGCAGGACCGAGAAAGGCAGCGACCAGCTTTCGTACTGCGCCGCCAGGATCAGGAAGACGCAGAGCAGCGAGAAACCAAAGATGACCATCGGCGAGACGCCCTGCTGAGCCTTTTGCTCCTGGAACGACATGCCCGAGTAGTCGTAACCCATTTCGCTTGGCATCGTCTCGGCGAAAACTGCTTCGAGCGCCCGCATCACCTGCACCGAACTGTAACCAGGCGCTGCCGAAGCGTTGATCTGTGCGCTGCGGTAGAGGTTGTAGCGCATCGTGAATTCCGGACCCGAGATGTTGCGGATCGAGGTCAGCGCCGAGAGCGGCACCGCTTCACCCTTGTTGTTGCGCACGTAGAAGCGCCCGACGTTCTCGATGTTGGTCCGGTATTCGCCCTCGGCCTGCACATAGACCTGCCACTGGCGTCCGAAGCGGTTGAAGTAGTTGATGAAACCGCTGCCGAGGAAGCTTTGCAGCGTCTTGTAGACATCGCTGATAATGACCCCCTGCTTCAATACCTTGTCCTGATCGACTTCGATGAAAAGCTGCGGCACGATCGGCAGGAAGGTGGTCGAAACGCTGGCCAGCTCGGGGCGCTTTTTCGCGGCTTCGATGAACTTGGTGGTGTTCGCGGCGAGGAAGGCGATGTCTTTTCCAGCGCGGTCTTCGAGAATGAAAGTCGCCCCGCCGGAGGTGCCGACCCCCTGAATGGCCGGTGGCGGAAACGCAAAAGCGATGGCGCCGGGGATGCTGGCAAGCCGCTTCGTCAACTCGGCCTTGATCGCGGTGTACTGTTCGTCGGGTGCTTTGCGTTCGCCCCAGTTCTTGAGCGTGATGAAGAAGAAAGCGCTGTAGGTATTGGTCACCTGGCTCAGCATGCTGTAGCCGATGACGGTGGTCGTGTATTGGACGCCTGGCACCTTCATGATCAGATCTTCGGCTTGCGCGGCAATATCCGAGGTGCGCTGCAAGGATGAGGCATTGGGGAGCTGGATCGCGGCAAAGACGTAACCCTGGTCTTCATCCGGGAGGAAGCCGGCAGGGACGAGCTTGCCGAAGAAACCCGCCACAACCGCGACGGCCACCAGAAAAAAGAGGCTCATCACGCTGCGGCGGATGGCGAGCCGGCAGACGCCGACGTAACCGCCGGTGACCCGGCCGAAAGCGCGATTGAACCCGTCGTAGAATTTCTGCAACGGGCCACTACCCCTGACCTTGGGTCGCAGCAGCAGCGCACAGAGCGCCGGGCTGAGCGTCAGCGCGTTGAAGGCCGAGATGATCACCGAGATGGCGATGGTCACGGCGAACTGCTGGTAGAGCTGGCCGGTGATGCCGGGAATGAAAGCCGTCGGTACGAAAACCGCCGCCAGGATGACGGCAATGGCGATCACCGGCCCGGTCACCTCGCTCATCGCCCGCAGTGTCGCGTCCTTGGGTGACAAACCATGTTCGATGTGGTGCTCGACGGCTTCGACGACGACGATCGCGTCATCGACGACGAGGCCGATGGCCAGCACCAGACCGAACAGCGACAGCGTGTTGATCGAGAAACCGAACATCGGAAAGAGCATGAAGGTGCCGACCAGCGACACCGGCACCGCCAGCAGCGGGATCAGCGTCGCCCGCCAGCCCTGCAGGAAGACGAAGACGACGATCATCACCAGCACCAGCGCTTCGATCAGCGTGTGCTCGATCTCCTTGATTCCTTCGGTGACCGACAGCGTCGTGTCGAGGGCGATGACGTATTCGAGGTCGGGCGGGAAACTCTCCTTGATCTTCTCCATCAGCTTTTTGGCGCCGTCGGCGGCGTCGAGCGCATTGGCGCCGGGCATCTGGTACAGCGCGACGAGCGCCGCCGGTTTGCCGTTCAGCCGGCCCTGCTGGCTGTAGGTCTGCGCACCGAGCTCGATTCGCGCCACGTCGGCGACGCGCACCACCGAACCGTCGGGGTTGGCGCGCAGGACGATGTTGCCGAACTCTTCGGTGCTCTGCAGCCGCCCCTGCGCGCGCACCGCGTAGGTGAACGACTGCCCCGCCGGCACCGGCTCGCCGCCGATCGTCCCGGCCGGATTGACGGTGTTCTGGTTCTGGACGGCGTTGATGATTTCCGGAACCGTGATGTTCAGCTTGGCCAACTGGTCGGGCTTGACCCACAGTCGCATCGCGTACTGGCCGGCGCCGAAAACGGTGACGCTGGCGATCCCCTTGACGCGCGTCATCTGGTCGTTGATGTTGATGTACGCGTAGTTGGCGAGAAAAACATTGTCGTAGGTGCCGTTCGGCGAGTAGAGCGCGAACATGATCAGCGGCGAAGACGTCGATTTCTGCACCGTCACGCCGTAATTGCGCACGTCCGAGGGCAGTTGCGACTCGGCCTGGCCTTCGCGCATCTGGGCGAGCAACTGGTCGGTGTTGGCGTCGGTGCCCAGCGCGAAGTTGACGTACAGGGTGGACTGGCCATTGTTGGCGTTGATCGAGTACATGTAGTCCATGTTGTCGACGCCGGACATCTGCTGCTCGATCGGCGTGGCGACCGCCTGTTCGACGGTCAGCGCGTCGGCGCCGGTGTAGGTGCTGCTGACCTGGATCTGCGGCGGAACGATGTTCGGGAACTGGGCGGTCGGCAGGCCCGACATGGCGACCAGGCCGACGATGGTCATCAGGATCGAGATGACCATGGCCACGATCGGCCGGTTGATGAAGAACTTGGACATGGTGCCTTACCCCTTGGCGGCGGGCGCAGGCGCCGCCGGCTTGTCGTCGGCCTTGGCCGGGCTGGCTGCGGCGGGCGCCGCCGGCGCAGCCGGGACAAAGGGTTTCGGATTGACGGTCATTCCCGGCCGCACCTTCTGTGTGCCTTCGGCGATCACCTGCTCGCCGGGCTGCAGCCCCTGAGTGATGATCCAGTCGGTCCCGATCCGCTCACCGACGCTGACCGGACGGATGTCGGCCTTGTTGTCCGGGCCGACGACGGCGATCAGGTATTTGCCCTGCAGTTCGGTGACCGCACGCTGCGGTACCAGCAGCGCGCCCTTCTGGACCGACATCGTGGCGCGCACCCGGCCGTACTGGCCGGGGCGCAGCAGGTTGTCCGGGTTGCCAAAGAGCGCGGCCGCCTTGAAGGTGCCGGTGCTGGTGTCCACCTGCCGGTTGAGGATCGAGAATCTGCCCGGCTGAGGGTAAACCGAGCCATCGACCAGGATCAGCGTGAGCGGCACTTTCTCCGGCCGGCTGCCGCTGGCGATCGCCGCGGTCGCCATCTTCAGGTATTCGCGTTCGCTGATGTTGAAGTAGACCTTGATCGGTTCCACGGTCGACACGGTGGTCAGTTCGGTCGCCATGCTCGGGCTCAGGAGATCGCCGATCTGTGCCTTGGCGATGCCTGCGATGCCGGTGACCGGGGAGGTGATGCGCGTGAAACCGAGATTCAGTTTCGCGGTCTTGAGCGCCGCGTCGGCGGACTCAAGCTGCGCCTTGGCAGACTGTTCGGTGCCGGTGGAATCGTCGAGGTCCTTCTGGCTGACCGCGTTCTTGGCCGCCAGCGGCTTGACGCGGGCGAGGTTGGCACGGGCCGTTTCGTAGCGGGCCAACTGCTGGGCGCGCACGCCCTTGGCTTCGTCCACGGCGGCTTCGAATGTGCGGGGGTCGATCTCGAAGAGCGGCTGACCTTTCTTCACCAGGTCGCCTTCGCGGTAGTTCTGCTTGACGAGGTAGCCGGTCACCTGCGGGCGGATGACGGCATTGACGTCGCCGTCGAGCGACCCGATCCATTCCATGTAGATCGGCACGTCCTGCTGCGTGACGGTGACCAACTCGACGGTTGGTGACGGCGGGGCGGCGGGCTTCTCCTTGTCGCAACCGGCAATGATCAGGAAGGCCACACCGGCCAGCCCGGCGGCCGCACGACGGCGAGTGCGAGCTGCGGATGAAACGGGGAATGGGGTAGACGTCATGACGGCTCCAGCTTGAGGAATGAAGGTGTGGCTCCAGGTTTCTACGGTCGATGGATTCCCACGGCACAAGGAAAGTGATCGACGTTACGCGGCTATTGCCTGCCCATCCCGTTGGTCAGAGCAAAATACCGGCGTTGGATGCAACCATGAAGTAGCGCATTATGCGGCAAGCAGAACGGAGAAACCAGCGTTGAACCAAACGGCTGGCACGGTGTGCAGCATCCTCGCCCGCACCGAAACACCGGGGGACCGCATCGTCCATGCCAGTCTCGAAGCGATGAAGGCCATACCATACATCTCCACCGGCAAGGCGGTGCACCGCTGCCGGG
Source organism: Candidatus Accumulibacter meliphilus (assembly GCF_036625345.1). NCBI lineage: Bacteria > Pseudomonadati > Pseudomonadota > Betaproteobacteria > Candidatus Accumulibacter > Candidatus Accumulibacter meliphilus. Next base: position 2,823 of record NZ_JAZKTZ010000023.1, on the reverse strand, counting down.
TCTGAACATCCCGCCCGGTTCGATCTGACACCGTTCTGGCTACCGGGCCCACCGACCATCTTTCGCCGATGGCCTGACGCCCCGGCGTTGAACGGCGTTTGCTACGCGGCGAAGCGCCCCACAGGTCTGCCGGTGGTCACCGTTCCAGATCATGCTCGCCGCAGAGCCGCAGCATCTCCCGACGTGTTGCATCGCGTAGGCGCACCGCCGCCGTCCAGTCTTCTCCGGTCGGTTCCAGCAGCGGCCCGATTTCGTAGGCCAAGTGGCCGCGCCGCGGCATCCACGTCCGATCGCGCAGGACTGCCCGGGTGCCCTTCAGGCCGCTCACCAACACAGGTACCCCGGCCCGCGCTGCGGCGACAAACGCCCCCATGCGAAAGGGCTTGAGACCCGCTTCACGCGAGAATGTGCCTTCGGGAAAAATCACCACATGCTGCCCTCGCTGCAGCGCAGCGACGATGCCATCAACATCCTCGACGCTTTTCGACGCCTCGAAGCGCTCGACAAACAGGGTCCCGAGCGCGCGCAGGAAAGCGTGTAGCAAGGGTTGATCGACGAACTCGCGTTTGGCCACAAAGCTGTAAGCCCGACTGGGTGGCAGGGCCGCGCACAGCAGCAGCGCGTCGAAATAGCTGCAGTGGTTAACCAGCAGGAGGTTGGGGTACTGTCGGCAGATCCCTGTCCGGGATGGTGCCCACGGGCATGCCCACCAGCGCCAGAAAGATCCGGGCTGAGCGATGAACGATACGGCGCCCGATCGTCGGCGCCCGCAGGACCAGTACAGACAGCATGACCGGCACCGCCAGAAGGAGAAAGATCGTCCAGCACCAGACGCCAAAAGTCCACCGGCCAAAACGCCCCACCGACTCGGCCAGGCGCGCGCGCAGTGATGCCACGCCAAGGCGCCATAGCTGCTGTCGATCAGGGACCACGCTGGCGCCGATCAAACCGCGCTCGAAGGCTTCACGTGATGCGTTGCGGCGGATCTTGCCGCTCGATGTCTTGAGCACCGAATTCGGTGGCGCCAGCACGACCTCTTCAGCCGGCATGCCGATGGCGTCGACCGCAGCTGCGTTGATCGCCTGCCGCAGCGCCTCGCGCAGGCCGGGATCCTGCTCACGTGTTTCGGCCAGCACAACCAGCCGCTCGGTGGCATTGGCCGGATCCGTGCTGGCGAATACCGCGACGCATCCGCGCCGGACTCCCGGCAGGTTGCTGACCGCCTGCTCGAGTTCGTAGGGATAGAGATTGCGACCGCCGCGGATGATCAGATCCTTGACCCTGCCGGTCAGATAGATCTCGCCGTCAACGGTATAGGCGAAATCGCCGGAGTCCAGCCAGCCATCGCGGAAAAGGGCTTGCGTCGCCAGCGGATTACGGAAATAGCCTACCGTCGCCGACGGACCGCGAAACTGCAAGCGCCCGACGCGCCGGTCGGGCAACTCGTCCCCATGCTCATCGACCAGGCGGATCTCATGCCGCGGCAGGACCCGACCACAGGCCGGCACGCGCACCAGATCGGCTTCGCCGCTTGCGGCGGGGATCGCGCACTTGCGATTGACCAGAGCTTCGCGCTCGATGTTGTCGATGCGTGGGCCGCGTCCCAGTGCTGGGAAGGCCAGTCCAACCGAGCATTCGGCAAGGCCATACACCGGTGTGATCGCCTCCGCGCGCAGGCCATACGGCGAAAAACGCTCGGCAAAGGCTTCCAGGGTTGCAGGACTCACGGGCTCGGCACCATTGAGTGCCAGCCTCCAGGACGACAGATCGAGTCCCACAAGGTCAGCGTCGGCCAGTTTTCTCGCGCACAGATCGTAAGCGAAGTTCGGTGCCGGTGAAAGCGTACCGCGATGCTGCGAGATGGCCCGCAGCCAGCGCACGGGACGCGAAAGAAAGGCCAGCGGCGACATCAACACCAGACGCATGCCGAAATAGAGCGACCCGAACCAGGCACCGATCAAGCCCATGTCATGATAGAGCGGCAGCCAGGAAACGAAAACGTCCTCGCTGCAGACTCCGACAGCCTCGCCCATGGCACGCAGATTGGCCAACAGGTTGGCGTGGCTGAGGACCACGCCCTTGGGATCACCGGTGCTGCCCGAGGTATATTGAAGGAAGGCAATGTCGTCTGCTGTGGCGCGGTAGAGCAGGCTGATCGCCTCGATGTCGAGTTCCTCAGGGCGTCAGCACTTCGCGCAACGTCGGTGCCTCGGCACGCAGCAGCGCGGCGACCCCTTTCGCCTGTGGCACGGTGATGATGAACACGGCCTGGGCGTTCGTCCAGGATGCGTGCATGCCGCTGCAGGTGATCCTCGATCTGCGCCAGCCGTGCCGGAGGATAGATCGGGACCGGAATGCCGCCGGCCAGCATGACGCCAAAAAAGCTCGTCAGATAGTCGCGTCCGGTTGGCAACATCAGGGCAACCGTCTGACGTGGCAGCAAGCCGCGTGTCACCAGGCCGGTGGCTACCCGGCGCGCCTGTTCGAGCAGTCCGCCATAGGTGATGCTTTCCGGAGCGCCCTGCTCGCCGCCACCATCGCCATAGAGCAACACGTGTAGACGCTGCGGATTGCGCACGGCATGCCATTCGAGGACTTCGACCAGCGTACACGCCTGCTCGGGAAAGCTGGTCGGACCGGCGGCTGGGGCGAACTCGACGGTCGCCGCCGAAAAACCGTCATCCCCAGCCCGGACAATGAACTGCAGCAGGTCCTGCGGCGTCTCTGCTTCAGCGAGTGCCGACTCGGGTAGCGACTTGCCGAACTCGCTACCCACGCGCAACAGCAGTTCGACGCGCGCCAGGCTATCCAGGCCCAGTTCAC
>NZ_JAZKTZ010000022.1:0-31553 GCF_036625345.1 Candidatus Accumulibacter meliphilus | reverse complement strand
ACGCGGCGTTGCCGGCGTGCGCGCCCTGCCGGGCCGGGCGCTGGCCGGCGTGCGGGCGCTGCCGGGACGCATCGCCGCCGCACCGGGCGGCATCGTACGCGGCGTCCCGCGGTCTGCCCGGCGCGCTTGCGCGAGTCCTTCGGCGACGGCTTGTCGCGCAGCTTCCTGGTCGGTGACGACATCGCCAACGCCGGCATGGCGCGTTCGGCGGCTGCCGAGACGCGCGCGGCGGTATGGCCGAGGCGCGCGCGCCGGGCGGCGCTCTGGCGGCCGAGGCCCGAGTGGCGGCTGCGGCCGAGGAGGCGGTTCCGGCTTCGCCAGCCGAAATGCGCGGCCGCGTCGATGAACTCGAACCATCACCGGCAGCGTCGCGCGAGGCCTCGGTACGCGAGAGCGGCGGCATGGAAGCGCCGAGCTGTCGCCGCGGCAGGTGGCTGACGAGCTGGCCTACGTCGACGAGCATCCCGGACTGGTGCGCGGCGAGCCGCCGAACGTCGTGCGGCGGTCGGCGAGCACGAGATCGTCGAGCGGCCGGCGCCCGAGATGCCCGGAGGCGTGGCCTGTGCCCGGCACTCGAACGGCGGCCTGCCGGTGCCATGTCCGTCATCGATGCTCGCTCGGCACGCAAGCCGCGACGCCGTCGCGGTCGAATCGCGGCTGGAAGAACTGAGTGACGTGCCCTTGCCGGCGGACCTTCGTGGCCCACGGCCGAGGCCATCGAGCGAATCAGGGCGATTGCACGACGGCAGCCTGACCGCGCTGACCGCCTGGCTCGCAGCGCTCGAGCGCAGGCTTGATCAGCGGGGCGTCGGCTTGCCTGGCAGGACGCTGGACCTGGAGAGCGAAGCGCTGCTTTCGGGGTCGCGATCGACGGGCGGAGCAGCGCGAATGACGGCTGCCGAGGTGGAAGCGGGAGAAGCGGGAATGGGCGATATCCTGTCGGTCCGCGAGGGGAGGCAGATACCCATGCGCGATTTTCATGAGCGGCGTCGCCGTCCGAGGCCTTGGGTAACTCTCTTGCAGAGAGGGGTTCCCGATGCCCGCCCCAGGACATCATGCTCACCACGTCACCCCGTTCCGGCAGCTTGCCGAGGAAATGGACTGGCTGCACGAGCGGATGCACGTTCGGATATGTTCCAGAACAACCGGCGAAGTGGGCGTGTGGTTGCCCGGTACGACCCGTACCCCGAATGTGACCGGCGCGACGCCACATCTATCCTTCGTTCATGCCGGCGAGGGAGTTGCCCGCGACTACGCCTACACGCTGACCGTCGAGCTGTTCGAACTGGAGGGGCCGGCGTTCATGCGCCGCTACGGGGAGATCATGGAGCAGCTCGGCAATGGCAGCTTCCGTCACACGCCAGCCCCGCGCGGCTGGCAGCCGGGCATGCCGCCCATGGCTGCGCCATGAGCGATCGACGTTCCCTGAAGGACGGCGGAGCCGGTCGTGCAGCGAGGGTGCGAATCGACCTGCACGCCGCGTTTTCGGGACCGGCACGGTGGTTGATCGCGGCGCTGGTCACCGCCGCAGTCGTTGCCCTGGCCTGGTTGGTCGGGTCGCGACGACCCGGTGCCCGACTGGATCAGCAAGGGTCTCGTTCCTGCGCTAGGCTGGATCTATCTGGTTTTGCTGCTAGTGGCGCTGGTGTATTGGCTGCGCCGTCGCCGGACAGCGGAGAAGGAGGAGGAATCATGACTTACAAATCACGCACCAGCGGCGCCGCGGGCGCCAGGAGCTCGGCCAGTGATGCCGGCGGCGGTGCCTCGCGCGGCGGCATGCCGCGCTTTCTCGCGCGCTCGCAAAGCGCCTTGCCCGGGCGCAGCGACGCTCCGCTGGTCGCCCCGGCGACGGCAACCAAGGTTGGGAACCTGGGTAGGGCGGGCGTTCCCGCCTTCCTGCGCACGGCCCTGCCGGCGACCAACAGCGAGCGATCACCGCTAGGTCTGCCGGGTGACCGCTACGAGCTGGAGGCCGACCGGGCGGCGAAACAGGTCGGCGCGGCGACGACCGGCGACTCCCGGTCGGCGGTCGCCGCGTCATCGCGGCAAGGATTGCTGCCGGTCGCACCGGCGTCGCCTGCAGGGCCGAGTAATGGGCCCTCGGCGCGTCTCGGCAGTAGCGGGCGAGCGCTCGACGGCGCGACCCGCGATTTCATGGAGCAGCGCTTCGGCGCCGATTTTGGGCAGGTGCGCGTGCACACTGACCCGCAGGCGGCACAACTGAATGCCGATCTGCACGCCAATGCCTTTACCCACGGGCGCGACATCTTCTATGGCCAGGGGCGTGGCCCGGGCCGTGACGAGCTGACCGCCCACGAACTCGCGCACGTCGTCCAGCAAGCGGGCGGCGCGCGCGACGGTGCTGCCGGCCCGCTGACGGCGAGACAGGGTCCGGCACCGATCCAGTGCAGTTTTGCCGCCACCTACATGGTTCCGGGCAGCACCAGCCTGTTCGAGATCGAACTACAGGATCGCGAGGGTGCGCTCGATACGCCGCCGACCAAGAGCGGCCTGGACGGCTACCTGCGCTTCGTCCCGGGAATCGGCGAACCGAATTCCAGCGTGATCGGCATCTGGCAGGTGAACAGCACGCTCGACGCCGCCGGCGCCGATGTCAATGCGGCGTCGATGCCGGCGGCGCAGGCGCCGCGCGGTGCGCTCGGTGATCCCGGACTGCGTACCGAGGCGGACCCCTTGCGCGGCATCGAAGGGGGTTTCAAGACCGACGTGCTGCACCGTCCGAATGCCGCGAGTCCGGGTGTGCCGCAGGGGTCCGCGCTGTCGCCGCGTTATGCCTGGGGGGCGGCGGCACCGGGTACCGTCGGCTTTGGCGGCACGACCCAGCAGCCGGCCTCGCGCGGCGGCGGGATCGGCGCGAATCCGCTTGGGCAGGTGCCGGGTTACAAACGTTCCGATGACCCCGCGGATATCCGCACGGCGTCGATGTACGACTTTCCGGGCACCAGCAGTCCGACCGACGTGATTACCTGGACCTTCGAGAGCGCCGCCATCGGCGAAGACACGATGGTCACCTATGGCGCCGTGAACTGGGGCTTCACGGTCGATGCCGGGCACGTCACAAACGAGCACCTGCAGGTCGAGGCCGGGACCTCGGCGACCTTTGACGAAGCGCTCGAGCGCCATCGCGACTTCTACGTGCATGAACCGGTGACCTTCTACTTCGACTTCGACGATGACGCCCTGAACGCCACCGAGGAAAGCAAGATCGACAGCTTCCTCGCCTATCTGACGCGCAATCCGGACGTCGAGCTTTCGCTCGAAGGCTTCGCCGATCAGGTCGGCGGCAACAGCGACTACAATCGCGACCTGTCATTGAGGCGTGCGCAGTCGGTCGAGGCGGGGCTGCTGGCCAAGGGTATCGCCGCCGCCCGCATCAACGGCATCGTCATCGGCCATGGCGCCTCGACGGCGGCGACCACCGACGCCGGTACCGGCGATGAGGGCGGCGATGCGGCAGTCGGCGCCGACCAGAGCCGCGAAGCGAACCGCTGGGCCAATCGCCGGGTGATCCTCACTTTCAGCCATGTGCCCGTTGCGACGCCCTGACCCGCGCAGCGTGCGCGAGCTGGTGGAGGGCCTGGAGGCGAGCCACTTCAACGAGCGGGCGCTGGCGCTGGCCGAGCTCGTTGCTCGCGGTCGCGCCAGCAGCGCGGCGCTGGTCGAGGCCTTGGCGACGGCGCGCGGCGAGCTGCGCGCCAGGGTCGCGCAGGCGCTGGCCGAGATCGCCGACCCGGCCAGCGCCGACGTCCTCGCTGCGCTGCTCAACGACGCCGACGAGCAGTTGCGGGCGCGTGGCGCGCAAGGCCTGGTGCGCATCGGTGACGCGCGCGCTCTCGAGGCCTTGCTGCGGACCATCGACGACTACCCCGACATCCTGCGCGAGCCCGACACGCTGTCCACCGATGGTCTGACCGACCTCGGACCCGCGGTGCTGCCGCGCGTCGTGCCGCTGCTCAAGGCGCCGGGGCTGATGACCCGGGCGCGCGCCTTCCTGGTCGTTCGCCGGCTGGTGCCGCGGCTCGCTGCCGCGTACGACTGGCAGCAACTGTGGGTCGAACTAGGGCGCTACCTTCCCGACGCGCCGCAGCCGCAGCGCGACGCCGCCGCCGATCAGTGGATCGAGTGGGTCGGTCGGCAATCAAGCTGAGTTGTCGGTGGCGTGCGGCGCTGCTCTATACTTTCGCAGCGAACCCGACAGGACAGCCGCCGATGCTCAACATGAATTTCGCCGAAGCCGCGCACATTGATACCGCCACCGCGCCCTGGCAGGCCAGCCCGATGCCTGGCGTGTGGCGCAAACCCCTGGCTCGCGAGGATGCCGAGCGCGGGCACGCGACGAGCATCGTGCGCTACGACGCCGGTGCCCGCTTTGCCCATCATCAGCATCCCGGCGGCGAAGAAATCCTCGTTCTCGAAGGCATCTTCTCGGACGAAGACGGCGATTACGGACCCGGCAGCTACCTGCGCAATCCTCCCGGCAGCGGCCACGCACCGTTCAGCGAGGAGGGTTGCGTGTTGTTCGTGAAGCTGCACCAGTTCGCCGCCGGCGACACCGCCAGCGTGCGCATCGATACGGCCAGCGCCGCCTGGCTACCCGGCCAGGGTCGACTGCAGGTGATGCCGCTGCATGCGTACGAAGTGGAGCATGTGGCGCTCGTCAAATGGCCGGCCGGCGAACGCTTTGTGCCGCATCGGCACTGGGGCGGCGAGGAAATCTTCGTGCTCAGCGGCGAGTTCATCGATGAACACGGCCGTTATCCTGCCGGCAGCTGGTTGCGCAGTCCACACTTGAGCGCGCACTGCCCGTACACGGAAGTTGAAACGGTGATCTGGGTGAAGACGGGGCATCTGCCCTTAATGCCGGTAGTATCGGGCGTTGCGGGCACCGAGCGCGCGTTGGCATCGCTGGCCCGACGTGAACCCATCATGCGCTAGGATAGTGCTGCGTTCTTTATGAGCTTTTCGGCAACCATGCCCCTCCCAGCGTCATTGCGAGGAGGCGCAGCCGACGCTGGGCTTAGCGAATACAATGAGCAGCCACACCGAAGAGGAGCCTGCGATGCCGACCACTACCCTGAAAGTCACCGGAATGAAATCCGACGACTGCCTGCGCCTGGTGATGAATGCGATCCAGGATCTGCCCTGTATCGGCCACGTCGAGGTCTCGCTGGAAAGCGGCGAGGCGGTCATCGAGCACACGGCGATGGTGAGTGAGAGCGACATCCGCGAGATCATCGAGGAGGCCGGCTATCCGACGGCATAGGCGCGCGGGGCGCTACGCGCCCCGCAGAACGCCGCTACGCGGCGTTCCAGAGGGACAGCGAAGCAGAGATGACAGAGGTCAGAGCTGCGGTGCTCAGCGCTTCGGGATGGGGGAAACACAAAACACCCGAAAGCCGAGATTGCCGCTGCGGCGGCCGGGATCGCTGTCGTTGCGGTAGGCGCAACGCGCGCCGTGGCGATCGTCGTCCCACGAGCCACCGCGCACCACGCGCCGGGCGTCTGTTTGCTCGGGATCTTCGCGCCTGGCATCGGCCGCGTAAGGGTAAGGATGGTAGGCGCTGCTGGTCCATTCCCAGACGTTGCCACTCATGTCCACCAGCCCTTCAGGCGTGTCGCCGCCGGGGAAGACGCCGACCGGCGTCGTGCCGCGAACGTGCGTCTCGAAAGAGTTGCACGAGCCGGCGTCGAAGTCCTCGTCCCAGGCGTAGCGGCGGCCCTTGCGTCCGCGAGCCGCGGCTTCCCATTCCGCTTCGCTCGGCAGCCGCCAGCACTGCCCGGTCTGCGCCGACAGCCAGGCACAGTAGGCGCGTGCTTCGTACCAGCAGATGCCGACGACCGGTTGCGCCGGGTCGTTGTACGCCGGATCCTTCCAGTTGGTGGGTTGGGTCTGCCTGCCGGCCGGATACCAGTCATCGAGCTGCGCCTCGAATTCGTCCTCCGACATTAGCCGTATCGTTTCCCACTCCTCGGCCTGTTTCGAGGTGATTTGGCCTTCGCGGAGCAGGTTCCCGATACGCTGCGGATCGTCATTGAACCACTGCCGGTCCTGGCGCCATTGCTGCTTCGGCCCCTCCGCCGTTCCTTCGCCGCGCCGCCAGTCCTGTGCTGCCCTGCCTTCCCACCAGCCTTCGTCGTCGTAAGCGCCAGCGGCGATGAACAGGCGCCACTCGGCGTTGGTGACCGGGAACCGGGCGATGGCGGAGGCGGCGAGCGGCACCGGGTGCACCGGTGACTCGTCTTCGTACAGCCCTTCGTCGCTGCCGATCGGGTAGTCGCCGGCGGCGATGTCCACCAACGGCGGTAGCAGGTAGTCGCCATGCACGCCGCTGCAGCGTGTGAAGCGCGGATCGCCGAGTTCGCCGAGCGCCCGGGCGGCGGCGATGCGCGCGCGCAGGTCGGCGGCGGGGTCGCGGCTGCGGGCGAGCAGCGCCTGCTGCAGGCGGCTGCGCAGTGCTTCGGGAAAGCTGACGTCGGGCTGGGCGGCGCAGCGGCCGGCGAGCGGCAGGTTCACCGCCATCACGGCGTCGATGAAGTCGGCGGGCACTGACGCCATGGCCGTGGCGAGAACGAAGGTTTCTTCCCAGCCGGTGGTCGGCGCCTCGGGCAAGGGGTCGGAATCGGCGAGGCCGGCGAGCACTTCCTCGAGTGTCGGCGATATCTGGTCGGCACGCCAGGCGCTGGCGGCCAGCGCGGGCTGCGGGCTGGCCGCCAGCGCACGCGCGGCAAAGTATTCCTGCAGCAGTTGATGGACGTAGAAGACGTCGTCCCACTGCACTTCGAGAACCTGCAGGGCGACGCCGGCGTGCAGGAGATCTTCACTGTGCTGCTCGCCGAGCAGTTCGAGCGCGTCGTCGTAAGGTACGCGTACCCGCGACGCTTCGCCGGGTGCGCGCCGGGCCTGCAGCGCGAAGGCGAGCTGGCAGAGCGCCGGCAGCAGCGGCGCGCAGGATGGCAGGTCGATCGCGTTGCGCCATTGCGGCCCGATGATGCGTGCGAGGTCGCGCTTGCCGAGCAGCACGCCGGGGCGAAACAGCGGGTTGTCGGCGTCGATCTCGCGTCGTAGCGCCTGGCGGACGAAGCCGGTGAACAGCGCTGCCTTGCCGCTCAGTGCTGTGCCATCCTCGCCGGCCTGGGCGAGCAGCAGGCGCAGGTAGAAGGGCGAGCGGAAGAGGTCGAGCTGCGGCGTGCCGCGCAGTTGCTGCCATAGCGCCGGGCCGCGATCGGCAGCGTGGAGCGTCAGGAATTCCTCGACCTGCGGATCGCCGAGTTGCTCGATGCGTACGTGTGTCACCGGTGCCGCGGGAGTCGACAGCGGGGCGCTGTAGTCCAGGCTGCGGCAGGAGAAGATGGTGCGCGTGCCGGCCGGAAGTTCGTTGAGGAAGTCGCGCCAGCAGGCAATGCGTTCGCGGTAGTCGGCTTCGTCGGCGTGCGGCAGTTCATTGACCGCGTCGAGCAGCAGCACGAGCCGAGCACTCTGCAGCAGTTCGCCCAGTGCCGGCAGTTGCGGATAGCGCTGCGCCCATTCCTGTGCCAGCCAGTCGGCGGGTGCCGGCAGCGCCTGGCCAGGGCGCGTCGGGCGGTAGCGGTTGAGCGGCACGAAGAAACTCAGCGGTGTCTGCTCGGGTTCGGCGGCGCGCAGCGCATCGAGCGCATCAATCGCGAGGTCGAGTTCGAGGCGGCGCAGCAGCGTGCTCTTGCCGCAGCCGGGCGGGCCGAGCAGCACCAGCGCCGGCTCCGGCGCTTCGGCCAGCACTTCGCGCAGGTCGTCGAAAGTGTTCTGCTGCGCCTGCCAGCGCGTGCCCTGCGCCTCTGGCCCCTGATCGAGCAGCAGCGTCAGCCGCGTGAAACGCTTGTCGAGCGCGTAGCGCGCCTGCGACCATTCGGCGACTCGCGCCAGGCGGTAGTCTTCGAGCGTGCGCGGCGAGTAGCGGAGGATTTGCTCGAGCGCTTGCTTGCCAAATTCGGGAACGGCTTGTCCGGCGAGCAGCGCGGCGCGTAGCTCGCCAAGTGCCTGCGGCTGGCCCGGAAAGCCGGGTTGGGGAGAGGCAGTCGCTGCACTGGCGGTGGTGCCGGGGAAGCCCGGCGGGTGCGACGGTTTGAGCCGCTCCCCACGGATGCGCGCGAGCAGTGCCTGCCTGGCTGTCGGCTCCTCGAGTCCGACCAGATCGACGTAGGTGATCGTGCGTAGCAGGCCTTCCGGTTGGCAGTCGCCCACCCGCACCGGCACGAGAACTCGATCCGCACCGGTGGGGTCCTGCGCTAAGGCAGCCGCCCATTCCGCCTGGGGGAACGGCGCCGCAAGATAATCCTTGGACAGGACGGCAATTGTCTGGCGTGCGTTGGCGGCGCGATGCATGTCGAGGACGAAATTGCTACCGGCGTGAAAGTCCCACGCCTGGATAAACGCGGTATAGCCGGCGTCTTCGAGTTGCCAGGCGATCCATGCCGCCCAGTCCTTGTCGATCCCCGTATAGCTGACGAAGAAATCGCGCTTGGTGCTTGCTGCGGCGTCGGACGGCGCTTGCGAAGGACCGCCAGGGAAGCGTGGCGCCAGCGCGATCTGTGACGTGGCTTCGCTTTTTGCGGCGTCGGCGGCGTGCCCCGCAAGCGTTGATGCTTGGGAGGTCGCGTGCGCGCCAGGCCCGCCGCTCCGACTCGCGCTGCACTGGCTGTCCAGTTCGTCGATCAGGCTCTGGAAAACGCCCTGGAGCTCGTCGCCGGCGTCGCCGCGCACCTCTTCGAGGAGCAGCGAGAGCGCGTGTCGCGATCCGACGCAGCCACGGGCTTGCAAGCGGCTGACGCAGTGCACGGTGAAATCCATCGTCGTGCCGTCCTGGTCGATGGCGTCGTAAATGTCGCGATGTTTGCCGCCGAAGGCGAGGATCAGCCAGGTGTTGCGGCGCGCCTTGTCCATCAAGGGGCGCAGCAGTTTCATCGCTTGCGTAAGGATGTCCATGGATTGCTGTCGATGCCGGCTTTGCGGAAAGGCGGGTGCGGTTCTTGTCGGTGGCGCGCAGCGGGGATGTTAGCGCAAAACCTTTGCCCGATGGTGGTTTGCCGGCTTGCTGAGCGGCGTCGGTGCTGGCCGGTGCGGCATACGCGAAAGGATCGGCGTGGCTGAGGCGTTCCGCCCTCAAAATTTTTCGCGCGGGGCGCTACGCGCCCCGCAGAACGCCACTTCGTGGCGTTCCAGAGTGTCAGCGAAACAGTGGCGACAGAGATCAGAGCTGCGGTGCTCAGCGCTTCAGGATGGGGGAAACACAAAACACCCGAAAGCCGAGATAGTAGTTGCGGAAGCCGGGAACGTAGTGGTAGCGGGAGGCGCAACGCGCGTGGCGGCGATTGCTGGACCACGAGCCACCGCGCACCACGCGCCGGGCGTCACCACCCGCTGTTACATCGCTCGGCGTGTCGAACTTGTTGAGACACCATTCCCAGGTATTGCCGGCAAGGTCCAGCACGCCCTGGGCGCTTGCCCCTTGCGGATAGAGGCCGACGGCAGTCGTCCGGCCCAATTCGCTCTCGTCCGTGTTGGCCCGTCCTTCCTGCCATTCGCCCCAGGGAAACTCGTTGCGCGGGTCGCCTCCGGTCGCCGCCTGCTGCCACTCCCACTCCGTCGGCAGCCGGACGGCAAAGCCAAGCGCCGCAGAAAGCCACTCGCAGTAAGCCATCGCTTCTATCCAGGTGACGTTCACCGCCGGCTGGTTGTCGGCGCCACGTTGCGGATCCGGCGGCCACTGATAAGCCTTGCGCACCCGTTCGTCATAGCCGTCGGCGGCTTCGAGAAAGACGCGCCACTGGGCGACCGTCAGCGGATGACGGGCGATGTGGAAAGGCGCGACCTGGAAGCGCGGCCGACCGCGCCAGCGCTTCCACAGGCCAGTGGCCTCGATGTCCAGTTCGACCTCGCCGCCCGGAATCGCGTGCCAGGCGATCTCCGGCAGGCGGTCGGCACCGACGCTGACGCCCACGCCCACGCCGGGGCGCGGGTCGCCGCCGGGGAGCAGCGCCAGGCGGTCGCCGATGCACGCGCGCAAGGCGTGCGGGGTGGAGGCCTCGTCGAGCAGCGCGAGCATCTTCTCGGCGGAGAGCGGGCCGAGGAAATCGCGCTCGGCGTCGTTCAGCTCGAAGCGCGATCCGAGGCGCTGCAGCATCGGCGCGGTTTCACGAATCACCCGCTCGTCGGGCCAGCGATAACTGTCGCCGTGCGCCTGCCAGTCCAGGGTGGCACGTCCGATTTCGCGTCGCCGGTGCAGGTCGGCGCGGTCTTCCTGCAGCCACTCCTGCAGGCGGGGCCAGTTGCGGATCAGTGCTTCGTGGGCGACCTCGACGGTCTCCGTTGCGCTGCCGGGGTCGCGGCCGGTGACCAGCAGGCGGTCGGTCGCCAGCTCGTCGATCAGCGCGCGCGCTACATCGTCGAAGTCGACTAGCGGCGCGCGCCGGCGGGTGTCCTCGCTGCCTTCGCCTAGCTGGACGAGCTGCAGGAAGATATCGCGGGCCATCGCCGCGCGGCCTGGATGCTCACTCTCCATGGCGTCGATGACACTGTCGGCACGTTGCACGATGGCGCCGCGGACGCCGCCGATGGCTTCGAAAGCGGCCTGACACAGGGTGCCCTCCCGACTGCGGGCGTATAGTTGCGTCAGGCAGAATTCGAGCAGCGGCAGGTTGCCGGGCTCGTCGCCGACGTCGTCGAGAAGACGGCCGACGAGACCCGGTTCGAAGCGCAGGCCGGCCACCTGTGCAGGGCCGCTGATCGCCCGCTCGCGCTCGGCGCGGGTCATGCCGCCAAGGAAAACCGTCGCCTGCTGTAGTCGGTCGCGCAGCGGCCGGTGCTCGATGGCACGGCCGGTGAAGTCGGCGCGCAGCGTCAACACCACGCTCAGCGGCGCGTTCTGCGCCGCTTCGACGAGTCGGTCGGCGAACGCCGCGGCGTCGGTGGGCGTTGTCTGCGGGTAGGTGTACAGCTCTTCCCACTGGTCGACGACCAGCAGCACGCGGCTACTGCCGGGGTGGGCAGCGAGGGTGGCGTCGACCAGGTGCCGTAAGGCGACGAAGCTTCCGTCCTTGGCTGTCGTGGGCGGGGCGACGGCAAGCCGGGCGGCCAGTTCGCCTGTGGCGATCACCCGTTTGACGCGCTCGTCGGCGCTTGGCTCGCCTTCGATCAGTTCGAGCAGGCAGGCGGCGAGGCTGCGCCAGGGTTCGGGACCGGGCCGCAAGATGCCCACCGCCCAGCCGCCGCGAGCGCGCAGCACCGGGATCAGCCCGGCCTGCACCACCGACGATTTGCCGCTGCCCGAAGCGCCGACGACGGCGACGAAGGGCTGGCGGTCGACGGCGGCAACGAGTTCGCTGGTGAACGCGTCGCGGCCGAAGAAGACCGGTTGGTCCTCTTCGCGGAAAGCGCGCAGGTCACGGTAGGGGCAGTCGGCGTCGGGCGGGCGCTCGCCGAGCGCATCGAGCGCGCGAAGAAGGGCGCAGAAATCGGCCTGTTTCTCGTCGCCGGCATAGCGCCGCACGAGCTCCAGCAGTAGCGACAAGGAATGCCGCGAGCCGACGAAGCCGCGTTCGAGCAGATTACGGACGCAGCGCAGGGTGAACTCTCGCGTCGCACCGCTCTGGTCTATCGAATCGTAAATGTCGCGATGTTGGTCGTGAAAGGCGAGGCTCAGCCAGGTATCACGGCGGCCTGCGTCCATCAGGGGTCGCAACAGTTCGCTTGCTTGCTGGAGGATGTCCATGGCTGACGACGGGAGAGAGGGAAGAGCGGGCGTCTACTTGTTGTTTGGCGTGCTGCGGAGCTTCGATCTTAGCCGAAAACCCTTTCAGGCAGGTGGTCGCCGGTGGCGACCGCGCCTGGCGGCGCATTGTCTGCCATCGTTACCGTGGCCGCCATAGGGGCTCGCTGTGCGAGAATATAGGTCGAAGCGCATTCGCACGAGCAACGATCTCCAGCCTGGAAGCCATCGACCCCATGCCTGCCGACTCGCCACCGCCCGCCGCCGCCGCGACCTACGACTCGGGCTACAAGCTGCTCTTTTCGCACGCCCAGGTCGTCGAAGACCTGTTGCGCGGTTTCGTCGCCGAGGACTGGGTCGCCGAGCTGGACTTCAGCACGCTCGAAAAGGTCGCTGCCAGCTACGTCAGCGACGATCTGCGCGAGCGTGAGGATGACATCGTCTGGCGCCTGCGCCACCGTGGCGACTGGCTCTATGTGTACCTGCTGCTCGAGTTCCAGAGCAGCGTCGATCCGTGGATGGCCTTGCGCATCATGGTCTATACCGGATTGCTGTATCAGGATCTGATCAAGAGCGGCGAAATCGGCAGCCAGCGGAAGCTGCCGGCGGTTTTTCCGCTCGTTCTCTACAACGGGCGCCGTCGCTGGACCGCTGCGCGCGAAGTCAGCGAACTGATCGAGCCCTTGCCGGCCAGCCTGAAGCCTTAGGTGATTTCTACGGATCTTCATACCGTTGTATGCGATACTTTCAGTAGATTATGAGGTTGGAGGTATTGCTGATGAAGGCCGCCACGGTAGCTGAAAGCAAGGTTTCTCTTGAAGCCGTCCACATTGAAGATATCCGGCTTGCTTCGAGCAAGATGACGGGAGCGGACCGTAGGGTGTTTCAGGCGGAGATGACGCTGAAATACTGCGGGGGCAATCCTCGGCGTGCAGAGGACGTTTTCGGATGGAGTCGGCAGACGGTGCAGCTTGGCCTTCATGAGAAACGTACGGGGATTGTTTGTCTGGGGCTGCACGCGTTCCGCTGCGGCGCGAAATCGTGGGAGGAGAAACACCCGGAGGTAGCGCAAGCTCTCTGGGAACTGGCGGAAAGCCATGCCCAACAAGATCCGACTTTTCGCACGACTTTGTCGTTTACCCGCTTGACGGCCGAGGAAGCCATCAAGCAGTTGCGAGCGCGGGGTTTTGCCGACGACGTGCTGCCGTCACGAAGCGGCATGTCGAAAGTACTGAACCGCAACGGGTACCGGCTGCGTCCGGTGCTCAAGGCCAAACCCCAAAAAAAGTCCCCGAAACCGACGCCATCTTCGCGAATATCCGGGAGCATGACCGAGATTGCCAAGGCGAGGCGGTCATGCGCGTAAGCATGGACTGCAAGGCGACGGTGAATATTGGCGACTACTCGCGAGGTGGCAAGACGCGGGGCGACAACCAAGCGGCGGATCACGACATGGGATGCGAAGAGAAACACACACCGTTTGGTGTCGTCGACGAAGACAGTGGGCGGCTCCATTTGTCCTTCGGAAGCTCGGCGAAGACCAGCGATTTCATCATCGACAGCCTCTACGCGTGGTGGGAGAGTCAAGCGTCCGAGGAGTGTGCTCGCGTCACACACATCCAAATCAAGGCGGATAACGGGCCGGAGAGCAATGGCCGGCGTACGCAATTTCTCAAGCGAATCGTCGAGTTTGCCGATCACACCGGGAAGTCCATCCGCCTCTTGTACTATCCGCCGTACCACAGCAAATACAATCCGGTGGAGCGTTGCTGGGGAATCCTGGAAAAGCACTGGAACGGCGCCAAGCTCACCGACACCCAAACGATGTTGGAGTGGGCAAAGAGCATGACGTGGAAAGGCATTCATCCCGTCGTCGAACTGAGCCGCACGGTCTATGAAAAAGGAATCACCGTGGCCAAGGATGCCATGCAAGCTGTCGAGTCCAGGCTGGCACGAAACCCACTTCTACCCAAGTGGGACATCCTGATCCGACCGGCTTGCACGGTATGAAGATCCGTAGAAATCACCTTATCACCCGGCGCAACGCTATTTCCTGCTGGAGGAGGCGGCGCTCGGCGACGCCGAGCTGACCGACACGGAGAACACCGTCGCCGGTATCATTCGTCTCGAAGCTAGCCGCGCGCCGGCGGACGTGCGGCGAGCGGTGTCGCTGCTGCAGAAGCGTTTGCAGGGGCCGCAATACGCGAGTCTGCGCCGCGCTTTCGTCGTCTGGATCAACCGCGTAGTCCTTCGCCGGCTGATGCCCGGGCAGGAAATACCCGAAGTCAAGGAATTACAGGAGATCGATACCATGCTCGCAGAAACCGTCGACGAATGGACCAAACAGTGGAAAGAGGATGGCCTGCGTGAG
Organism: Candidatus Accumulibacter meliphilus; assembly: GCF_036625345.1. Classification (NCBI taxonomy): domain Bacteria; kingdom Pseudomonadati; phylum Pseudomonadota; class Betaproteobacteria; genus Candidatus Accumulibacter; species Candidatus Accumulibacter meliphilus. The sequence goes on along the minus strand of NZ_JAZKTZ010000022.1, from coordinate 17,420 downwards.
GGGCGGCAGCAGGGCCTGCAGGAGGGTCGCCAGGAGGGTCGCCAGGAAGGTCGCCAGGAAGGTCGCCAGGAAGGTCGCCAGGAAGGTCGCCAGGAAGGTCGCCAGGAAGGTCGCCAGGAGGGCATGCAACAGGGCGAGGCAGCCCTGCTGCAAAAGCAACTCGCGCGCCGTTTTGGGGCGCTGCCGGCTTGGGTCGCGGAACGTCTGGCGCAGGCCAGTCCTGCTCAGCTCGATAGGTGGGGTTTAGAAGTGCTCGATGCGGCCAATCTTGACGATGTTTTTGCAGACGGTGCTTGAGCGGCCGAGAAGGCGATCGACTCCACGGTTGGTGCGTTATCGACGGCATCGTCCTCAACGACAACGTCAACCACCTCGATGCCCTTCGTCGCGAGATGGGGATGGTCTTTCCGCGCTTTCCGTCCTATTGCGCTCGCCGGGCAAGCGCTTGCCTGCCGGCTGCGGCCAGCGGCGCGATCTGGACGGCGACGATGCACACCAGGATCAGCGCACAGCCGGCGATGCCGTTGGCGTGCAGCCGATCACCCATGAGCAGGAAGCCGAACAGGGCGGCGAAGACGGTTTCGGCGGAGAGGATGATCGCCGCGTCGGCGGGCTGCGCATAGCCTTGCGCGACCACCTGCGTGGTGTAGCCGATGCCCACCGACACCAGGCCGGCGTAGGCAATCGGCAGAGCAGCCTGCACGACTCCGCTCACGGTGATGCTTTCGCTGAGCACGGCGCAAAGCAGGCTGATGACACCGCAGACCAGGAATTGCCCGCTGGCGATCAGGAACGGCGCGTGCAGGCGCTCGGCGATGCGTCCGACAAAGATTACATGCAGGGCCCAGAAGATGCTGCTGGCCATCACCCACAGGTCGCCGACGACGGGCTCGAAGCCCTGCGCGCCGGAGAGCAGCCAGGTGCCGATCAGGCAACCGATCGACGTCGGCCACACCGACCAGTGCGCGGGTGTGCGCAGCAGCAGCCAGCCGAGCAGCGGTACCAGCGGCACGTAAAGTGCAGTGAGAAAGCCGGCGTTGGTGATTGTGGTGCTGATGATGCCGATCTGCTGAAAGACGGCGCCAAGCATCAGCAGCACACCCAGGGCGCTGATGCCGAGGGCATCGGTGGGCAGCGGCTGCGCCTGGCGTAGCGACAGCTGGCGCCACTCGCGCCAGGCGAGCGGGGCGATGACGGCGGTACCGAGCAGGAAGCGGATGCCGGTGAAGGTCAGCGGCCCGACGCCGGCCATGCCTTCGGCCTGGGCGACGAAAGCCGAACCCCAGATCAGGGCGACGGCGAGCAGCAGCAGATTGGCCTGGGCGCGAGTCAAGGTGAAGGTTTCCGGGAAAAGCCGGCAAGTGTAGCCGAATTGGCAGTCTTCGCCGCACTCGTGAAGTGCCTGGCGGACTCGCCAGATCGGCGCCAGGTGGTCGGCCGCCCTTGGCAGACGCTGGCGCGGCGCTTACCCGCTTACAGTCCGAGCGTGGTCGCGCTGATCGGGTCGCCACCTTCGCCGAGGATCTCGTCGAAGCGCGTCCGGTAGGACTTGCACTCCTGGACATCGTCGGTAATCAGCCGGGATCGGGCGTGGTCGCGGTGGAAGCGCACCAGGGCGTGTTTGTCATCGGCGATCAGCAGCGAGTCCTTTCGCGCTTCGAGCTGTGGTGGCGCGTGGATGATCTGCAGGGTCGGCGAATAGACGCGTAACAGCTTCATCAATTGCGGGCTGTATTGCCGGACGAACTCGGTCTTCTGAACGACGATCGTCAGTTGACTGCCTTGCTGCCGGGAGCTCAGCAGACGATTCAGGGCGGCAATTCTGGCCGGGTTTTCAAGCTTGAGGGGTGACAGGTCTTCGTCGAAGATCAGCAAGCTCTTTGGCGACAGGTCCAGGATCTCCTGTAGCGCGCTGTCGTGTTCGGTCCAGGTGGTGAGCAGGCGACTGGTCATCAGCAGTACTCCGCGTGCCTTGGGCGATTTCTGTCAAATGGCAAGCCATCTTTCAGGTCATTCGCCGGCGAAGATAGCAGGCTTGCCGCCACCTAGGCAAGCCATTGCCGATTGTCCTCGGCGGCGCGGGGCCGTGATCGCCGACTTTGCTTAGCTTGCTGACCTGGTGCATCGGGTGAGGGAATCCAGCGGGCTGCAAGCGAGTGGCTCTCCTTGTCGTGGTCTTCCGATAAGTCATTGCCGTTGCGGTAGAATCGCCCGTTATTTTGCGGATAGAGAGCATGCCCACCGGAACCATTGACTCGCTGGACCACGAGGGGCGCGGGCTGATCGTGGTCGACGGCACGACGGTTTTCATCGCCGGCGCCTTGCCGGGCGAGCGCGTCGAATACGCCGTTCATCGCCGCAAACCGACTTACGAACAGGCGCGGACGCTGCGTGTTCTCGATCCGTCGGCGGATCGTGTGACGCCGCGCTGCCCGCATTTCGGCGTCTGTGGCGGTTGCAGCATGCAACATCTCGATGCCAGTGCGCAGGTGGCGGCGAAGCAGCGCTTGCTCGAAGACCATTTGCGCCATCTTGGCGAGATCAGTGCGGAGCAGCTGTACGCGCCGATTCATGGTCCGACATGGGCTTACCGCTATCGCGCGCGGCTGTCGGTTCGCTTCGTGGCCAAGAAAGGCGGCGTGCTGGTCGGCTTTCGCGAGCGGCGAGGCAGTTACGTCGCCGATATGCAGCAGTGCGAGGTACTGCCGCCACATCTGTCGGCGATGTTGTTGCCGCTGCGCGAGTTGATCGGAGCGCTCTCGATCCGCGATCGCCTGCCGCAGATCGAAGTCGCCGTTGGTGAGCGGGTCACGGCTCTCGTGCTGCGCGTTCTGGAAGCGCCGAGTGCGGATGACGAGGGTCGGCTGCGCGACTTTGCCGACCGCTACGGGGTCGTCTTCTATCTGCAGCCGAAGGGGCCGGCAACTGCCTACCGCTTCCATCCGCAGGAGGGGCCGCCGCTTTCCTATCTGCTGCCCGACTTCGGTGTCGAGCATTTCTTCTCGCCGACCGAGTTCACGCAGGTCAATCCGGCGATCAATCGCGTGCTCGTGCGGCGAGCAGTGAGTCTCCTGGAACCGCGGTCCGGCGAGCGGATCGGCGACATGTTCTGCGGGCTGGGGAACTTCTCGCTGGCCATCGCCCGTTCGGGCGCGCAGGTTCTCGGCGTCGATGGAAGCCCTGAACTCGTCGTCCGGGCGGCCGAGAATGCGGCGGCGAACGGACTCGATGGACGCGTTGAGTATCGTGTTGCCAACCTCTTCGCGGCGACTGCCGAGAGCGTTGCCGCCTTTGGCCGGCTCGACAGGATGCTCATCGATCCGCCGCGCGACGGGGCGCTGGAGCTGGTCAAGTCACTGGCCGCTGACGGCCCACGGCGCATCGTCTACATCTCGTGCAGTCCGCCGAGCCTGGCGCGCGACGCGGCGATTCTGGTCAGCCAGAAGGGCTACCGCTTGCGTGGCGCGGGCGTGGTCAACATGTTTCCCAACACTTCGCACGTCGAGTCGATCGCCCTTTTCGAGCGTCCGCCAGGGAGATAGCGGCAAGAATCGCCCGGCGGCACCCGGCGCGGCATGGCTATCGTCTATCGTCGTCAGTCGTCATGCCGGCAACTGTGCGCGCCTGGTTTAGGGCACTGCCGTCCAGCTGGAGTCGGGATTGAAACGGCTCATCGTGCTGGCCGCAGGCGCGGTGTCATCGCCGAGGTCCTTCTGGTAGACCACGCCATTGTGGTTGACGAGGAAAGTCATCACCCCTGACACTCCGTATTTGGCGGGGTAGGCGACAACGGCGAAACCGCCGATCATCTTGTCAGCAACGAGGTAGTTGTAGGCGCCGTCCGGGGAGTTCTCGCCCTCGGCGGTCAGCATGCGGTAGAGATAGCCGTGAAAGGGCTTTGGCTCATAACGCTTGGCTTTCGACTGCTTGACGGCATAGCCTTCGTCCGTGGCTTCGGCGATCAGTGGCCCCAGGGGACTCTCCGGATGCCCTTCCTGCACCGGCCAGAAAAGGCCATCTCGCTTGCCTTTGGTCGACACGAAACGGCGTGCGTAGTCGTTGAATCCGTTACCGTCGAGATCGTCGGCGGCGTAGTCGCGCTGCGCATCGACGATCGCCAGCAAGGTCTGGATGGTGTCAAGTTCGTTGCGGCCGATGCGCCGGCTGGTGATCTCCTCTCGTCCGGCATCGGCGTCGAAAACCCAGCCGTCTTCCCTGTGCACCAACGGTGCCGGGAAGGACCAGTCGTCGTCGCCGACGACCAGCTCCGCATGGCCATCCGCCTGTTTGCTGATGCCGTGCTTCTCATCGTACGCGGCCAGGAATTTCTTCCAGTCCGCGCGGTCGGCGACGCTGTCGCCGCTGAAAAGCCAGCTTCCCGAGTTCGGGCCGACGACCGCCAGCAGTGCTTTCGCATCCTGCGCGCGGACCGCCGCCGCGAGCGCCATGGCGGCATCGTCAGGCGTTGCAAAAGCACTGATGACTTTTTTCGGCGCCGGCGCAGCCTTGCTGGCTGTCGCGGCGAAGGTCGGGGGAGCTGTCGCGATCAACAGGGCGGCAGCGAGTGTCTTGAGCGTGTGCTTGAGTTTCATCGTTTTGTTCTCCGCAGAAGTGGGGGTGGGGGGCAGGGCTGCTTAGCGACCACGGCCGCCACCCCCACCGCCACGGTGTCCACCACCACCGCCACCACGATCACCTCCGCCGCCGCGGTTGCTCATCTGTGCGCGGCTGGCGTTGCCGCGCTGGCTGGCTTCGCGTGTCGAGTGTCCGTTGCCGGCGCCCGAGAAACCGCTACCCCTCGCGCTGCTGCTCGCATTGTTGCGCGCGGTACTGCCAGCCATGCGGTTGCTGGCCGTCGACCGTGCTTCGCTACCCTGCATGCGGTTGCTTGCCGATGCTCGCGCTCCGCCGCCGCCCTGCATGCGGTCGCTTGCCGTTGCTCCTCTGCCACCAGCGCCAGCGCCAGCGCCAGCGCCGGCACCGGCACCGGCACCGGCACCGGCGGTCTTGTCGCGTGTCGCTGCCCTAGCGCCACGATCAGCGTTCTGAACGCGATCGTTCAGCTGTTTGCGATCCATGCCCTTGAGCTCCGAGCGCCCGCTTTCGGCGCGACCGCGAAAGTTCTCGCGCGACTTGGCTGCGGCGGCGTTGCTGCCACGGTTGTACTGGCGCGCCACGTTCCTGTCCCCGTAAGCGACACCGCGGCGGTGATTGACGTTGTGATTCCAGTTCTTGTTGCTGATGTTGCTGCGATTGAACGAGTTGTAGCGATTGACGTTCACGTCGACCGAGCCGCGGCCCCAGCCCCAGTTGCAGCCTCCCCAGATTGCGGCGCCAACGAGCAGGCCGGTGGCGAAGACCAGGCCGGGTGGATAGACGTAGGCCGGCGGATAGACAGTGTAAGGCGGTGTCGGATACCACCAGCTGCCGTAGACCACGCTCGGATTGTAAGTGGGTACGTAGATCACGTCCGGCTTTGGCGACTCGACGACATAGATCGTCTGGCTGCCCTGTGTCTCGGTCCTGACCACCTGCTGCGGCGTCGTCTTGAGGTTGCCGGTGGCATCGGCCTTGGCGCGCAGCGACTGCACGGTGTCCATCACTGCCGCCTGCTGGGCGAGGAAAGCGTCGCCAAGTTTCTGCGTCCAGCTGAGGTTGTCGTTCATCTGCTTGAGGACCTCCGGTACCGCCGTCAGCGATTTGACCGCCGGATCCCACTGCTGCTGGGCCATTGCGTCCTCAAGCGCCTTCTCGTTGGTGACCTCGGGGTTGGCCTTCGACCAGCGTGCCGCCTCGACGACTTCGAGCGGGTAGGTCGAAGCCATCAGGATCTGCGCCAGCAGCGCATCCGGATAGAGGGCAATGGGCGCCAGAAGCCGGTCCAGGTCTTCCTGCGAGAAGCTTTGCTGCGCCGCACTGGTCGACGCTGGCTCGGCTAGCGGCGCTGACGGCGCTTGTTGGGCCAGCGTCGGGGAAAGCGCGAATATCAGTGCTGTAAGCAGCGCACAGGATCGGGAGGTTTTTGAGTTCATCAAGGATCCTCGGGTACAAAACAACGATTTACGAGCGAAGCGACAAGGGTTACATACAACTGTGCTTGGGCAGGATGCGCCCGCCAGGCGAGCCACTAGCTCGTCTAGCTTATCCGTTGCGGGGGGGGCTTGCCAAGTCGACCAGTGAAGCTTGCAGGCACGGCCATGAAAGCTGGCTCGCCGCGACAAACCTTGCTCCTGGATCGCTTCACGTCGTTCGCCATGACCACCGCCCGTCCTGCCATTGCCGCTGGCCCCCGCGCAGTCGACAGGGCGGCGACGCCAAATGGTCTCACGGAAGTGTTCACGCCAACGGGAGCGATGCGCGCAGAAACAGCAAAGGCCCGCCATATGCGGGCCTTTGCTCGGCTTCCGTCAGCAGGCTCGGGCTTGAGAGCCTTGCGATCCCACTTTCTGTAGAAAGTGTTTCCTCGGCGAACGGTGGCCGGGTGGGCCTGGGTTCTGGCAGCGGGTGGCTGCAGGTGTTCGCGTTGGTCAGATGGCCCTATTAGACCCGAACACGGCGCATCTGAAAAACATTGAATGGAGATAGTCGTATCTCGAATTACGATTGAACGTGTACCATTGCGTCACCATGGAACTCCGCCAGTTGCGATACTTCGTGGCCATTGCCAAGCACGGCAGCTTCTCGAAGGCGGCCGAGCAGGTGTTCGTCGCCCAGTCCGCGCTCAGCCATCAGCTCGCGCAGCTCGAAGCAGAGCTGGGGACGCGCCTGCTCCACCGCTCGCGGCGTGGGGTCGAACTCAGCGAGTCCGGCCGCATCTTCCTCGCTCACGCCACGGCCATCCTCCGGCAGGTGGATGACGCCATCGCCAGCGTTCGCAACAACGCCGGCGATCCGAGCGGCAAGGTCGTTTTCGGCGTACCGCACAGTGCCTCGAATGCACTGGCCTTGCCGTTACTGCAGGCCGTCCGCCAGCACTTGCCGAAGGTCGAACTCGAACTGACGGAAGAGCTGACAGGCAACCTCGTCCAGCAACTGCGCAGCGGCCAGATCAACCTGGCCCTGTTGTTCGACGACGGCAGCATCGCCGAGTTTGCCTGCGAGTACCTGCTCGACGAAGCTCTGGCCTTGATTTCGCCCGCCTCGGCAGCGGATCGCCCGCAGGCGGCGGTGAGCTTGCAGCAGGCTCTGCTGCTGCCTTTGATCCTGCCCGCCAATCCACACGGCGTGCGCCCGATCATCGAGGCGGCGGCGCGCGCGCATGGGCTAGCGGGGCCGAACGTCATCGCCGACATCAGCTCGGTCAGCATCCTGCGCACGACTTTGCTCGCCGGCCTCGGTCACACCCTGCTGCCGGTGATGCCCTTGCAGCACGAACTGGCGGCCGGCACGCTGTGTGCCGTTCCCGTCGACAACCCGACGCTCACGCGCCGTCTGGCGCTCTGCGCCTCGAAGCATATCCCGCTCTCTGCTGCCGCCACCGCCGTCGCCCGACTCACCCCAGATCTGACCAAGAACCTCTGCACGACAAACGCCTGGCTGGGCGCGGCACTCATTCCGAAGGCACCCTGAAGGGCTGTTGTAAAAACATGCCGAATGAGTGCAATCGGCCATTTTGCACCGTTTAATGTGAAAGTCGCGAATGCGACTTACGAAACTCCCTTCTCCCCTCGCGGGAGAAGGGTCAGGGGAAGAGGGAAAACGGTCATGGCCTTGATCATCAGGGGGGTCTCGACATGTCATGACCGTTAGAACGATGCGGAGTTGGCTCGGGATTGCCAGCGCCGGCTGGCGCTGAGGCACGTAGTTAAGGCGTCTGGAGGAATCGCATCGGTAGGTCTGTTACGTCCGCCGCTCTCCAGGAGCTGACGGCGTCACATATCCCATGAACGGCGCGAGCGAAGGAAGGCGTGGTGCCTGACCGAGGCTGGGACGAAGGGAACGAAAGCGGCGAAGAATGGCCTCAAGGCGCAGAACGCGCGCAAGTCGAAGCCGAATGCGAGGAAGGCCTGCCGCAGGCGGTAACCGACATCTACCGTTTCTGGTTGACCCAAAGGGAATTCACGTGACGAACATCAAAGCGAATCTTCAGGGATTGGCCTGCCTGTAAGGTAACCCTGAATCAACTGAAAGCCCATGGCGGTACAGAGTTGTGCTTCTTCTTCATCCTCCACACCCTCAGCGAGCGGCACGGCACCCGTCGCCAGAACCATTTGCACCAAATCCCTGACGACTTGCCGCTTACGTTCACTAGCCTTGTGCAGGTCGCGAATCAAGGCTATGTCAAACTTCACGAAGTGCGCGGGTACGTCGGCCAGTTCCAGCAAACGCGCCTGCCCGGCGCCAAAATCGTCGTATGCAAAGCGGATTTTCAAATGCCTTAGGCGGCCTGCAAATTCCCGCAGCTTGGCGATGTTGGTCACTGCTGATTCGTGAATCTCGATGACGATATCGAGTTCCGGTGAAGATTTGCGAAGACGTTCGAGTGAATCCAGAAAAATACCGCTGAATGTTTCCTTGGGGTGTGCGCTAATGAACAGGGCCTTGTCCTTGACGTGCGGAGCCATCTTGTCAAGTCCAAATTCGCGGAAAGCCTGGCTCAGATCAATCTCACGACCCATCGACTCCGCCATATTAAAGAGTTCGATCGGCGTTTTTGGCAACTGCGGATGATTCGCACGACCAAGAAACTCATAGGCGACAATCTGCCGTGTATGGGCATCAACGATGGGCTGGACGGCGCCAGACAGGCCGCGGCCCATGAGCAGTTCGTCAAATTCAGACTCATTGGGCGCAAAACACTCCGACCACGAGATAACTCGTGACATGAGCATGGTGTTCATCTCGTCGAATGGTTGCATGATGCGGTGATCAACAAAATGCAGGTGCAGCTTGAACTCGGCACTGGCAAAATGAATGGTGTCGTTAGCGTTGAGCAGGCAGTAACCTTCGATTCGATGACGATTGACGAAGGTGCCGTTGGTACTGTTTTCGTCGACGAGTCGAATTTTACCACTGATGTCCCGGACCAGCACTGCATGGAAACGACTCAGCCCGAGGTTCGGAATCACCAGGTCATTCTCCTTGCCACGGCCGATTCGACAAGGCAGCTTGGTAATCACGAAGTCGGCACGGGCGTCGTCTGTTCCGAAAGCTTCCAAAGACCACTGCTTTTCCAAAGCATCGCTCCTGTTGTACCGTTACCAGATCATATTAAAATAAGCCACAAGACAAAAAAACTCGGGTCTGAGTGGCAGATCGTCGATCGTCAAATCGGTTGAACACCATCGGCACGCAGTTGCTCGCCGTGCGCTTGGCGCTGACAACACGCAAGCCGTCGGCGTTCAGTAAGCCCGGTGTGGCCAAGTTCGGGCCGCTAGCAACGAGAGTATAGTGCCCTTCATCAAGCGGCGGCAATCTCGCATTTGGGCCTGGTAGCCCCTGAATAACGTTCCAGCAGCGAAACCAAACCGACATGCAAGCACATGATGGTGCAACTGAAGTCCGTGCTTCTGTCGCACACTACCGACGAAAACGCGGCCAAGGTGGAAGGGGGTGATGATCGCCCGCGCTGTGGCCTTGGTGGCGAGCACGCAAGAAAAGCAGCATCCCACGTAAGCCACTTCGACGGCCCTGGATCGGGGCGCCTGTACTCCTGCCACCGCGGGGCGGAACGCCGCTCGATCCGCGCGTCGACTAGCGGGCGACCGTGAGCCGCTATTTGGCCGGTGGCGGCGATAACTTCAGCATTCTCTTGCAGGGTCGGGAACGGCGCACCGGCATGATGGACGTGGACGCCTTCGCGCAATACCTCGGCAAACATCCTGCGCTCACTGCCGGTCCGTTGAATCGCTTTGAGCGGTTGGATTGAGCGGCTGGATTCCGCGCTTTGTCGCCTTCTCGATGCGCTGGTCGCCGGGTCAGAAGCGCAACTCCTGACGCCGTCGTCGCTTAGATCAGCACTTCAACAAGCGCCGGGCCAGGGGTCTCGAGCAGGGAACGGAAAACGGCTTCGAACGCTTCGGCGCTTTCCACTCGCTCGCTATGGATCCCCATGCCGCGTGCGATATCCGTCCAGCGCAGCGCGGGATTACCGATGTCAAGCATCGACAGCGCGCGTGCGCCAGGCGTGCCGACGCCGACGCGCTCGAACTCGATGTTCAGAATGGCGTAGCTGCGATTGGCGAAAATCACGTTGATTACATCGAGCTTTTCGCGGGCCATGGTCCACAGCGATTGCAGCGTGTACATCGCGCTGCCGTCACCTTCCAGGCAAATCACCCGGCGCTGCGGGCAGGCCACGGCGGCGCCGACGGCGAGCGGTAGTCCGTTGCCGATCGAACCTCCCATCAGCTGCAGCCAGTCGTGCGCCGGCGCGCCCACGCTGGCCAGTTGTGCGAAGCGGCTGCAGGTAATCGCTTCGTCGACGATGATCGCACCTTCGGGCAGGCAGCGCGCGATGACGCTTGTGGCGACGCGGCCATCGAGCACGCCGGTGGCTGGCACAAGATCGGCCGCAGTCTGCAGCAGCCGCGGCTGAGCCGGCGCATGCAGCGCGTCGGCGAGCGCGCTCAAGGCCGCCACGACATCGTCGGCGGGGCCCGCCAGCGTCAGCACCTGGCAAGCTGCTGGCACCAGCACGCTCGGCTTGTTCGGGTAGGCGAAGAAGCCGACGGGGCGTTTGGCACCGGCAAGAACCATCAGATCGGCGCCAGCCAGCACTGCGAGCGCATCTTCACCGAAGTAGGGAAGGATGGTGATCGGTACGCGGCCTGCGCCGCGCTCCAGACGGCGATTGAAAGTTTCCGCCAGGAGACGCAGCGGCAACGCGGCGGCGATTCGCCCGGCCAGCGTCGCGCCTTCGCCGAGCAGGCCTTCTCCGCCCAGCAGCAAGACCGGCTGGTGGGCTTGCCGCAGCGCTTTTGCTGCTCGATCGACCTGCATCGAGGGGAGCGTCGGCAGGGCGTTCGGTGTGGGCAGAGTGGGCGCAAGCGGGGGCAGGTAATCCGCAGGCAACTCGTTCCAGGCACTGTCGGCAGGCACCAGCAGCGTCGCAATCTTGCCCGGCACACCGCCCGCAGCGGCGACCGCTTCTGCGCCCAGGCGTGGCAGGTCGGCCGCGGTCGCGGCACTGTGCAACCAGTCGGAGACCGGTCGCGCGATTGCTTCGATGTCCGACGTCAGCGGCGCATCGTAGCGCCGGTGATAAGTGGCGTGATCGCCGACCACATTCACTATCGGACTCAGGGCCTTGTGCGCGTTGTGCAGATTCGCCACGCCATTGGCCAGGCCGGGTCCGCAATGCAACAAGGTGCACGCCGGCTGGCGCGCCATGCGTGCGTAGCCATCGGCAGCACCGGTTGCGACCCCTTCGAAAAGGACCAGAATCGGCCGTATCCCAGGGATCTGGTCGATCGCCTGAACCAACTGCATTTCCGACGTGCCGGGATTGGCAAAACAAACCTCGATGCCACCCTCCAGCAGCGTCTTGATCAGCGCCTGCGCTCCATTCATGAATTTCGCACTCCTCTAAGACGATGGCCGGAAAAGAGCATGCCATCTTGCTTGCCTTTTGACAGAAAACGCCTTGTATGGAGATTCTCTCCCTGAATCATTGACGCAAGCTCTGTCTTTGTAGCGCAGGCAGCCTGAATTGAAATGCTTTTCGGCCGCCCCCGCTAAGCGATGTCTACATCACTTGGGAAAGATAAGAGCCTAGTCGCAAGTCGGTGGTGAGTATGTGCTCGGTTAACCAGCGCTCCAGAAATTCGATATGTTCGTCCACCACATATTTGTCCGCTTGAAGGATTGCTTGCTGTAGTTCCCTGGCGCCCTGAATCAATTCCTGGTGCTCCGCTTGGTGTTCTTCAATTCCCTCATAACGATGCTTGAGCATCAAGCGTTCCTCGTGGCTGAAGTGCCAAACCGTACAATTGATCAGCTCTTCCAAGATCGCCGCGATATAATCTTGGGGCTCCTCGTCCATTACGGAATGATTGAGCAGGTTGAAAATATCAACCAACTTACGGTGATCGTCATCTATTTCGTCGACCCCAACGCTTAGTATTTTGTCCCAAACTATATCTTTCATAATTCTTCTCCTGAGATAAATAACAGAACCCGAGAGGGGGCTTTGACAAAAGTAATCGCGCTGGCCTAAGGATGCAGGCGCGAGACAGTGTACCGCTAAAAAGTCGCTTCCATAAGCTGCCGATGATTCAAGTCGCGTATGGAGGAGGCTAGAGCAATGGTAGCTCTAACGGTCATGACAATCGAGACACCCCAGATCATGAAAGTCATGACCGTTTCCCCTCTTCCCCGACCCTTCTCCCGCGAGGGGAGAAGGGAGATTCGTGAGTCGCTTGCGCGACTTTCACATTAACGGTCATGACACGTGGAGACACCCCAAATCATGAAAGTCATGACCGTTTCCCCTCTTCCCCTGCCCCTTCTCCCGCAAGGGGAGAAGGGAGTTTCGTGAGTCGCTGGCGCGACTTTCACATTAAACGAGAATCGACGACAGCAGGAGGCTTATCAGACCGTCGAAGCCGTGTGGCGTTATCGGAATTGCGACGGGATGGGCATCTTCCCTGAGTCGCCATCCGCACTTCCCCCTAACCGACGCTTCGCCTGCAGGGCGACCACGGATATTGCCAGGGCATGTTTCGGCGTGACGGCAGTGGGGGAACGAATTCGCCGTGGCTGTGGGTTTCGAGTTGCGCTTGGGGGTGGCTTCGAAGGAAAACTGATATCATGCCAAGCGGATTGCATCGGCCAGGTCCCCCTGTCAGGGACCTGCTTCCGGTTTTGGCGGTGCCCGATGGTTCACGATTTTCCCTTTGTGGAGACCGGCAGATGGTTGCTTCGACGAGTGGGTCCGAAACCTCTAAAACGGACGAGCCGGGATTCGTTCTGACGCCGCCGGAACCGATCAAGCTGGTCGATGAACAACGCGCCTCGCAGGCAACGTCCTTGCCGGCGGAACTCGCGGACGCGGTCGATGCTCAGGTCGAGCGTTTCATCAGTGCCTTGCTCAGCGAAGATGTGCACAGCGACGCGTTCCGGGCAAAGGTCGACTCGGCGTTCCGCCTGGGCAGAGAAGAAATCGCCGCGACCGCACATTTGATGAGCGGACGCTTCATGGCGCGCAACATGGTCGGTATGGAGGATTCGACCGCATTCAAGGCGATCAGCGAAATGCGCCGGCATCTTGACGAGCTTGACCCCGGCAAGGAAGGCGATTTGCTTTCGCAGAACAAGCTGCTCGGAATGATTCCCTACGGCGACAAGCTGAAAGCCTATTTCCGCAGATTCCAGAGTGCCAGTCAGCAGCTGCAGACCGCCATGCGCCAGATCTACGCGGCCCGGGACGACCTGCAGCGCGACGGCATCGACATCGATGCTACGCGGGTCAGCTTATGGGAAGCCATGCAGCATCTGAAGGCTTCGATACGTTTTGCCGAACAGCTTGACGGCCGCTTGGCAGAGAAAGTTGCCGCGGCCAGAAGCAGCGATCCGGAGCGCGCCAAGGCGCTGGAGCAGGAAGTTCTCTACTCTGCGCGGCAGAATCTGCAGGACATGCTCACCCAGATGGCCGTTTGTGTGAACGGCTATCTGGCCATGGATGTGCTCAAGAAGACTTGCCGCGAGTTGATCAACGGTTGCGAGCGGGTTGCCACCACGGGCCTGTCGGCACTGGCCGTGGCGCAGACGGTGGCGCGCGCTACGGGCAATCAGGTCAAGGTCATGGACATGCTTTCCGGCGTGAACAGCACCATCGAGAACATGATTGTCGAAACCGGCAAACAATTGAATAACCATGTCGAACGTAGCGCGGCGTTCGGTGGCAGCCCGCTGCTGGGGATCGAGAAACTCAAGGAAATGTTCGCCCTGACGTTCAAGGCGATGGATACGATGGACAACTTCCGCAGTCGAGCGCTCGAGGTGATGGGTCAGAACAATGCTGTCATGCGCGACCAGTTGGCCAAAGCGCAGACTTACCTGGACAAGTCACGCCAGGAGCAAATCCGCGCGCTGGGTAGCCCTGGCCTGGAAGGGCCGGTCAGGCTGTAGAAGATTTCGTCGCCCTTGCACTCGTCGGTGGTCTTGATAAGGCGATTTCTGTCAAATAACATACCACCTTGCTTGTCTTTTCGCCCGCCTTCTGTGTTGCGACAACAGTTACATAGTTCGACTATGCGCCTGTTGTCGCGCCTTGAAGCCGACCGAAAATCCGGCGCAATCTGATACGTTCTTTTCCGGCAACCGCCTAAGGGGAAACACAAATGACGCAGCACTACCTGATTCGGCGTGACACCTCGGCCTGGAATTTGCAGGTCTGGCTATCCTTCTCGATTGCCGCTTTGGCCTGTGCGATCGGCGTATGGAGCATGCCCAGCGAAGAGCTCGATCGCGCTTTTCTGGCCATCGGCCTGTTCTTTTGTCTCTTTTCAGCATTTACGCTGGCCAAGATGATCCGCGACAATCGCGACGAGCGTGTCGATACCACCCCCTGGATCATGACCGTGTGGATCGGCTTCCTCGTCGCCGTCGTGCTCACTGCATGGGGCCTCTTTCGGATGAAAATTGGCACCTGGGAAAAGAGCTACATGGTCGTCAGCTGGCTGTTTCTGGTCAGCGCCGCCTTCACCCTTGCCAAGTTGGTTCGTGACAAGCAGGAAGCCGATATTCTCGAATCGTCGAGCACGGAGAAGGCCTTGTTGTTTGCCGACGATCAAGCGCCTGCGGTGGAACGATAGACGCCGTCTCATCGCCAGACGGGTGCCGGCCTGGCGACGCTTCCTGACCCAGTGGTATGCGACTAGCGCTTGCTGTTGATGAAGGTCTCGTGGTTAGCCAGTTTGCGAACTTCGTCTGCCGCGGCAAGCTCGAGCACCTTTCGCAAGCGGCCATGCAGGACATCCAGCTGATTCTGTAGCGATTCCTCGGGCGTTTTTTCGCCCGGCCTGACGCTCAGGCCCTTGCTGGCATCGCGCACGGACAGATAGTGCCGGCACATATCGGGGAGGTAGCGGGCGATGATCTCTCTGACAAAAAACTGCTCTTCGACGGGTACGACCAGGGCTTTTTGCTCGTTCGCCAGCACGTCGACCGCTCTCGCCAGCGTTTCTTTCAGGCCCGCAAGGGATCGCGCTGCATCATGCGGAAGTCTGGGGGCTACCTGGGCGAGAAAGGTATCCAGCTTGGCGGCGTCTTTGCTGATGTCCGCCGCTTTTCCGGAACGTCCGCGGCGTGCCGCTCTGGCACGCATCACCAGCCCTAGGCCGCCAGCAAAGGAGACGATCGCCAGTCCGGCAAGCGGCAGGCTTGCCTGCACGGTGGCAAGGAGACCTCCCAGCACGCCGATGGCCATGGCGATCAGTCCGGGAATCGACAGGAGTGCCGGCCGCAGGCCTCTACCGGCGTCGGCTTCGCGGTCAATCGCGGTCGCCAGAGGACGCCCGACAGTCCGTCGCTGTTGCGTGCGCAGCAGACGCTCGGTGACTGCCGCCCCATACGCCGCCGGCTTGGCAGTTCTTGCGCTGCCCCGCTTCGGCAAGCTGCCGCTGACCCATTTCTTCTGATCTGCCATAAAGTCTTCTTGCGATTAGGCAACTGGCGAATCTGCCTCCCCGCATGCCTGGGATCGGGTGAGTGAAGCCGTCAAGGCGTGGGTGAGCGTGGCTTGTTGCGCCACCCATTGTATTTCGTCTGGCCGTGAACTCAAGCTGCTGGCAGCGGCGGCGTTTGGCCAGCCCTGAAGCATGGGCTGCGAAACCGGCCGCGGTCGGGCGTCGGCGGTGAGCGGTGGCTGGCTCGCCTCTATGGGGGTGAGCCAGGCGAGGCGCTCGGCATGAACTTGGCGTTTGTGTATAGTGTTTCGATTGTCGCCATCATGGCCAGTCTTATTCTTGGAGTCTGCTTTGAATTTCCTGTGCCTGCTTAATGTGAAAGTCGCGCAAGCGACTCACAAACCTCCCTTCTCCCCTCGCGGGAGAAGAATCGGGGAAGAGGAAAAACGGTCATGACTTTCATGATCTGGGGTGTTTCGATTGTCATGACCGTTAGCAAGTCGAGGCCCAGCCGCGCGCTGCTGCTGGTCCTCCTGCTCTCGAGTTGCGCGGATAGCCGGCTCTTGAGCTATGGTGACGATACCAACTTTCTGCTCTTCGATCACCCGAACTCGGAAAAGGCCATCGCGGACGTTCGGGCCCGCGCCGAAAGTCTGTGCGCCGAGCGCAAGCAGCTGGCTGTCAAGACCGAGAGCGTCTGTTCGCTCAGCAGTTGTACGACGAGCTATCAGTGCGCGAGCAAGGCGGACGTTGTCCAGGACGCGCTTTGAGCGACGGGCGCCGCCGGTCGCCCTTGCCCGTGAGGGAAAGCTTGACCGTGCCGGCGCACTGCAAGTGGCGGGGAAACGTCATGACAGGCATCATCAGGGGCGTCTCGACATGTCATGACCGTTTGGACAGTCGGCGCAGGACCTTGGTGAGGAACGACTGGCCGCGAACGTGATCGCTTCTTCTATGGTAGATTGGCGTGGGAGGAAGAACATTGGCAGAACGCAAGTTACGCTACGGCGTCTATCTTGGCGCCGTACAGCGCCACAAACGACAGATCAGCTTCGCTGCGCTTCTCGACGCCGAGCGCCTACAGCCCAAACGTCCCCCACTGCGGGCCATCGATCTGCACCGTTTGCTGACACCCTACGTTTCTGTGCGCTTCAGCGAACAACTGCGTGCAGTCGTGCCGCTGGCGTTGATGCTGATCGGTTTTCAGGCCCTCGCGCTGCGCACTTCCTTGCTCGACGCCGATTCCGTAGCGCTCGGCATCCTGGCCGTGATCATCGGTCTGATGTTCTTCATGGAAGGGGTCAAGATCGGCTTGATGCCCCTCGCCGAGAACGTCGGCTTCCAGATGCCGGGCAAGACGAACCCGGCTGTTCTGCTCTCGTTCAGCCTGCTGCTGGGGGTTGCGGCGACTTTTGCCGAACCGGCCATCGGGGCGCTACAGGCAGCGGCCAGCGCCATTTCTCCCGAGCGCTCGCCGTGGCTGCGCCAACTGCTCGGCCCCTATTCCCACTGGCTGGTTCTGGCCATCGCCGGCGGGGTCGGTCTGGCGGTGAGCATCGGGATGCTGCGCACGATGTTCGGCTGGAAGCTCAAGACGATGATCTTGCTGATCATGCCGCTGACTCTTGGGCTGACCGCCTGGTGCGCCCAACAGCCCGAACTGGCGTCGATCATCGGTCTTGCCTGGGACTGCGGCGCGGTAACTACCGGCCCGGTCACCGTGCCCCTGGTGCTGGCGGTCGGGGTTGGTGTGGCGGCCTCGACGGGACGTAGCGATAACCCGTTGTCGGGTTTCGGAATCGTCACCCTGGCGTCGGTTTTCCCGGTTCTTGCCGTGCTCACTACGGCGGT
>NZ_JAZKTZ010000021.1:0-43695 GCF_036625345.1 Candidatus Accumulibacter meliphilus | reverse complement strand
AGCGGTGGCGGGCCCCGAGGTTGCAGCGCTCATGGACATTGTCTTGGCTGAGCGGTTGGCTGGAGAGCCAGGCGTGGCGCGATGTTTCGGTGACGGTCCTGGCCTGTTCATCGATCTTCTCCCAGCTTTCCTCACAGACCACCAGATTCAGCTTGAGACGCTGACGCCCGTTGGCAGCGAAGGCGTAGTCGATGTCGTTGACCCAGCTGAAGTGTTGTCGGCGTCTTCCCCAACCGCGCTGCACAACTTGTGGCTTCAGGGCGTGGAGCGCGCGGAACTCCTGCCAGACCGTGGACAAATCCTTGTCCTTGAGCACGATCATGAACTGCCAGTGGGCGCGCAAGCAGCGCCGCATCACCGGCCCGTTGGCGTAGAGGCCGTCGAGCAGGAGCAGGATCGGCAGGCGGGGGAACAGCGTCTTGAGCCGGTCGCTCAAGCGCACAAAGCCGCGCAGCTCGCAGTCCTGCTTTTGCGCTTCGGGTTCGCCCAGCGCGTGTTCGAGGAACTCGCTGAGCAGTGGGATGACCAGGCCGTTGTGGAAGGCAAAGCTGGCCTCGAGGACGTAGACGAAGTACTGGGTGTGACGGGTTTCGTCCTTGCCGACGGTACGTTGCAGGAGTTCCTCCGTCCAGAGGGTGTCGCCAGCGAGCTTCTGTGAGCCGTCGATGGCGATCGGATAGCAGTGGTCGATCAGATAGCGGCGAAAGTTCTTGCCGCGAATCAGCCGCCTCACCAGATCGACGTGGGCCTGTTCGAGCTGTTCAAGGTCAATGTCGCGCAACAGCCGAAACAGGGTGTCGGCGTGTGGCAGGGTATCGATCTCCGGGAACAGCAGGTGGAGGTTGGCCATGAACTGGGGACGGGATATTTCGCGGTTGGTCTCGCGCCGGGAGGAGAACTGAAAGACGAACATCAGCAAGCCGTAGAGCAGAAGCACGGTCAGCTTGTGCCGGCGCTTTTTGGGATCTCTCGGGTCGGGAATTTGTTCCAGTTGAGCGAGCAAGGCGGGCAGCTCTTTGCGCAGGAGGCGCATCTGTTTGCTCACGGCGTCCTCGCGGGCCTTTTGTTCCTCGTCGACGGTCGCGAAGGCCGAGCTTCTGTTGGGCAATGGAGCGGCTGAGTGGGGGACTTGTCCCGTTGCGCGCAGCTTCGCGTTCAGTACCTTCTCCTGCCGTTTCTTCTCTGAGCGCAGCTTCTTGATGGCCACGCGTGTCGGGCGACGGCAAGGTTTGCTCATGACCGCGGGCTCCCCGGCGCGGCACACAACGAGGCGCAAGCATCCGAGGTCAGCGCTTTGACCCACACCTGGCGGGGCGTGCTGTGATAGGACTGGCCAGGGCGGGCCAGCCCGCGCCCGCTGCTTGCCCCAAGCAACTGCCAACCGGCGGCACGGTAGCAGGTGCCGGCATAGTGACGCGGATCGACGAAGGTCTCCAGCAGCAGGGGCTCGAAGCCCCAGTGTTCGAGCCAGTCCGCGCGTGTGCGGCGCGCGAGTTGCCCGAGCACATGACTGGCCAGATGCGGCACCCGGACGTGCGGAAAGATCAGGAAGCGGCTGTTGTTCACCACCCGCGCCAGGTTCTCGCGGCGGGCCTGGGCCGTCCAGCCGATCCACTGATCGCGCACGGCCACCGCGCGGGCAGCACCGGACAGCAGGACGCAGCCCAGCCGCCGGTCGCCCGCCGTGATAAAGTAGCGCAGCCGGTAGCCGAAGGCCCCCTGGAAACCCAGCGGGTGCCAACGCGCCACCAGCGCATCCCACTGCGCCACCCGGGTCGCGTCGCGAACCACTTCCAGGGACACCGGCGCGAGCGCCGACAGGGCGCAGTGCACCGCCGGCTCGGCAACGGGGGCGACGGATGCCGAGGGCGGCGCGCAACGGCGCGGCGGCGAGGGCCTCAACGCAGGCAGTACCAGCAATCCGGCCGCCTGCAAACGCTCCAGGAAGTCCAGGCAGGCGCTGATCTTCGCCGTCCCCGTCAGGGTGGTCCAGCCCAGGTGCTCGCAGACCGTCGCCGCCAACTCCTTGCGTGCCAATCCCGGCAGCCACGCGACCGTCGCGCAGAGCTCGGCAATCTCCGTCGCGCTGAACACGCGACCACAGTGCACCCATTCCCCCGCACTCGTTGCAAGCATCGCAAAACCTCCGACTGAAGCGCAGATTGATTACGCTCCACCTATCCTGCCAGAAGTCCGCCCGGCTGTCTAGCCCTCTTGTGCGAAGGTTTTTTTTGCCTGCCCACCGCAACGCCTTGCCACTACTGGGCCGGCGTCGTCATGCTTCAGCGCTGCGAGCTGACAGAGCTCTCGCGCGGCGTGCTCATCGCTCGCGGCTGCGCCGCGGCGGGCGATCGCCTTCCGGGTTCTCCATGTCGAAGCCCGCCAGCAAGCGCTTCACCTCGCCTTCGGCAAGTTCAAGGACCTGCCCGCGCTTCAAGCTCGGCGGCAGCGCAAGTGGACCGTAGCGAACGCGCATCAGGCGACTGACGAAGACACCGACGGCTTCGAACATGCGCCGCACCTCACGGTTACGGCCTTCGAAGAGCGAGACGCGATACCAGCGGTTGGCACCTTCGCCGCCGGCCTCCTGAAAACTGGCAAACTGCGCCGGCCCATCGTCGAGCTCGACACCCTCGAGCAAACGCTGGCGAGACTCGTCCGTAACTTCGCCGAGAATACGCACCGCATACTCGCGCACCAACTGATAGCGCGGATGCATCAGGCGGTTGGCGAGTTCCCCGGAGGTGGTCAGCAACAGCAGACCACTGGTGTTGAAGTCCAGCCGGCCAACCGCCACCCAGCGTCCGGTGGCGAGGCGTGGCATCGAGGTAAACACCGTCGGGCGATGATTGGGGTCGTTGCGTGAAACGATTTCGCCTTCGGGCTTGTGATAAAGGATCACCCGCGGCAGACGATTGGAAAAGCGCAGACTCACGAGTTTCCCGTTGACCTTGACCCGGTCGCCGGGGCTGACCGTCTGCCCGACGTGCGCCGGCTGGCCATTGACGTTGACCCGCCCGGCGACGATCAGCTCTTCCATCTCCCGCCGCGAGCCGATGCCGCTTTGCGCCAACGCCTTGTGCAGGCGCTCCGGCTTGCTGGGAACGTCCTGGTGGCGGCCACGTTTTGACGGATCAAGGGCCGGGCTCGGCGCCAGCCGGCGACGAGCGCCCTCCTCGGTGGCCGCAGGCGCGGGCGACGCAGCATCGATCGGATGTCGCCGAGGAGCGCCGGCTGCCGCCGGGCGCGGGGAACGAGAAGGGGCGGCAGGCAATCTGCGCTTGCTATTGGCCATCAGCGAGGTCCAGTGTTGAATTGATTTGTTGCAGAGGCGGCAACTCGGCCAGACTGCGCAAGCCGAGGTCGTCGAGAAATTTTCTGGTCGTCGCCAGTAATCCTGGCCGTCCCGGGGTGTCGCGATGACCGACGACATCGACCCAGCCACGTTCCTCGAGCAGCCGGATGACCTGCGTGGCGACGGTGACACCGCGGATATCCTCGATATCGCCGCGCGTCACCGGCTGACGATAGGCAATGATGGCCAGAGTTTCGAGGACGGCGCGCGAATAGCGCGGCGGCTTTTCCGGGTTCAGTCGCTCGAGATAGGGCATGAACTCGGCGCGCGTACGAAAGCGCCAGCCACTTGCCACCTGCAGCAACTCCAGGGGGCGCATGCTCCATTCCTGGCGCAACTCGTCGAGCAGCGCGCGCAGCAGGTCGGCGCCGATCCGCTCGTCAAACACCTTGCCCAGGTCAAACATCGACAAGGGCGTGCGGGTGCTCAAAAGCACTGCTTCGAGCACCCGCTTGAGGTCGGCGGGAGTGCCCGGCAGTGCGTCAGTGCTCGGCGGCTTATCGAGATTCGTTACGCTCATCGCTCAACCTCAGGTAAATCGGCGCGAAGGCTTCGACCTGCGTCATTTCGAGCAGGTGCTCGCGCGCCAGTTCGAGCAGCGCCAGAAAGTGCACCACCAGCACCGGGGCCCCCTGTTGCGGGTCGAAAAGATCGACGAACTCGACGAAGCCGCCGGCGTCGCGCAGATGACGCAGAATCAGCGTCATGTGCTCGCGCACCGACAATTCCTCGCGCTGCACCCGGTGATGCGAGTGCAGCCTCGCCTGGCGGAGAATGCCCCGCCAGGCATTCTGCAAATCCAGCACGCTGACCTCGGGCAGGCGCCGCAACAAGGTCTTCTCGACCCACACCTCGACCCACTCGAAATCGCGCTCGGCCTGTGGCAGCTCGTTGAGCCCATGCCCTGCCAATTTCATCTGCTCGTACTCGATCAGGCGGCGCACCAGTTCGGCGCGCGGATCGTCGGCCTCGTCGTCG
Organism: Candidatus Accumulibacter meliphilus; assembly: GCF_036625345.1. Classification (NCBI taxonomy): domain Bacteria; kingdom Pseudomonadati; phylum Pseudomonadota; class Betaproteobacteria; genus Candidatus Accumulibacter; species Candidatus Accumulibacter meliphilus. The sequence goes on along the minus strand of NZ_JAZKTZ010000021.1, from coordinate 39,362 downwards.
GCGTCGACCTTTGGGCGCGGCAACAACATGCGCGACTTGATCTCGATCAGCATGGCCGCCATCACCAGATAATCGGCAGCCAGTTCGAGATTGTGCGTGCGCATCGCTTCAACGTAGAGCAGATACTGTGCGGTCAGCGGCGCCATCGGAATGTCGAGGACATTCACATTGGCCTTGCGGATCAGGTACAGCAGCAGATCGAGCGGACCCTCGAAGGCGTCGAGCATCACCGCCATCGCATCTGGCGGGATATACAGGTCGAGCGGCAACTGCGTCAGCGGCTGGCCGTAGATGCGGGCCAGCGGACTCAGCACTTCAGGAGGCGAAGGCTGTTCTGCTGCGGCCATGGTCGCGCTATCGCTCATTTCCGTGCGCCTCGAAACGGTGCTCAGCTGTAGTTCAAGCCCATCGCGTCGCGCACGTCGCGCATCGTCTCGCGAGCGAGCTGGCGCGCCTTGTGGTTACCTTCGGCGATGATCTCCTGCACCAGGCGCGGGTCGTCCAGGTACGGCTGCGCGCGCTCGCGCATCGGTGCCTGCTCGGCGAGAATGCCATCGATCACCGGCTGCTTGCAGTCCAGACAGCCAATAGCGGCACTGCGACAACCCTGCTGCACCCAGGCCTGGCAGGCCGCGTCCGAATACACCTGATGCAATTGCCAGACCGGACACTTGTCCGGATCACCCGGGTCGTCGCGACGCACGCGCGCCGGGTCGGTTGGCATGCGCCGTACCTTGTGTGTCACCGACGCCGCATCTTCACGCAGGGTGATCGTGTTGCCATAGGATTTCGACATTTTCTGGCCGTCGAGGCCGGGCATCCGCGACGCGGCAGTGAGCAGCGCGCCGGGCTCGACGAGAATCGTTTTGCCGGTGCCTTCGAGATAGCCACAGAGCCGCTCGCGGTCGGCGTGCTCGAGACCGGGAACTTCGTCGAGCAGCGCGTGCGCACGCTCGATGGCCGTCTTGTCACCGTTCTGCTGAAAATAGGTGCGTAGCTGCGTATAGGAGCGGGCGCGCTTCGACCCCAGCTTCTTGACCGCCTCCCTGGCCTTGTCCTCGAAGCCCGCTTCGCGTCCGTAGAGGTGATTGAAGCGCCGCGCCAACTCCCGCGAGAACTCGATGTGCGGCACCTGATCCTCGCCCACCGGCACCTTGTCGGCACGATAGATCAGGATGTCCGCCGACTGCAGCAGCGGATAACCGAGAAAACCGTAGGTCGACAGGTCCTTGCTCTCGAGCTTTTTCCTGCTGGTCCTTGTAGGTCGGCACCCGTTCCAGCCAGCGAGCGGGGTCATCATCGACAGCAAGAGATGCAATTCGGCGTGTTCGGGCACCTGCGACTGGATGAACAGCGTCGCTCGTTGCGGATCGACACCGGCCGCCAGCCAGTCGATGACCATGTCCCAGGATGCGGCGACGATGCCTTGTGGATCGTCGTACTGGGTGGTCAGCGCATGCCAGTCGGCGACGAAAAACAGGCAGGGATGCTGGTGCTGCAGCTCGACCCAGTTCTTGAGCACGCCGTGGTAGTGGCCAAGATGCAGGCTGCCGGTCGGGCGCATACCGGAGAGGACTCGTTCTGCGTACATGTTCGCTCTCTGGACGTTCAGCCGGAAAATTGAAAAATGAAGTAAATCATGCCCATCACGGCACCCATCACCGGCATCAGGAGCTTGCTCAAAATGCCGGTAAACAACAACAGCAGCAGGATCGGGAAGCCGAAGCGCTCGAGCTTCGCGAAGCGCCAGGCGAGATCTCGCGGCAACAGGCTGACCGCGATACGACCGCCGTCGAGCGGTGGCAATGGAAAGAGGTTGAGCACCATCAAGGCCAGGTTGACCAGGATGCCGACTTCCGCCATGCGCGCCATCGGTACGCTGAAGAAATGGATCGGCAGTGTCACGGCCAGCTTCATCAGCGTCGCCCAGAACAACAGCATGACCAGATTGGCGGCCGGCCCGGCGGCGGCGACCCACAGCATGTCCTGCTTGGGGTGGCGCAAGCGGCCGAAATTGACCGGCACCGGCTTGGCCCAGCCAAACAGGATGCCACCGGTAGACAGCAGCAGAATGATGATCGGTACCAGGATCGTGCCCACCGGATCGATGTGCTTCAGCGGGTTGGCCGTGATGCGCCCCTCCTGCCAGGCCGTCGGATCGCCGAAATGGCGCGCCGCGTAGCCGTGCGCCGCCTCGTGCAGAGTGATCGCCAGAATCACCGGCAAGGCGGCGATGGCGACGGTCTGGATCATTTCTTGCATGGAGACTTCCTCAATCGAGGCCGAGGGGCGCCAAAGGCCCCAGTCCGGCGCGGACCAAGGTCGGCAGCGCAGCGGTCAGATCGACAACGGTCGTCGGCTCGATGCCGCAATTGCCGCTGTCAAGGATGAATTCGAGCTGGCTTTCGAGCCGCTCCTGAATTTCCCAGCCTTCGGTCAGCGGTCCTTCGTCGCCGGCAATAATCAGCGTCGAAGTCAGCAGCGGCTCGCCAAGCGCTTCGAGCAAGGCCAGGGTGACGGCATGCGCCGGCACGCGCAGGCCGATGGTCTTCCGTTTCGGGTGCAGAACGCGCCGTGGCAACTCCCGTGTTCCTTCGAGAATGAAGGTGTAGCTGCCCGGCGTCGTCGCCTTGAGCAAGCGATAGGTGGCATTGTCAACGCGTGCGAACTGACCAATCTGCGACAGGTCGCGGCACATCAGCGTCAGCAGATGGCGCTCATCGACACCACGGATACCGCGAATTCGCTCGACCGCCGCCTTGTCGCCGAGTTGGCAACCGAGGGCGTAGCTGGAGTCGGTCGGCAAGGCGATGACGCCGCCCTGGCGAATAATTTCCGCCGCCCGCTTCAGGTGTCGCTGCTGCGGGTTATCGGGATGTATCGAAACGTACTGCGCCATCGCTCTCTCCCCGGCTCAAAACGCTTTCCAGATGGGTTTCAGCCCATCCGGCAAGGCAGCCAGTTGCCCCAGATCAAAATAGCTCTCGCCCGGTCCGTGGAAATCGGAGCCCCGCGAGGCCAGAAAGCCATACTCCCTGGCGTAGCGCCCGAAAATCTCGACGTGCTCCTGCGTGTGGCTGCCCGACACGACTTCGATCGCCTGCCCGCCGAGATCCTTGAACTCGGCCAGAAAGCGACGCATTTCGGCACGCGAAAGCTTGTAGCGCCCGGGATGCGCCACCGCCACCAGCCCCCCGGCGGCATGGACCCAGGCCAGGGCATCGGCGAGAGTCGCCCAGCGGTGATCGACATAACCCGGTCGACCGGGAACCAGATAGGACTCGAAGACGCTGCGCAGATCCTTGGCCGCGCCGGTCTCGACCAGAAAGCGTCCGAAATGCGCACGACTGATCAGGCTGGGATTGGCCGCGTAGCGCATCGCACCGTCGAACGCGCCCGCAATACCTATTTTCTCGAGCTCGGACGACATCCGCTGTGCACGGTCCACGCGCCCTGCGCGGATACTTTCCAGACCGGCGTTGAGCGCCTGATGGCTACTATCGAAAGCGTAGCCAAGAATATGAATCTGCAGCGCCTGCCACTCGATCGAAATCTCGACGCCGTTGACGAAACCCATGCCGGCCGCTGCCGCTGCCGACCGCGCCGCCAGCAAACCTTCGAGCGAATCATGGTCGCTCAGCGCCAGCAGGTCGACGCCGTTGGCGGCCGCCCGAGCGGCGACATCAGCTGGCGCCAGAAGGCCGTCGGAGCAGGTGGAATGGCAATGAAGATCGCAGTTGAACACGGCAGGAGATAGGCCCAGGCAGCGCAAAATCGTAAACCACGCATGATAGCACAGCCGCCGGATGGCTCCCCGCGCCGGGCTCGCCTTGTCCATCCAGGCACCCACTGCCGAGCGGCCTCGCGCCGCTTACACGCCGCTTTTACGCCGCAATCCCAGGCCAAACAGGTGGCCACTTGCCCTTGCAGTGCCGATGATTTCTGGCGCACTACAGGCTATGCCCGGGACACCCTAAGCGCAGCTCCGGAGGCTACCTTTAGCTTTGATGTGTTTTCCCCCCGCGAGAGGAAGACAGCAAACCGGGCTCCGGATTTCAGTAGGTCGGGAGCCGGTTCTCGAGATCCTGGAGCGACGCCAGGACAAGAAACGGGTCTAGCGAACCACCAGTACCGAACAGTTCGCGTGACGCACTACCTTGGCCGCGGTCGAGCCGAGAAAGTAATCCTGGAAGCCGGGTCGATGTGACGCGATGATGATCAAATCGACGTTTTTCTCCTTGGCCACCTTGAGAATGGTGTCGTAGGAATGGCCGACTCTTACATCAACATCCATGTGCATGCCGCTGGCTTTGGCTATCACTTCCAGTTCGGTTTTCGTCAATTCGACTGATTTCTCGAACTGACCTGCCGGCAGGTCGATTGCTGCCCAGTACGGAATGTCTTCCACCACATTCAGCAAAATGACCTTCGAGCCCTGCGCGCAGTGGCTCGCGGCAAGATCGACGTTGGCCGTACCTTCGACGACGTGCGCCATGTCGATGGGTACCAGAATAGTCTTGTACATGTTGATGTTCCTCTTCTTTTCGGCCTGAATGAACCTGCGAATAGACGCGCATGCCAGCTTCACCGGCAAGTATTGCCGACGCAAGGCGCCGAAGTCAATCACTTCACGGATTGAGGACATGAAAGCGTCAGAAACCGCCAGAAAAACTTCCCTGCCTCCCCGAACACACGCCAACCAACAAGGGGAGCGCCGTGAGCGTAGATGGCGCTGTGAAGGACGGCGCCCGGCGAAGCATGGCTGTTACGGCGTCCGAGACGCTAACGGTCATGACATGTCGGGATACCCCGGATCATGAAAGTCATGACCGTTTCCCCCTCCACTTGCAGTGCGCATTCCGGCTTGCACGCCGGAATCGTTCGACGAGCAGGGAGCATGCTCCCTGAATTCCACGTCTCACCCCCGACCCTTCTCCCGCGAGGGGAGAAGGAAGGTTCGTGAGTCGCTTGCGCGACTTTCACGTTAATACCCGCAACGGCTTTGGGGTATCGCCATGGAGGAATGGCCATCCGGACCGCGCGCGCTAAAACTGATAGACATCATAACGAATCAGCCGGCTTTCCAAAAAATATCGCGGCTTGTCAAACAGCGGTTCAGCTTTGCGAGGCCTCTTAATAACCAGCCTTGCGACTTTCACTTCGGCAGCCCGTTTTGCAACATCAACGGAATCCAGATCCGGGCCCACAAGCTCTCGAAAAATCTGCATTTCCTTTTTTGGAAGCGCATCTTTTTTTGTTTCTGGAAACATGGGATCAAAATAGAAACTTTGTTTCCTGAGCTCCGCTTGCGACAACCGGGAAAGCACATTCAGACTGTTCTCATTAATAAACTGAATCGTTTTCACCTCTGGTCTCGTCGACAGTTTTTGTGCTTCCACAAGCATATACCACAAGACCGCGCACCGCTCATAGGCCTGAACCTGAAAGCCCAACTGTGACAAGAGCACTGAATCGCGGGACAATCCACAACTGAGGTCCACGACTCTAGTGATACCTTTTTCTATTCCCAGCGCCCGGGCAAGGAGGTTTTTTCTTCCAATTTCTCGTTTTCGATAATTAATCTGATCAAGATCGAAGTCAATCTCGAAGGCCAGCCCGTTCTTGTTATCAAGCCGCAACCTTTCTCCGACAATCAAATATAAACCTGTTCCCAGGCTGGAAGCAGATTCCAACAGCTGACTTGGCTCGTCCCCAGAAAGACAAACAAAACCTAGAGCTTTACTGAAAAGCTCGGCTTTTGATTGCCAAATCGGCGACGCTGCCATGATTAGCGGAGAGTTCATTGAAAAAACACTTTTAACAAGATAGAAGAAAATTTCTTCGGTGATCGACAACGCGACTGCCAGAACAAAAATCAACTAAGCTTCGTCCCTGACCGTTGTTGTTCCTGACGCCGCAAGAATCCAACGCTGCCAACCAGAGTATATGAGCCTTCATCAAGCGCCGGCAATCCGGCATTTGGGTCCGGGAGTCCGTGAAAAGTCCTGCGACCACAGGCACGAGTTCTCGCACGACGGACGATGAGCGCTCGTCTTGCTTGAACCTGGACCTCGGCGCATTGGTAGCTACCAGCAGGCAAATGCACTGGTTAACAATTCGTGCTCCGGCAGCGGTTGGGGCTGCGCTTCGTCCTCGCGCAGGATGGCGCCCTGGCCCTGGCTCTCCCAGAGCGGGAGCGCACGGAGTCCCGATTGGAGCATCGACATTGGTGAAGCGCGCCGGCGCGTCGGCCACAAGCTCGCGCTGCAAGGCAAGATCGATCTCAATGGGCCCTTTGCCTCGCCGGACAAGATTGGCGGCGAAGCGCAAAAAATTCTCGACGGCTATGGTTCCGGGAATACCGGCCCCGTCGTCAACCGCCAACCGACAACCGCGGGCACGGCATTTCACAACTTTCCCCGCCTGTATGTGTAACAGCGCTCGTCGAAACGGTGCACCGCTACAGCAAGATTCTGAGAGCAGGAACGTAAACCTTTACACGCCCCCTTGACTTATGCACAGAAAGTGATTCGTCGTAACAGAACCGACACAAATCCTTTCCAAATCAGCAGCTTATTTTTATCTAGTTGATTAATAACAGTAAATTATGTGCCTTATTTTACGGCCAAGTAAGCCGCCACCTTGCTATCAGGGCGTTTGAAGGGTTTTTGGGCAACTACTTCACAGACTTATCCACAGAAAATGTGCACAACTGCGAATAAATTCATGAGCCTGTCCGTCCCGGGTCCGCTGATCAGCCGCGAGCAGCTGTAGCGGGGAGAGCTGCAACAGATGCTGCGCGAGATGGCCAGTCGCGAATACGCCATTCCTGGCACTCGTCGGCGGCATCTGAGCGAGAAGACGATTCAGGCCTGGTACCTGGCGTTCTGCGACGGTCGGATCGACGTCTCGCGCCATGACGAGCGAGTCCGCGCTAGCGTCCGCGGCAACATCCATGCGCGCGATGTCGGCCTGGCGCTGCAGGCGCAGATCAGGGCCGTCGCGCTGCTTGCGTAAAATTTTCCCAACGAGCCCTCAGGCCAGGCTGGAAGCGATGCGCCTTCGCGGTGCAGAAAATACCGTGTCCGGGCCCGCGATGCACCTCCCGGGAGCATACCTGGCAGCGCCGCACCTGCTGAAGAAAATTTATCGTATAAAAGCAGTGCAGTAGGAGTTGTGAAAATCCGTAGCAAGCCGTGCAACACGAGCATGATTCTTGCTGCAGGTCTGATAACCGTCTTCTGGAAGTCAGCCCGATGAACAATGTATACCGCCTCGAACCTGCCTCGACCTGTGCGCAACTGCCGACGGAGGGAACGCGACGAGTCATCGCCGACGAAGAACGTGTGCTCTATGTCGCGGCCAACCTGAAACTGGTCGCCACCGGCGGACATGAAACTGGATTTTCTTGGGTTTCTTGATGTTCTTCGAGGGCTTGATCTAGAGCTGGTTTTTCTTCGCTGCTTGGGTCTTCTTTGGTTTTCTTTCCAGATCGTGTAGTAGCCCGTCCTGTGATGAGGCAGGAGGGGACGCGAGATGGACAGAGAGAAGCAGGACCCCTGCGTGAATTGCGGTCAGGCGTTTGTGCCGGACAGGCGTAACGCGCGGCATCAGCGTTATTGCGGGTCCGCGGCGTGCAAGGCAGCGAGCAAGCGGGCCAGCCAGGCGAAATGGCTCGCCAAGAACCTCGACTATCATCGCGGACCAGAAGCCGTGGCGCGGGTCAAGGCCTGGCGACAGGAGCATCCTGGATACAGCCACCGTAAGCCGGCACCGCTGATCGAGTCCGCGATACAAGACACCTTGCTGTTCGAGCCCGACGCCTCGGCGCCCCTGCCAGCCGAGGCCTCGCTGCCCCTGAAGAAATCTTGTAACGCTTCCACGACGGAACTGGCGCCACCGTTACAAGATTTCTTGAACGCCCAACCCACTGTTCTTATTGGCTTAATCGCCCATATCTGGGGCAGCACGTTACAAGATGACATCGCCTCGGCCGTGACCCGGCTGCTACAACTGGGACAGGACATTCGAGGAGGCTCGTATGAACAGTCCGACGAAGCGACTATTGAATCCGCAACGTCAGCGGCAGGTGCCCGCGCACTTCAGCTGGCTCGATCATCGGCTGGTGCGGGAACACTACATCGAGAAGGCTGACGTTGGCGCCTGGGCGCTGTACCTGTTTCTCGTCACCGTCGCTGATGCCTGCGGTCTTTCCTACTACAGCGAGGCCAGCCTCTGTCGGCGTCTGCAGATGGATGCCGGTCGCCTGGCCCGCGCCCGCCGGGATTTGATCGCCCTCGACCTGATCGCCTACGATCCACCTTTGTACCAGGTCCTGAGCGTGCCCGAGTACGTGCCGGTCGACACCCGTCTGGCGCGGCTGCGCGCTGTTCTGGAGGGCCGGCCATGATCGACTATGCCACGTGGTGCGCCATTCGCGAGGGGGTGGCCAGTCATCTGACGGCCCCCCAACTTGCCGATAGCCTGGACCTGGACGTCAAGACCGTCCGCCACTGGATGGACCGCCCGTATGCGCCGCGGGCGCCCGTGCCGCGAACCAGCAAGCTCGATCCCTACAAGGGGCGCATCGTCGGCTGGCTCGATGCGCATCCGCTCACCGCCCAGCAGGTGTTTCAACGCCTGCGGGATGCTGGCTACGAGGGCGGCATCAGCATCGTCAAGGACTACGTCCACAAGATCCGCCCGCCCCGGCGCGAAGCCTTCCTGACCCTGGCCTTCGCCCCGGGAGAAGCGGCCCAGGTCGACTGGGGAGAATACGGCACGATCTGTGTGGGCAACACCCGCCGCCGCCTTTCCTTCTTCGTCATGGTGCTGGCCTGGAGCCGGAAGATGTACGTCGAGTTCACGCTCTCGCAAACGATGGAGCAGTTTCTGGCGGCACACATCAACGCCTTTGCTGCCCTGGGGGTGTCGCGCAAGGTCATGGTCGATAATCTGCGCAGTGCGGTCTTGCGTCATGTGCGTGGCGAACCGGTGCAGTTCAATCCCCGCTATCTCGATTTCGCCCGCCATTACGGCTTCGAAATCGTCGCCTGTGCGCCGAGAAAAGGAAATGAGAAGGGACGCGCGGAAAGGGGCGTCGCTTATGTCAAAACCAATTTCCTGGCCGGCCTGGAGCTGCCAAGCTTCAGCGCGCTCAATGCGGCCGTCAGGCTGTGGCTGGAGACGGTGGCCAACGTCCGCCTGCATCGCGAAACGCAACGCCGGCCGGAAGATCTCTGGGTCGAGGAGCGCGCTCATCTGCAGCCGGTCAATCCCCGGCTGTTCGATGTCGGTCGGGTCCTGGCCGTTCGTGCCAACCGACAGTTCCGGGTCACGCTCGAGAGCAATCGCTATTCCGTCCCCGCCCGCCTGGCGGGACGACCGGTGACGATGAAGGTCTATCCGGATCGCGTCTGTGTCTATCACGACGGCGAGTTGGTCGCCCGCCATGGTCGTTCGTTCGAGCGCCATCAGGACATCGAGGACCCCGATCATCCGAAGGCCTTGATCGCTCAACGCCGGCATGCCCGCGATGCGCTGGTACTGAAGCGCTTTCTGGGTCTGACGCCACTGGCAGAGAAGTATCACGCGGGCTTGCTCGATCGCCGGGGGAATGCGATGGCGCATGTGCGCAAGATCGTGGCGCTGGTCGAGATCCATGGCGACGACGCCGTCGTGCGGGCGATGACCGACGCCCTGGCCTTCGAGGCCTTCAGCAGCGAATACATCGCCCATCTGATTGATGCACGTCGCCGCCAGTTGCCCGAGCCGAGCCCGCTTCATCTTATCCGCCGGCAGGATCTGCTGGAGATTGAACTGCCACCGGCGGACTTGTCTGCTTATCCGGACATCCCCACAGGAACTCATCCGCAAGACAATTCAGGAGGCGATCATGACCATGACTGAGGCGGTTCTGGCGAAGCATCTGGGTCGTTTGCAGCTGCCGTATTTCGTCCAGCACGCGCCGGACTTGATGACTCAGGCGGCCCGCGAGTCGTGGTCTCATGGTCGCTTTCTGGAAGGCCTGGTGGCCGGCGAGGTCGCTCGCCGCGATGAGGCGCTGATTGCCCGCCGCATCCAGGCCGCGCGCTTGCCCGGGATCAAGACGCTCGACGGCTTCGACTGGTCATGGCCGAAGAAGATCAATCGCGCGCAAATCCAGCATCTGTTTCGGCTCGACTTCGTGCCGCCGCATGGCAACGTGATCCTGCTCGGCGCGGTCGGCGTCGGCAAGACTCATCTGGCCATTGCCCTTGCTCATGCGGCCTGCCTGCAGGGCCTGACGACGCTGTTCACCACCGCCGTCGATATCGTCAATGCGCTGGCCGCAGCCCAGGCCACCGGCGGGGTCAAACGCGAGATGGCCAGACTGCTCAAACCGGCCGTCCTCTGCGTCGACGAATTGGGCTATCTGCCGATCGACAAGTTTGGCGCCGATGGCCTGTTTCAGGTGATCAGCCAGCGCTATGAGCGCGGTTCGACAATCATTACGTCGAACAAAGCGTACAAACAATGGCCGGAGATCTTCAACAACGACAGCACCCTCACCGCCGCTTTGCTCGACCGCCTGCTGCATCATGCCGAGACGCTGGTCATCGAAGGTTCCTCTTACCGCATGCGCGAGCAGCACGACGCCTGATTTAGAACCCGTTCTCTACCAGCCGGCTCCGATCGCCCTCACTCCGGGGGCTCGGCCCTCCTTCTGCGTGCTCAAACCAAAGCTTCCACGCCCCGGAGCCCGCGTTCCTCACACCAGATTTATGTCGGCTCGTGGACGCCGCTTTCGCCCCGGCGCGGACAGCTCTACGACGGCTACTGGATCAAGACCTATCCGGTACCGGTCGATTCGCTGCAAGGCAAGAAATCGTTGATCGAAGCACTCGCCCGGCGGCTGTTCAATCACACCGAGCATGGACTCAACATTCCTGGCTGCCGACTGGGCGAAGCGCGGCAAAGTTACGCGACGGAAACCGAGCCGGCGCGGCGGCGGGTCAAGGCCGGGATGCTCGCCGGCGCCCTCTTCAACCGCGCCACCGACATCTTCAGGCGACTGGTCGAGTTGCAGGCAGATGGCATCGAAATTCTCTGTGACAATGCCCTGATGCGCGAATGCGGCCATTGCCTGCTCGAAGCCATGGAACTCGGCGGCTGCGTCCTGCACCGCAGCGGCGAGGAAGGAATCGACGAATTGTGGGGCGAACCTTTCCGGGCCTTCTCGATACCTGTCGAGGACTTCTACGAGAGCCGTTACGTCAAGATCGGCCAGAGCATGCGCGACATCGACCTGATCGCCGCGGCGATGATCAGCAGCTTCAGCCGTATTCCCACTTTCGAGACGGTCGAAACACCGATTCGGGACTTCGCCAACGCGGCCAAGGTAACGACCGAAACACTACGCACCGACCCGGGCATCTTCGACGTCTGGTCGCACCTGGTCACCGCCGGTGAACGACTGGCAAACTTCACGCCGCAAGCTGCCGCGGAAGCGGGCGAAAAGCGCCCAGGCAGCCCGCTGCACAGCCTATCGGATGGCTTGCAGCTGCTGCGCAACGGCCGCGACCTGGTGTTCTATATCGCGCGCGCGCGCACGCAAATGCCCAAGAGCACGCACGAATACATTGAACGCTGCGAGGCCTACCTGAGCAGCGGTCGCGTGTCCTTCATGCCGGCGGCGCTGCCCGCTTGAGGCGCACCTGCATACCCACCCGGCTGCCGAAACAGAAGTTTGTGAGATGCAGCGGAAAAGAAAACCTGGCTTAGGCTTGGGTCGCTCTCGCCCATCGTCGACCTAGAGGTTTGTCATTTCATGTCCTCGGGCGGGCGTCGGCCACGAACGGTGACTCGAGCAGCAGCAAAGGCCCGCCAGATGCGGGCCTTTGCCTGGCTTCCGTCAGCAGGCTCGGGGATGAGAGCCTTGCGATCCCACTTTCTGTAGAAAGTGTTTCCTCGGCGAACGGCGACCGGGTGGGCCTGGGTTCTGGCAGCGGGTGGCTGCCGTTGTTCGTGTTGGTCAGATGGCGCTATTAGACCCCAACGACTCGTATCTGCAAAACATTGAATAGAGATAGTCGCATCTCGAATCACGATCGCATGCGTACCATAGCGTCACCATGACACTCCGGCAGTTGCGATATTTGGCGGCCGGGACCAAGCACGGCAGCTTCTCGAACGCGGCCGAGCAGGTATTCCTCGCTCAGTCCGCACTCAGCCCTCTCAGCCATCGACTGCTGCCGGTGGTGCCCGGCATCAACTGGCGGCCGGCACGCTGTACGCCGTTCCCGTCCGCCGCGGCGCCCGTCGCCCGATCACGGCAGATCTGACGAAGAACCTCTGTACGACAAACGTCTAGCAGGATGGGATGCGGTACTCAATCCGACGTCACACCCTGAAAGGGTCGCTTTCGGTCAAACCGCCGAATGAGCGCAATCGGCCACAATCGGCCATAGCAGTCGCGCAACATGGAACTGCACGAACGGCGGGTAACACATCAGATAGCGGCCGGCCGTGAAGCCGGTCGGCCCGCTCATCGGCCGCTGCGGTCGTTTGTAGTTACGCCCAAGTCCGACCGTAACAGTTACGAAATCTGTCATTCGGCAGCACAAAATCCAGGAATCGCTCGCGCAACAAGGGTCTGGAAAGAGGACATCAACGTAGCATTGATCTCCTACCATGTGGGTAATCGTTAACCCGCCTTCGGCAATGATCGCTTCAGCAATGTCGCCAATGGCCTCGAACTGTTGACGGTCTGTCCACTCTCCGTAGCTTTCGGACAGTTCCTTGAGCAACTGGAAGGGGTTGTCGAAGTACGGGGCGAACCAGTGCCCTTGTAGTGCTTCTTGAGTTCTTGGCCGATCATGTTCTCTAAGGCCTTGTCCGTGCATGGTTCCAACTAAATAGGCAGCACCATTTATGAGAACGCCATAAATGTTGTACTTCTCAGTCGCAATAGAGCCAAGATCACTGTGATAGCGATCGGCCGAGATGGCATCGTTTGCGTTGACTCGTGCAGAGAAAAGAACCGGCAAAAATGTCTCGTCATTTACGGGCGGCAAATCAGCGCGCAGTTGCCCGGTCAATGTTCCGTTGCTCGACCCGTGCACCATCCGCAAGTCCAGGGCTGGGGTAAAGAACGATGCTGGCGCCAGCGTCAAGACTGCCAAGAACCTGCGCTAGCCTCCCTTTAACACCTCGCTGTCATATTTCGGGTTTTTCTAGCCCGCGCTGATTTTAAGTCGTTGATTTGAAAGAGGCGGTTTTCCGGAGGTGAAATGTTGTGCCATAATAGTTTTGCCGTTCTGGTTTTTTCCCTTGCATTTCTTGTACGATCGTGGGCATGTATATCCGACAGACACGAACGAACAACAAGGTCACCGGCGAGGGCTACTTCACCTACCGGCTGGTGCGTGGCGAACGCATCGCAGGCAAGGTCCGTCAGATCACCCTGCTGAATCTCGGGCGTTATTTCGCAATCAAGCAGGAAGACTGGCCGATACTGTGTCGTCGTATCGAACAGTTGCTACAGCCCCAGGAAGCGCTGCTGCCGTTGTCATGCACAGGTCATATCGAAAGTGCGGCCCAGCGCTACGCCGGGCAGCTGATCGTGCGGGCACCGATGAGCGACGCGTCGGCGACAGAGGCCAGCGACCCTGCCGAAAACCCGCGTCCGCCGGTGACATTCGTCGAAGTCGATGTTGACTCGCTGCAAACGATGCAGCCGCGTTCGGTCGGCGTCGAGCACGTCGGCCTGCATGCGCTGGCCGAACTGGGCATCATCGACCAGTTGCGGGAGTTGGGCGTTAATGGCGTTCTGTGGGCGTCGATTATCGGCAATTTGATCGGCAGAATGGCCCATCCGGGCTCCGAGCGGGCAACCTGGAACTGGCTGCAGACGCACAGCGCCTTGGGCGAACTGATCGACGTCGACTTCCTGTCGATGTCACACATGGGTCTTTACCGGGGTTCGGACATCCTGATGAAGCATCGGGAGGTGATTGAAGCACGTTTGTTTGGCCGCGTTCGCACGCTCTTTGGTTTGGAAGAGACGATCACGCTCTACGACCTGACCAACACCTACTTCGAAGGCGAAGTCCCGAGCAATCGCAAGGCCAAGCGTGGCCGTTCCAAGGAGAAGCGTAGCGATTGCCCCTTGGTGACCCTTGGCCTGGTGCTCGACGGCAGTGGTTTTGTGCGCCGCTCGCAGACCTTCGAAGGCAATGTCAGCGAAGCCGGCACGCTTGCCGGCATGCTGACCGGCTTGGCCGCCCCGGCAGGGGCGCTGGTGATCATGGACGCGGGCATCGCCAGCGAAGCCAATGTCGCCTGGCTGGTCGAACACGGTTATCGCTACCTGGTCGTTCGTCGCGGGGGAACCCGGCAGTTCGATGAAACACAGGCGATCACGATCGAGACCGCCGACGAGCAACCGTTGCACTTGCAGAAGACGCTCAGTGAAGACGGTCAAGAGCTTCAGTTGAATTGCCATTCACCGGGTCGCCAACTCAAGGAGGAGGCAATGCTCGAATCCTTCAGCCAGCGCTTCGAAGCCGGATTGCAGCAAATGCTCGATGGCCTGGCCAAACCGCGTGCCGAGAAACGCCCAGACAAATTGCTCGAACGACTCGGTCGACTGAAGCAGAAGAGTCGCGGCACCAGCCAGCATTACACGGTAAACCTGGTGACGGACGAGTCGGGCAAGCGCGTCACCGGGATCACCTGGCAGAAGGTGCCCCGCGAGGGGAGCCAGGCGACACACCCAGGCGTTTATTGCTTGCGTACCAATCAACTCGACTGGGATGAAGAGCGGCTCTGGCGCACCTATACTCTGCTGACTGACCTGGAAAGTGTGTTTCGCAGCCTGAAGAGCGAGCTGGGCTTGCGCCCGATCTACCATCACAAGGAAGATCGCGCCGACGGCCATCTGTTCATTACCGTGTTGGCTTACCAGTGCGTGCAGTTCCTTCGCGTCAAGCTGAAGGCGGCTGGCATTCACGACAGTTGGACGACTTTGCGCGAGACCCTCTCGATGCAGTGCCGGACGACGACGACTTTCCGCCAGCGCGATGGCCGCACGCTCCATGTCCGCAAGGCCACCAACGCCGAGCCAGAGCAAATGGCCATCTATCGCGCCTTGGGCATCCACTCACAACCCGGAGGACTCCGAAAACTGATCGCCTGACAGCACATTACGCGCTTGTTGTGCCATTAGAAATTCATTTGCCCTGCAAGCAATTGATTATGCAAGAGGTTTTTTGGGGTAGGTTAAACAGGGGCTAGCGAGCCATTGTTGCGCCCCGCTGCAACCGTCTTCAAGTGAGCGCGCCCCTCCCTGACCGTGAACACTGCCCATTCGCCGTTGTGACGGAAGAGCGCGCTCGATGGTACGGTCAGCGCGCTCGGGTCCTCCCAGACGACGATCCGGACGTTTACGCGAAAGCCATGGCCGAGACTGTTCCGCTGCTCCGTTTCGTTGCCGAACTTGATGATCACATTGACCCGCTGTTCTTCGACACCGAGTGCGGAGACCTTGGTGAATCCCCAGGGTTCGACGCGTTCGACGATACCGCTCAAAGGTGATGATCCACCCCAGTTGTCGATGATCACCCGGTTCCCGGCAGCGACCTGGACCGCATCGCTCGAAAGTAGCTCGGCGACGATTTCGAGATCGTTCGAGATGTCGCCGATCTCCAGGATCGGGACGCCGGGGGCAAGCGTGGCTTCGCTTTCCTGCATGACGCGCAGGATTTTGCCCGAGACGGGAGCGACCAGCGGAATGGCGCTACTCGCCGTCGGTGCTCCGGCAAGGGTTTTCGCATTGCCGCTGAAGCCGATCAACTGGGCGCGCGAAATGGCGATTTCGGCACTGCGCATGGCGATGGAAGCTTGCGCCGTTTCCAGCGCTGCCTTGCTTGCGTCCGCCGTACGCTCGGCGAGGTCGAGCGCCGCCTGCGAGACCATTCCGCTGGCCCGCAACTTGCGTGCGCGCTGCAACTCGATCTCGGCGAGTTGCCTGTCGGCGAGCATCTCCTTGCGCTCCGCGCGTGCCATGTGTAATGACGCCTCGGCCGACTTCACAGCGGCTGTTGCCTGCTCACGCGTCCTGGCATCGAGGACCGACGGGAACTCCGGCAACATGCGGGCAATGGTCGTCCGTCCGCTCTCCACGACGTCGCCGGGCTCCATATCTACCCGGAGAAGTCGTCCGGCGACCGGCGTCGACACCACATACGCGTCGCGCACACGCGTCTTGGCCTCTTCGTCAATCGAGACCAGCATCGGCGCGCGGGCCACCTCGCCGATATCGACCATGATCGCGCGTGGCCAGAAAGCGTAGGCGAGTGCGACCGCCAGCAGCGTGACCACGCCAACGATCATCGATGTTCGTGATGCTCTTTGTGCCATGACTGAACTTACTCCCTTGTCTTGAGGGCGAATACCATGTCGATCCGGTCGACATCACGCTTGACCAGCCAGCCCGATGCCACTGCCGCGACGAGCACGGCAATGGCGGCAATTCCATAGCTTTGCGGCACCACCAGCGCCGGAATCCGGTAGAGATCGGTACTGAAGCCTTCGGCAACCAGCAAGGAAAGGTAGTAGCCAAGCACTGCACCCACGGGCAGGGCCAGGAAGGTGATCAGCGCGAGTTCACCGAGCAGGACGAATGCTGCCTCGCCCCTGGTGAAGCCGATGACGCGCAGGCTGGCCAGATCGCGTGCACGCTCTGCAAAGGCGATGCGCGCACTGTTATAGACGATGCCAAAGGTGATCAGCGCGGCGATTGCGGCCATGACATAGCGAATGGCGCCCGCGCTGGTGTCGAGCAGTTTCTTGAATGCGGCGCGCGCCTCGCTACGCAGGCTGACTCCGGCCACTGCCGGCATGTCCTTGAGCTGCCGATAGAGCGCTTCGCTTCGCTGCCCATCGATACGCAGGTAGGCGCCTGAAACCCGGTTCGGCTCCATCAACACCCGATTCAGCGCGCTTATTTCCATATACGCGGTGGCGCCAAGCAGGGTTTGCGCAACGCCAACCACCGGCAGTTCGAGGACAGGCCGACGGCCCTCACGGACCTCGATAGACAGTACCTCGCCAGCCTCGATATGCAGAAGCTTGGCGAGTGCGGCGGTCAGAATCAGCCCGTCCCTGCGGACGAAGACGGCCGCCATTTCCGCGTCGACAACCCGGTTGAGGCGAGGCTCGGCGACCAGTCCGCTGACCGCGCCGCGGTAGCTGTAGCGCCCGTTTCGCAGGACCGCAGGTACGACACGGAAGCCTTCGGCCTCGATAATCCCCTTCATTCGTTGCAACTCAAGAATCGCTTTGTCGGACAACGGCTCGTTGAAGCTGACGGTGACATCGCTGCGGTCAATGACGCTGAAGCTAAGCTCCACCGTTTCGTCGAAACCGCTCATCACGCTCAGCATCGCCACCGAGAGTGCCATGCCGGCGGCGATTCCCAGTACCGCCGTCGCGGCCCGCCCCGGTTCACGTGTCAGGCGGCGTACGACCATGCGGCTCGGTTGGTCGAGGACGGCCGTCAACAGCTCTCCCAACTGTGCGCTTCGGCTGTAGTCGGGGGGCGTCGGCGGGCTCATGGCCACCGCTGGCGTCAGCGCAAAGACTTTTCTCAGGACGAAGATGCCACCAGCCGATGCGGCAAGCACACTGGCGACGACACCAACCAGGAAAGCGCCGGGTGCGACCTGGAAGACCAGGAACGGAAACTTGTAGTAGCTCTGGTAAACCACTGCCAGGCTGCGCCCTGCGAGGACGCCGGAAAGGCAACCCAGCAGAGCGCCGCCGACGGCGATGGCCAGAACGAAGCGCGCATAGTGGGCGCCGACTTTCCAGTTCGAATAGCCGAAAGCCTTGAGCAGGCCGATCTGTCCTCTCTCGGACAGAATCATCCGCGAAATCACGATCGACAGCAGGAAAGCGGCAACAGCGAGAAAGACCGGCGGTACGGCCCTGCTCGACACCTTGAGGCCGTTAATCTCTTCGCCGATGAAGCGGTTCGACAGTTGCTCGGCACGACCATAGGCGCCGAGACCGCCATAGGGCTTGAGCATCCGGTCGAGTCGGGCCAGGACGTCCGACAATTCGGCGTCGCGAGTCAGCGACAGCAGCGCTTCGTTGAACGCACCCTTGACATCGTAAGCCGCGCCTAGCGCCGTCTCGCTCATCCAGATGACGGCGAAACGCGCATCGTCCGGCGCCAGTTCGCCTGGCGCCACCGCGTAGAGAAACTCCGGCGCCTGGGCAAGCCCGACGATCCTGAAGACGCGCCGTACGCCGTTGATCGTCGCCGACAGTTCATCTCCTGGAGTCAGCGCGTGCGCCTTGGCGAAACCTTCGAGCAGGAGAATTTCATCATCGTGCTCGGAATTGATGCGCCGCCCCTCGGCGAGGTAGATATCGTTGAGGCGCGGGGTCCCGACATCGGGCAAGGACACCGCTTGCGCGCGAATGGGCACGGCGATTCCCGGCAGGTCGATCAAGGCACCGCCGACCACGCGACCTTGAACCGCGGCGACCCCCGGGATCTCGGCCATCTCCTTGAGCAAGTGCGCCGGCGCACGCTTGACCGGTGCGAAAACGTCGGCGAAACGATAACGCTCGTAGTAGGCACGTTTCGTCTCTTCCAGGGAATTCACCAGGCCATCCATCATCACCAGCATCAGGACGCCGACCGCGATGACCAGGGCGATAGCCAATGCCTGCCCCTTGACTCGCCACAGGTCTCGCAACAGCTTGCGGTCAAGTGGCTTCATGATGTACAGACGTCGGCGATCACCACTCGATCTCCTCGGCCGACTTCTTCGCCTCATTGACGACGATCTCGCGGATGCGTCCGTCGGAGAAATGGACGACGCGGTCGGCCATCGCCGCTGTCGCTGCCGCGTGCGTAACGATCAGAACCGTGGTCTGGAGATTGCGGTTCACGTCCTGCAGCACACGCAGAACGGCGCGCCCGGTCGCGCTGTCGAGCGCGCCGATTGGCTCGTCGCAGAAGAGGACTGTCGGCCGCTTGGCGATCGCTCTGGCAATCGCCACCCGCTGTTGCTCGCCACCCGAAAGTTGCGCCGGAAAGTGATCGATGCGTTCCTGCAGGCCGACGAGTGCCAGCGCTTCGGACGGATCGAGGGGATCGTCGGCAATTTCCGTCACCAGTTCGACGTTCTCGCGAGCAGTCAGACTGGGCATCAAGTTGTAGAACTGGAAGACGAAACCCACGTGCCGCCGACGATAGCGGGTGAGTTGGGCATCGCTCATGGCGGTGAGATCGTCGTCGAAGAAGTGCACCGTGCCATCGCTTGCCTGGTCGACCCCGCCGAGAATGTTCAGCAGCGTCGATTTGCCACTGCCCGACGCACCGAGCAGGACCACCAGTTCCCCGCTGGGAAGCTCAAGGTCGACGCCGCGAAGCGCGTGAACCGCTGACGGACCCGAGCCGTAAACCTTGGTCACACGTTCCGTCCGGAAGGCTGCGGCAGTCTTTGTGGCAGATTTGGACATGTTGAGAGGATGCGGCCCTTCCGCAAGAAATTTCCCTGTCGCTGTCGATAGTCGTCGGCGTTCCCGCATTGCGGTGAGGGTGCTCCGCTATAGTGCGGCGCAAACACGAGACTTGCCTGAAGATAACATAAGTCGTATAGTGACCGCCAGTCACAGTTTCTATTGGTTGAGTTCAATGGGTATACAAGAGCGAAGGGCGAGGGAGTTCGATCGCCGCGAGAGCGAAATTCTCGCGGCGGCCTTGAGCCTTTTCACGCGCGATGACTGGGAGCTGGTGACGGTCGAGGAGATCGCCAGAAAGGCCGAAGTAGGCAAAGGAACGATTTACAAACACTTCGAGAGCAAGGATGAAATCTATGCGCGCCTCGCGCTCGAGTTTCATCGCAGACTCTCCTTGCAACTCCAGCAGGTCGATGCTTCGCTGCCCGTATTGACGCGTTTTCGCGAGATGACGCGGCTCGCCTGGGAGGCCCATCTTTCCGGCAAGGAACTGCATCGCGTGGTGCTCTACTGTGGGCGCGCCGAGTTTCGACAAAGTTTGCCGGCGGCACTCGCAGATGAATTTGCGGTCGTCGAAGCGGTGACCAATGAGGCGATCCACGCCAACATCTCACGCGGCGTCGAGGAAGGCCTGTTTCCGCGCAAACCGCTCGGAATGCTGCTGTTCGGGGCGCAATCGGCGTTCTGGGGTGCGGTGCAGCTGATCTGGAGTGGTTATCTGGGCGAGCCCGACCAGGCGCGGTACTGCGACGAGATCACCAACTTCATCCTGGCCGGGCTGATCTACCAGGATCGGCGCTTGCCGGCATGACGTCTTTTTCGCCCGCCCTTTTTTCGCTCAAACGTGACCGCCGGTCGCAAGAAGACTGCTATTTCTAAAAAGAGAGATCCATGAATACTGACCCATCAAGAAGCAAGCTGTCGGGTGCCGCCGAGGCTGATCAGAGCTCGGTGGGAGCCACTCGCACGAGCCGCAGCAGTCGCACGACGAGCACGACCCGCAAGCTGGCCATCACGCTAGCCGTCGTGCTTTGTGTCGCAGCGGTGCTGTACGTTCTCGGTATGGCGGGCGCGCCGTCGCTTGCTGCGCCGGCAGACGTTCCGGTGCCGGCCGCGGTCGAGCTTTTGTCGCGCGATGTCGCCGAAGCAACGGCACAGGACCTGCAACAAACCATCCCTCTGACCGGGACGATTCAGGCGCTGAACCAGACCGAGATCCAGTCGCAGCAGACGGGCGAGATCCGGGAGGTTCTCGTGCGTGAGGGCGAGCCGGTGCGACGCGGACAGGTTCTCGCCCGGCAGGATACGACTGAACTCGAAGCCAAGCTGCGCGACAAGCTCGGAGCACTCGCGGTCGGCCAGGCGCAACTGGCCCAGGCCAAGAAGAACCTCAACGCCAACGCTTCCCTGTTGCAGAAGAAATTCATCTCGCAGAACGCGTTCGACAACGTACAGAACAGTTACGAAATCAACGAGGCGACCCTGGTTTCGCTGCGGGCGCAGGTCGAGCAGGCACGCAAGGCACTGGCCGAAGCCGTCATCCGTTCGCCGATCGACGGCGTCGTCGCTGAACGTATCGCTCAACCGGGGATGGCGGTCGCGGTCAACGCCAAGCTGTTCGCTGTGCACGATCTTTCCCTGATGAACGTCGAAGCCCTTGTTCCGGCGAGCGATATACCGCGGGTGACGGTGGGGCAAACGGCAAAACTGTCGATCGAAGGATTCGGTGAGCGTGTCTTTATCGGCAAGGTCGATCGGATCAATCCGGCGACGGAGCCGGGATCGCGCTCGATCCTGGTGCACCTGTTGGTCGCCAATGGCGACGGGCAACTCAAGGGCGGCATGTTCGCCCAGGGTGTCTTGAACGTGTCCAGCACTGTCTCGGCGATTGTCGTGCCAGTCGCGGCTGTTCGCCAACACGAAGGGCAGGCGACGGTCTTCCGCATCGTGTCGGGAACGCTGGTCAAGCAGGCGGTGGAGTTGGGCATGCGTGATGCCAGCGGCGATGTCATCGAAATCAAGTCCGGCCTCGCCGCCGGCGCGTGGGTGGTGGTCGGCGATCTGGCCGGACTGCAGAGCGGACAAGCGGTACACGTGGTGGCGGCAGCAGAAGCGGTAGCGTCAGCGGAGCCGCGTCCTTGAGGTATTGACGCGCTTGCGACACCAAGACGCCGGCAATCGGCTTTCCCGAATCAGCAACAGAATTTCAGGTAGAAACCAACATGTGGATCACCCGCGTCAGTATCAACAATCCTGTCTTTGCAACCATGATGATGATGGCGCTGCTGGTCCTCGGACTCTTTTCCTACCAGCGTCTCAACGTCGACCAGTATCCGGACGTCAGCTTTCCGATTGTCGTCGTCCAGACCGAGTATCCGGGCGCGTCACCGGAGACCGTGGAGTCCGACATCTCGCGAGTAATCGAGGAAGCGGTCAACACCGTCAGCGGCATCAAGACGGTCAGTTCGCGCTCCTACGAGGGCAGTTCGCAGGTGGTGGCCGAATTCGACCTGACGACCGATCCGGCCGTTGCCGCGCAGGATGTTCGCGACAAGGTCGCGCTCGTCCGCCCGGGCTTTCGCCGCGAAATCAAGGAACCAAGAATCACCCGCTACAACCCCGACGATGTGCCGATCATCTCGCTCGCTGTGGACTCGACGTCGCGCGATTTACGCGAACTGACCACCATGACCAACCAGATCATCCGCAAGCGCGTCGAAACCGTCCGCGGTGTTGGCCGCGCAACACTGGTCGGTGGCGTCATGCGCGAAGTGAAGATCTACCTCAAGCCGGACCAGATGCGTGCCCTCGGCGTCGGGGTGGACAAGATTCTTGAAACGATCACCCGGGAAAACCAGGAACTGCCCGCGGGTAGTATCGACACCGGTCGCGAGGAAACGCTGGTCAAGGTGCGCGGGCGGATCGTCGAGCCTCGTCAGTTCGGCAGCCTGATCGTTGCGCAGCGCGGCGGGGCGCCGATACGACTCGACCAGGTCGCGCGCATCGAAGACGGGCAGGAGGAAGAAACGACGGCGGCGCTGGTCGATGGCAAACCGGCGCTCAGCCTCGACATCGTCAAGGTCCAGGGCGCCAACACGATTGCCGTCGCCGACGGTGTTCGCGAGATGGTCGCCGAACTGCGCAGCGTCCTGCCGCCCGACGTGAAACTGCAGGTGGTTCGCGACGCCTCGACGGGCATCAGCAACTCGGTCGCCGATGTCAAGGCGACGCTACTCGAAGGTGCAGTGCTGACCATCGCCATCGTCTTCCTCTTTCTCAATTCCTGGCGCAGCACGGTGATCACCGGCCTGACCTTGCCGATCGCGCTGATCGGCACTTTCCTGGCCATGTACGCCTCTGGCTATACCTTGAACACGATGACTCTGATGGCCCTGTCACTCAGCGTCGGCATGCTCATCGATGACGCCATCGTCGTTCGTGAAAACATCGTTCGTCATCTGGCGATGGGCAAGAGTCACCATCAGGCGGCGCTCGAAGGCACCAGGGAAATCGGCCTCGCAGTCTTGGCGACCACCTTCACCATCGTCGCCGTCTTTCTGCCGGTGGCCTTCATGGGCGGCATCATCGGGCGTTTCTTCTTCCAGTTCGGGATGACCGTTTCTGCGGCGGTCCTGCTCTCGCTTTTCGTCAGCTTTACCCTCGACCCGATGCTGTCCAGCATCTGGGCCGACCCGCCGGCGACCGAAAGCAAGCGCCGGAGCCTCCTCGGCCGGCTTCTGGCGGTGCACGGCAAGGTGCTTGACGCGACCCATGTCGCTTACGGAGCCTTGCTGCGCTGGGCCATGGGCCATCGCAAGTCCGTTCTGGCGCTGGCCGCCTCGGTGTTTTTCGGCAGCTTCGCACTGGTACCGTTGATCGGCTCCGAATTCGTTCCGGAGGCGGATCTTGGCGAGGCGCAGGTGGGAATCAAGACGCCGGTCGGTTCGTCGCTGGAATACACGCGCGCCAAGACCCAGCAGGTGCAGGCGGCGCTGGCCGAGTTTCCGGAAGTCGAGTATTCCTATGCCACCGTGAATAGTGGCAGCGCGACCGGCAAGAACGCGGCCACGATCTACGTCCATCTCGTCGCGCACAAAGAAAGAAAGCGCAGCCAGAAGGAACTGCAGGAACCGATTCGCCAGCGCCTGAACCGCATCGGAGGCATCGAGGTCAGCGTCGGCACACCCGGCGGAATGAGCGGCGGCAAGCCGATTCAGGTGAGCATACAGGGGGCGGAAATCGAAGAACTGGAGCGCTTGTCGCAGGCGGTGATGAAGGCGATGCGGGCGATTCCCGGCCTGGTAGACATCGATTCCAGCCTCGAAGCCGCCAAGCCGACGCTGGCGGTGGACATCAACCGCGAACTGGCCAGTGACCTTGGCGTCGGTATCGAACAGATTGGCAATGCCTTGCGCCCGCTGGTGGCGGGTGAAACGGCCGGGGCCTGGAAAGCGCCGGACGGTGAGAACTACGACATTACGGTGCGCCTGCCGCGCGAGGCGCGCACCAGTGTCAGCGATCTCGACAAACTCTACCTGACGAGCACCCTGGTCGATGGCAATGGCAGTCCGCAGATGGTGCCGATGCGCCAGATCGCCACCTTCACGCCGACGCTCGGCGCATCGCAGATCAATCGCAAGGATTTGCGCCGTGAAGTCCTGGTCGGGGCCAACGCCTCCGGACGACCCGCGGGTGACTTGGGCAAGGAGCTGGGCGTCGCTCTGGAAAAGATCGACCTGCCACCGGGCTACCGCTTCGTGATGGGCGGTTCGACCAAGGACATGCAGGAAACCCTCGGTTACGCCGCTGCCGCGCTGGCGCTGGCGGTGATCTTCATCTACCTGATCCTGGCGTCGCAGTTCGGCAGCTTCCTGCAACCGATCGCGATCATGGCTTCGCTGCCTCTTTCACTGATTGGCGTCTTCCTGGCGCTGCTGATTGCCGGCAGTACGCTGAACATTTTCTCGATCATCGGTTTCATCATGCTGATGGGCCTGGTGACCAAGAACACCATCCTGCTGGTCGATTTCATCAACCAGGCGGTCAAGGCCGGCAAGAGCCGTTACGAGGCGATCATCGAAGCAGGCAACGTCCGCCTGCGACCGATCCTGATGACCACCGTGGCGATGATCTTCGGGATGCTGCCGCTTGCCCTCGGCCTCGGTGAAGGCGGTGAGCAGCGCTCGCCGATGGCCCATGCGGTCATTGGCGGGCTGATCACCTCGACCCTGCTCACCCTGCTGGTGGTGCCGGTCATCTATTCCTACCTGGACGATCTCGGCACCTGGATGGCAAGCAAGTGGGCGGGCCATCCAACGCATCCCCTTGATCCGGCCGACGTGCCAGTACTGAAAGCGAGTTAACGATATGTCTAGAGCACTCCACCCGGGACGGCTCAGCCTGCTGCTGGCCGGTCTCTTCTCTGCACTGCCCGCGTTCGCCACCGACCTGCTGCAGGTCTATCGCTATGCGCTGGCGTACGATGCCCAGTACACGGCGGCGCGCGCGAGCGCCGCTGCCGGACGCGAGAAGCAGCCTCAGGCACTGGCTGGCCTTTTGCCGACCATTGCCGCCACGGGCAACACCTACTGGAACGACAGCACCTACAAGGGCAGCATAAGCGCCCTGAACGACTCGTATCACAACAAGTACAACAGCCACAGCTACGGGGTCAGCCTGACGCAGCCCCTGTTCCGTTGGCAGAATTTCGTGCAGTACGACCAGTCGAAGCTGCTGGTCCTACAGACCGAGGCCAACTTCGCACAGGCGGGGCAAGACCTGATCCTGCGCGTTGCCCAGGCGTATTTCGACGTCCTTGTCGCCGTCGAGAACCTGCGCGCGGTGCAGGCCAACAAGACGGCCATCGCACAGCAGCTTGAGCAGGCGAAAAAGAATTTCGAGGTCGGCATTGCAACGGTCACCGACACCTACGAATCCCAGTCGCGCTTCGACCTGGCGACAGCGGAGGAAATTGCTGCCGAGAACGAGCTGGAAGTGAACCGTTATGCACTCCGCGTGCTGATCGGCACGGATCCCGGCGAACTCAATCGGCTCAAACCGACAGCGATCATGGCGCCACCGCAACCGGCAAGCATGGAGCAATGGGTGGAGGCCGCCGAACGCGACAGTTTTGTCGTGCAGGCGCAGCAGGCAGCTACCGAGGCAGCGGCCAAGGCTGTAGAGATCAACCGGGCTGATCACTATCCGACGGTCGACGTGGTCGCCAGCTACAATCAGAACAACGGTCCCGGTCAGTTTGGGGTCGGCTCGATCGACAACACGACTTCGCAGATTGGCCTGCAGCTGAACATCCCGATCTTTCAGGGCGGAGCGGTCAACTCGAAGACCCGCGAAGCGATTGCCCGGCGTGACGCCGAAGCGGCCTCTCTGGACAATGCGAAACGCAGCGCCGCACTCAGCGCCCGCCAATCCTACCTGGGGGTGGTCAACGGTCTCGCGGGAGTACGCGCACTGGAAGCCGCACTGGTCTCAAGTCTCAGCTCGTTGGAATCGAACCGCCTGGGCTACGAAGTGGGCGTGCGGATCAACATCGATGTGCTTAACGCCGAGAACCAGGTCTACGTCACCCGGCGGGATCTGGCCAGGACCCGCTTCGATACGCTGCTCGCCCAACTGCGCTTGAAAGCGGCTGTCGGCGCACTCGGGGAAGGCGATCTGGAGCAGATCAATTCTCTTTTCGAGGCACCATGACCACCCGCCTCTATTGCACCGGGCTGGAACCGGGTTTCGATTTCTGATCGAAACCTGTTCCGCACGCGCCAACAGGAGAAATCGACATGTTCAAGACAAGCGACGGAAGAATCACCAAACTCGGCTGGGCAGCGATCGCTGCCGCCGTGCTGGGTATCGGCGCTGCCTACATGCTCAGGCGCGACGACACCGACGCGCTGCCGCCCCAGTTCGCTACCGGCAACGGCCGCATCGAGGCGACGGAAATCGACCTCGCCACCAAGTTCGCCGGGCGTCTGAGCGATGTACTCGTCAGCGAAGGCGCTTTTGTCGAAGCCGGGCAGGTTCTGGCGCGAATGGACACCGTGGCGCTGGATGCCCAGGTGCGCGAAGCGCAGGCGCAACTGCGCCAGGCGCAAAGCGCCCAAAGTTCGGCGGCAGCCGTGGTGGCCCAGCGGCAAAGCGCTCGCGCCACCGCACTGGCAGTGGTGGC
Organism: Candidatus Accumulibacter meliphilus; assembly: GCF_036625345.1. NCBI lineage: Bacteria > Pseudomonadati > Pseudomonadota > Betaproteobacteria > Candidatus Accumulibacter > Candidatus Accumulibacter meliphilus. The sequence continues at coordinate 12,661 of NZ_JAZKTZ010000021.1, read as the reverse complement.
GCAGCACCGTGTCGACCTGGCGTTCGCCCGCAAACAGCTCGAACGTACGCGCCAGCTGGTGGAGGAAAAGTTCTACTCCGCGCAACAGCTCGATGTCGATGAAAGCGAACGGCAAAGCGCCGCCGCCCTGCTGGTCGCCGCGCAGTCGGGCGTGGTGGAAGCGGACGCGGCGATCGCGGCGGCGCGCTCGCAACTGGTCGAGGCACAGTCCGGCATCGATGCGGCACGGGCAACACTGCAACGCATCGAAGCAGATGCCGCCGATGCCCAGCTCTCGGCGCCGCGCAACGGTCGTGTGCAGCATGTGCTGGCCCAGGCGGGCGAAGTGCTGGGGGCCGGCGGCAAGGTGCTCTCGCTGCTCGATCTGTCCGAGGTCTACATGCGCATTTACCTGCCGGAAACCGTGGCCGGCAAGCTGGCGATCGGCGGCGAGGCGCGACTGATTCTCGACGCTGCGCCAGGATTCGTCATCCCGGCCACGGTATCCTTCGTTTCGGCGCAGGCCCAATTCACGCCCAAGACGGTCGAAACCGCCAGCGAACGACAGAAGCTGGTGTTCCAGGTCAGGCTGCAGATCGCTCCCGAACTGCTCAAGAAGCATGAAGCCCAGGTCAAGACCGGTCTACCCGGCGTCGCTTTCGTGCGCCTCGATTCGACCACGCCCTGGCCCGAACATCTGCGTTCAAGGGTGCCGGCAGACCCACCGACGAGTGAGCCCTGAGTGGTCAGCGTAGCGACCGCAGCCCCGGTTGCCCGGCTTGCCGGCGTCAGCCACCGCTACGGCAAGACTTTCGCCGTCGACGGCGTCGACCTGGAGATTCCGGCCGACTGCATGGTCGGCTTTATCGGCCCGGACGGCGTCGGCAAGTCCAGTCTTCTTGCCCTGCTGTCGGGCTCGCGCAAGCTGCAAAGCGGTGGTGTCGAGGTGCTGGGCGGCAGCATGGCGAGCGCCGTTCACCGCAGCGCAGTGTGCCAACGCATCGCCTACATGCCGCAGGGCCTGGGGCGCAATCTCTATCCGACCCTGTCGGTATTCGAGAACCTCGATTTCGTCGGCCGCCTGTTCGGTTATGGCCATGGGGAACGCAACAAACGCATTCATGAACTGCTGACGGCAACCAATCTGCTGCCCTTTGCCGAAAGACCCGCCGGCAAGCTCTCCGGCGGCATGAAGCAAAAGCTCGGCCTTTGCTGCGCACTGATTCACGATCCTGACCTCTTGATCCTCGATGAACCGACCACCGGCGTCGATCCGCTGTCGCGGCGCCAGTTCTGGGAACTGGTCGAGCATATCCGTAGTAGCCGCGCCGGCATGAGCGTGCTGGTCGCCACCGCCTACATGGAGGAAGCCGAACGCTTTGACTGGCTGGTGGCGATGGACGCCGGCAAGGTACTGGCCACCGGCAGCCCGCAAGAAATCCGCCAGCAGGCCAGTGCAGAGACACTGGAAGCAGCCTTCATCGCCTTGCTGCCAGAGGGTAGGCGCGGCAAGCATCGCGGCCTGATCATTCCGCCGCGCGCACCGGATGGCAAGGACATAGCCATCGAGGCCCGCCACCTGACGCGGCGTTTCGACAGTTTTACGGCCGTGGACGATGTGAGCTTTCGCATCGAGCGTGGCGAGATTTTTGGCTTCCTCGGTTCCAACGGCTGCGGCAAGACCACCACCATGAAGATGCTGACCGGCCTTCTGCCGGCAAGCGAAGGCAGCGCGCTGCTATTCGGCCGCGCCGTCGATACCAAGGACATGGCCACGCGCAAGCGCGTCGGCTATATGTCACAGTCTTTTTCGCTGTACAGCGAACTGACGGTGCGGCAGAACCTCGACCTGCACGCCCGCCTGTTTCACCTGCCCAAGATGCAGCGCTGAAGCATGACGACGCCGGCCCAGTAGTGGCAAGGCGTTGCGGTGGGCAGGCAAAAAAAACCTTCGCACAAGAGGGCTAGACAGCCGGGCGGACTTCTGGCAGGATAGGTGGAGCGTAATCAATCTGCGCTTCAGTCGGAGGTTTTGCGATGCTTGCAACGAGTGCGGGGGAATGGGTGCACTGTGGTCGCGTGTTCAGCGCGACGGAGATTGCCGAGCTCTGCGCGACGGTCGCGTGGCTGCCGGGATTGGCACGCAAGGAGTTGGCGGCGACGGTCTGCGAGCACCTGGGCTGGACCACCCTGACGGGGACGGCGAAGATCAGCGCCTGCCTGGACTTCCTGGAGCGTTTGCAGGCGGCCGGATTGCTGGTACTGCCTGCGTTGAGGCCCTCGCCGCCGCGCCGTTGCGCGCCGCCCTCGGCATCCGTCGCCCCCGTTGCCGAGCCGGCGGTGCACTGCGCCCTGTCGGCGCTCGCGCCGGTGTCCCTGGAAGTGGTTCGCGACGCGACCCGGGTGGCGCAGTGGGATGCGCTGGTGGCGCGTTGGCACCCGCTGGGTTTCCAGGGGGCCTTCGGCTACCGGCTGCGCTACTTTATCACGGCGGGCGACCGGCGGCTGGGCTGCGTCCTGCTGTCCGGTGCTGCCCGCGCGGTGGCCGTGCGCGATCAGTGGATCGGCTGGACGGCCCAGGCCCGCCGCGAGAACCTGGCGCGGGTGGTGAACAACAGCCGCTTCCTGATCTTTCCGCACGTCCGGGTGCCGCATCTGGCCAGTCATGTGCTCGGGCAACTCGCGCGCCGCACACGCGCGGACTGGCTCGAACACTGGGGCTTCGAGCCCCTGCTGCTGGAGACCTTCGTCGATCCGCGTCACTATGCCGGCACCTGCTACCGTGCCGCCGGTTGGCAGTTGCTTGGGGCAAGCAGCGGGCGCGGGCTGGCCCGCCCTGGCCAGTCCTATCACAGCACGCCCCGCCAGGTGTGGGTCAAAGCGCTGACCTCGGATGCTTGCGCCTCGTTGTGTGCCGCGCCGGGGAGCCCGCGGTCATGAGCAAACCTTGCCGTCGCCCGACACGCGTGGCCATCAAGAAGCTGCGCTCAGAGAAGAAACGGCAGGAGAAGGTACTGAACGCGAAGCTGCGCGCAACGGGACAAGTCCCCCACTCAGCCGCTCCATTGCCCAACAGAAGCTCGGCCTTCGCGACCGTCGACGAGGAACAAAAGGCCCGCGAGGACGCCGTGAGCAAACAGATGCGCCTCCTGCGCAAAGAGCTGCCCGCCTTGCTCGCTCAACTGGAACAAATTCCCGACCCGAGAGATCCCAAAAAGCGCCGGCACAAGCTGACCGTGCTTCTGCTCTACGGCTTGCTGATGTTCGTCTTTCAGTTCTCCTCCCGGCGCGAGACCAACCGCGAAATATCCCGTCCCCAGTTCATGGCCAACCTCCACCTGCTGTTCCCGGAGATCGATACCCTGCCACACGCCGACACCCTGTTTCGGCTGTTGCGCGACATTGACCTTGAACAGCTCGAACAGGCCCACGTCGATCTGGTGAGGCGGCTGATTCGCGGCAAGAACTTTCGCCGCTATCTGATCGACCACTGCTATCCGATCGCCATCGACGGCTCACAGAAGCTCGCTGGCGACACCCTCTGGACGGAGGAACTCCTGCAACGTACCGTCGGCAAGGACGAAACCCGTCACACCCAGTACTTCGTCTACGTCCTCGAGGCCAGCTTTGCCTTCCACAACGGCCTGGTCATCCCACTGCTCAGCGAGTTCCTCGAACACGCGCTGGGCGAACCCGAAGCGCAAAAGCAGGACTGCGAGCTGCGCGGCTTTGTGCGCTTGAGCGACCGGCTCAAGACGCTGTTCCCCCGCCTGCCGATCCTGCTCCTGCTCGACGGCCTCTACGCCAACGGGCCGGTGATGCGGCGCTGCTTGCGCGCCCACTGGCAGTTCATGATCGTGCTCAAGGACAAGGATTTGTCCACGGTCTGGCAGGAGTTCCGCGCGCTCCACGCCCTGAAGCCACAAGTTGTGCAGCGCGGTTGGGGAAGACGCCGACAACACTTCAGCTGGGTCAACGACATCGACTACGCCTTCGCTGCCAACGGGCGTCAGCGTCTCAAGCTGAATCTGGTGGTCTGTGAGGAAAGCTGGGAGAAGATCGATGAACAGGCCAGGACCGTCACCGAAACATCGCGCCACGCCTGGCTCTCCAGCCAACCGCTCAGCCAAGACAATGTCCATGAGCGCTGCAACCTCGGGGCCCGCCACCGCTGGGGCATCGAAGCGGGCTTCCTCGTCGAAAAACATCAGGGCTACCACTACGAGCATGCCTTTGCCCTCGACTGGAATGCCATGAAAGGCTATCACCTCCTCATGCGCCTGGCGCATGTGTTCAATACCCTGGCACGCTTCACCCGACAGCTACGCGATCTCTATCAGCAACTCGGCGTGCGCGGTGCCATCGCCTTCATTCGAAGCTCCTGCGCCGCCCCCTGGCTCGACCCAGCACGAATCCGCGCGCTCCTCGCCGCTCCATTCCTGCTTCAACTTGAGTGACCTCACACAGGCGTACCCGAAACATCCTCTCGAGCGCGGCGTACGCCGCGTTCGGAAAGGCTCGCCTGGCGATCGTACCGCCGTCCAAAAAATTCTTTCGGCATCCTCCTGGCTGACTCCACCACCCGTCCTTTGCCGCTAGCCAACCGCAATTTGACCGCCTCGACCGCAAAAGCGGGCGTTACCGGCAAATGAGCCTGATTCGGCTGGGTCATGCGTCAGGGCTGCCCAAGATGCAGGTCGCTGGACGGGTGACGGAAATGGTGGCACGCTTCGATCTCGGCGCATTCGTCGATCAGCGCCCGGAGAGCCTGCCTCTGGGCATACGCCAGCGCCTGTCACTGGCCGTGGCGGTGATCCACAAACCGGAAATGCTGATTCTCGACGAGCCGACCTCCGGCGTCGACCCGGTGGCCCGCGATGAATTCTGGCAACTGCTCGTCGAACTCTCGCGCAATGACGGCGTGACGATCTTCATCTCGACGCACTTCATGAACGAGGCAGCGCGCTGCGACCGCATTTCGCTGATGCATGCCGGGCGGGTGCTGGCGCAGGGTCCTCCGGACGAACTGGTGCAGGCGCGGGGCGTGGAAAACCTGGAACAGGCTTTCATCGCCCGCCTGGAAGAAGCGACGGCGGACTCAGCCGATGGATCGCACCCGACTGTCCTTGAAGAGGCCCCGCTGGTAGCGAGCCAGGAAGCGCCGGCAAGGCCTGCGCATGCCACGGGCTGGTTCAGCCTACGCCGACTATGGGCCTACGCCCGCCGCGAGACGCTGGAAGTCAGGCGCGATCCGATCCGCCTGGCCTTTGCCCTGTTCGGTCCGATCCTGTTGATGATCGTCTTCGGCTACGGCATTTCCTTCGACATCGAGAAATTGTCGTTTGCCACCCTCGACCGCGATCAGAGCGCGCAGAGCCGTGCCTACCGCGAGAGCTTTGCCAGTTCGCGCTATTTTGACCAGCAGACAGCGATCATCGACTACGCCGACCTGGAAACGCGGATGCGCAGCGGCAAACTGAAAGTGGCCCTGGAAATTCCGCCGGGCTTCGGCGCCGACCTGCAACGCGGCCGCCCGACCGAGGTCGGCGCCTGGGTCGACGGGGCCAACCCCTCGCGCGCGGAAACCAGCAAGGGCTATGTCGAAGCGGCGCACCAGGCCTTCCTCGCGTGTTACGTCCTGCGCTGATTTAGAGCCCTCGGCCCAAGCTTTTCGAGGTTGAAACGCTGGCCGAGTCCCACGCTGCGACGGGAACATCTATCCCGGCGGCAGCGTGGGATGAAGGCGCTACCGAGGCGGCAGCGGCGTGGTCCGCCAGGGGGCTTCGGGATCGTACAGATTCATCTGCCGCTGGTGGTAGCGGCGCAGCTGTACGAAGTAACGGCTTTCGCATGCGACGGCGAGCTGGTTAAGGAATTCACTGAGCACTGCCGCGCTTTCATCGGAGAGCCCATCGGGGAACAACGGGAGAGCAGAGCGGCGGCTCATCGCAATTCCTCGATCGCCAACTGCAAGAGATCGTCCGGCAGATGATTGAGGCCGCGTGGTACCGCCAGGCGCATCGCCGTGCGCAGAATTCTCCCGGCGTGCCGCGGTAGCCCCTTGCTGGCCTGCCGCAAGATCTCCAGACCCGAATCGCTGAGCAGCGTATGCGTGCAACCGGCGCTCTTCAGGCTGTGCTGGATCAGTTGCGCAAAGCGCTCGCGTTCGAGCACCGGTTTGAGCTGCACGCGTACCTGAACGCGCCCGGCCAGCGCCGCATACGGCGCCCGCTCCAGTGTTTGCGCCAGTGCCGGATGGCCGATCAACCAGACCGACATCACATCGCGTGTATCAAAAGCGAAGTTGAGAAAGGCCGGCAAATCGCGGAAGAACTCCAGCGGCAGATTCTGCGCCTCGTCGATGATCCATACCGGCACCAACTGGCGGCCATCGACCAGTTGCAGGATGCGCTCCTTCAGATCGCGCCACAGCTGCGCCCGCCGATAGCCCGCTTCCACTCCCAGAGCGCGCGCCAGACCGCGATAGATATCGAGCCGCCCGAAATCCGTCTCCGCCTGATAGATCACCAGGTGGCGATGCGGATTCAGGCCGCGGGTCAGCTGGCGCAAGGCGGCCGTCTTGCCCACTCCCGGTTCGCCGGTGATCAGGCCGACTCCGGGCGAGTGCAACAACCAGGCGAAGCGCTCCGCCAACAGCCCCAGCGCACCGTCATCCCACAACTCGGCCGCTTCCTTGCCCAGCGGCGAATGCCGCAAACCAAAGTGTTGCAAGTCCATTTCACTCCCCCTTGCAGTCGTAATATTGCTGATAGATCAGCTCGATCAGATTCGGGCCGCTCTTCGTCGGGGGCGCTGGGTCAGTGTTCGCCGGGTCCGGCTGGCGTCGCCGACGTGTGGCGTTGGCCAGTGCATCGAGCGGCGTCGCCGCGCCGATCGCTTTCCCTTCCTCGTCCTCGACGCCGATCACTACCTCGGTATGCGGATCGACCACCAGAGACACCGTTTGACCGGAGAGCTCGAACGGCACCTCGAAGCGTTTGCCGTGATACGACACCGTGCCATCCTTGCGCACCAGACGGCTGACGCGATGCCGGAACAAGAGATCGAGCTTCGCCGCCAACGGCCCGAGCGGGCGAATCCTGGACAGGTCCTGCTGGTAACGTGCCAAAGGGCTGATGCCGTCCAGACTGGCATGCGGGCGGCGGTGATAAACCTGCTCGAGCCAAGCCCACAAACGCGCGTTGAGATCGTCCAGGCTGGCGATATGGCGCTCGTCGAGTTCGCTGAGAAACTGATCGCGGCAGGTACGGTGCCAGCGCTCCAATTTGCCCTTGCCCTCGGGCGCGTACGGCCGGCAGTGAATGAGATGGATGCCCAGCCGGGCGCAGATCCCCTGCAAAGTTTCGGCGCGATAGGCGGCGCCATTATCAACGACCAACTTGAGCGGAATGCCGCGCCTGAGCACCGCCTGCTTGAGCACGCCTTCGATGTCCAGAGCGGTCTCGCCAGGGCAGAAGGCGCTGTGCGTGAGCAACCGGGAAGCGTCGTCGAACAGTGAGACGAGATAGCTCTTGGCGAGTTTGCCGCCGATCGGGACGCGTGGGCCGTGCATCACGTCGCCATACCAGATCGCCCCCGCGGTCGCGGCGACAAAGCTGCGTTTCTCTTCCGGCAGGCTGGCCGAGCCGCTGATTCGTGACAGACCGTGCTGCTGCAGCAGACGGTGAATGGTCGAGCGGGCGAGGCCGCCACGGGCGACGGTGCCGGCCGCTTCGAGCAATTGGCGAATCTGGCACAGCGAGCGCCGCGGGTTGTCGCGCTTGGCGGCAAGAATGGCGGCCTGGGTGGCGGCGGAGAGCTTCGATTGCCCGCGGTCGGCGCGTACCTTGGGCGTCAGCCCATCGAGCTTGTGGAGGCGCCAGGCGTAGTACCAGGCCTGAATCGTCTTCTCGCTCAGATGCCGCCGACGGGTGCCGGGAATGGCGTATTCGCGGCTGGCCAGCTCGCGCAGAATCTGTTGCAGTTCTCCCCGCTCCAGCCGCTCGCGGCTAATCAGCGGACCCAGGACGGACAGGCGAAACAGGGCTTTCGGATCAATCGGGTTCATGACCACTCCTTGTGATAAATCGGAGAGGTGATCAAACCAGAAGGACCCGGATAATGACAGGAGCAAACTGTGTGGGGACCCCGCCCGGGCGGGGTCTGCCCTGTCCGCCGCTCGTTCAGGATCAGGACATCACGGGATGTTCAGCTCTTGATCAAGGAGGGTCATGGCTTGCACCAGGCCCATGGATTCGAATACCCGACGCCAGAAAGCGCCGAAGTCGGCGGCCCGCCCGAGTTCGGCACAGCGGGCGCGCAGGTGAAACTCGAACAGCAGGCTGCTCTTCTGTAGCCAGTCCCACCAGCGACCGGCGGTACGCCGGTCCGGCAGGCTGCCGAGTGCACGGCGCCGATCGGAGCGTTCGCTCAACTGCCGTTCGAGGTGGGCTTGCTGCACCGACCAGTCATACCAGCGGCGCGGTGCGATGCACGCCGGCAGACGTGAACAGGTGCGCCGACAACCAGAGCAACGGTAGCGGCAGATCGGTATCGGGTTGAGGGAAACCTGCCCGGCTCGTCGGTCGGCCTTGCGCTCATAGTGCCCGTGTGGCCAAAGGATCTTGAGCCCGCAATGCGGGCAGCACGGCGGCCGATACACTTCGGGGGCTTGCCTGACGGCCTCAAGATGCTGCTCGATCGTGTCGATGCCGGCTACAATTCGCTGCATGGGCTGGGCTCTCTTCTATCTCGGTTGTCTTGATAACTTCCCACGATAACAGAGGTGTCCCGGCCCATCTTTCGTTCACGTCGTCCCAGCCTCGTTCAGGCAGCACGCCTTCCTTCGCTCTCGCCGTTCATGGGATAGGCGACGCCGTCAGTTACTGGAGAGCGGCGGACGTAACACTCGCGGCCCGGCCCGGCGCTGCGCCTGCCGTACTGCCGATTCGCGTCGAGACGCGCTTCCGCTACAACCCGACTTTCGACAGCGTGTATGCCATGGTGCCGAGCATCATGATGCTGCTGCTGATGTTCAGCCCGGCGATGATGACGGCCCTGGGCGTGGTGCGCGAGAAGGAAATGGGCTCGATCACCAATCTCTACGTGACGCCGGTTACCGGACTGGAGTTCCTGCTCGGTAAGCAGTTGCCTTATGCCGCCATCGGCCTCATCAACTTCGTCTGCCTGCTGGCACTGGCGCTGTTCATGTTCCAGGTGCCGATCAAGGGCAGCGCGCTGACTCTGGCGGCCGGGGCTGCCTTGTACGTCGTGGCCACCACCGGCTTCGGCCTGGTCATCTCCACCTTCGTCACTTCGCAGGTGGCCGCGATCTTTGCCGCCGGCATTCTCACCATGATGCCGGCGGTGCAATTTTCCGGCATGTTCACGCCTCTGTCCTCGCTGACCGGTAGCGCCCGCAGCATGGGCCTGGTCTTTCCCAGCACTTATTTTCAGCAGATCAGCCTGGGCAGCTTTACCAAGAGTCTGGGCTTTGTCGAACTGTCGAACAATCTGCTGGCGCTGGCCGCCATCATCGTCGCCTACCTCGCCCTGGCACGCCTGTTTCTCGCCACGCAGGAGAAATGAGCGTGAAACAGTTTCTCGACAATGTTTATCGACTAGGTATCAAGGAACTCTTCAGCCTGCGCCGTGACCTGATCCTGGTGTTCCTGATCGTCTATTCGTTCAGTTACGGTGTGTATACGCCGGCCAAGAATGCCGCTTTCGGCATGATCAATGCGTCGGTCGGCATCGTCGATGAAGACCGCTCGGCGCTGTCCCTGCGCATCCGCGACGTGCTGCGCGCGCCGTATTTCCTGGAACCGGGCACGCTGGCGGTGCATGAGATCGACCGCGCCATGGATAGCGCGCAATTCACCTTCGTCATTGACATTCCGCCCAATTTGAAGCCGACATCAAGCGCGGTCGCCAACCGGAAATGCAGATCGTCACCGATGCCACGGCCATGACGCAGGCAGGCACGGTGTCGGCTATATCCAGAGCATCGTGATGCAGGAAGTCGCGGCGCTCACCGGTGCGCGAGCGGTGAGCGTACCGCCAGCGGTCAATCTGGTCATGCGCACCAAGTTCAATCCCAATCTGGAATCCGCGTCCTTCATGGCGGTGATGCAGATCATCAACAGCATCACCATGCTGGCGATGTTCCTGACCGGTGCGGCGATCATCCGCGAACGCGAGCACGGCACCATCGAGCACCTGCTGGTGATGCCGTTGACGCCGACCGAGGTGATGGCGGCCAAAGTCTGGGCCAACGGGCTGGTCATCGTCGTGGCCGCGACGCTTTCGCTCAGCGTCATCGTGCAATGGCTGCTGGAACTGCCGATCGCGGGCAGCATTCCGCTGTTCGTCGCCGGCGTGGTGATCTACCTTTTCTCGATTACTTCGCTGGGCATCTTGCTCGCCACGCTGGGGCGCTCGATGCCGCAATTCGCCTTGCTCGCCTTCACCGTAAATATCGTCATGAACCTGCTCTCCGGCGGCAATACCCCCCTGGACAGCATGCCGGCCGGAATGCAGGTGCTAATGCAGATATCACCCGCGACCCACTTCGTCAGTTTCTCGCAGGCTATCCTTTATCGTGGCGCAGGCATCGACGTGGTCTGGCGTGACTTCGCGGCGGCGGCGGTGCTTGGTGTGCTGTTCGTCGCCGGCGCGCTGTCGCGCTTCAGAAAGACGCTGGCGGAATGAGCTGGCAATGCACAACCCGCGCTCGCAGCCTGGCCGCAATGGCCGCGACCAGAATTCTGGCACCGCTCGAAATTCCGAGTGCCGACAAGCGGTGAAGGATAGGATCCGGCGGTGGCGAGCTTGCTGTCGCCGGCGACGGCCGGATTCAAGTCAAGGTGGCCGAGCGGCCGGCCACGCACAAACCAGCGCCACCAGCCCGGCCACGTCCGACGACAATTCGCACCGCAGCGACGTCACGCGAGCCACTGGACGAGGCGACCCTTGTTCGACCCCATCGTTGTGTCGAACCGTTGTGTCGAACCGCGGCTTGCGTGGCCATGCAGTTGTAGCGAGGCTGCTAAAAGGCGATGCTGCCACTCAAGGCGATCATCGGCGATGGCAGGCCGGAGTCGGCCGGTAGCGACCGCCAAGATCGAAGAGTGGTCGGCGACCTGGTGACGGTAAGCTATCCGCCCCTCTCCTGCCCTTGAGTTCTTGTTGGCGTCGGGCAACAAACGACCCAAACTCGACGCATGGAATCCGAACAAGCAGCCGTTTGAAGTGAAGCGATCGAGCAGACCTGGCTTTCCCAGGCCTGCGATCGGCCTTAGCCGAACTGGAAGAAAGCGATCTTGTTGCCGTCCGCATCGCGGATATAGGCGCCGTAGAACACATTGGGAACACGCTGACCGGGCTCGCCTTCGGAACTGGCACCCAGAGCGATTGCTTTGCGGTACAGCTCATCGACTTTTTCCTTCGAGCCGGGATTGATGGCGACCATGTTACCGTTGCCGGGGCTAGGGTCGTTTTTATCGTAGGGGACGCAGATGCTGAGCATGGGGGCGTCCATACTGCTGCCGAGAAAGGCGATGCGACCCATGTCCATCAACACCTTGGCGCCCAGGTCAGCGAGCAGTTCGCTGTAAAACGCCTTGGCCTTGTCCATGTCTCTTACACCGATGGTTACGTATCCGATCACGTTTGTAACTCCTTGCTGGGGTGGGTTTTGCGAGCTGAGCACAGTAGCGGAAAATGCCTGGCGGTGAAAGCAGGAATCGTCGCCAGCCAGCCCGTCCCGTGTGCCGGGGGCGGCCCCCCGCACAACAGGCACTTTCCACGGTTCCCACAATTCCCGCGATTCCTTTCCATGGCCGATTTATACTGCCCTCCCGAGCCGATGTTCAGGAGAGAAAGCCACCGCCTGACTCCCTGCGTGTTGCCTGAGAGAACCCCTTCAAGCTGAGCGCTTCACCGCAACCGGCCTTGCCCACCAGCCGCTACCGATGCCCGTCGATCACTACGAAAATTTCCCGGTCGCTTCGCTGCTGCTGCCCAGACACCTGCGCCGACCCATAGAGGCCATCTATCGTTTTGCGCGCGGCGCCGACGACATTGCCGACGAAGGCGACGCCAGTGACACGGCACGTTTGCAAGGGCTCGCCGACTATGGCGAAGAAATCGGACGCATCGAACGCGGCGCAGCACCTCTCCGGCCAGCGTTCAACGAACTGGCCGAGGTCATCGCCGAATGGCAGCTGCCGACGCCCTTGTTTCGCGACCTGCTGGATGCGTTTGCGCAGGATGTGGTCACCAAGCGCTACGCCGATTACGCGCAGTTGCTCGACTACTGTCGGCGCTCGGCGAATCCCGTCGGCCGCCTGCTGGTGCATCTCGTCGGGCGTGCCAGCGAAGAGAATCTGCGCCGCTCGGACTGTATCTGCACGGCGCTGCAGTTGATCAATTTCTGGCAGGACGTGGCCATCGACTGGCAGAAGGGCCGCGTCTACCTGCCGCAGAGCGACCTCGAACGCTTCGGCCTCGGCGAGGCGCAGATAGCCGCGGGACGCTGCAGCGCCGAATGGACAGCGCTGCTCGCCTTCGAGGTTGAACGCACACGGGACTTGATGAACGCCGGTGCAGCGCTGGTACACCAGCTGCCGGGCCGCATGGGTTGGGAGATACGCTTGACCGTGCACGGCGGCCTGCGCATCCT
>NZ_JAZKTZ010000020.1:0-43717 GCF_036625345.1 Candidatus Accumulibacter meliphilus | reverse complement strand
GGGAGGTCTGATATTCCGGATGGAGCACACTCACGACACGGACGACGCCAAACGGGCGATCCGCTATCTTGGCCAGGCCGTCGCCCAATCGCCATTCAAGCAGACGATAGACCGCGCGGTGATGCAGTGGATGCAGTACCGCCTCAGTCGCAAGATGCCCGGGCTGCCACTGCCGGAACTCGATGACATGCTGAAAGGAACCGAAATGCTGGAAACGAATATTGATCAATGGAAAGCCAAGGCGGTGGCCGAAGGCCTGCAGATTGGAAAGCTCGAAGGCAAGCTCGAAGGCAAGCTCGAAGGTAAACTCGAAGGGAAGCTCGAAGGCGAGGCTCGCGCCCTGCAACACCTGCTTTCCCGGCGCTTTGGCGCGATCCCGATGGATATTGTCGAGCGAATAGCCGCGGCGGACATCGAACAGATCGAAACCTGGTTCGATGCCGCCATTACCGCGCCGGACATCGCCTCCGTGTTCACCCCGACACGGAACTGATAAGCCTCTGGACGTCGAGTCCGCACTGGACTACACAGCGGCAGGCGATCCGGTTGCAGGCGAGTGACCGCAGCCGAAGCCGCCTTCGACCCACCTGGCGACACCGCACTCGCCTGCAACTGCGGCAGCTTGCCGCCGACCACAGCGGAGGGGAAGTAGGTTTGCAAGGCACGCCTTCCCTTTGCTCGCCCTTGCTCAGGCGCTACAATCGACGCCATGGTTCACCTTCACGACGCGGGCTACAAATACCTGTTCTCGCACGCCGACCTGGTGCGCGAGCTGCTGGAGGTATTTGCCCCTCCCGGCCTAAGCGAACTGCTGGACTACGGCACCCTCCGCCCGGAGGCCGGCAACTTCATCACCCCGGCGATGAAAAAGCGCGAAGACGACGTCGTCTGGTCGATCGAACTAAAAGGCCAACGCATCTACCTGTACCTGCTGCTCGAGTTCCAGGCGTCGATCGACAAGGGCATGCCGGTGCGGATGATGCAGTACGTGGCGGCGCTCTACGACCATCTGGTGCGCAGCAAGACCATCGATCCGGGAGACGGCCTGCCGCCGGTCCTGCCGATCGTGATCTACAACGGCGACACGCGCTGGAAGCACAGCCCCGAGATCTTCGACCTGATCCAGCCGCACCCGGCGGTGCTGACCGAGTTTCAGCCAAAACTGAAATTCTGGTTGCTGGATGAAGGCCGCTTCAGTGCGGAGTATCTGGAAGGCTTGCAACGGGTCATGGCGGCAATATTCCGGATGGAGCACACTCACGACACGGACGACGCCAAACGGGCGATCCGCTATCTTGGCCAGGCCGTCGCCCAATCGCCATTCAAGCAGACCATAGACCGCGCGGTGATGCAGTGGATGCAGTACCGTCTCAGTCGTAAAATGCCCGGACTGCCACTGCCGGAACTCGATGACATGCTGAAAGGAACCGAAATGCTGGAAACGAATATTGATCAATGGAAAGCCAAGGCGGTGGCCGAAGGCCTGCAGATTGGCAAGATCGAAGGGAAACTCGAGGGAAAGCTCGAAGGAAAGCTCGAAGGCAAACTGGAAGGCAAGCTCGAAGGCGAGGCTCGCGCCCTGCAACACCTGCTTTCCCGGCGCTTTGGCGCGATCCCGATGGACATTGTCGAGCGGATTGCCGCAGCCAAACTCGAACAGATCGAAACCTGGTTCGATGCCGCCATTACCGCGCCGGACATCGCCTCCGTGTTCACCCCGACACAGAACTGATAAGCCTCTGGACGTCAAGTCCGCAGATGACCACACAGCAGCGGCAGGTGATCTGGTCGAAGGCGGCGAAACGAAGTCGTCCTGCAAGGGACGTGACTGTCGAAGTTCATGGAGGACGTCGAAAAAGCCACCGGCGCCGTCGACGGCCCGAACGCGCGGCCAATGCCATATCGCTTCGGATCCCGGCAGGCACAGGCCAAATCAATTGGCATCCTGCCGGGGATCGCGCTACTCTCCGCAGCCTGTTGAATAGAGTGCAGACCCCACTTATGACACCAATCAGCGCCCCTGGCGCTGCGCCTACGGCGCTTCCGAGGCGCTCAAACCAGCCATGAAGGCGGTCATCCTTGCCGGCGGGACGGGTTCGCGATTGGCCGAAGAAACAATCGTGCGACCAAAACCCATGCTCGAAATCGGTGGCAAACCGATCCTCTGGCACATCATGAAGATCTATGCCGGCCACGGCATCAACGACTTCGTCATCTGCCTGGGGTACAAGGGCTACATGATCAAGGAGTACTTCGCCAACTACTTCCTACACACCTCGGACGTGACCTTCGACATGGCGACCAACGCGATGGAAGTTCACGAGCGACACGCCGAGCCCTGGCGAGTGACGCTGGTCGACACCGGTGATGCAACGCAGACCGGGGGACGACTGCGCCGCGTGCGCGCACATCTCGACCAGCACGAACCGTTCTGCTTCACCTACGGTGACGGCGTCGCGAACGTAGACATCAGCGCCACGATCGCCTTCCATCGTCAGCGCGGCGTGTGCGCGACGGTCACCGCCGTCACGCCGCCGGGACGTTTTGGCGCCCTCGAACTGGCGGCTGATCGTGTCACCGCCTTCTGCGAGAAACCGGCAGGCGATGGCGGACGAATCAATGGCGGCTTCTTCGTTCTCGACCCCAGCGTACTGGAACTGATCGACGGCGATGCGTGCAGCTGGGAAGCTGGACCGATCGGCCACCTGGCGCAGAGCGGCCAGCTTGCCGCCTGGCGGCATGACGGCTTCTGGCAGGGAATGGACACCCTGCGCGACAAGAAGCACCTCGAAGAGCTCTGGGCCGGGGGCACTGCGCCGTGGAAAAACTGGTGATTCAGGCCGAGTTCTGGCAGGGCCGGCGAGTTCTGCTGACCGGACATACCGGCTTCAAGGGTAGCTGGCTGTGCCTGTGGTTGCAGAAGATGGGCGCCAGGGTGATCGGTTATGCGCTGCCGCCGGCGACGCAACCCAACCTCTTCGAGCTCGCGCGTGTCGAGCAACAGATGGTGTCAATTCTCGCCGATGTCAGGGATGCGGACCGGCTGCGCTCAGCGCTGACCACACACCAGCCGGAAGTAGTCTTCCATCTCGCTGCGCAAGCCGAAATCCTTCCCTCGTACGCACAGCCCGTCGACACCTACGCGACCAATGTGATGGGCACCGTCAATCTTCTCGACGCCGTCCGGCACAGCCCGGGAGTACGGGCAGTCGTCGTCGTCACCAGTGACAAGTGCTACGAGAACGCTGAATCGTCGCATTGCTACCGGGAAGGCGACGCGCTCGGCGGCGTCGACCCCTACAGCAGCAGCAAGGCCTGCGCCGAATTGGTCAGCGCCGCGTATCGCTCGTCCTTCTTTAACCCGGCCGATTACGCGCGCCACGGTACGGCGGTAGCCACGGCGCGGGCGGGTAACGCCATTGGGGGTGGCGACTGGTCGGCGAACCGCCTGATTCCCGATGCCATGCGCGCCTTCGCCGAGCAGCGCCCACTGCAGGTGCGTCATCCGGCGGCGATCCGCCCGTGGCAACACGCCCTAGACCCGCTGGCCGGCTATCTGCTGCTCGCCGTGCAACTGTACGAGCAGGGACCCGGCGCCGCCGGGGCGTGGAACTTCGGTCCGTCCGGTGGCAACACCCACAGCGTTGCGCAGGTCCTCGAGAAACTGATCGATATATGGGGTGACGGTGCCGCATGGAGCGGCGATCCCAGCACTCATCCGCACGAAGCGCACGGCCTTCGTCTCGACGCGTCGAAAGCAATCTCGGCGCTGCGCTGGCGGCCGCGCTGGTCACTCGACCGCGCACTGCGCATGACTGTTGACTGGCACCGCGCGCATTCCCGCGGTGAAGACATGGCCGCCGTTTCCAAGCAACAGATCAACAGTTATTGCCAGGCTGCAGAGAGCACCGTCGTCACATGACCAACACGCCACTGAGAAACGAGATTCTCGACCTGGTCGAACGCCATGCGCAGGAGACGTGCGCGACGGCGGCTTTCCAGCCCGGCAGCACCGCCATCCCGGCGGCCGGCAAGGTGATCGGCGCCGGCGAGCTACGAAACATGGTCGATGCCGTGCTCGACGGCTGGCTGACCAGCGGCCGCTTCAACGCCGAGTTCGAGCAACGGCTGGGGAAGTTCCTGAACGTCGAACACCTGCTCACCACCAATTCGGGCTCGTCGGCCAACCTGCTGGCCTTCAGCGCGCTGACGTCGCCGAGCCTGGGCGAGCGCGCCATTAAAGCAGGCGACGAAGTGATCACCGTCGCCGCTGGCTTTCCAACGACGATCAATCCGATCCTGCAGAATGGCTGCGTTCCCGTTTTCGTCGATATCGCGCTACCCACGTACAACATCGACACTGCGCAGATCGAAGCCGCGATCTCCAGCCTGACGCGAGCGATCGTGCTCGCGCACACACTCGGCAACCCCTTCGACCTGGCTGAAGTCTCCCGCATCGCCAAGAAACACGGGCTGTGGCTGATCGAAGATTGCTGCGACGCGCTCGGCTCGACCTACGACGGTCGCCCGGTCGGCAGCTTCGGCGACGTCGGCACGCTCAGCTTCTACCCCGCGCACCACATCACCATGGGCGAAGGCGGCGCCGTCTTCACGCGCAACCCGCAGCTGAAGCGGATCCTCGAATCGCTGCGTGACTGGGGCCGCGACTGCTATTGCGCAACCGGCTGCGACAACACCTGCGGCAAACGCTTCGAGCAGCAGCACGGCGACCTGCCCTTCGGCTACGACCACAAATACACCTACTCGCAGCTCGGTTACAACCTGAAAATCACCGACGTGCAGGCAGCCTGCGCGCTGGCGCAATTCGACCGTCTGCCCGGATTCATCGCCGCACGGAAAAGGAATTTCGCTTGGCTGACGCAGCGACTGGCGCCCCTTGCCGATTTTCTGCTCCTGCCGGAAGCAACGCCGGGCAGCGATCCCTCGTGGTTCGGTTTTCCACTGACACTCAAGCCGGAAGCCGCCTGCGACCGCGTCGACCTGCTCAGGTACCTGGACGAACAGCGCATCGGCACACGCCTGCTCTTTGCCGGCAACGTGACGCGCCAGCCGTACATGGCCGGACGCAGCTTCCGCGTTGCCGGATCGCTAGACAACACAGATCGGGTGATGAACGACACGTTCTGGATCGGGTTGTGGCCGGGGCTTAGCGAGGAGATGCTCGAGTGCACGGCACAGCGAATTGAAGAGTTTTTTGGTGCGGACTTCTGAAACGTGTTGCGCCCGGTTCCTATTGCCGACATCACGCACATCCTGGAACGTTCCGAGCGGCTCTGGCGCGAATTGCGTGGGCAACACCTGTTCATCACCGGTGGAACCGGTTTCTTCGGCATCTGGTTGCTCGAAGCCGTGCGCGCCGCCAACGAACGCCTCCGCAGCCGTATTTCGACTACCGTGCTCAGTCGTGACCCAGCGGCCTTTGTACAGCAAGCACCACATCTGGCAAACCAGCCAGCGCTACATTGGCACCGCGGCGACGTTCGGAACTTCGCTTTCCCGCAAGCCCGTTGCGATCACATCATTCATGCGGCCACGGAAAGCAGCGCCGCCCTCAATGCATCGCGACCAGACATCATGCTTGACGCGATCGTCAACGGCACCAAGAGGGTACTCGAATTTGCGCAGTCAAGCGCTGTAACGAGCGTGCTACTGACCAGTTCCGGTGCCGTTTACGGCCGCCAGCCTGAGCAGCTATCGAGAATCCCCGAATCCTTTGCGGGCGGCCCCGACATCAATTCGTCCGACAGTGCTTACGCTGAAGGCAAGCGAATGGCTGAACTACTGTGCGCCATTACCGGCGAGCAGCGCGGCGTCAGCATCAAGATCGCTCGCTGCTTCAGCTTTGTTGGTCCACACCTGCCACTGGATGCCCATTTCGCTGCAGGGAATTTCCTGCGCGATTCAATCGCTGGACGGCCAATCATTATCAACGGAGATGGCACGCCACGGCGAAGCTACATGCACCCGGCCGATCTGGTCATCTGGCTACTCACGATCCTGTGCGACGGGCAAAGCAGCCGTCCGTACAACGTCGGCTCGGACGAAGAAGTCTCGATTTTCGACCTGGCGTCTCGGATCGCCGCCCTCTCCGGCGGTAATTGCCCCGTAGTGATCCGCCGCGAACTGAGCGATCGATCGGCACAGGACTATGTACCGCAAACCGAGCGAGCACGGCATGAACTAGGCCTGGAAACGACGATCGACCTCAACCAAACCCTGCGGCGCACGCTCATATGGCTCAAAGAAGAAAGGGAATGACCCCGCTACGATGCTACGCGCAGCATACGCCCAAAGCGGCGTGCCATTTCCCATGGGACTCCTCTGCACGATGCGAGTCGCAGCCGCAGGCCGTGGCGCTTACAATGTGGGCAGGAATCAAAGACGACGCTGCTCGGCTTGGGTTCACACGGGCCGAGGCAAGCGCACATCGTGCGCCGATCGCCATCTGGCAACCACAGCTGAAGAGCTAGAGGCACTCCGTCCGCATGACCAAGCACAACCTCCTCAGCTCGCTCGTCGCTTACCGCTACCTCATAGGACAACTTGTACGCCGTGAGGTCATTCTCAAGTATCGTGGCGCGGTACTCGGTATCGGCTGGTCGTTCCTCTATCCTCTTCTGCTCCTCGGCGTGTTTACGCTGGTCTTTGGCGGTGTCTTCGGCGGACGTTGGGGCGCCGGCGGCAAGCCGACGAGCGGTGGCCTCGAAATGGCATTGTTCATCTACTGCGGCCTGACCATCTTCAGCCCACTTTCGGAAGTTGCGATCGCCACCCCGAAACTTCTGCTGGCCAATCAGAACTTTATCAAGAAGATAATCTTTCCGACCGAAGTTCTTCCAATCGTTGCGGTTTTAGCTGCTGCAATTCACGGAGCAGCAAATCTTCTACTCTTGCAACTGGCGGCACTTGCCGCCGGCCATGCCCACCTCAGTGCACTACTGACGCCAATACTCCTGCTCCCCGCCGGCTTGTTCATGCTGGGTATTGGATGGTTCCTCACGGCCACCGGTGCCTACGTTCGCGACCTAGCGCACGGCATGCCGATCCTGATGCAGATGTTGATGTTCGCACTGCCCGTTTTCTACCCAGCCAACAGCGCTCCGCAGCTTCTCCATGCCCTCAACCAAGTAAACCCGTTTGCAATTGCCATTGAGGATCTACGACGTGCCGTGCTCTACGGCTTGGCCCCTGCATGGAGCACCTGGTGGGTGACACTGGCACTCGGTGGACTGTTCTGTGTTCTGGGATATCGCTTCTTCATGTACTGCCAGGAAGAATTTGCCGATGTCCTGTGAATCGCTGATCGAGGTACATCAGGTCGAAAAGACGTACTACAGCTACGCCAACCCATTGCGTGGACTCTGCGCCAGGATCAGCGGCCGGCGACTCTTCCGCGGGCATGAGTTCACAGCGCTGAAGGATATAGACTTCAAGATCGATAGAGGCGAAACCGTTGGCATCATCGGCCGTAACGGATCCGGCAAGAGCACACTGTTGCAGATTATCTGCGGCATCCTGAAACCGACCAATGGCAGCGTCGTAACCCGCGGACGCATTTCGGCGCTGTTGGAACTCGGTTCGGGTTTCCAGCCCGAGTTCACCGGGCGAGAGAACGTCTTTCTTCAGGGGGCCATTCTCGGCTTTTCCCACGAAGAAATGCGTATGCGCCTTGGCGCCATCGAGGCCTTCGCGGCCATTGGCGACTTCCTGGATCAGCCAGTAAAGCATTACTCGAGTGGAATGTTTGTCCGTTTGGCATTTTCCGTTGCCATCGCCACGTCGCCCGACATCCTGGTGGTGGATGAAGCCTTGGCCGTTGGCGACGCAGCCTTCCAGATCAAGTGCTTTCGCCGTATCAGGGAGATGCGCGAAAATGGCTGCACTGTCCTTTTCGTCACCCATTCCGTCGAACAAGTCCTGCGCCTCTGCCCACGCGCCATCCTTCTCGACAAGGGCAGAATGTTGATCGACGATGCCGCCAGGGTCTCCATCGACGCTTATCGAGCAATAACTTTCAACTCCCTGGAATCGCGATTGCTGCCCTCTGACAGACCGACACGGATCGCATCGCCACATGCTCAGAACCCCGATTGCTTCGAGTTCGGCAATCGAAAAGGCGAAATCGTCAGGGCCAGCATCACTGACGAGAAGCAGCGAGAAACCTTGACACTGCACGCCAACTCGCCGTTCACTATTGCATACAGGGTGCGCTTCCACTCTGCTGTCGCTCATCCGGTATTTGGGTTCACGATCCGTGACGAGTACAGTATGGAGATCGCTGGTACCAACAGTTTCTTCCACGCCATCGAAACCGGCCTCTACTCCGCCGGAGAGAGCGTCGATGTCGGCTTCGTCCAGAAGCTGCCACTGCGCGCAGGACACTACTGGCTGTCTCTCAACTGTACCGGTTTCGAAGACAACCAGATGATTGCCTACCACCGCGCCCACGACCTTTTCGCACTCGAGATCGTTTCCCAACGAAGCAATCTCGGACTGCTCGACCCCTTCTCTGAAATCAGTCTGTCCCGCGCATGACTTGGGTCAACCGGTTAAGAAGCGGGCTCCTGGACTTCCCGGTGCTGCGACGGCGAGCGTCCCGGCTTCACACGCCGACCCAGTACGGGTACGTCAACGGGCTCTACGTGATCGTCGACTGCTGGAACAATCGTATTCTCGTGAATTCGAGCACCAATTCCAACGTAGGAGAATGGCGGGTGCTCGCAGGTTTCCACCATCCCCACCGTATCGTATACTCCGGAGCGAGCTACTTCGTTGCCGACACCGACAATCACCGTATCGTTTGCCTTTCTCCAGAGCTCAGCCATGCTAACGCCCTGGACACCTCCGTGCGCTTTAATCGTCCGCACGACCTGCTGATTCACAACCAAACGCTACTGGTTACCGACAGCCAGCAATGCGGTGCCAGGGTACTTTCACTGGCGCTCGAGCCCGGCTACCCGCTCATTCGTGAAACGCATATTGCCGCAGCTTATTGCCGCAGCTTCAAGCTGATTGGGAGCACGCTCTACGTTTGCGATTCAGGAGGTGGGCGAGTGTTCTTGCTAGATGCGCGCACTCTGGAAACACTGGCCAGCTATGGCTCCAGAGAGCCCGGCGCGACCATCGGCTCGCTGGACCGCAAACAGCAAAAGCAGCATCCGACCAGGATGGTTCCGAATGAGATCATCAGGTATCGGGAAAGATTTTTTCTGACCAACTATTTCTATCGCGGTACCCGCAACCGACTCATTTCCTTTTCTTCCCTGGACGAATGGGAACGTGGGCACTATGTTGACCACTCGCATCTGGTCAAAGGAGTTCCCTACTTCATGGACGTCCCGGATGACCGTCTTTTTTTGGGAGAAATCGACGATTGCTCGCGCTGCGTACAGATTGCCGAGGAAGCCGGCGAGCTGCGTCTGATGCACATCATCGAGTAATCACAAGGCGAACGGACATGGTTTTTATTAAGAATCTACCTTCACACACTTCAGCAAACGTCGCGTCGCTGTGCAAGCAGCACTTGTTCTCTCGACGCTATCGCCTGGCAGATAGCGTGCGAACAGTCAGATCACGGGGCGAGGTGCGAGCACCGCGACACCGTACCCCCCAGCGCGCCAGTGCAACCTCGCTACTAGCCCCATCCGATGTATCTGACGTTCTCCAGGCGATCACGGTCGATGAGAGTAGTGATCGCGCGTACGACCTAGATGCCGAGCGTTGGACTGCCGGCAGACCGCGAGACACCGATGTGAGCGGCAGAGACACCAGCGTTACGCGCGCGGCCGCTGACGTGATTCAAGCCAATTGTTCGCGGATGTTGGGTTCGCTAGGCATGATTGACTGGAGCGCCTACGCCCGGCAGGACATCGTACGTACAGACACGTTGCTAGTCCCGTGCCAAAAGCAGCACGGCTATTGGACAGCGCACACGCTTGTACAGGCTGAGCGGCCTGGGTCGTGGACGTGCCGCGGCAAGGTACGTTCCACCACCAACCAAGCGCCAAGTGACCCTGCGCCGCTCGGTTATGGATGCCGCCTATTTCAAAGACCCCGATCACGGGGTGTGGCGCCGCAAAAACTTTGCCGGCATACGCTACTCCGACGGCCTAGCAGCGGAGTCGGCAATTCTCGATATTGTTCGCTCCTGTTCGGACCTTAGCGTTGGCTCCAAGGAACTCGCACGGCATATTTGCGATTGGCCGACAGAGTATCACTTCAGCGCGACCAGGGCAAACCTGCTGCGCCCTTTTTGTATCGACAAGGACAAACACGTCCTGGAATTGGGTTGTGGGTGCGGAGCCCTCACCCGCTACCTGGGAGAATCCGGCGCCACGGTCACCGCTGTCGAGGGCAGCCTTGTACGTGCAAGCATCACCGCAGCGCGCTGCCGAGATCTTCCGAACGTACACATCGTGGCGGACAGCATCCAATTGTTCAAGCCGTGCATGCAGTTCGACATCGTCACCCTGATTGGTGTCCTGGAATACGCCCCTATTTTCATCGGCGGTGAGAATCCCGCCCTGCAATGTCTTGCCATCGCGCGTCGATTCCTGGCCCCTGGTGGAACCCTCCTGCTGGCCATCGAAAATCAGCTTGGGCTTAAATACTTCAACGGCTGCACCGAGGACCACGTCGGCGAGCTATTTTTCGGTCTTCAGGATCAGTACGGTGCCGCCACGCCTGTCACCTTCGGGCGCGCGGAACTGCAGCGCCTGCTGAACAAAGCAGGATTTTCTGCGACGCGGTTCCTGCTGCCGTTTCCGGATTACAAGCTTCCGGAGATCCTGATTGCAGAAGATGCCAGCGCCGTTCCGGACCTTGCCCTGCATAACCTGCTTGCCCGGAGCCAAGACCGGGACTACTCTGGCCGCCGCTTGCGCATCTTTGATGAACACCTTGCGTGGCGCCCCCTTGCACGCAATGGTCTGCTCGGCGATCTTGCGAATTCCTTTCTCGTTATTGCCGAAGCCGAAAGTTCGTCTGCGCCCCCACAACTGACAACGCCTTGGCTGGCAAAAATATATTCGATGTCTAGGAGACCCACCTGGGTAACTGAGACGACCATCCGCCTAGAACCCTCGGGCCTGCGCGTTAGCAAGCTCTCCCCTAGGAAAGCGGACGAGGAGGAAGAGGTTCGGATCGGCCCGTTCACCTTGCTGCATCAACCGTCGCCTGACGAAGCGTACATTGCAGGAGACCTGCTACTCCACAAACTCCAACGACTGGCACGGGAAAGCAAGCTTGTCGAAATGGCCGAGCTCGGTCGTCAATGGCTAGGCCTTCTTTTCCAGGGCCCGCCCCCGACCACGTTCGGACTCGCAAATCAGCAGGTGCCCGGGTCTTTTATTGACTGCATTCCTGCAAACCTGATTTCCGCCGAAACCGGCGAGTTGATAATGATTGATAAGGAGTGGCAGTTACGTGAGCCAATCCCTATGGCCTGGGTCATATTGCGAGGTCTGGTCAACACTCTATATCAATGCAAGTTCCCTCATGACTTCGGCCAAAGGACCTGCAGCGCAGTAATTTCCGAACTACTCGCGTTGATGGGCACCACAGTATCGGCTTCCTTGTACGAAGAGATATCGGTTCTGGAAAACATCTTCCAGGACGCCTGCCATGATGGCCGAGCGCCTAAACCGACCTTCCTAACGGCACTGGAAAATTGCGTACCTCGCTTGCCAGCAGTCGAAAGAATCTCTGAGATCGAAGATCTGTTGGCAGAAAACAGATCATACAAAAAAGCCTTATCTTGCATCGAAAACTCGATGTCCTGGCACATTACAAAACCATTGCGCTTTCTCGCCCGCGTGTTCATGAGGCACTGAATGGAAGATGCCAGCGTTGCTATTCTCAGAGCCCCGAAAAAAATATCTTGAAAAAAGACTATGAATAGACTATTCACAAAAATTCATGCCCTAGCTTTCCAACTGCGGATGTTTCTGAGAAACGGGTCTGTGCACCGCTACGAGTACGCGGTGGAAATGAGCAGCGACACAGCGGCCGCCAATGTTGTGCGGATGGTCGGCACAGGACGCAAAGTCCTGGAAATCGGCGCAGGGCCGGGATCCATTACTCGCTTGCTCAGCCGGCAGAATCAGTGCGAGGTGACGGCGATAGAACTGGACGATAGCGCGATCGAAAAACTCGGAGAATTCTGCAAACGTGTCATCAAGATTGATCTAAACACGGCGGACTGGCGTGACGCACTATCCGACGACGGACCATTCGAGTCAATTGTCATCGCTGACGTTCTGGAACATCTCGTTGATCCGTGGCAGGCCCTTGCCGCGGCAAGAAGCCTGTTGGCGCGGGATGGAGAACTGATCGTCTCGCTGCCCCACGTCGGCCACAACGCGATTGTCGCGTGCCTACTCAATGCGGATTTCGAGTATCGTGACTTTGGTCTGCTCGACCGCACCCACATCCGTTTCTTTGGGATTAAGAATATTCAGCGCTTGTTCCAAGATGCCAATCTCAAGATCGTCGAGGCGCGCTTCGTTATTCGTACTCCAGAGCGGACCGAACTTGCCGCACAGTGGAACATGCTTTCTGACGATCTGCGAACCATTCTTGCGCGTAATCCCTATGGCAATATCTATCAGGTAGTGGTCAAGGTCGTCGCAGCAGATGGTATCGACTCAGGTCTGGACCTTACGCGTTTGACTGCAATCAACAAACCTTCGTCATAGACAAGCACCGGTCGCCATATTTTCTATTATGCACATCTCTGACCAAGGCGGTATTTCCGCGGAGCGTAGCGACACGGCGCACAGTATCCGGGTAATTGCTTTCTTCCTGCCACAGTTTCACCCGATCCCGGAAAACGATGCATGGTGGGGCAAGGGCTTCACCGAGTGGACCAACGTCACCAAGGCAACTGCCCTTTTTGCCGGCCATTACCAGCCGCACCTACCGTCCGACCTGGGCTACTATGATTTGCGCCTGAAGGAAACGCGGCACCAGCAGATAGCGCTGGCACGCAAATATGGCATTGGGGGTTTTTGTTACCACTACTATTGGTTTTCAGGAAAGCGACTGTTGAATCGTCCGGTAGATGAAATGCTCGCGGATTCAGACAGTCACATGCCGTTCTGCCTTTGCTGGGCAAATGAAAACTGGACACGGCGCTGGGATGCAGCCGAACACGAGATTCTCATCGCGCAACGCTACTTGCCTGAGGACGACCTGAATTTCATCCGGGATCTGAGCCCCTTTCTAATGGATTCACGCTACCTACGAATCGACGGAGCCCCGATCCTGATCGTCTACCGACCTCAGCATCTGCGAGATGCCAAAACAACCGTGCGCATCTGGCGTGACTATTGCCACGCCATCGGCATCGGAGAAATCCATCTTTGTGCTGCGCTGACACATGGCAACACAGATTATGCGCAGTTTGGATTCGATAGCGGCGTAGAATTCCCGCCCCACAACCTCACCGTCGGAAGCCACGATGATGGAGTGGCTTTCTACAAGCCATTCCAGGGGCACACATTCCTCTTCCACGAGATTGCCGATGCCTATCTGAACAAGAACTATCAATCCGCCAACGTTTTTCGCTGTGTTTTTCCCTCGTGGGACAACACGGCCCGTACCGAAAATCGCGCGCTGATCGTCCTGAACGGCACACCCAAGAACTATGAGTACTGGTTGAGCGAGGCAATCCGCCGCACGACCGGCGATTTTCCGGGAGAGAAGCGCCTAGTGTTTATCAACGCTTGGAACGAGTGGGCAGAAGGCTGCCACCTGGAACCGGACAGAAAGCATGCCCTGGGATTTCTCGAGGCCACTCGACGTGCGATTTCCGGCCAGTCGCGTCTGACGAGTTTCCTTGACGTGACCATGCCTGATGACAATGCCAGCAAACACCCGTCCTTCCTTCTGGACCTGGCGATCCTGGTCAAGCACCACCTGTACCGCTACAAACGGAGCGTGCATCTACTGCTTGACCGGATGCCACGCGCCAGGCGGGCTATCCGACGCCTCCTGCGCCGATAGGCAGGCAAGCGATGTCGCCACGCCTTTGTGCCGTGATAGTCACTTACGGTCAGCGCTACACTCTTCTCAATCAGGTGATCCAACGCCTGGAAGATGCGCGGGTCACATCCATTGTCGTGGTCTTCAACGGCAATCATGCACCAGAACATATCAGCCTCCGGTCGACGGTCGTGCCCGTGCTCCTGCCCATTAACCTCGGCAGCGCCGGCGGCTACCTTGCCGGCATAGAGGCAGCGCTACTGCTCGACGCGACCCATTTCCTGCTGCTCGATGACGATAACCTACCCGAGCCGACCTGCGTGGACCGGCTGTTCCAGGCGCACGCCAAACTTGGCGGCGGATCCCTGTTGGCGCTGCAGGCCTTCCGACCGTCGCAGCCTTGGCAACGTGTCGTCGTCCGCGAAGGCGTGGTACCTGTCGGTCGGCCAAACAGCTACGGCTGGTTCCATTTCGCCAACGAACGGCACTTGCTACGACGGCAGCTTGGTGCGGGCGAAGCGGGGTGCGATGTCGACCGTGTGCCGGAGAATGCCTGCCCGCGAATTGACGTAGCTGCCTATGGCGGCCTGTTCCTCCGTCGCGAAGCCCTGCAACTGTCCGAACGGCCCGATCCGCGTTACTTCTGTTATTACGACGACTTCGACTTCACCGACCGCCTGGTACACCGCGGCATGACGATTCATCTCTGCGCCGATGCGGTGATTGACGACATAGAGACCTCGTGGCACGCCCCTAACGAGCGGGTGCATCCGACCTTCTCACCGCACACCGAAGAAGAGCGCATCTATCTCGACCTGCGCAACGCTTTCATCTTTTATCGCTCGCGAATCACCAACCGCCCTCTCTACTGGCTCAACGCTGTCGGATTCTGGCTGGGCATCGCCTACCTTGCGCTGTTTCGCTCCGCCGACATTGGCACCACGAGACGCCGCCTGACTCTCATCCGCCGTGCCGTGCGGTTTGGCTCGCGCGGCGAGTTCGCGCCCTCCGACGACTGTCAATCCACCCGACAGGCCGGCCAAGACTGATTCTCTTGTTCTTGACACCCGTGAGCAGCACGCCAAATTCATACAAATTGACGATTAGATCTTCATTCTGTATAAACCCTGCATGATCCCTCGCACGCTCGCCGCAACCCTGCATCGCCTTTGCCAAAGCTTCCCCGTCATCGCCATCACCGGGCCACGGCAATCGGGCAAGACGACGCTGGCGCGCGCAGTTTTCGCCGACAAGGCTTATGTATCGCTGGAAGATCCGATCGAGCGCGCTTTTGCCATGGACGACCCGCGCGGCTTTCTCGCCCGCTTCGCACAGGGCGCAGTGTTTGACGAGGCGCAGCGCTGGCCGGATCTGTTTTCCCACCTGCAGGGGATGGTCGATGCCGAGCGCACGCCGGGCCGCTTCGTGCTCACCGGTTCGCAACAGTTCGGGCTTCTCGCTGGCGTGACCCAGTCCCTGGCCGGTCGCGTTGGACTGACACGGCTACTGCCGCTCGCATTTGCGGAAATGCCGGCCACTTCGCGCCAGCTGAGCGTGGACGCGATGCTGCTGCTGGGCGGCTACCCCCTTCTCCACACTCAACCGAGCATGGCAACGGACTGGTTCTCCAGCTACGTCGCCACCTATATAGAGCGCGACGTACGCCAGGTACTCAACGTGCAGGACATGGGCACGTTTCAGCGCTTCCTGCGTTTGTGCGCGGGCCGCAGCGGGCAATTGCTGAATCTGAGTGCGCTGGCGGGCGAGGCCGGGATTTCGCACAGCACGGCACGTGCCTGGCTTTCGGTCCTCGAATCGAGCGACCTGATCTTCCTGCTGCCTCCCTACCACCGCAACTTCGGGAAGAGGCTCGTCAAGATGCCCAAGGTGTATTTCCTTGACAGCGGGCTTGCCTGCTGGCTACTCGGCATTCGCTCGCCAGAAGTGCTGGCCCTGCATCCGAGTCGTGGCGCCTTGTTCGAAACCTGGGTCGTTGGCGAGTTCGTCAAGGGCCGCTTCAACCTTGGCCTGCCTGCCGACCTGTACTTCTGGCGCGACAACAACGGGCTCGAAGCCGACCTGGTTTTTGAAGTCGGTACGCACATTCAGCCAGTAGAGATCAAGTCCGGGCAGACGCTCACCCGCGATTACCTGCACGCCGGCCAGGCTTCGGGACGCTTTGCCGGCAGCGAAGCGCTACCACCATGGCTCATTTATGGCGGTAGCGATTCCTATGAGCGCAGCGGGGTACGAGTCATCGGCTGGCGTGACCTCGCGCTCGCGGACGGCTCGCCGCCGCAGCCTTCGCAATGATCACCGTCGCCAGCTACCTCGCCAGCCGCCTCGCCGCCAACATGGCCATCGCCACGTCTTCCTGGTCACCGGCGGCGGCGCCATGTTCCTCAACGACGCCCTGTGTCATCACCCCGACATCGCGCCAGTGTTCTTCCATCACGAGCAGGCCGCCGCCATGGCTGCCGAAGCCTACGCGCGCATCGCCGAGCGGCCGCCGATCCTGAACGTCACCACCGGCCCCGGCGGCATCAATGCCCTGAACGGCGTTTTCGGCGCCTGGACCGACTCGGTGCCGATGATCGTCATCTCGGGCCAGGTCAAGCGCGCCACCTGCCTGGCGACGACACCGGTTGCCGGGCTGCGGCAACTGGGCGACCAGGAGTGCGAGATCGTTCCCATGGTCCGCGGCATTACCAAGTATGCGGCCCTTGTCGAACGACCCGAGGACATCGCCTGGCATCTCGACCAGGCCGTGCTGTTGGCGACTTCCGGTCGACCCGGGCCGGTGTGGCTGGACATCCCCATCGACGTGCAAAGCGCGACCGTCGACCCACGGGAACTTCGCCGCTTCGTGCCTGCGTGCGCAACGGGCGACACGACATCCATGCCGGACATCGCGCGCATTGTCGAGCGCCTGCGAGCGCCCACCGACCGGTGATTCTCGCCGGCAGTGGCGTGCGCGCGGCCCACGCCACTGCCGAGTTCGATGCCGTAATTCAGCGCCTCGGAATTCCGGTCACCACCGCCTGGACGCACGACTTGATCGCTTCGGACGACCCGCTGTTCTGTGGTCGGCCCGGAACGATAGGTACGCGCGCCGGCAACTTCACCGTCCAGAACGCGGATCTCTTGCTGATTCTCGGGAGTCGGCTCAACGTCCGGCAGGTCAGTTACAACTGGCAGGCCTTCGCGCCGCAGGCATTCAAGATTCAGGTCGATATCGACCAGGCCGAGCTGAACAAGCCCACCGTGAAGCCCGATCTGCCAATTGTTGCCGATCTCAAACACTTTCTCACGGCGTTCGCGAAGACCTTGGACGACTGGCGTCCAACCGCGACTCACCAGGCCTGGCTGGCGTGGTGCAAACAGCGCCTGCTCGACTATCCGAACGTGCGCCCCGAACAGCGCGTAACGGCCGGCGCTACGATCAACCCCTACCACTTCATCGAAACACTCTTCGAGCAACTAGCAAGCGACGACATCGTCGCCTGCGGCAACGCCACGGCGACCATCGTTCCCTTTCAGGCGGCAGCGATCAAGCGCGGCATGCGCATGTTTTCGAACTCGGGCAGTGCGTCGATGGGCTACGACCTGCCCGCTGCGATTGGTGCGTATTTCGGTGCGCTCGCTGGCCGTAATCAGCAGCGGCGCGTCGTTTGCCTGGCCGGAGACGGCAGCATCATGATGAACATTCAGGAGTTGCAGACCGTTGCCCAGCACCGGCTGCCACTGAAGATCTTCGTGCTCGACAACTGCGGCTACCTGTCGATCCGCAGCTCGCAAAGCAACTTCTTCGGCCGCCTGGCTGGCGCCGGTCCCGAGTCCGGCGTAGCGCTGCCCGATTTCGTCGCCATTGCCAAGGCCTTCGGCATTCCGGCGTCGCGCCTCGATGCTGCCGACTTCGCCGAACGCCTTCAGGACATTCTCGACGCCCCTGGTCCGCAGCTGTGTCAGGTGATGCTTGACGAGAAGCAGTCATTCGAACCCCGCACGAGTTCGCGCCAGCTCGACGACGGCCGCATCGTCTCGGCGCCATTGGAGGACATGTACCCCTTCCTCGACAGAGAGGAACTCGCGCGCAACCTGTGGCCGCCGAACGATGCCGACCCGCCTGCCTGAAATCGTCGACTACTGTTGGCAGTCTGCTGTACGTCGAAGTTCCGGCAGAGGCTTGGCGGCCAGCGCCTGGTTCCAGAAAACTGCGCGCTGCCTGCCTGCGTCTGCTGCTGCGCAATCGGCCGTTGCTGATTGCCGCCGATGTGCTGTGCACGGCCAGCCGCATCAAGCTCGGGCGGCTCCCGCCGCTGGGCTTCGTCGCCATGCGCGAGCATCTCAACTACTTCACCACCGAATCGGTCCAAGCCCTGCTGTGCAATAGCGGCTTCGTCATCGACGCTTCAGGCATCAACAGTACCGGGCAGATCTTTGCGCTCGCCCGGAAAACGACCACGAACGACGATCCGCTTGGCGAGGGAGACGATGTCGGACGACATCTCGTCAATGATCCGTCCGCAAAGCCGGCGGTCAGACGGCCAGGCGCGACGCTGCGGGTTCAATCCGTATAGAATTCACCTGACTCAAGATCAGCACTCCGACATCCACCTGTGCCACCCTGGTGGCTAGACCACCAAACCGCCAAGCCCATGAACCATTCGCAAACGTCGCCCGGCGCAGAGATTTTTGAACATCTGTTCGTCCTCGAACTGGCGAACAATCACCAGGGACGTATGGAGCGCGGACTGCGGATCGTCCGGGACTTCTCGCGGATCGTGCGCTTCAACAATGTCAAGGCGGCGATCAAGCTGCAGTTTCGCGACGTTGATGCTTTCATTCATCGCGACTTTCGTGAGCGCGCAGACATCCGCTACATCAAGCGCACCCTTGACACCCGGCTCTCGAAGCTCGAATACGCGACGCTGATCAACGCCATCCGACAAGCGGGCTGCATCACCATGGCCACGCCGTTCGACGAGGTCTCGGTGGAGCTTTGCGTCGAGCTTGGCGTCGAGCTCATCAAGATCGCCAGTTCGGACATCAACGACTGGATCCTGATCGAGAAGATTGCGACCACCAAAAAGCCGGTCATCGTCTCCACCGGCGGGTCGTCCCTGAAGGATATCGACGACCTGGTGAAGTTTTTCAATCGACGCGGCATTCCGCTGGCCATCAACCACTGCGTCTCGCTCTACCCGTCCGAAGACCACGAAATCGAGCTCAACCAGATCGATTTCCTGCGCCGACGCTATCCGCACAATGTCATCGGTTTCTCGACGCACGAACAGCGCGACTGGCAGACATCGATCGCCATCGCCTACGCCAAAGGCGCGCGCACATTTGAACGACACATCGACATCGCCGCTGACGGCCTGCCGGTCGCGGAGTATTGCAGCCTGCCACATCAGATTGACCAGTGGTTCAAGGCGCACAAAAAGGCCGCAGAAATGTGCGGCGCACCGGGCACCCAGAAGCGCATCTCGCCGAGCCGGGAAAATCAGTATCTCGATGCGCTGGTGCGCGGCGTCTACGCTCGCCACGACCTCGGCAAGGGGCACGCGCTCTGCGACGCCGACATCTACCTGGCCATCCCGCTGCAAAAAGGCCAGATTTCCTGCCGCGAGCTGATGCGCGGCGAGTTGCTGCTCTGTGACGTCGCCGCTGACGGCCCGATCATGATCGACATGATCGACAGCCCTTACGCCGAGAACGAGCAACTCAAGGCACTCATTTATCGACGCGGCCTGTGATCGGATAGCCTCATGTTTTGCGCCATCAGCTTCGCGCTCAACGGCACGCGGATCGACTCGCGCGCCGCGATCCCGCACGCTTTTGTCACGACGCATCTGACGCCATGAAGCTGATCAGCGTCGTCACCGGCTGCTTCAACGAAGAGGACAACGTCGACGCGCTCTACGCGCGCATCCGCGAGCAGTTCGAGCGCCTCCCCGCTTACGACTACGAGCACATCTTTATCGACAACGCGTCGACCGACGCCACCGTCGCCCGCATCAAGGCCATCGCCGCAGGCGACAAGCGCGTCAAGCTGATCGTCAACACCCGCAACTTCGGGCACATCCGGTCGCCGATCCACGCGCTGCTGCAGGCGCGCGGCGATGCGGTCATCGCCATGGCCTCGGACCTGCAGGAACCGCCCGAACTGATTCCGGAATTCATCGCCCGCTGGGAGCAGGGTTATCGCGTCGTCGCCGGGGTGAAGCCGAGCAGCGCCCACACCACCGCGATGACCTTCGTTCGCCGCTTTTTCTACGCCACCATCGGGCGCATTTCGGATACCCGACTGATCCCCAACTTCACCGGCTTCGGCCTGTATGACCGGGAGGTCGTCGAGATCATTCGCCAGATGGACGACCCCTACCCGTATTTCCGCGGGCTGATCGCCGACATCGGCTTTGAACACGCAGAAGTCCCGTTCGTGCAGCCACGGCGAAGCCGCGGGATCAGCAAGAACAACTTCTACACGCTGTACGACATGGCAATCCTCGGCATCACCAGTCATTCGAAAGTGCCGATCCGCCTGGCCACGATGGCCGGATTCGCACTTTCGGCGCTCAGCCTGCTGGTGGCAATCGCCTACCTGATCTACAAACTGGTCAGCTGGGAACAGTTCTCGGTCGGCATCGCGCCAGTTGTCATCGGCTTCTTCTTCTTTGCTTCGGTGCAACTCTTCTTCATCGGCATCCTCGGCGAATACATTGCGGCGATCCACACGCAGGTCCTGAAGCGACCCCTGGTGGTGGAGAAGGAGCGCGTCAATTTTTCGCCCGGTGATGAATGACGCCGCTTGAAATCGGCACGGCGAACGACGCAGCGCTAGCGCCAAGTGCTCGGCAAACGCAGCGCAAACAGGCGGATGCCCTGGTCGGCGCGCCTGCCGGCGTCGACGGCCTGACCGCCCTCGCTCTGGCCTATCTGGCCTTCCCGAACCTGATTTTCTTGTTTGGCTGGTTTCGCCTGCCAATCGCCCTGCTGCTGTGCAGCGCGATGATCTATTTCATCGCCCGGGTGTTCCGCCCGTGGCCCGCCGTGTGGCGCTCGCAACACGCCTGGTCGGCGGTGGTACTGCTCATCGTGACCAGTTGCGCCTGGGCCGCTTTCGGCGGCGGCAGCCACTTCATGTACGCCAATGCCGACTGGAAAATTCGCGACGCCGTTCTCGGTGACCTGGTAAACGCAGAGTGGCCAGTGCACTACCTGTCGGCCGACGGCGCACCACTGATCCTGCGCTCGGCAATCGGCTACTTTCTTCCGCCTGCGCTGTTTGGCAAAATCTTCGGCCTTGCTCATATGGATCTCGCGGTCTACGCCTGGACCACTCTCGGCGTGCTGATCTTCCTGCTGATGCTGCCGCTGCCCAGAAGAGCCGGCTGGCGACTCGCGCTGGGGCTGCTGCTGGTCGTTTCCTTCGGGGGTATGGACTTTCTCGGGCAGGTGATCACGACAGGATCAATGCCGATTTTCCCTTTGCGCCTTGAGTGGTGGGTGCCCCTCAGTTACTCCTCTCTTACCGGACAACTGCTGTGGGCGCCAAATCACTGCCTGCCCATCTGGATCGCCACTCTGCTCTATTTCCGCCATCGTAAGGGCAGCGAACTTCTGCCTGTCGCTACCGCAGCCCTGCCGTTGACGCTGATCTGGACTCCTTTCGCTGCCATCGGTCTGCTTCCGTTTGCCATGATCGGTACCGCCAACTACCTGCAGAGGTTTGGCTGGCCGAGCGTGCCCTGGAATACGATCGTTGCAGCAGCTGCTTTTTCTCTGCCAGTCGTTCTCTTTCTACTGATCGACGCGGGGCAGATCGCGTCGGCCCTAGTAACGGTGGCATCTCCGCCCATGGCTAAC
Organism: Candidatus Accumulibacter meliphilus; assembly: GCF_036625345.1. Lineage (NCBI taxonomy): Bacteria > Pseudomonadati > Pseudomonadota > Betaproteobacteria > Candidatus Accumulibacter > Candidatus Accumulibacter meliphilus. Next base: position 21,841 of record NZ_JAZKTZ010000020.1, on the reverse strand, counting down.
GTGGCCTGGCAGCCGCTGTCGCTAAGGGCCTATTTGCTCTTCGTCAGCTGCGAGTTCCTGTTTCTGGCACTGGTACTCGCGCCGCATCTTCGGCATGCACGAGCGGAATTCTGGGTTGCAGTGCTCGTCCTACTAGGACTACCACTGATCCGTTTCGGCCCCTCGAACGATTTCGGCCTGCGGCTGAGTGCCCCGGCGCTCCTTATCATGCTGGCCGCATGCCTAGCAGCCCTGCTTGAGAAAGGCCGCCTCTCTTCGCGGTCAAGCCTGTGGATGGCCTGCCTCTTTCTCGCCGTTGGCGCTCACACGGCCTTCAACGAACTCTGGCGCGCCGCCACGTTCAATCGATCTCCGCCGGACTACCAGCGGACTCTGGCGGACCGGCAAGGCGGCCAGCCTGCGACGCACTACGTAGGAAGGCTGGGCTCCACTCCACTGCAGCATTTCTTGAGAACTCCCTCCCGAAAACCACAGTGATTGCAGGCGATCGGTCCCGCTTGCCTCGAATGAAAATCTGGCGCGCCTAGTTTGGCTGCGCCACAGCTGGCCGGTCACCGGCAGCGGGCTTGGGCGTGGATTCCAGATAGCGGAAGAACGCCTCCTCAAGCGTCAGGCCGGCACGAATCTCGAGAACCGTATGCTGCGCCACGCGGAGTGCGTCGAGCGCTTGCCATAACTGGTCACGGCGAACCTCGGCACGCCACCGCCCATTGGTTTCCGGAACGAATCCGAGCACAGGAACACTCCCTGCTGATCGCACGGTCACACGTTGCTCCCCGTGGAGCAACTCCCCGGGCGTTTGCACGGTCACCACTTCACCCTGGCGGATTACTCCGAAGCGATCCGCGATACGCTCGACATCGTGCAGCACATGTGAGGAGAAGAAAAGCGTGCCGCCCTGCCGACTGTACTCGTCGAGTATGTCGACCACATCCTTCCTGCCCGCGGGATCGAGCCCAGAAAGCGGCTCATCCAGGATCAACAGCCGCGGTTGAATGACCAGGGCGTGCGCCAGAGCGGTTCGCTGCAGCATGCCTTTGGAAAAGCCTCGCAAGCGGTTGTCGGCAACCGCTTCCAGATCGAAGCGCTCCAACCACTGCATGCAATGTTTCCGTTCGTTGGCAAGATGGAGCCCGTGCAAGCGCAAGCCCATCAAGAGGACCTCGTAAGGACTCAGAAAATCCTGCAGGCTGGGGTTCTCGGGAACGAAGCCCAACCCGCGGCGTGCCTCCGGCTCGCGTACATCTCGCCCGAAAAGGCTGGCACTGCCAGCCGTCGGCCTTAGTGCACCAACCAGGATCTTTATCAGCGTGCTCTTGCCTGCGCCATTGGGGCCGATGAAACCGAAGGTTTCACCTGACGCGATGCTCAGCGAGATCCCCTTCAACGCTTCCCGGAAAGGCTTCCGCCAACCTTGCGCATAGGCTTTGCGAATTGCCTGGACTGAAATGCCTTGGCTCATGGCGCCCTCCCCGACGCGACCGCGCTCCCTTGAACAGGCTGCGCCTTGCCTTTGCTGTCAATGAAATACGGGATGGAAAATGGGTCAGACGGAATAGCGGGCAGAATTGACTTGTCGACGAGTTGCTCGAGGCGGGTTGGCAATTGGCCGGTGAGCTCTGTATAACTAATGATCGCACGATCAAGCAGTAGCAAATTCTCGAGCCTCACGGCTCGCTTATCGAGGAACAGTGCGAAAGCTTTATGCCGCGTTTCCTTGGCCATCGCCCGATGAAGCCGAATCGCGAACTCCACGTCCTCTCCCTTGCTCACCCATAGTGCAGCCATCTGTTGCAGTTGGATCTGCTCCATCTGGTCCTCGGTGTGTCGAGCGGCAGTCAACAGCCACTTGGCCCCTTCAACGGGGTTCTTCAGGAAGTGTAGTTCGTTAAAAGCGTAGAAGAATGGCGGCCGGCTATCGAAGAGACGAGCGTCTGTCGCCTGCCGCAGGATGTACTGAGTGGCAGCCACTTCGCCAACCCAAGGCAGAATGCCTGCGGCGATGTAGTAGTTGTCTTCCTGCGCGGGATTGAGCCAGGCGGCGTCGGACTCGACAATGCCAAGAATGCGGTAGTTCTCTGCGCTCATGGTTTCCGTGGAAACCACCAGCGCACGAAACGTGGCCAGATTAGCCGCGAGAAAGCGATCGCCTGCAGCCGTCAAAACCTGCACGAAGCGCGGCATGGCCACCTCCATTTCCGGCGAAACGGGCTGTCGCGGACGCGCGTAGAGCGCTGGAAGCACCAGCGCGTAGACCACAACGCCGAGTAGCACCAGCGGCAACCCGGAATGAACACGAACGCGCATCATGTCAAGAAAATTCACGCTGAGAAAAGGCATGGATGGCCAGCCCTATCATGAGTATTGCGTAAGCAAAGGCCATTGACAACGCCATCGCCGTTGTCTGGATATCTGGAACCAGCCCGTACATTGGCCATGCCCGCCAATCGAGCCGCGAAAGATCCGGCAACAGCCACCGGGTAATATCCAGTAAGGGACCGTAGCGCGCGGCAATATCGACCTGCCCGTCTGCGCCTTTTGACACATAGTCGAAAACAGCCCCCAGCGCTCGGCCGCCGATGGCAAACACGGCGCCGAGTGCCAGCGGCAGCATCGTCACCGTCGATAGCGTCGCAATCCACAGAGTGAAAGCAGCGACCACAGCCACATCAACCCACACGCCTAATACCGTCAGCCAAAAGGGCGCGCCCAGTTCGACGGGGAACTGCTGTTCATAGTGCAGTCCGGACATCATGACCGCAATCCATAGCAGCATCCCCAGAATCGAAGCAGCCACGGCGGTCAGGGCCAGGACGCCGAGATATCGCCCGATCAGATATGCTGAGCGGTTCGTCGGATAACTCAAAGTTAGGACTACCGAGCGCTGGTCAATGTCCCGGCCAACCAGGTCCTGAACCAGCATAATTGCGAAAAGAACCAAGCTAATTCTCAGGCCGGAGAGACCGACGTCAAGCGACACAGTCAAAGGCTGCCGAGGTGAAAATGCAGCTGACAAATATGCCACGCCGATCAACGCAACAGCCAAAGCAAGAATCGCCAGAAAGGATCGATTACGGAAGCCACATCGCCACGATGAAAAAAAGAATTGCCACATGACAAGACTCAAAAAAGTAAAAGCGCGCAATTAGCGCGCCTTTTTCAACTACGCAGGCTTAGTCGCAATCGATCAAGTGGACGACGCTGCCGCTCCAGCTACTTTCGCCGCATCAAGCTGACCGCCCGGCGTCGGATCAGTGCCGGACGAAACCTCAGCGGTCCCGAGCCTGGCAGCGGAACCACCATCGGTATTCCCACCCCAGTAGTACCTTCCTTTTCGAGAGGCAGCAGCCACCCAAGCCTTGGCTGTATCCTCGTCCGCATTTAGAAAAACGTTACTTGAGCACTTAAACTGCATCGTTTCGCGGAGAAACTGGGAGCCGTCGGTCGCCGCCGCTAAGGCCGCAACAGCCGGGCCAGCAGTGCCGGTACAGGCTGCGACTGCGGCCGCGTGTGCGGGCACAAATGCCCCAGCGCCGAGAACCAGGCCGCCAAAGGCCAGAATTAGTTCTTTTTTCATTTGGTCACTCCTAGTTTAGTCAAGTAGAACGGGCTACAGCTTCAGTCAAGAAATTGCGCGCATCCGATTGGGCGGCCTTATCCTCGCTCTTCTTGGTGTACTCGGAGAACTGCGGGATGGCGATGGCGGCCAGAATACCGATGATCGCGACGACGATCATCAGCTCGATCAAGGTAAAGCCTTTTTGCAGCTTCTTCATGTTTTTGACTCCTTCCAGTGAGCGCAACGGACAATCCGTTGATTTAAGCAGTATCAAGTTCCGTGCCAGGGGCCTTAAAGCACGCAAAAGCGTGACTTTCCGCACGCAGCGCCGATCAACGGCGCCAAATTCCGTCACTCAAGTGACGCAAATTGTCACAATCTCACTCAACAGAGGTACCGAAACCAAACACGCCCCCCGGCCCGCGATCGTCAATCGCCCAGCGCCACACGCCGCACCCCACACCCCCCCCTCAAGCACCCACCACACGCTCCGGCGCGAAGCGCGGCAAAGTCAGCGTAAAACTCGCACCCTGCCCTGGCGGACTATCGACCTCGATGCTGCCGCCCAGTACTGCGGTCACCAGGTTGTAGACGATGTACAGCCCGAGGCCGCTGCCGCCCTGGCCGAGGCGAGTGGTGAAGAAAGGTTCGAAGATGCGGTTGAGGGTGTCGGCGGGGATGCCTTTGCCATTGTCGCGGTAGCGCAGAACGACCTGATCGGGAGCAACGGTGTGCGCCATGATCTCGATGCGGCCCCCGGCGCTGCCCTCGAAGCCCTCGAAGCCATGCGCCAGCGAGTTGCCGACGAGGTTGGCGATGACCTGTTCGAGCGGACCGGGGTAGCTGTCCATCGCCAGGTCGGCGGGGATGGCCAGCTCGATGTGGTGCCGGCTGTGTTTGAAACCGGGACGCAGGGTGACGAGCATCTCCTCGACGGTCTGCCGCAGGTTGAACACGCGTCGGCGGGCGCTGCTCTGATCGACAGCCACCTGCTTGAAGTGGCCGATCAGTTCGGCGGCGCGGGCGGTATTGCGTTCGAGCAGGTCAAGCGCTTCGCGACCTCGGCTGAGCAGGGTGTCGACCTGGGCACGGTTCAGGCGGCCGCTGGCAACGGCCTCCGCGAACTCGCGAAACTGTTCGCCGAGGACGCTGGCGACGACGCGCGCGTTGCCGAGCGGTGTGTTCAGTTCGTGCGCCACGCCGGCAACCAGGTTGCCGAGCGCGGCGAGCTTTTCCGCCTGCAGCAGTTGCGCCATCGCCTGGCGCAACTCGTCGGTGCGCTCGGCGACCAGTTCCTCGAGGTGTTCGCGATAGCGTCGTAGCTCCTCCTCGACCTGACGACGCTCGGTGATGTCGGAGCCGACACTGAAGACCTCCACCACCTCTCCGCGGCCGTTGCTGATCGCCCGATTGGTCCACGAGACCCAGACGCGCTCACCGCCGCGGCGCATGTTCTCGTTGATATTGCGCTCGAAGCTCTCCGGATCACGACAGATATCCTGCATCAGCGGGCGCAGATCCTTGCCACTCGTTTCATAGGGCGGAACGATGCTGCCAATCACATGCTGGCCAAGCAATTCGTCTTCCGAGTAGCCAAAAAACTTCAGACCGAAGTCGTTGATGAAGTTGATCCTGCCCTCTCGACTCCAGCGCAAAATGATGCTGTTGGCGTTTTCGACGAGTTCGCGATATTGCAACTCGCTCTCCAGCAGCGCCTGCTCGGCGCGCCTGCGCTCGGTGATGTCTTCGGCCAGAACCAGTTCCGCCGCACGCCCCTGGTAGGAGATGGCGTGGGCCACGATTTCGACGTCGATGATCGTTCCGTCTTTGGTGACATGTTGCCAGACCCCGGGGCAGTCGCCGGTCTCTTCAACCGCGACGACATCCTCGAGGAGAAGCGGTGTGTCGTCGCTGCGGCGTATGTCGCTCACCGGCATGCTCAGGAATTCAGCGCGCGAATATCCATACTTGCGCAGTGCTGCATCATTGACGGTCAGGAAGGCAAGCGAGTCCCGGTCGTAGACCCACATCGGGTGCGGATTGCCGTCGAAGAGAAGCCGGTAGCGCGCCTCGCTCTCGCGCAGCGCCCGTTCGGACTGTTGACGCTCGATCCGCGTACGCAAGACGCTGATGCCGAAGCTCAGATCGTCCGCCAGCTCGCTCAACAGATCCACTTCCTCGGCGTCGAAGGCCCCCAGGACCGCCGAGTAAATGCTCAAGGCGCCCAGGATCCGCTCGCCATGCCGCAGCGGCAAGGCGCACAGGGCAACATAACCCCGCTCCATGGCGCCAGCGCGCCAGGGTCTGAAGCCGGGCTCATTGGCGAGGTTTGCCAGCACGCACGGGTGGCCGCTACGAATGGCGATACCGCTGGCGCAGCGCCCGCGCTCGCTTTCGGCCCAGGAGCAATTCATCTGCTCGAGGTGGCCGGATGCATGGCCAGCGTGCGCCACCGGTCGCACGCTCTGCGCGGCGTCATTTTCCGCGTAACCGACCCAGGCCATTCGGTAAGCACCGACCTGCACGACGATCTCGCAGACGGTGTTCAGCAATTCGCTCTCGTCGCTGGCACGAATCAGCGCCTGATTGCACTCGCTGATCATGGCCAGCTGCCGGTTGACTCGCTGCAGCACCTGTTCCGCGTGTTTGCGCTCGCTGATGTCGATGACGATACCCAGATAGTCGGTCACCTGCCCGGCCGCGTTGCGCTCGACGGCAGTCCTGTCGTCAAGCCAGAGAATCGTGCCGTCCCGGCAGACGACGCGATATTCCTGCTGAAAATGGTCGTCGTCGTGTTCGGTGTAGGCTTGCACCTCGGCAGCAACCCTTTGCCGGTCGTCCGGGTGAATCAGAGCGTCGAAACGAATCGATCCATCCAACAACTCCGCTGACGAATAACCCAGCTGGCTGACGTTGTCGGAAACAAATACCGCCGGCCAACCTTTTTCGGCGCGCCAGCGGAAAAGCATCGCCGGGCTGGTTTCCAGCACCATGTTCGCTTGCCGCAATTGCTCCTCGGCGCGTACGCGATCGCTGATATCAACGGCCACTCCGATCACTTCCAGCGCGCCGTCCCCCTCCCGGACGGGATTGAAATAGGTCTCGAAAACCGTGTTGTGGACGCGCAGGGTGAAGTGCAGGGTCTCACCGGCAAGCGCGCGGCGAGCGTTCGCGCAAACCTCGGGGTCGTGGCGATAAAGAGAAAAGATCGACTGCCCGACCGCCCTGCCAGCTTGCCAGCCGGCGTTCAGCAGCCCCTTGCCTTCGCTGAGCGTAAACACGCCCTGGGCGTCGAACTGGAAAATCACCAGGGGCAGATTGCTGATCAGCGAGCGATAGCGGGCCTCGCTGATCGCCAGCTCGCGCTCGCGCTGGCGAATGGCCAGCGACATGCGATCGAGATGCTCCGCCAGGCTATCCAGTTCCTTGACGTGCGCATTCGGCCAGGGCCGTTCGTAGTCGCCGTCGGCAAACGCCTGCGCTTGTGCTGCGTAGGCACCGATGCGCCGGGCGAAACCTCGCGCCACGATCCAGGTCGCGCTGATGGCCAACAACAGTGCCGCCAACAAGCCCGCAGCCAGAGCCCGGAAAGTGGCCAGAAAAGGTTCATAAGCCTCACTTCGCGGCTGCGCGACGAGAACCATCCAGCCGAGTTGCGGAATGCTGGTCAGCGTGCCAATAAAGCGCTCGCCGCCCCAGATGAAATTCCGGCTGCTGAACCGCCCATGCAGGCCGTCGCCAAGCAGCGGCAACTGAGCGAGCTCGAGTTGCCGAGCGTCAGAACGGCTTTGTGAACTGACAATGACCTCGCCACGGCGGTCGAGAATCATTGTCGACATCCCGGCTTCGCCTGGCAGGCGCTCAAGAAACTCGCCGAGCCGATCGATCGATACTTCGCCAAGCAGGACGTCTTCACCGACCGGAATCGCCAGGCTCACCGCCAGGCGTGCACTGACCTCCGACAGGAAGACCTCCGACCACACCGGCCCGCCGCGCGTACGCGCCTGACCCAGGAGCGCCCCGTCGGAGAGCTCCATTGACAACGGCTCTTGCCGCTGGCCGCGCTGTCCGGCGGGAAGCCCGACGGCGTACACGGCATCGTCGGCGCCGACGATGTAAATCGCCGCGAAGACATCACCGACGCCGGCGTGTGCGTCCAGGGCGTCTAACGCGAACGACGGCGGCTGCCCAACTCCCTGGCGAAGATGCGCGGCGGTCGCCGACAATTCGCGCTCGGCGCCGAGCAGCTGTACCTCCACCTGGCTGGCGATGACACGGGCAAGTGCTCGCTGCTGACTGTCAATCTCATCACGTGCCTGTGGTAGGGGCACCGCCAGCAACAGCGCAGCAACCACCAGCAGCGGCAGTACGCCGGCCAGAACAAAGCGCGAAGCCAGCCACAGCCAGAGCGGTCGCCCCGACGCGGCGGCTCGGGCGGCGAGCGCGGCTGAGTTTGCGCCTGACTCAGCGTTCAAGCCACCCCTCGAGCGGAGCAATGATGCAGCAATGCGGCGTCGTTGAGAGCACGCACGTCGAATCCTCGCGCAGCGGTTTGATCGGCAGATTCATGGCGTGCAAGTCGCGCGGTTGGCAAGCGGACGGCGGTTCACAAAAGAATGGAGTCTAGTGTAGTGCGGCGTTGTTGATGAGACTTTCGGCGAGCCTGAAGGCAGCATGAAAGACTTTTGCTGACTGGCAGTCGCATCTTCCACCCCGCTGCCCTCGTCGCCACAGCCGGCACCCGCCCCCCGCTCACCGTCATTGCCGCGTCGGCTGCGCCTCCTCGCAATGACGGTAGGTCGGCGATGCTTGCCGCAAATCTCATCAGGAATGCAGCCCACTACACCAGGCTGCAGTTCCGCCTGGAAACCGACCCGTCGCGCGCTACCGGCCTCAAAACACCTTCAGCCCATGCAGCAGCACCGCGGCGATCGACAGCGGCGCCACGAAGCGAACCAGGAAGAAAACCAGGCTCACCAGCCGCTTGTTGCGCAGCGCTCCAGCGTTGCTCAACTGCCGGGCCATTTCCGGCAATCCATAGACCCAGCCGACGAAGAGACAGATCAGAATCCCGCCGAGCGGCAGGAGCACATTGGAACTGAGGAAGTCGAAGAGGTCGAAGGGATTCATGCCGAAGACCTTGAGCTCACTGGTCAGACTTGCCGACAGCGCTGCCGGCACTCCCAGGGCGGCAACCACACCGATGGTGCACAAGGAGGCGCGCTTGCGGCCCAGGCCATAGCGTTCGGAGAGAATCGCCACCGGCACCTCGAGCAACGAGAGCATCGCGCCAACGCTGGCGATCGCCGTCAGGATGAAGAACAAAGTCATGAACAGCGTGCCGCCGGGCATGGCCGTAAACACGGCGGGAATGGTCATGAAGACCAGCGATGGGCCGGCCGCGGGTTCAAAGCCGAAGGCAAACACGGCCGGAAAGATGGCCATACCGGCCAGCAAGGATACCGACAAATCGGCAAACATGACCCGCGTGGCGGTCACCGGGATGTTCTGGTTGTCGCGGAAATAACTGCCGTAGGTGAGCATGCAGCCCATGCCGATGGAGAGCTTGAAGAAGGCCAGGCCGAGCGCCGTAAGCAGGACGGCCGGGGTGATTTTCGCCAGATCCGGGCTGAACAGGAAGCTCAGGCCGGCGCTCGCTCCGGGCAGGGTCAGGCTGCGCGCGCAGAGCACCAGCAGCAGGATGAAGAGCAGCGGCATCAGTTTGCGGGTCACCGCTTCAATGCCCTTGGCGACGCCGAACATGATGATGCTGCCGGTCACCGCCAACACCACCCACTGCCAGAACAGCGAGCTAAGCGGATTCGCCACCAACTCGGCAAATATGGCGCCGGCCAGCTGCGGATCGGTGGTGGCGATCTGCCCGGCCATGGCTTTGAAGACGTAGGCATAGACCCAGCCGGCCACTTCCGAGTAGAAGGCGAGAATCAGCACTGCCGCCGCGAAGCCCATCCAGCCGATACTCTTCCACCACCACTGGCCGCGCGGCGCGACCCGGTCGAAAGCGCTCACCGCGTTGGCCCGCGCCGCACGCCCGAGCATGGTCTCGGCGATCATCACCGGCAGACCGACCAGCAGGGTTGCCAGCAGATAGACGAGCAGGAAACCGGCGCCGCCATTGGCGCCGGTCAGTGAAGGGAATTTCCAGATGTTGCCGAGTCCGACGGCCGAGCCGAGCGTCGCCACCAGGACGCCGAATGAGCTGGTGAAACCGTCGCGGGAAGATTGATTCATCGTGTCTCCGAATACTGAATTACTGAATGGGCAAAAGCACGCAACCGTTCCGCGGAGCGGCCGCTGGCGCTCTCTGACGGTCGAGGTGCAAGGAAGGGGGAAGACTGCCGGGCAAAGCGCTTTCGTGCTTGCGCCCTGCGCGCTCGGCGCAGGCAGTCCTCGGTCTTAGAGCATGTTCTCCAGAAACGCCCGCGTACGCGGATGTTCGGGGGCGGCAAACAGCTCCTTCGCCGGACGCGCTTCGACAATTTCGCCGCCGTCCATGAACACCACGCGGCTGGCCACCTCGCGTGCAAAAGCCATCTCGTGCGTCACCACCAGCATCGTCATCCGTTCTTCGGCCAACTCGCGGATGGTGCGCAAGACTTCGCCGGTGAGTTCCGGATCGAGCGCCGAGGTCGGCTCGTCGAAAAGCATGATGTCCGGCTCCATGGCCAGCGCCCGGGCAATCGCCACGCGCTGCTTCTGGCCACCCGAGAGCCGCGCCGGGTAGCTATCGCGCTTGTCGAGCAAGCCAACTTTACGCAACAGCTCGTCAGCCTTGGGAAGAACGTCCTGGCGACGCAATCCCTTGACCGTCAGCGGTGCTTCGATGAGGTTCTGCAGCACGGTCAAGTGCGGAAAGAGGTTGAAGTGCTGAAAGACCATGCCCATCTTGCGGCAGATGCGCCGCAGTTCGATGTCGGCGACGTAGCGGCAGAGCGCCGTCTCGTCCGTGCCGACGAGGGTTTCGCCTTCGATGTCGATGCGCCCACGGTCGATGGTTTCGAGATGATTGAGGCAACGCAGGAAAGTGCTCTTGCCCGATCCGGAGGGACCAATGATCGCCACGACTTCGCCCTTACCGACGTCCAGCGAGACGCCCTTGAGTACTTCCACCGCAGCAAAGCGCTTGTGCACGTCGAGCGCGTGAATCATCGGGCTATTCATCGTACACCGCGTACTTCTTTTCCAGATGCTGGAAAGCGAGCGTCAGCACCAGCGTCATCACCAGATAGAAAGCCGCGGCGACGATGAAAGGCGTGGTTGTGAAATCGCGCTGGACGATGCCGCGCGCGGCGCGCAGCAGGTCGTTCATGGCCAGCACGTAAATCAGCGAAGTGTCCTTGACCAGGGTGATGGTCTCGTTGCTCAGCGGCGGCAGGATGCGCTTGAAGACCTGCGGCAGCACGATGCGGCGCATCGTTTGCGTGTAGCTCAAGCCAAGCACGCGCGCGCCCTCGTACTGACCGCGGTCGATCGACTGGATGCCGGCGCGAAAAATCTCGGCGATAGTAGGCCGCATAGTTGAGAACGAAGGCGACGATCGCCGCCGTGAAGTCCGGCAGGCGAATGCCGATCACCGGCACGAAAGGCAGGGCGAAATAGATGAACAGCATCTGCAGCATCAAGGGCGTGCCGCGCATCAGCCAGATGTAGCCGTTGACCAGGCCGCTGACGGCAGCAAAACGCGAAACGCGCAGCAGCGCCAGGCACAAGCCGAACGGTACCGCCAGAACGAAGGTAATGACGAACACCTGCAGGGTGACCCCTGTGCCTTCGAGCAGGGGACCCATTATTTGCATCACATAATCCATGCGCTATTTCTCAACAGCCGGTGTGGGGCGGCTAGCGTGCAAGCCGCCCCCGCCAACCGTCCGGGCTATTTCTTGATGATGTCCTTGCCGAACCATTTCGTCGAAATGGCGGCGGCGGAACCGTCATTCTTCATTTCGTCCATCGCCTTCTGCAGCCTGGCCATCAGCTCGGTGTCGTCCTTGCGAGTACCGACGCCGTAGTCTTCGGTCCCGAAGTTCTCCTCGAGCACGCGGTACTCACCGGGCTTCTTGGTGGTGTAGTAGCGCCCGACCACCTCGTCGACCACCAGCGCATCGAGTCGGCCAACGCTGAGATCCATCAGCGCCGTCACGTTGTCACCAAACTTCTTCAGTTCCTGCAGCGACTTGGCCGTCGCAGCATCCTTCTCGACCGCTTCGATGGCGCTGCTGCCGTCCTGAACGCCGACCACCTTGCCGGCCAGGTCGGCTTTGCTGTTCACCGGCGACCCTTCGGTGACAATGATGATCTGGCGGTTTTCGAGATACGGCGTGGTGAACAGGATCTTTTCCTTGCGCGCGTCGGTGATCGTCAGGCCGTTCCACAGGACGTCCACCCGCTTGCTGCTCAACTCGGCTTCCTTGGCATTCCAGTCGATCGGTTTGAAGCTCACCTCGGCGCCCAGGCGCTTGCCGGCTTCGCTGGCCAGATCGATGTCGAAACCGACCAGGGTATTGCTTTCGTCACGAAAGCCCATCGGCGGAAAATTGTCGTCCAGTCCGACGACGATCATTGCCGCCGGTGCCGGTGCCGCTGCTGCTGCGGTGCTTTGCGGAGTGGCTTCCTTCTTGCCACAGGCGGCGAGCAGTGTTACGGCCAGAAGGGCGACGATCACTAGCGAGGTCTGTTTTCTCATGTCTTTTCTTCAAGAATGCGTGGAAAGGGCGGCATGATAACAGGGTCTGGCGCTGGCTTCGCTCAGACTCCCCGCAGCAGGAGCGTCGGCGCGCCGTCATCCTTGTCTTCGGCCGCGCTGCTCCCGGCAAAGCTCAGGCCACGCGCCTCGCGCAGCAGGACCTCGAATTCCTGGCTAGGCAAGGGTCGGCTGAAGTAAAAGCCCTGCATTTCATCGCAAGCGCTGTCGCGCAGGAACTCCAGCTGCGCCTCGGTCTCGACGCCTTCGGCAATGACCGTCACCCCCAGGCTCTTGGCCATGGCGATCACCGCCAGCGCGACGGCCGCCGCGGTGCGGTCGCTGAGAATGTCACGCACGAAGCAGCGGTCGATCTTGATCCGGTCGACGGTGATGCGCAGCAGATGGGCGAGCGACGAGAAGCCGGTCCCGAAATCATCCATGGCCATCGTCACCCCGGCCTGGCGAATCTTCTTCAGGATCGCGGTCACCCGGTCGATGTCCTGCAGAGCGAGGCTTTCCGTCAGTTCGACTTCGAGGGCCCCGCCGTCCAGCCCGGCGCGGGCGACCGCGGCGGCCAGCTGTTCGGCCAGATCGTCACTCTCGAACTGTCGCGCCGACAGATTGATCGCCAGCCGTGGCGTCGCCAGGCCAGCGTCCCGCCAGGCGCGCACTTGCTGGCAGGCGGTTTCGATGACCCATTGACCAATCGGCACGATCAGGCCTGTGTCTTCGGCAAGGGTGATGAAATCCTTGGGGGCAATCATCCCGCGCACGGGATGCCGCCAGCGCAACAGCGCTTCCGCGCCGACGATTTTGCCGCTGAGCAGATCGAGCTGCGGCTGGTAGTGGAGCTCGAGCTCGCCACGCTCGAGCGCGCGCCCGAGATCCGCTTCGATGGCCAATTGCCCGGCGACCCGCTCGTTCATCTCGGCCTGGTAGAAGTGGAAGGAGCCGCGGCCTCTGGCCTTGGCGCGATGCATGGCCGCGTCGGCGTTCTTCAACAGGGTCTCCGGATCGCGACCGTCACGCGGGAAAAGACTGGCGCCGATGCTGCAACTGATCGCCAGCGCATGCCCATCGAGATCGACCGGCTGCGCCACTTTTTCCAGGATGCGCGCGATGACGCGCGCCACTTCATCATCGCCGAGCGGCTCGGCGAGAATGATCACGAACTCGTCACCGCCCAGACGGGCAACCGTATCACCGTCGCGCACGCTGTCGGCGAGCCGCTCGGCGACGATACGCAGCAACTGGTCGCCATAGCCGTGCCCATGGCTGTTATTGACCCGTTTGAACTGGTCGATATCGACAGCCAGCAGAGCCAGGCTCGAATCGTGCCGTTCGGCATAGGCAATCGCCTGCTGCTGACGGTCGCGCAGCAGGTTGCGGTTGGGCAATCCGGTCAGCGAGTCATGGTTGGCCTGGTGTTCGAGCTCCTCTTCGTAACGCCGACGCTCACTGATATCGTGGAAGACACTGACGAAGTGGCCGAGCGTGCCATCGGCCGAGCACACCGGCGAGACGTTCAGTTCGGCCCACAGCGGCGACCCGTCCTTGCGCAAACAACGCAGCGTCACCTGCGTACCGCGGCGCTCGCGCAGCGCCTGACGCAACTCGTTGAGCGCCAACTGATCGCGGTCGCCAGCGAGCAGAAAACGGCCGCTGTTGCCGAGCACTTCGCTGGCGCTATAACCGGTGATCGCTTCAAAGCCAGGATTGACGTAGGTGATCGGGTGATCGTGCTGGAGCGCATCGGTGATCATGACGCCGTTGGCCGACGCTTCGACAGCACGCTTGAGGAGCCGCATGCCGGCTTCGGCGCGCTGCGCGAAAATCCCGTAGGCAAGGTCGTCGGCGAGCTCTTCGAGCACCTTGCAGGCGTCTTCATCGAAGCCATTGTGGAGCGGCCGTCAGCAGGTTGAGGATGCCGATCGGCACGCCACGCCCGACCAGCGGCAGGGCCATCCCGCGCACTGCCCGCAAGCGGCAAGGTCGGCGCTCCATTCGGCAAGGCCGTCGGCCGCTGCAAACAGGCAGCTTCGCGCCTGCCCCTGCTCCAGGGCAGGCAGCGTCAACTGGCGGCGAAAGCCGCTACGCCAGAGATCGCCATCCAGCGAGTCCAGAGAAGACGCCGCGACCAGGGCCGCGGCTTCGACCGCCAGGCGAGCCTCGCCATGCTCGCGATCGACAAGCTCGACCCACACCGCCGAATAGCCGCCTTGTCGATGCAGGCGGTCAACGATGCCCGGCGATCATCTCGCTCTCGCTGCCGGCGCGCACCAGCGCCGCGTTGCAATCGTGGATCAGACGCAGCGAGGCATTCAGCCGCCGCAGTGCCAGCGCCTGGCGGTCGCGTTCGCTGACGTCACGAACGGCGCAGGTGACGATCGTTCCGGAAGCTTCGTTGATGTAGCTCAGGCTGATCTCGGCGGGGAAGACGCTGCCATCGCGACGCTGTCCGGCGAGATGCGTGAGGCGCCTGCTGCCGTGGCGCGGCTGCGCGTCAAAGCGGGCGCGGTGCTCACCATGCGCCGCACGCTTGGCCTCGGGAACCAGCAGGTCGATGCATAGTCCGCTCAGGGAACCCGGACGATAGCCGAACATCCGTTCGGCGCTGCTGTTGGCGAGCAGGATGCTGCCGCCCGCATCGACCAGAAAAATGGCGTCGGCGGCCGCTTCGAGTACGCCACGGTAGCGCGCCTCGGCGGCCGTCAGCGCAAGCAGGCTGCGCGTTTCCTCAGCAGCGTCCGGCGGCTGGGCGAGACACGCCGGTGAGCCAGGCGCGAGGTCGGCTTTCATGCGCTCAGCTCAGCCAGCACGCGCGGCAATTCAGGCACCAGATTGGACTTGCAGACGTAGGCGTCGACGCCGATCGCCGCCGCCGCTTCCTGATACTCCGGGGTCGCGTGCAGGGAAAGAATCAGCAACTTGACGTCCGCAGATAGCGCGCGGATGCGCTGCGCGGTTTCAAGGCCACTCAAGCCTGGCATCGCGATATCGAGAATGACGACATCGGGGTGCTCGCTGGCGAGAAGCTGCAGCGCTTCTTCCCCGGAGCCGACGCTCGCGGCTATCTCGAAACCCAGCCCGCGCAGCAGGCGGCCCAGCAGCTTGCGAAAGTCGGGAGAATCATCGACCAACAACACCTTGATCACACGCATGACAGCCATCCACTGCATTGAAGATGGCTGTCAGTCTGGCGGCTGCGACGGCCCGGCGCCATCGGGCAATCCCCCAGACTCGACCAGAAAAATCCCGGTCGGCAATCGCCTCAGGCGCGGACAAGCCTAAGCGGAGGCGGAAACCAGTCCGTTGCGAATGGCGTAGCGGGTCAGGCCAGCGACCTCGTGTATTCCCAGCCGCTCCATGATCTGGGCGCGGTGCGACTCGACGGTCTTGGTGCTGATACCGAGATCGAAGGCGATCTCCTTGACCCCGTTGCCGGCGGCGATACGGCAAAGGATCTCGCGTTGGCGCGGCGTCAGGGCATCGGCGGCCGGAGGGTCACCGTTGAGACGGGCAAGATAGCCGTCGACCACCTGCCGCGAAATGCTTGGCGATAGCCAGCTTTCGCCGCGCATTACCGCGCGCAGCGCGAGTTCCAGTTCGATCGGCGCCGCGTCCTTGATCAGGTAGCCGGTGGCACCGGCCTGTAGCGCCTGCAGCACGTACTCGGCATCGCTGTGCATCGACAACACGATCACCCGTACCGCCGGATAGTGGCGACGGATTTCGGCGGTCGCCAGCAGCCCGTTCATGTCCTTCATGGCGATGTCGATCAGCAGCACATCCGGCAGGCACTCGCCGACGCGCGCGATGGCGCCAGCGCCGTCGTCGGCTTCGCCGACGACTTCGACGCCGTTGACCCCGCCCAGCAGCGAACGAATGCCGGCGCGCACCAGGCCGTGATCGTCGGCGAGAAGGACGCGGATGCACTCACTCATTGACGCGCTCCGGACAGTGGCAGCGGCAGCGTCACCCGCAGCTCGCTGCCGGCGCGCCGCGCCGGCTCCGAAAGCAGCTCCAGCTGCCCGCCGACGAGCGCCGCGCGTTCCTGCATCGAGAGCAGACCGAGGCTCTTGCCGCGCGCCGCACCGGCAAGAGCCGCTGCGGCATCAAAGCCACGGCCATCGTCGCGCACGGACAGCACCAGCGAGCCTTTTGCAAGCCGCAGTTCGAGCACCAGCGCACTCGCGCCGGCGTGGCGGACGGCATTGTTCAGCGCCTCCTGGGCGATGCGGAAGCAGGCGATGGCAATCTCCTCCGGCGGCTGCGGCATGCCTTCGTCGGCAATAAAGCGGGCCTCGATTCCGGCCTGGCGGCAGGTGTTGTCGAGATGCGCGCGCAGTGCCGCCAGCAGACCCAGGTCGTCGAGCTGCGGCGGGCGTAGCTCGACCGACAGGGCGCGTACA
This sequence comes from Candidatus Accumulibacter meliphilus, assembly GCF_036625345.1. Taxonomy (NCBI): domain Bacteria; kingdom Pseudomonadati; phylum Pseudomonadota; class Betaproteobacteria; genus Candidatus Accumulibacter; species Candidatus Accumulibacter meliphilus. The sequence goes on along the minus strand of NZ_JAZKTZ010000020.1, from coordinate 5,166 downwards.
CGCTGCAGGGTGCGATCGGCGATGTCGGCGGCTTCCTGAACTTCGTCGCGGTCGCCGCCCGCAGGCCAGGGTCGCATGCCTAGCAGCACGATTTTTATCATCGTCAGGTTCTGCCCGATGTCGTCGTGCAGATCGCGGGCCAGGCGCCGCCGCTCCTCTTCCTGCACGCCGATCAGCCGTGCCGAGACCTCGTGCAGGCGATCGAGAGCGCTGTGCAACTCGGCCTCGGCACGCTGCCGACGCTCATCGGCGCTGAATTTATCGAGCGCGAAGGAGATGTCGCTGGCCAACTCGCCGAGCAGTTCGATCAATTCCTCGTCGAAATAAGCGACTTCGCCAGCGTAGAGGCTGAAGACGCCGACCACGGCGCCAGCGCGGCGGATCGGAAACACCGCCGCAGCGGCGATGCCCGCCGCCCTGGCACGTTCCTGCCAGGGGCCCGTACGCGGGTCGTTCAGGAAGTCGTTGCAGATCGCCGGGCGGCCATCGCGCATGGCAGCGCCGTTAGGGCCGTGCCCCTCCGCCCGCTGCGCGTCGATCGAAATGCGCAGCCCGCGCAGGTATTCGCCGGCCATGCCGGAATCGGCGACGACCTCGATCCAGCCGTCGGCGTCGAGCAGGCCGACCCAGGCACCGTCGACTTCGCCGTGGCGGACGACGATTTTGCAGGCGCTGACCAGCAAGGCCGCGGCCGATTCGGCGTGCATGATCGCCTGGTTGATCTGCGCAACGGCGTTGAAAAAACCACTCAGCCGGCGCAGACGCCGCTCGGCTTCCTTGCGTCCGCTGATGTCGCGGGCAATGGCGAAGACGCCCACCGTCTCGCCGGCAATGCGCAGACAGCCCTTGGTCGTCAGATAGGTGCGCTCGCCGCCTGCGGCGCCGCTGATTTCTTCCTCGCAGGTCTCGGTCGCCGCCGCCGACATCAGGCGTTGGTCGTCGGCGCGCAGGCGTGCAGCCATCCCGGCCGGGAAGAACTCCTCGTCACGATGGCCGAGAATGTCCTGGCGCTGCCGGCCGAGCAAACTTTCCACGGCACGGTTGCAGAGGATGTAGCGGCCGTCGGAATCCTTGGCGGAGATGCAGTCGGTCGAACCTTCGACGAGCGCCGCCAGCGTTGTCGCCAATTCGTCGATACGGCGCTCCTGGTGCTCGGCTTCGAGAAGCAACAAGGCCTCGTGCTGGTGCCGCTGCAGCGCCAGCTCAATCGCCAATTGCAGCTCGCGGTCGCTATAGGGTTTGATGAGATAAGCATGCGGCGCGGTGATGCGCGCACGCGCGAAGCGCTCCTCGTCGGCGTAGGCGGTCAGATAGAGCAGTGGCACACGTTGCTCGTCGATAATCACCCGCGCCGCGTCGATGCCGTCTACGGCGCCAGGTAGAACGATGTCCATCAACACCAGGTCGGGCCGCTCACGCGCCGCCGCAGCCACCGCCTCTTCGCCAGAGGCCACCGGCCCGGCGACAGCGTAACCGAGCGCGGCCAGGCGCAGCGCCAGGGCCCGGGCAACGAGTGCATCGTCCTCGACGACCAGGATGCGTTTGCCCGCCGGCATGCTGTCGTTCATGTCTTGTCTCCGAGGAGTGCGCCGCCAAAGTCGACGCGATTGCGGCCCAGGCGCTTGGCGAGCATCGCGAGCAAGGCGCTGGCGCTCATTCGTCGTCCCCGACGACCAGCACAGGCGCCGGCCGCGGCGCCGGAGCAGTCGCCAAACCGCCGACGCTTGCGGCGCTCACTGCCGCGCTGATCAGCAACGGCGCCGTCGTCCACCGCCGCCTTCAGCGTCGCCAGAAGCCGCGCGAAAGTCTCCCTGGCACTGGCACTGCCCACCACTCGTGCTGCCGGATCGGCCTGCAGCTGGCGTGCCAGTGCCTCCATCTGGAGAGCCGTGGCGCCGAGCGCGGGATAGCCGAAAGTTCCGGCGGCGCCGGCGAGGCGATGCGCGGCGGCAGACAGTTCGCGCAGCGCCGCTTCGCAACTCTCGCCGCACCGCCAACCCTCCCCATCCGCACACTCCCCCCAGCTCGCGCCGAGAGCCATCACTGCAGCCTCGATCTGGCCCACTCGCGCCGGCAGCGAGCGCTGGAATTCCTCGCCCAGCTCGGCCAGTTGCGCCGCCAGTTGGGCGGCAGCAGCGGCGGGCAATTCAGGCATCGCGAGCCTCCCAGAACATGCGCAGCTGATCGGCCAGCGCCAACGGATCGAAAGGCTTGGTAATCACGCCCAAGGCGCCCTCTGCCTTGAGCGCCGCGACCTCGCCGGGCAACGCGCGCGCGGTCATGAAGATCGCCGGCACGAACTCCGTTTGCGACTGCGCACGCAAGGCGCGCAAGGTCGCCGGCCCGTCCATGCCCGGCATCATGACGTCGAGCAGCAGCAGATCGGGCGCGAAGTCGCGCACGCGCAGCAGCGCCTCATCGCCGGAAGCGGCGACCTCGACCTCGAAACCGCCGACGGCTTCGAGCGCCAACTTGGCGACCGTGCGAATATCGACTTCGTCCTCGACGTAAAGAATCCGTTGCAAGCTAGCGCTCATCGTCGTTCTCCTTATTGTCATGCGATCTCCTGCTCTTCCCTGCCGGCCGTCACCAGCTGCCGCCGGGCTCCGGCTGCTTCAGCCGCTTGCGTCGGCTGCGTCAACTCACGGACAATCTGCAACAGCCGCTCGTTGGAGGTACGCGACTTGACGAGGCTGGCAGCGACTGCCTGCTGCACATCGACTCGGGTCGCGGTGTCGCTGGCAGAAAAGACGACCACCGGTGGCGGATGCTCCAGTCCCTGGATCACTGGCAGAAGTTCCAGCCCCGAGCCGTCCGGCAAGCCAAGGTCGAGAATGACCACATCGAAAGTCCGCGTCGCCAGCTCGTCCTTGGCTGTGGACAGCGTACGCGCCGCAATGATTTCTGCCAGGCTGCCGAACTGGGCGGCAACGATGTGCACCAGATCGGCGTCGTCCTCGACATGCAGGATGCGCGCGCACCGCGACGCCGGCCCGTGAATCGCCCGCTTCAGCGCGGCGGTGAGTCGCTGTACATCGACCGGCTTGTCGAGCCAGTCGACCACCGCCAGGGCGCCACCGAGCGCTGGCGTCGCCAGATCGTGCGATCCCGAGATAACCACTACCGGCACCTCGAAACCGCCCTTGGCGGCACGCAGGCTGCTCAGCAGGTCGACTGCCGGTCTCGTCGGGCAGGCCCATATCGAGCGTCATCGCCGCGTACTGCCGGCTGCCGAGATACTCTCTGGCCTGCGCCGCACTTGCTGCCAGATCGACCTCGTATCCGGCGCGCTTCAACACCGTCGCCAGGAGCTGCGCGACGTCAGCATCGTCTGCGCAAACGAGTACCCGTGGCGCGTCGGCGCTCGCCAGCGGCACGATCATTGACGCGCTCTCGGCCATGACCTCGGGCAACTCGCACCAGAAGCGGGCGCCCTGACCCGGCTCGCTGCTGAAGCCGATGGCACCGCCCATGCGCTCGACCAGCGCCTTCGAGATCGACAGGCCAAGACCCGAACCGCCCCTGGCGCGCGTCGTCGACCCGTCGGCCTGCGAAAACTTCTCGAAAATCCGCGCCCGAAACTCCTCCGGGATGCCTGGGCCATGATCGGCAACTTCTATGCGCAGGCGATCGCCGCGGCGCAGCAAGGAGACCTCGACCGCCTCGCCAGGCGGCGAAAACTTGGCGGCGTTCGACAGCAGATTGGCAAGCACCTGCAGAAAACGGTCGGCGTCGATGCGCGCCCTGCCCTGGGCCGGGCGGGCGACGAGTTCGAGGCGCACCTCATGCTGTACGGCAAAACCCTGGTTCGCCTCCAGCGCCTGCTCGATCAAGGGCAGCAGCGGCTGCGTGGCGAACTGGAAGTTCATCCTGCCCGAGGCAATTCTTTCAATATCGAGAATATCGTTGATCAGGTCGACCAGGCGATCGCAGTTGTTGGCGGCGATACCGATCAGCGCTTTCGCCGGCGCCGGCAGTTGCCCGCCGATGCCGCCTTCGAGCAGACCCAGCGAACCACGAATCGACGTCAGCGGCGTGCGCAGCTCATGGCTGACCGTGGACACGAACTCGGTCTTGAGTTGCTCCATTTTCTTGCGTTCGGTAATGTCGCGCGCCAGCCCGATGAAACGACGGCGGTCGTTCACGATCACCTCGGTCACCGCCAACTCCATCGCAAAACAACTGCCGTCGGCACGCTGGCCAAGGACTTCGCGATCGATACCAATGATCTTGCGCACCCGGGTTTGCCGATAAGCACGGAGATAGCCGTCATGGGCGTCGGCGTAAGGCGCGGGCATCAGCATCTTGACATTGCGCCCGAGTACCTCCGTGGTGGTGTAGCGGAACAGCCTCTCGGCGGCCAGATTGAAGCTTTCGATCAGCCCCTGCTCGTCAATGGTGATGATCGCATCGAGAGTGTTGTCGAGCACGGCACGCGTACGGGCCTCCGATTCGCGCAGTTCGTGGGTCATGCCGTCGGCCAGTTCGAGGGCGCGCGCGCGCGATCCGGCGAAGGACTGCAGGAGGGCGAACATCAGCATGCTGATCAGCGTACCGCCAGCCAGAACCACCGTGGCGGTACGCTTGACTACGCGCCTGCGCGTCGCTGGCATCGATGCGCAGGCGCCACTGTCGACCGGCGAAGTCGAGCAGCCTCGTTCGCTGACTGTAAGACGCGCTGGGACTTGCTCTCGACGACCGTCAGGCGCAGCAGGGGCTGCGCGTCGGCAACACCGCCAGCGGCGCGTGCCAACGAGACCGACATCGTCGACCGACAGGTCGAAACGCTGCGGATCGTCTCCGAAAACGCCGCGGGCCAGATCCTCCATGCGAAAGGCCGCGTAAACGACGCCCAGGAAGGCATCCTGTCCCTCTTCCGTGGTCGCTATCGACGCCGCATTGCGATAAATCGGCACGATCAACAGAAAGCTGGTCTGCCGTCCGGTTTCCTGAACCAGGGTTATTGGCGCCGTGGCCGCCGCTGCGCCAGTCGCGCGCGCACGCTCGATGCGCGTCTCGACGCGCGTTTTCGCTGAGTAGATCAAGACCCATCGCGGCTTCGTTACCCTGGGCCGGCTCGATGAACTCGATCACCAGATACTCCGGCCGCTCGCCCGGCGGGCGGACCGCAAACGCCGAATACCCCTCGGCAAGGAGGTGGCGATC
>NZ_JAZKTZ010000019.1:0-67709 GCF_036625345.1 Candidatus Accumulibacter meliphilus | reverse complement strand
GGCCGCACCGCCGGCAGTGCCAGCCGTCCGGTGGCCTGCAGACGCTCCAGGAACTCCAGGCAGGCACTGAGCTTCGCCGTCCCCGTCAGCGTGGTCCAGCCTAAATGCTCGCAGACCGTCGCTGCCAACTCCTTGCGCGCCAATCCCGGCAGCCACGCCACCGTCGCGCAGAGGTCGGCAATCTCCGCGGCGCGGAACACGCGACCGCAGTGCACCCAATCTCCGGCACTCGTTGCAACCACCGTCACTCCTCCGGCCAAGACGTGGATCCATGACGCTCCACCTATCCTGCCAGAAGTCCTCGCGCTCGGCGGTGGTTGATTCTCATTGTGTCGGCGTGCCACGGACCCACCATGACCATGAAATCTCTGCGATACCGGGAGTGAAGTGCTGGGCGAGGAAGGCGCGACGACCGCTTCCGCAGCACCGCGCACGCAGATCAAGAAACACACCGCCCCGCTTGGCCGGGCTTCGTGCTTTCTGGAGCTTGGCCTCGTCGGCTCAGTCCGCTTCCTGGAACGTCTCCTGGCGTTTGGACTTGATCGCCGGAAACGTCGCGATGCCCAATAACGCCAGGGCCGCAAGCAGCAGGCCGAGCGAGAGCGGGCTTGTGACGAACGTGGTCGGGTCACCGCGCGACAGCAGCATCGCCCGCCGCAAGTTCTCCTCCATCATCGGGCCGAGGATGAAGCCCAGGATCAGCGGTGCGGGCTCGCAGTGCAGCTTGTAGAACAGATAACCCAGCGCGCCGAAGAAGACGGTCACTAACACGTCGAAGGTCGTGTTATTGATCGAGTACACGCCGATACAGCAGAACGCCAGGATTGCCGGATACAGCATCCGGTACGGCACCTTGAGCAACTGGATCCACAGCCCGATCAGCGGTAGGTTCAGGATCACCAGCATCAGGTTGCCGATCCACATCGATGCGATCAGGCCCCAGAAGAGCGTCGGATTGCTCGTCATCACCTGTGGGCCGGGCTGGATGTTGTGGATCGTCATCGCGCCGATCATCAACGCCATCACTGCGTTGGACGGTATGCCGAGCGTCAGCATCGGGATGAACGAGGTCTGCGCGCCCGCGTTATTGGCCGACTCCGGGCCGGCGACGCCGCGGATGTTGCCCTTGCCGAATGGCGGATCGGCATTCGGACCCGCGAGTTTCTTTTCGACCGCGTACGCCGCAAAGGCCGCGAGCAGCGCGCCGCCGCCAGGCAGTATGCCGAGAATCGAACCGAGGAGCGTGCCGCGCGCGACCGCCGGCGCCGCCTCCTTCATCTCCTTGCCGTTCGGCATGACCGAGCCGACGTTGCTGGTCAACACCTCGCGCTGGCCTTTCTTCTCCACATTGGCGATGATCTCGGCAAACCCGAATACGCCCATCGCCACCGCGACGAAGCCGATTCCGTCGGTCAGCTCTGGAATGCCGAAGCTGAAGCGTGACACGCCCGAGTTCACGTCGGTGCCGACCAATCCGAGCAGCAGCCCGAGCACGATCATCCCGACCGCCTTGATCAGTGAACCCGACGCGAGTACGACGGCGCCGATCAGGCCCAGCAGCATCAGCGAGACGTATTCGGCAGGACCGAACTTGAACGCGAGTTCGGTCAGCGGCGGCGCAAACGCCGCGACCAGAACCGTTGCGAAGGTTCCGGCAATGAATGAGCCGATTGCCGCTGTACCGAGCGCCGCCCCCGCGCGACCCTGGCGCGCCATCTGGTAGCCGTCGAGACAGGTCACGACGGAAGACGATTCACCGGGCAGATTGACCAGAATCGCCGTCGTCGAGCCGCCGTACTGCGCACCGTAGTAGATCCCGGCCAGCATGATCAGTGCCGAGGTCGGTTCCAGCGCGTAGGTGGTCGGCAGCAGCATCGCCAGGGTGGCGACCGGTCCGACGCCGGGCAGCACGCCGATCAGCGTGCCGATCAGGCAGCCGGCAAACGCATAAAAAAGGTTCTGCAGCGTCAGCGCAGTGTCGAAGCCGATCGCGAGGTTGTCCAACAGTTCCAAAGCCGTCTCCGCTGAGTCCGTCTAGTTCTTGAGGAACGCCGGCAGGACCGGGATCGTAAGCTTTAGGCCCATGATGAAGACGAGGTACGTGATCACGGCCATAACGATCGACAGGATGATCGCTTCCTTCCAGCGGAACTCGTGGCTCGCGAAGCTGGAGATCACGATCAGTGCGAGCATGGACACCAGCAGGCCCGCCCAGCGCAGTATCGCTGCATATATGAGCACCGCACCGAGCACCCATGCCAGCTCGGCGAAATGGAACCTCTCGAGCTTGCCGCCTTCTCCCTCACGCCCCAGTCCGGCCAAGGCCACCAGCACGCCGACAAGCGCGAGCAGCCCGCCCAGCACGGTCGGGAAATACGCCGGCCCCATGACCTGTGCGGTACCAAAGTCATAGCGGGTCGCGAACGCCGCGAAAAACAGCCCGAACGCGATGAACATCACGCCCGACCAGAAGTCGGTTTCGTTTCTGATTCTCAGTTTCATCTCCTCGCGGTTGCTGCGCGTTTGGCAAGGCTGTTGGGACGTCTTCGTGGTCAGTCTATGGTTCGGACGGTCGGGAAATTGGGAACACTTCGCGCACGTACTCCGCCAGCATATCGCAAAAGGCCGTTGCGTAGGACGGCAGGGAGCGCCGCTTGTCCCAGAAGACGGCCAGGTGCTCGCGCAACGGTTTGCCCCCGTCGGTGATCCGAACGATGTGCAGCGGATACCGATCGATACGTACTGCAGAGGGAACGATGGCTACACCGTGCCCACTCTCAGCCATTGCCAGCAGCGTATGCGGTGTCCGGCTCTCAAAAACGATATTGGCCTCGATGCCTGCCAGGCGGCAGGTGGCGTCGAAGGTGCGGCGGGATAAAAAGCTGGTATCCAGCACAAGGAGCGGCTGGCTGGCGAGGTGCGCGATCTCGATCGCTCCGCTCTTTCCAAGCATCAACGGCGCATGCGAAGCGGCAAGCAGGTCTACCGCCTCCAGCGGGTGGCTCGCAAAGTGCGGATCGTCGGGCTGAACCACACGAAGCAGATTCTGACCAAGGTGAATCTCGCCACGCTCGAGCATTCCGAGGGTGTCGGACCACGCAATTGCCTCGATCACCTTGACCTGCACGTTGGGGTAACGCTGCGTGAATCGGTCCAGGAACCCGGAAAGGGTGCCTTCGATGAACTGAGGGGAGGCCGCTACCTTCAGTATGCCCCCGTCGCCGCGCCGAAGCTGTTGCGCGCGCTCGCCGATCGAGCTGGCGCAGTTCAACAAACTACGGCAGTCGCCAAGCAACTGCTCGCCCTCGCCAGTCAGCACGAGACGGCGTCCTACACGATCGAAGAGTTTAAGACCGAGCTCCTGCTCAAGATCGCGGATCTGCCGGGACAGGGCAGGCTGAGCAATGTGCAGACGTGCCGCTGCCTTGGAGACGGTGCCCAGGTCTGCAACGGTGACGAAGGTTCGCGCGTGTCGAAGGTCCATACCAGCAGTTATGCCTGATCGGCATAAGTAACGAGAGAAATTCTATATTGGATTGCTAAACAGCATTGCGCCATAGTTGATGTGCAAATTGCGTTCCTCTTAAAGGAGAAAGCCGTGAAATCGATGCTCTTGATGCGCGTACTTGCGCTCGGCCTGACCGTCACGACATTCGCCGCCGAAGCACAGACCTGGCCGTCGAAACCGCTGAGGGCGATCGTGCCGATCGCGCCCGGCAGCATGGCCGATATTGCCGCGCGTGTCGTCTTCGAACAGGTGTCGACGCAACTCGGGCAGCCCGTCATCGTCGAGAACCGTCCCGGCGCAGGGCAAACGATCGGTGCAAGCGTCGTTGCCAAGTCGGAACCCGATGGCTACACCCTGCTGGTCAACTCGTCCGCACACGCCATAGCGCCGTCGCTTCATCTGAACCTGAACTACCACCCGGCGCGGGACTTCGCTGCAGTCATCCCGCTCGGCATCCTGCCCAATGTCCTGGTCGTCCCGCCAGCCAAAGGGTGGACGACAGTGGGCGAACTCGTTGCCGCAGCCAAGGCGACGCCTGGCGCGATGAATTACGCGTCAGCCGGTGTCGGGACTGCGACTCATCTCAGCGCGGAACGTTTTCGGTCGAGCGCGGGAATCGAGGCCGTGCATGTTCCACTCAAGGGCGGGTCGGAAGTTCTCACCGAGGTGATGACCGGACGGGTCGATTTCTTCTTCGGGCCCGTTGGCGTCGTGGCGCCTCGGGTTCGGGAGGGCAAGCTCACTGCGCTCTTGGTGAATGGCGCCCAACGTTCTTCCTTGCTGCCGGACGTGCCGACTACACTGGAGGCCGGCTTCGCCAATGCCGAGTATCCGCTCTGGTTGGGCGTGTTTCTGCCGGCGAAGACGCCGCGCGGTATCGTCGAGAAGCTTCACCACGAGACGCTCAAAGCGCTGCAAGAGCCCAAGGTGAAGAACAAGCTGGCGACACTGGGCATCGATCCGATGGTCATGACCCCGACCGAGTTCGACGCGCATGTCGAGAAGGAGATTGCCGTCAACGCAGCGCTTGTCAATGCGATTGGCTTGAAGCCGCAGTGACAGTCGACCAAGCCTGAGGCCGAGCGCTCGGTTAATGTGAAAGTCGCGTAAGCGACTCACGAACCTCCCTTCTCCCCCTGCGGGAGAAGGGCCGGGGGAAGAGGGGGGACGGTCATGACTTTCATCATCCGGGGTATCTCGACTGTCATGATCGTTAGCGGCCAAACCAATGCATCTGTCGCAGACCACATGGCGATTTCATCAACATTCGTTGCCTCGGACGGGGACGGTTACGAGGTCCAGATGGGCCGATGGAGCCGTCGTCTCGCGCCCCTGTTCATTGACTTCGCGGGGATTGCGGCAGCAGAGCGCGTCCTCGATGTCGGGTGCGGCACGGGCAATCTGAGTTTCAGCATTGCCCGGAACCCGGCCATTGGCAGCGTGCGTGGCATTGATTTTTCAGCCGCTTACGTCGACCACGCCAAGCGACGGAATCGCGATGCGCGCGTCGACTTCGAAGTGGGAGACGCTTGTGCTCTGCCATTTCCGGACGCTTCGTTTGACCACACCCTCTCGCTGCTGGTCCTGCAATTCATTCCCCAGGCCGATCTCGCTGTGCGCGAGATGCGGCGTGTCACGCGTCCGGGCGGAATTGTCGCCGCCGCGACGTGGGACACACGCGGAGGGCTCGTCTGCGTTCGTCTGATCTTCGATACGGCAGCCATGCTCGATGAACACGGAAATGAGGACAGAGCGCGAGCGTACACCAAGCCCATGAGTCGCCCCGGAGACTTGGCGCGCGCGTGGCGTGAGGCCGGTCTGGTTGGTGTCGTGGACGGCATGCTGACCATCCGCATGGATTTCGTATCCTTTGCCGACTTCTGGGTACCCGCAGAAGGCAAGGATGGACCGATCGCGGCCTACGTCGGCACCCTTGGCATGCAAGCGCGGGAAAAGCTTCGAGACATGGTCAAGCTGGCGTATCTAGACGGAGAGGTCGATGGTCCACGGTCCTACGCCGCAACGGCCTGGGTCGTGAAAGGCAAAGTGCCATAGTCGCTGGAGCCCCTGTGGCGTGGGCCGGCACCGAACCTGTTCGGCGCCAGATACCCATCGTAGTGTTGGCAGGGCCGACCTGCCGCCAACCCCGGAGAAGCCTCATCAAGACAGCCAGCATTCCGCGATTGTTCCGAATGGCTGGATTGGCCCGAGATGCTGGCAGTCGCAGAGATGTGAGAGCGTCAGCAGTCGATGGGCGTTGCTGACGCTCATCGCCTCAATTGAGGGGCTGGCCGCTGGTCCGCTTGTGGCCGATTGTACGCATCCAACCGGTGCGCCGAAAGCAGCCGTTGGCCTGGCAGAGAACAATCAGACTTCGATCAATCACAAAGGAGTCTGAAATGGAAGCCACTCGCAGTCGGGAACCCTGGAACAAAGGCAAGCTGCGCGGCTGCGATCTCGTGAACCTGCGGGTCCGCGACATTGCGCATGGCGGCCAAGTTTTGACGCGGGCGATGGTTGTGCAGCGAAAGACCCAACGGCCAGTCCAGTTCGAACTAACGGTCATGACACGTGGAGACACCCCAAATCATGAAAGTCATGACCGTTTCCCTCTTCCCCTGCCCCTTCTCAAGCAAGGGGAGAAGCAACCGTGTTTGACGTCAAGCGTTTTCTGGTTGCCAAGGGGTGTTGTTTTTAACCATAGCATTCATGATCGTAAGCAATTTGCGCATACAGGCGACGATGACCACCTTGGCCGGTTTCCCGGCCCCTTTGAGACGATCTGCGAAAGCTTTGATCGTCGGATTGCAGCGAATCGCGGAAACCGTTGCCATGTATAGCGCGGCCCTGACGTCCGCCCGACCGCCCCAAACGAAGCGTTTGCCCCGGTGCTTGCCACTGTCGTTGGCCAGGGGCGCGACGCCGACGAGCTTGGCGATCCGTTGCCGGTTGAGTTGCCCCAGTTCCGGGCATTTGGCCGTCATGGTCACACTGGTTACCGGCCCGACGCCGGGAATCCCGCGCAGCAAATCGTCTTTGGCTTTCCACGCATCGGAATTCCGCAGGCGTGTGTTCAGGTCATCGTCCAAAGTGGTGATCTGTTTGTCCAGCCAGATAATGTGGCTCTTCAAGCTCTTCTGCAGCATTCTGGAGGCTGCGGTGCCAAGGCGTAGCGTCTCTTGAACCCGGTTTTCGACCAGTTGATGGCGCCGGCTCACCAACTCATCCAGCTCACGTGTCTCGGCATCCTTGAAGGGACGCACCGCGGGCCGAATGGCTTGAGCAAACCGGCACAAAACGGCCGCATCAATCCGATCGGTCTTCGCTAGCTCTCCCGTCGCCTTGGCAAAATCCCGTGTCTGGCGTGGATTGACAACGGCCACGGGCAGGCCCTTGGCCAGCAGCGTGCTGGCCAGCCGCGTTTCCAGGCCACCGGTCGCCTCCACGACAATCAGTGCGGGAGCAGCCTTTACGAGACGATGACATACTTCCTTGACGCCTGGATCGTCGTAGGCGACCTGCAGGCTTTCGCTGGCCGGCTCGATGCGGATGTCCAGCGTATTCTTGGAGACATCAATCCCTACGAAAGTCTCAACCTCGTTCGCGCTCATGGTACCCATCCTTGCAAAAATACGGGCTCTGTCGCCCAAGCAACCGTTCGGGTTTGCCTTGAGAAGACGGTACGGCGCTCTTTGCTTCTCCACGGGCTTGGCGTCCCAAGGGAGTGACGAGCTACCGCACCGAAACCACAGGTCTGTGGATTTGTGGACAATTCGCCTGCGGCGAACCGGGTCGCTTGCCGTGGAAAACGCTTCGCGTTTCCCACCGCGCGCCCCTTTGCCCACAAGCTCCACAGACCACATTTCATTTATATATATCTTCAAACCCAACATACAAGGGAGTTTCGTGAGTCGCTTGCGCGACTTTCACATTGACCGAACCGACGAGGGTTGCCGTCACCGCGTGGATCGAGAGAGCGAATTTGAAGCCGGAGCAATACCTGTTTCCGAGCCGGCTCTCCACTTCACCTCATGTCTCCACGCGACAGTATGCCCGCATCGTACACCGTTGGGTTGCCTCCATCGGCCTCGATTCGACGGTCTATGGCACGCACTCCGAGCAAACTGAAATTTAGCGCTCCAAGTTCAGGCCGCATCGTTGCTCGTCGAGGGTTCCGTGCGGCCGCTTTCAGGCGCGAGGATGAATGCGTACAATCGGCCAACAACCTGCCGGTCGAGGCGGTCATCCAGTTTGAATAGCCAAGGTATTCCCTGACGCGGCTGAATGTCCGGAATTCGGCAAGCAACTTGATGCTTGCACTGTCTCGACCCGGCCAAGAAGAGACGGTGGGGAAGTCTGCCGAAAGCGGCCATTGAAGCGGCTTGGGTGTATGCTGTCGACGTAGCCTGTGAAGTGCCGCCTTCCGCCATAAAGCCGCGTCAGCCGGTTATTTCATTCATTAGATGCAGCCATTCGAGGCCACTTGTGTTTTCAATTCACTCAACCTCATCTACGCGTGAGCTTGTGTTTAGTGCGCACAAAGATGAATCCTTTCGCGTAGAGCTAAAGGGGTTTGAAGTTTCCGCTTCAGCTGACGTTTGGGCATATACAGATGCAAATGGGCTAAACGAGTTTTTCCAAGAGCTTGGCCATCTCAAAAAGCGATGGCAAGGTCAGCGTAGTTGGGCCTCAATTGAGCGTGAGTTCTCTCTTGCCGCAACCTGCACCTCCTTGGGTAACGTCACGTTCCGCGTTACATTGCTCGGACTGCAAGGCGCGCCCGAAGAATGGCGCGTTGAAGCCGGGTTGGTCACCGATCTCGGCCAGCTAGAGAAAATTGCAAAACATGCGGGGGTGTTTTTCAATGAGTAAAGCATCTACCCCTTGTTCAAGCGCGACGGGCTGAAGCGCGCCCCTTAATTCAAACGCTGGGCGTCATAACATGGGCTACTCCTTATCCATACTTGCAGTTCAAACCTCCGACGCGGTCGAGGCTCTCCAGCAGCTTGGTTACGTCCGCACTGGTCAATCGTGCGAATACGCGCGTGAAGCTTTATCGAGCTATGCGCTTCCCACAAATTGGTTCCTCATCGTTGCGCGTGGGTGCGACAGCCATTTCCTGCAACCAAAGATGCTGGGGCCTTTGTCTGAGCACTTTCCCGTGGTTGCTTGCTCAATCGAGGAGCATGTGATGTTCAGCTCCGCCGAGTATTGGGCCGGTGGCGATCAGGTATGGCGTGCGGAACATGTCGGTGAAAATAGCCCCATTCACTTAAAGACTTCTGGCATCCTGCCACGCGGGTTTGAAGTCATGGCTGCGGAGCACAAGGAAGCACAGGAAGCGGACGGTGGCGAAAAGGCTGGCGTTGACCACTACTTCGACATCCCACTAAACGCGGCCAAGAAAGTTATCGGCTTCAAGCACGATGAAGACATTCCTGGTGTCGACTACGAAGCCTTCGAAGTCCTCCGCAAGACGTCTTTATCTGCCGATTCGAAGCCTTGGTGGCGCTTCTGGAAATGACGCCCAACCCGGCGCTCAAACCCCGTTCGCTTCGCTCGCTGGATGCTGCGCGATAAAGCCCATCCCGTTGTACACAACTCACATGACATGACTGATCTCGCGCATATGCTCTACGCCGGAGACGAAATCACGCAAGCGCTGGATGCCGAGCCAGAGGGATTTGACGCCCGGTTCGCCGTCGCCCTTGCGGGCGAGGAATTCGCCGAGCTGTGCGATCAGGCGGACGACCTCGCGAATGCTCGGCACCTTCTTCGGTGGCTTCTTCTTGTTGAGGATAAAGGCGCCGGCCCATTCCGTTTCGGAAAAGAGCAGATCGGCAGGCCACTGCGGGTGGATGCGTCCCAGGCGGATCAGGCGGGCAAGGCGCCAGGAAACGACCAGATAGACCGCCAGCGCCAGTTCCAGCTTGCTCTGGCTGCCCAGTTGCAACGCCTCGACCCGGCAGCCGTTCTTGAGCACATGGAACAAGGTTTCGATCTCCCAGCGGCAGCGATACCAGTCGATCAATTCGACGGCCGCCTCAAGACCGGCGACTTTACGATTGGTCAGCAAGCGCCATTCGACCGGCTTGCAGCCGGCGGGCGCCCCGATTTCCGTGGCGATCAGGCAGGTTACGCTGACGTGGCGGTCGTCCGTGCCAGGAGCCGGGAGGTCGACCGCATGGCTTCGCAACTGCTGGCGCACGATCCGTTTCGGTTGCCCGTGCCGCGATGCCAGCGTGAATTCGATCTCGCCGAGCGGCGCTTCGGCAAGAGTTGCCGCCCACAGTTTGCCGCCTTGCGGCAAACAGCGGTTGTGCTTGGCGCGAATCAGCCAGTCGGCCGGCGTCCCCAACGCCTGGGCCCGCTGCATCAGGCCGACAATGTCCGCTTCGCGGTCGGCCACATAGACCAATCGCGTTTGTGGCATCCCCGCCGCGGTTTCGGCGACCCGCTCGTAGCCTTCAATCCAGCGCGTGCTCTCGCTGATGCCCGGCCGGCTTCCGTCGGCCGCTTTCGCTTCTCTCGCCCACATCCAGGCGTCGATCACCCCGAGCGGTTCGCGTTCGGGGGTCACCGCATAGGTCGGGTGCAGATACATGCCGCGCTGGGCTTCGTACGAGAGCGGCCCGAGCCCTTCGATCTGTTGACCGTTGAAGTCCAGTTCGGTGGTGTCCTGAAGGCACAACACCACCGGGTGTTGTGCCATGCGCCCTTGGCTGCAATCCATGTGCGGTTGCAGGATCGACTGCCAGTTCAACCCGCGCTTGCGAGCACGCGCCTGATCGAAGAAACGGTACGCCGCCAACGTATCCGCCCAATCCCCACAGGCGCCCGGTATGCTCGCCGTCGGCTGTTCTGCAAAGCGTGTCGCCAGTTTGATCAGCCTCAGCCTCAGACGTCCGTCCCCCAGTTCAGCCCCGCCAAATTCGTCTCCCGCCCAGTTTGCCATCGCCCGATCCCTATGAAAATGGGCAAGGGAAAGCAAGGGGTATACCAGACAAAAGCAGTCAGCTATTCGCCAGCCAGGGGCACATCGGGCGGCCAAGTTATGCTGAGTGAGTTGTGTATAACGAGATGGGCTGATGGCCGCCTTCCGGGAACGCTCGACGGAGAGCTGGACGCCGCGGCTTGCGGACGCGGTGCCGGCAAGGCTAGCGGTGGCGAATACGGTTCGGGCAAGACGTTTTTGGCCGTTGGCTGCAAGAACGAGTTCGGGCGCGCGGGCGGGCGGTCTCGCGACTCAGCAATCCCGTTCCATCCTCTCACTCTTTCCCTGCGCATTGACATAGCGAACACTGGACACGCGAAAAGCCGAAGCTCTGGATTGCCGCGTCGGCTTCGCCTCCTCGCCATGACGGCGGGTAGGAGAGGCTTGCCGAAAGTCTCCTCAAGAATGCAAGCCTCCACTCGGTCGCTCGTTCGAGGAAGGGCGAGGCGAAAACAGCGCAGATCAGGAGCGGTGGCGCGGTCGCCGCGGCGATGATGATCGTCAAGGAAGGTCTTACCCTGACGAAGGCTGCTGCGGCGATTTCCAGCGCTGGACGATCTGCTCAGCGAGGTCGGTGAGTTCCGCTGCCACCACGTCCGGGACAGGTACTTCTGCGGCGGGCAGGATCGCGTTGTGCGGACGTGTGACGAGTGCGCCGCGGCAGCCGGCAGCCTGGGCACCAATCGTATCCCATAAGTGACAGGCGACAAGGCACAGCGCCGACGTCTCAACGCGCAGTTCTTCGGCTACTTGACGGTAGGTCTCGGGGGCGGGCTTGAATTTGCGAACCGACTCGACACTGAAGGAGCGTTCGAAGAATTCGCCAATGCCGGCGCGTTCAAGCGGCGTCGGCGAAGCGGCGCTCGCCGAGTTGGTCAGGGTGACGAGCCTGAATCCCTCAGCGCGTAAGCGGCTGAGCGCGGGAACGACGTCGGCATGGGCCGGCATGGTATTCATGCGCGTCTTCAGCTCCTCGATGTCGCCGTCGGCGATGCTGACGCCGTGGATTGACGCCAGCATGCGCAGGCTCCCGACGCCCAGTCCTCCGAACGGTGTGTACAGGCCCGAGAGGGTCATGGTTTGGGAGTAGAGAATCAATTGCGCAAACCACTCGCGCAACACGGACGGATCGCCAAAGACGCGCTCAAACAAGGGTTCGAGCGTGGTGATGTCGAGCAGCGTCTCATTGACGTCGAAAACGATGATCGAAGCAGCGGTGTCGTGGGCCATGGGGCATCCTTTTTTCGGTGTTGCCTGTCGCATCATCGGCAATGCCAGCTTCCGGACAGAGCATTTCGACAGGGCAGATTGAGAAGTGGGAGGAGTCAGAACGGTAGATGGCTACACGCCCCGAGCGATGGACGAATCAGGCCGCCTGGCGCCACGCAAACTGGCGCAGCGGCGCATCAACGGGGGTTCGCGCCAGGGGGTCAGTATAGTTCGACATCCTCTTCTGGGAGACACCCCGCATCGCCTCGAGAATCTGGCGATCGCGGCGCTTCGCCAATTACCGCCTGGCGACGAAGCGAAAGCGCTTCACAGCTGCTTATTTTTCGGCCAGAATCTTGGCCTGCCCCGGGCTGCATCACCGCTCTGGGGCTCGATTTGCGGCTATTGCTCAAAGCAGGCGCTTGTAATCTTCGCGATGGCACGGGGTTTCCTGGCCGGGTTCGATGCCCTTCCTGGCACCACAAGAAGACGTCGAAGGTGACGGAGAGAAGCGCAGGAAGCGCAGGAAGCGCAGGAGTGGCACGTCGAGCCGCGCTCTGCCTGGGCCATTATTCAAAACGGTCGACTGTTGCGACCTAGGATGGATCGCCATGAGCAAGATCACCGGCATCAAACCGACCCCCAGGCAGGCCATGGAATGGGTCAAGGAAGTCGGTAACGGCAAGCGCCGCCTCGTTTTCAGCGAGAATGCCGAGGCGCGGATGAAGCTTCGGCACATCGGTCGCCGACAGGTGCTGGAAACCTTGAAGAACGGCCTGGTCAGCGAGCCGCTGCACAAGGATGCGCGGGACGATTGGTGCTGTAACCTGAGCTGGTTCCATGCTGGCGCTCGCTTGACCGTCGGCGTGATCTTCAAGCTTGGCGACGCCAGAGGAGCAAGCGCAGACGGCCAAAACGGCCCAGACCGTGTTGAGGGTGGCGAGTTGGCCGTGGTGGCGATGGTAATCGAGGGCTGAGATGAGCGACATGCTGAAATATGAAGACTGCGGTCTGAAAAACATCTGGCTGGCGAGTGGTTTCCGCTACGAGGATGTTGACGGGCTGGGCCCATGCCTCGAGATTTACGATATTGATGGCTTGCACCGGAGCATCGGTCATCACCTGGTCGACTACAAGCGGCGCCTGACCGGCGTCGAAATTCGCTTCCTTCGCCTCGAAATGGGCATGTCGCAGAAGCGGCTGGGTGACTGCCTGGGTGTCGACGAACAGAGCACTGCGCTCTGGGAGCGCGGCAAGCGCCGGCCAACAGTGGCTGCCGAGCGGATGCTGCGCCTGATGTACCTCGAGCATATCCACGGCACGACCCGCGTGACCGAGCTGATCACCCAGTGGAATGACACCGATCGCCAGAAAGACGAAGCGCGGCAGGTTTTCGAAGAAACCGAAGCCGGTTGGCGGCTGGCGGCGTAGGCGCCTGGCCAGCGAGCAAGGCCAGGCTGCCGCCAACGACACGCACCAGCATTTCCAGGGACAGTGAGCGCAGTGTCTTGAGCACGCCGCCAAGGCAATGTCATCGATCAGGGCAAGCAGGCCGGCGCCGCTACGCTGCCTGGCTTGACTAGCGCGGCGTCCGGACTTGTTGGCGGTATCCTGCATGCCTTGTGGCGCACGGACGCGCCGTGTACTCACTCTCACTGAACTCCGCTTGCCCAATCACCCAATGGAGACAATCGTGCCTGCACTCCTTCCCCAACCCGATCCCGATGGTCTGCTCGAATACTCGGTGGTCTATACCGACCGCGCGCTGAACCACATGTCGCGGCGCTTCCAGGGCGTGATGAAGGACATCTCGCGGATCGTCAAGACGGTCTACAACGCCAGGGCTGCCATCGTCGTTCCCGGCAGCGGCACTTTCGGCATGGAAGCTGTCGCCCGCCAGTTTGCAACCGACAAGAAATGCCTGATCATCCGCAACGGCTGGTTCAGCTTTCGCTGGACGCAGATCCTCGACATGGGACGGATAGCTTCCGAAAGCGTGGCCATGGTCGCCCGGCCGGTCGATCAGCAGCCGCAGGCAGCATTCGCGCCGCCGCCGATCGAAGACGTCGTGGCCAGCATCCACGCCGAGAAGCCGGAAATCGTCTTCGCACCGCACGTCGAAACCGCCTCCGGCTTGATGCTCCCCGACGATTACCTGCGTGCCATCGGCGCCGCCGTTCGTGCCGTTAATGGCCTTTTCATTCTTGATTGCATCGCGTCCGGGACCGTCTGGGTGGATATGGTCGCCAACGACGTCGACGTACTGATCAGCGCGCCGCAGAAAGGCTGGAGCGGCTCCCCGTGCTGCGCGCTGGTGGCGCTTGGCGAGCGCGCGCGTGACCGCATCGACGCAAGTACCAGCAGCAGTTTTGCCTGCGACCTCAAGAAGTGGCTACAGATCATGGAGGCCTACGAGAAAGGCGGCTTTGCCTACCACGCGACGATGCCTACCGACGCTCTGGCAGGCTTGCGTGAGGTGATGCTCGAAACCGAGGAGTACGGTTTTGAGCGCGTCTGCAAGGAGCAGCAGGAACTCGGTCGCCGGGTTCGCGAACTGCTCAGCAGCAAGGGCTTCAAGAGCGTCGCCGCGGAAGGGTTCCAGGCGCCCGGCGTCGTCGTCAGCTATACCGACGATGCCGATATTCAGTCCGGCAGGAAGTTCGTCGCCAGCGGCGTGCAGATCGCCGCCGGGGTGCCCATGCAATGCGACGAGCCGGCGGATTTCCGCAGTTTCCGCATCGGACTGTTCGGCCTCGAGAAACTGCACAATCCAGACCGGACAGTAAGCAGCCTGGCTGCTGCGCTCGATGCGGTGACGGGCTGACGAACGGCGTGGCCAGGAGGCCGGGCAGCCGGCCTCGCTGCCGCATGGCGGAAAACGAGGTAGCACCAGAAGGCGAGCGCAGGGTGCGTCGCTAAAACACAAGCAAGGCAGAGGAAACAAGTATGGAAGAAAGCACGCTCGCCGCAGTCGAGAAAGCCGCTACGCAAGTCCTCGATTACAGCAACATCGATCAGTTGGTCGTGCTGGCGACGGAACAGGGGATGTCAATCGTCATGAAAGTCGTCGCCGCGATCCTGATCTTCGTTATTGGCCGATGGCTGGCCAAACTGGTGACGAATCTTGCGCGCAAGGGTTTCCAGAAGACGGGCATGGAGGACACGCTCGAAAAATTCCTCGGCAACATGCTCAGTGCCGTGCTGCTGGTGGTGGTGATCATCGCCGCGATTGGCGCTCTCGGCGTGCAGACGACTTCGCTGCTCGCCGTGCTCGGTGCTGCCGGCCTGGCCGTCGGTCTGGCGTTGCAAGGCTCGCTGTCCAATTTCGCGTCCGGCGTGCTGATCGTCGCCTTCCGCCCGTACAAGGTCGGCGACTTCATCGAAGCCGCCGGAGTCGCCGGCACGGTCAAGGAAGTGCAGATTCTCACGACCATCATCCACTCGTCCGACAACAAGAAGATCCTGGTGCCCAACAGCCAGATCATGGCCGGGACGATCATCAACTATTCGGCCAATGACACGCGGCGCCTGGACATGATTGTTGGTTGCAGCTATGGCGACAATCTGGACGAGGTTCGCAAGCTGCTCAACGAGCTCGTCGCCAGCGACGAGCGGATCCTCAAGGAGCCCGCGCCGACGGTCGAAGTGGTCGCGCTGGCTGACAGCAGCGTCAATTTTGTCGTCCGCCCCTGGGTCAATTCAGGCGACTACTGGGCGGTGCACTTCCATCTGCACGAACAGGTCAAGAAACGCTTCGATGCTGCCGGGTTGAACATCCCCTTCCCGCAGCGGGATGTGCATGTGCATCAGCGGGGGGCTGGCAGCTGATCGTCGAGCTGGAACGCGGCGCAACGCGGGTGATCACGCCAGCGCGCCGACCGACCGGCGAATGTCGCCGTTCATAGCAGCTGGCGCTCATCGACGACTCCGCCATGGCCGACTTCAAGAAGATCCGCATCATGATCTCCAGCCGCTGCTCCTCGCTGGTTGCCGACGGCGAGCAGCAAGTGAGCATGACCGTTGTCCGCAAGCGCCTGCACGACAAGCTGTGTGCCGAGCCGCTGCTCGGCGAAGCCTTGTTCGAAGTGTGGATCTCGGACAATGCCCCGGACCAGTCGCAGGGCGACCTCGATACCGCCTGGAACCGCTCGCTCGAAGAGGTGCGCAAGGCCGACGTCGTTCTCGCCCTGTACACCGGTGAAGCCGGCTGGGCACCGAAAAGCGGCGAGATCGGTATCTACCACGCCGAGTTTCAGGAAGTCTGGAACAATGGCCCGGCGCGGCTGAAAGTCGTGCGCGTCCTGGAGGTCAGGTTTCCCGCCAGAAAATCGGTCGCCGAGAAGAAGGCCGACAAGATCTTCCAGGAGTACTTCCTGACCCTCAACCCGACTTCGCCGGAAGCGCGTAGCGCCGACGAGATCGTCGCGCGCAGCCTGGAAGCCCTGCGCGAGGCCGTTGCCAGTCTGGTCAAACTGGGCGGTCGCGAAGCACGCAAGGGGCGCTTCGCCTACGGCACGGCCCTGGACTGGAGCCGGCTCGATTTCGGCACCCGCAAGCAGGCCATGGAAGAAGCGCTCGGCGAAGCACTGCGCGACCTCGGCGCGAATACGCTGTTCTCCGTCGCCGGCGGCTGGGACTGGCCGCTGGCGGGTGAAGCGCTGCTCACCATCGTGCACGGCCTGCCGGCCGCTTTTGGCGTCGCCGCCGCGCGCGAACTCGTCGGCCAGCCTTTCCTGAAGGATCACAGCTACGTCCCGGGTGGTGATACTCCGTCGCTGGCCGGGCCGGTGCATCTGGTCGCCTGCCTGAAAACGGTCAGCGAGTCGCAGGCCATGCGGCAACTGGGCTTCCCCGATGCGACCATCGTCGCCGCGCCTTTCGGCATCTACGTTACCGACAAGGTGCAGAAGATCCAGATGGTCTTCCTGGCCAACTGCCGCGACGCCACCGCCACCCGCCATGCCCTGACGCGCCTGGTCGAATGGCTCGACTCGACCGGCGAGGACGCCAATCTGGTCGGCCGCGCACGCGGCAGGCGACGCATCGTCGATGCGGTGAAGCTCGCGCTGGACGAGGGGACTTAGATGCAGCACTACGCTAGTACATTCGTGCAAATGCGCACCGGATGGTGCCGCGCGGGGGCGTAAGCCGACGCTGTGGTCGATCCGGTCTACAATGCGCTCATCCCCTTGCTCATCAGCCCCTGTTTCGCCAGTGCGCTGGCTATCGACCATTCCCTATCATGACTCTCCACCCGAACATCGATCAGTACAGCGGCCCGCTGGCACTCCTGCTGCCGCTCACCGAGTTGTTGCCCGAAAATTACGCGCAATATCGTCCACTGCTCGCGGACGGCCTGGTTTTCTTCCTGCAGCGCCTTTCGCCGCTCCGTCAGCAAGCCATTGTTGCCGCACAAATTCAACTGCCGATCTCTGCCAGTCGTGAGCAGCGTGTAATCAGCCTGTTTCGTCTCTGCCCGACCCTGCACAAGCTGGGGCAGGTGGTGGCCCACGACCGGCGCCTGTCGGCCGATTTGCGCCAGCGTTTGCAGGAACTCGAAACGCTGGCGCCGACCGACTCACTGGCGGCGGTGCGGCCGCTGCTCGATCGTGAAGTAGGCCCTGTCGCCGGTCTGCAGCTGGGGCAAGAGACAATCGCCGAGGGCAGCGTCGCCGTGGTCGTGCCTTTTGTCTGGCAGCAGGCGAAGGATGCAGCGCCGCAGCGCGGCGTCTTCAAAGTGCTGCGACCGGGTGTGCAGGAGCGCCTGGAGGAAGAACTCGCCATCTGGCCCTTGCTCGGCATATTCCTGGAAGAACGCTGCGCGTACCACGGCCTGCCGGTGCTCGACTACGGCAATACGCTGGAAACGGTCGCCCATCTGCTCGCCAACGAAGTTCGTCTGGACCAGGAACAGGAACACCTGCGGCAGGCAGCCGATTTCTATGCCGCTTCACCGGATATCCTCATCCCCCGCCTGTTTCCCTTCTGCACGCGCTTGGTCACGGCGATGGAACGGATCGATGGCTGCAAGGTGACCCACCAGGATTTGCCCGCCGCGGAAATGCGTCAGCGTGCCGAGCGGATGATCAGGGCCTTGCTGGCCCAGCCCTTCTGGGGCAGTGATAGTGATGAGGCGGGAGCCCTGTTTCATGCCGACCCGCACGCCGGAAACCTCTTGGCGATGCCCGATGGACGTCTGGCGATTATCGACTGGGCACTCACCACGCGGCTGACGAAAGCGCAGTGCGAGGCAGTCGTGCAACTCGGTCTGGGCGCAGTGACGCTCAACGAGACGCGGGTGCGCAGGGCAGTCGCGGCGCTCGGCCAGGTGGTCGACGAAGCCCGCGTACGACTCGCGGTAGGTGCAGGGATTCAGCAGGTGCGTACTGGTTGCTTTCCCGGCTTCGACTGGATGACGTCGCTGCTGGATAGTCTGGCAGCAAGCTCGGCGGTGCGCTTTCCGCAAGAGATCGCGCTCTTTCGCAAGGCCTTGCTGACGCTGTCCGGGGTTGCCGCCGATGTTTCCGAGCAGATGACGATGGATAGCGTCCTCGTCCGCCACGGCGCGACCCAGTTTCTACAAGGCCTCCTGCGGCGCCCATGGGCCTGGGCGGATTCCCGCGCTGTCGGCGCTCATCTGTCGACTGCCGACCTGGTGGGCCTCTGCGCCGATCTGCCGGCGACCACGCTGCGTTTCTTGGCGGGCGATAGCGGCTGGTCTGGTGGCCTACCAGGGCGGCGTTAATTTGAAAGTCGCGCAAGCGCCTCACGAATCTCCATTCTCCTCTCGTGGGGGAAGGGTCGGGGAAGAGGGGGCGGTGGAAAGCAGAGGGGTTGCAGTCGATTGAGACGTTCTTTTTTGTTTCTGCAGGCTGTTTGTTCGCCATTTTTTGCCAGGCTCGCTGATCAGTTGGTCGCTGACGGACACCGCGTCTTCAAGATCAATTTCAATGCTGGCGACGTCGCCTATTGGGGTTTGCGACCGGCGTGGCACTTCCGTGGCGAGTTGTCCGGCCTGCGCGACTTTCTCGACGAGAAATACCGCCGCTTCGGGATCACCGACCAGGTTCTGTTTGGCGACCGGCGTCCAGTGCATAGACCTGCCGTCGATCATGGCTCGGCTCTGGGCATTCGCACGCACGTTTTCGAAGAAGGCTACTTGCGGCCTTACTGGGTGACGCTTGAGCGCGAGGGGGTCAATGGTCACTCGCTGCTGCCGCGTGATCCCGACTGGTTTCGCCGCGTTGGCGCGAAGTTGCCGGATTACGGTGACGGCGAGCCGTTTCATTCGCCGTTCCGAGTACGTGCGGCACATGATGTGGCCTACCATTTCGCCGGATCAGTCAATGCAGTCGTCTTTCCGCGCTACCAAAGGCATGCGCCGCTCAATGCGGCTGTCGAATATGCCGGCTACGCCGGGCGCTTTTCGATGCTGCACTTTCGCCAGCCCAAAGACCGGGCCTTGATCGACAAACTCGTCAGCAGCGGGGTGCCGTACTACCTTTTGCCCCTGCAACTGAACAGCGACGCACAGATTCGCGACCATTGCCGATTCAATGACATGAACGGCGTCATGGAATTCGTGATGGAGTCCTTCGCTGCGCACGCGGCGGATGGCGCACGCCTGGTGATCAAGAACCATCCACTCGACGCCGGCCTGGTGAACTTCCGTCGCGTGATCGCCGCTCTGGAAAAGCGCTTCGCACTGGCCGGACGCATCGCCTACCTGGAGAGCGGCGATCTGGGTCCCTTGCTGCAGCACGCGCAAGGCGTGGTCACCGTGAATAGCACCGTCGGTTTCCTCTCTCTGGCCGCGGGATGTCCGACCGTGACCCTGAGCGACCCGATCTACAATCTCCCCGGGCTCACTTTTCAGGGGCCGTTTGACGAGTTCTGGAGCTATGCCTTCAAGCCCGAGCGTGAGCTTTTCCGTCGCTTTCGCAACACGGTAATTCACGCCACCCAGGTCAATGGCGGCTTCTATTCCGCCCAGGCAATCCGCATGGCCGTCGCCAACTGCCGCCGCTTTCTTGAAGCAGAGCGCTCGCCCCTGGACGAGTTGTTGTGAGCGCCGCAACACGACCGCAAACGGTGCTCATCACCGGTGCCACCGGCGGCATCGGCGGCGCACTGGCGATGGTTTATGCCGAGGCGGGCAGTACGCTGATCCTGCAGGGGCGCAATGCTGCGCGACTGGCAGAGTTGGCGGCGGCTTGTGAGTCGCGCGGTGCTCGGCTGCTGACACAGGTGCTCGACCTGCGTGATCGCCAGGCACTGGCGAACTGGCTGCGCGACCTTTGTCGATCAGAAGAGCTCGATCTGGTGATCGTCAACGCCGGCGTAAACACCAACATCGGGCCAGCCGGCGCGGGCGAACACTGGCCGGATGTCGAGGAACTCATCGAGGTGAACGTCCTCGCAGCCATGGCCACGGTCGATGCGCTACTGCCGGCGATGCGCGCCCGCGGGCAAGGGCAGATCGCCCTGATCAGTTCGCTGGCCGCCTATTACGGGCTGCCGGTGACGCCCAGCTACTGCGCCAGCAAGGCGGCGATCAAGACCTATGGTGAAGCGCTACGCGGCTGGCTCGCCAGGGAAGGGGTGCGGGTGAGCGTGGTCATGCCGGGCTATGTCGAATCAAAAATGTGCCGCGCGATGCCGGGGCCGAAGCCTTTTCTGTGGACCCCGGAACGAGCGGCGCGCACCATCCGGCGCGGTCTGGCACGCAATCAGGCGCGCATCAGCTTTCCGTTTCCCCTCAACTTCGGGACCTGGTGGCTGTCGGTCCTGCCGTCGGCGGTCTCGCAACGCATTCTGCGCCTGCTCGATTACGGTGGCTGATTCCTTCTGGTCGGCGGTAGCCCCGTCGGCGCTCGCTGGCGCAGGCCTTTGCCTGCTGCTTGAACGCTTATTGAGGCCACCTGTGCTGCCCTTCTGGAAGCGGCCTCTGGCAGCGCTGGCGATCCACCTTGGCGTTTGGCTGAGCTTGTTTACCTGCCTCTTGCTGGTTCTCCAGCGACCGCTTTTTGCCGCCAGCGCGCTGCTCGCCGGGATGCTGTTTCTGGTGCTGGTCAGCAACGCCAAATACCACGCCTTGCGCGAACCCTTCATTTTTCAGGATTTCGAGTACTTCAGCGATGTCTTCAAGCATCCCCGCCTCTACCTGCCCTTTCTCGGCGCAGGGAAGGCGGCCCTTGCCGTGCTGGCGTTTGGCGGCGCTGTCTATGCGGGATTGGCCTTGGAGGAATCCCTGTTGCTGGCACTGTCGGTCGGCGATTTTCTGACCGGGTCGGCAATGCTCGCGCTTGCTGCGGGCCTCGTGCTGTGGTGGGCAGCGCGAAGCAAGCTGGTGGTGACATTCGAAGCGGCAAACGACCTGTGCCGGCTGGGCCTGCTCTGCGCCATGTGGCGATACGGAGAGGAGGAGTTGCTGCCTTGCCCGTTGCGTTCGCCGTTTGACGGCGGGAGTGCAGGCTCGACGAATGCCACGAACCCAAGCAGCGGCGGAGCCGCGCACCTGGTTGTCGTGCAGAGCGAATCATTCTTCGATCCGCGCCGGCTCGACGCGGGAATCCGTTGCGACGAGGTCCTGCGAGAGTTTGACGCTTTGCAGGCTGAGGCAGCTTGCAGCGGACAACTCGAGGTCGCTGCCTGGGGCGCCAATACCGTGCGCACCGAGTTTGCTTTTCTTTCCGGACTCGCCGGCGAGGCACTGGGGGTGCATCGCTTCAATCCCTATCGCCGGCTGGCGCGGCAGGGGGTGGCGACACTGGCCAGCTTTCTGCAAGCCCGCGGTTACCGGACCCTCTGCGTCCATCCCTACGCGGCGAGCTTCTACGACCGTCACAAGGTCTTTCCACGCCTTGGCTTCGATGAGTTCATCGATATCCGCAGCTTCGCGGGCGCAGCAAGGAGTGGGCCCTACGTCGGGGATCTGGCCGTCGCCGAGAAAGTCTGCTCATTGCTGAAGAGTGCTGGCGAGCAGCCACTTTTCGTCTTTGTCATCAGCATGGAGAACCACGGGCCCCTGCATCTCGAGAAAGTGCGGCCTGATGAGGCGGAGCGCTTCTATTCAAGGCCGCCACCGGCTGGCTGCGACGAGCTGACCATCTACCTGCGTCATCTGCGCAATGCGGACCGCATGGCGGGCATGCTGCGCGCCGGGCTCGAGGCTTTGCCGGGCCGCAGTGGCCTGTGCTGGTACGGCGATCACGTGCCGATCATGCCGGATGTCTACCGGACCCTGGGCGCGCCCGCCGGGCAGACCGATTACTTCATCTGGCGGAAAAACGGTCAGCCGAAGCCGGGGATACGCCGCGATTTGAAGGTCGAGGACCTGGGCAGCCTGTTTCTGCAGGAAACGGGCTTGTTTACTGCTCAGAGCCTGCCGAGCTCCTCGGCCAGGGCATCGACGGTCTGCTGAAGCTGCAGCTCGCTATGCTCGCAGGAGATGAAGAAGCGTAAGCGGGCGGACTTCTCCGGCACTGCCGGGTAAAGGATCGGCTGCACATTGATGCCGCGCGCGAAGAGGGCGGCTGCCAGGCGTGCGGCCTTGATCGAACTGCCGGTAATTGCCGGAATCACCGCGAAGCCGGCGCAAGTCCCGGTATCAATGCCGGCTGCTTTGGCTTGCGCCAGGAAGAAGCGACCGCGTGCCTGCAGTGCGGCGACGCGCTCGGGCTCGGCTTGCATTACCTGCAGCGCGGCAAGCGAGGCCGCGGCAACCGGTGGCGGCATGCCGACGCTATAGAGAAAGCCGGGCGCCAGGAATTTGAGGTGTTCGACCAGCGCGGCTTCGCCGGCGATATAGCCGCCGCATCCGGCCAGGGCCTTGCTCAGAGTCCCCATCCAGATGTCGACGTCGGCGCTCTGCAGGCCGAAGTGCTCCCTGATGCCGAGTCCCGTGGCGCCCATGACGCCGAAGGAGTGGGCTTCGTCGACCATCAGAAAGGCGCGATGCTTGTTCTTGATGGCCACGAAGCGGGGCAGGTCGGGATAGTCGCCATCCATGCTGTAGATCCCTTCCAGGACGATCAGCACTCTCTGGAAGTGCTGGCGTTCCTGGTTGAGAATGGTATCCAGTGCCTGCGGGTCATTGTGCGGAAACGACAGGCGGCGGGCGCCGGAGAGGCTGATTCCCTGCACGACGCTGTTATGGATCAGCTCGTCGTGAACAATCAGATCCGGAGCGGCGAAGAGATGGCCGATGGTGGTGACGTTGGCGGCGTGGCCGCTGACGAAGGTGATCGCATCGTCGGTCCCGTAAGCGCGGGCGATGGCTTCTTCCAGCTCGCGGTGCACCGCTCGCTCACCAGAGACCAGGCGGCTGGCTGAAACCGAGGTCCCGTAACGATCGATCGCCTGCTTGGCGGCGTCGGAAACCTCGGCCTTTCCCGAGAGCGCGAGATAGTTGTAGCTCGCGAAGTTGATGTAGTCGCGGCCATCGATGCGTGTGCTGGCCCCAGCGATGCCTTCGTGGAGTTTGAAGAAGGGGCTGTCGATGCCGAGGCGCGTCGCGCCTTCGCTGATGATACGAATCTGCTGATAGCCGGGATGCAGGTGAAAGCGATAGTGCTGCTCTGGGGTGGTGGCACCGCTGGGCGTCCGCGTCGGGGCGTCGAAGTTCTTCCCTTGATCGGCCTGGCGGAGCCGGCGCTCGAGCGCCTGCTGGATGAGCTTGTCCTTGATCTGGGCGGTGAGCCCTGGCAATCCTTTGCGTACCATCCTAGTCGATCGCCTTGACAGTCGCAGCGGCGGTCGCAGCAGCCCGCGCGGTCTGCAGGCCCCTGGCCACCCCGGCGATCACTTCGGGCGAAGCGTCGGCGCCCTGCTGCCTGGCGACCTCTTGCGTCTGTGCAAGCAGCACCGCTTGCTGATCCGACTCGCCCGCGTCGTCGGCTCCACGCAACTGCTGGATCACTCGCGCCGCCAGTTTGCTGATCGTCGGACTCTGGCTCAAGGCCATTACCGGCAGGCGAATGCCGAAACGAGATTCCAGGGCGATCATCAGTTCGACGCCCATCAGCGAGTCCAGGCCCATGTCGTAGAGCGAACGCTCGGGGTCGATCCTGTCTGCGGCAACGCGCAGGATCTCACCGATTTCGTTGCGCAGGATGTCCGAAAAAGCCGCCAGAAGCTCCTCATCCGAGAGTTCGAGGAGCAGCCGCTGAATGTCTTCCGAGTGATCCTCCTGTCCGTCGCTGTCTTCGGCGTGCCAGGCCAGTTCCTGGAATTTTGGACTGCCGGCGCTCGGCAGCAGGCGGCTGAGCGCATGCCAGTCAAATTCGAGCACCGCCAGTCCGGAGCGATCGGCGAGCAGCATGCCTTCCAGGGCGTCGAAAGCGGTTGCCGAGTGGAGGGCGCCGCCACCCATGCGGCTTTGCAGGGCGTCCTTGATTTTTTCATTGCGGGCCAGGAAGCCGACGTCGTCGATCGGGCCCCAGCCGACACTGGTGGCGCACAGACCGAGCGCGCGGCGATGTTCTGCAAGCGCTTCGAGGAAGGCGTTCGCCGCTACGTAGCTGGCTTGTCCAGGATTTCCGAAGACGGTGGTCGCCGATGAAAAGAGAACGAACAGGTCGAGCGGGTAGGCGCGCGTCAGCTCGTCGAGGTGGCGGGCACCGAGGATCTTGGGGGCGAGCACGCGGCGCATCTGCGCGGCATCGAGATTGCGCACCAGCCCATCATCGATGACCGCCGCGGCATGGACCACTCCTTTCAGCGGCGGCAGGCTGCGCGCCGTTTCCGTCAGCAAGGCCGCCAGTTCGGCGCGCTTGCTGACGTCGCAGGCCGCGGCGTACACGCGTACCCCTTGCATTTCGAGGCGTGCAATGGCGCTGCGGGCTTCGTCGGATTGTTCGGATTGCGGACCAGTACGGCTGATCAGGATCAGCTGGCGGGCGCCTTTGCTGGCCAGCCACTCGGCCGTTCGCAGACCGAAACCCTGCAGGCCGCCGGAAACCAGATACGAGCCGTCGGCCGCCAGCTGCAGGTGCCGACGCGTTGCCGCTTTCGGCAGATACACGTCGTTGATGCCGTGACGATAGGTGATGACGATTTTGCCGATCTGGCGTGCCTGTTGCATATAGCGGAAAGCGTCGACCACGTCTTCGGCTTCGAAGGCGCGATAGGGCAGGGGGTGGAGAACGCCATCGGCAAACAGCGCCATGATCTCGGCGAAAAGGCGGCGCGTCAGATCGGGGTGGACCAGCATCAACTGGTCGGCATCGATGCCGAAATAGCTGATGTTGTTGCGGAAGGGACGCAGGCCAATCCTGGTGTTTTCGTAGAAGTCGCGTTTGCCCAGTTCAAGAAAGCGACCGAAAGGTTTCAGGACCTGAAAGTTTCGGTTGATGGCTTCGCCGGCCAGTGAGTTGAGGACGACATCGACGCCTTGCCCGCCGGTTTGGGCCATGATCTGGTCGGCGAAAGTCAGCGAACGCGAGTCGAAAATATGATCGACGCCGAGCAGGCGCAGGAAATCACGCTTCTCGTCGGAGCCGGCGGTGGCGTAGATTTCGGCGCCGAGCCACTTGGCGACCTGGACGGCGGCAATGCCGACGCCGCCGGCGGCGCCATGGATCAGCACCTTTTCGTCGGGCTGCAGGCGTGCCAGATGATGCAGAGCGTAATAGACGGTGAAGAAGGTGCTGGGGATCGTTGCCGCAGCTTCGAAGGAGATGTCGGGGGGCAGATGGGAAATGGCCGCGGCCTGGGTGACCACCCGGTTGCCGAAGCTGGACGGGCCGAAGCCGACGACCTCGTCGCCGGCATTGAAAATGCTGTCCTCGCTGCCGGTACGGCTGACGACGCCGGCAAATTCGAAACCAAGCGTTGGCCCAGCAAAGCCGTTTTCGATGGCTTCGTCGGAAAGCAGCCCGAGTGCATACATGACGTCGCGGAAGTTCAGACCGGTGGCGCGCACATCGACTTCGATCTCGCCGGGTGCGAGCTCACGGCGCGGGTGCGCTTCCCAGCGCAGATTCCGCAGTTGTCCGGGAAGCTGGAAGCCGAGTGACACGCTGGGCTGCTCCAGGGCTTCGTGTACCTGCCCGTCAGGGCGCTCCTCGATACGCAGGCGCAAGGCGTAGCGCTCACCACTGGAGCTCAGCACCACCTCCTGCTCGTCATCCGGCTGCTCGAATTCCTTGTCCAGCGCCGTCACTGCCGTTTCGACGCTCAGCGGCGTTTGCAGGTCAATCAGGCGGATGGCACAGTGGTCGGTCTCGTTGAGCATCGTCCGGCCAAATCCCCACAGCGCGCTGTCCGCGGCGAGGTGTGCCGCGGGCGTCGCGCCGGTGGTGGGCAGCAGGCAGCCGGCAGCATTGGCCGTAATCAGCCAGCAGGTGGTTTTGGTTTGCGTGCTTGCACAGGCCTGGAAGATGTCCGCGGCTGTCGCGCAGCGGGCAAGCTGACGCTCGAAAACCTTGTCGGCGGCGTCGGCAAGCGCGTCGTCTGGCTCGGCAAGGATGCCGGCGAGGTGGACGATGCCGTCGAGTTCGCCGTAGTTGGCCGTGGTTTCACGGAGCAGGGCTTCGATCCGCGTGCTTCCGCCGGCGCGGGCCTCGATGACCAGATCGCCGCGCGCTTGCAGCTTCTTGGTCAGCTGGTCGGAAAGTTGCGCCGAAAAACCATCCGCATCGGCAAACAGGATCCAGCTACGCAGGGTCGACCGTGGCGTGTCGCTTGGCGACGCGTCGCTTGCGCTGCGCTGGCCGAGCAGCAGGTAGGGACCGGACAAGGTGTCTGGCGAGAACTCGAAAGGCTCGCTCGCCGAAAAACCAGCTGTCTGCAGTTGCTGTTGCCAGAAGTGGCTCGGCCGTTGACTCGACAGCCAGCGACCGCTTTCCGGTTGCGACCAGCCCGCCCGTTGCGCGCCAAATACGAAGTCGATCCAGCGCGACGGGTGCTGGCCGACGACGATCAGCGAAGCGCCCGCAGCGAGGCGGCTACGCGCGTGATCAATAGCCTGGAGGGCCTGCTCGACGCTGCCGAAATCAAGCACGACGATGGCCAGTGCGCAGCTTTCGGCACCTCCTGTGCCATGGCCAGCGGCTTCCGAGGAGCCACCAATGAGCTGCGTTGCGATGGCTGGCGAGCACTCCTTCAGTTTGCCGGCCACCTCGTCCAGAGTGCTCGCCGAAGTCGTGGCGAAGCAATAGTCGGCGCGGTTGAAGTCGAGGGCGGTGCACGCGTCCATGACGAATGCTGGCGCGCCTGCGCTGATCTCGACGATGCCCAGGCGCCGCCCGGCGGGCAAATCCTGCAATCCCCGGCCAATCAGTTCGCGCAGCGCGTGGCCGATCTGCTGCTTGCCATTGGTCCCGAGCACCTGTCGCAACAGCGTTGCCAGCGACGACTCCTGCGGGCAGACGTCGCGCAGCGTCCGCTGGCCGGCGAGGAGCTCGCCGAGATGCATGCCGACGAGCCCGACCGAATGCACGATCTGAAAATAATCCGGATCGTCGGCGACCAGGCTGTTCCAGATATCCTGTGCTGAGGACTGGTCGCGCTGATCCGGGACGATCTCCCAGCCATCGGCGGTAGTGGCCAGAGAGCGATCGTCCTCGGCCAGCGACAGCAGTTGCGCCAGATACGGTTCGAGCTCGGGGGTGGCGGCCTGGCAGGCGCGGACGGCATGCAGCGGCAGGCTGTGCCCATCGGGCGAAAGTCCTTGCAGGGCCAACCGGCCGAAGCGGCTGCACAGAGTGTCGAGCAGCGGATCGACCTCTTCCGAATAGCGGCGATGGCTTCCCTTCAGCGCCGCCCGTCTGACCAGGTCAGAGAGCGCAGCTCCGACGCTGGCGTAGGCGATGCTCGGGCTGGCAGCGGGCGTCAGCCGGTGCGGCCTGGGGGTGGCGTGGTAGGCGAGGCAGCGCAGTTGGTCGGCGGCATTGCGGCTCAGACGCACACTGCGGAAGCGGACGTCGCTGACGACGGCGATGGTGCTCCCATCGGCCGCGAAAATCGCGAACTCCGCTTGCAGCGAACGTGAGCTTCGCCTGAGCAATGTTGCCCGCACATGGCTCGGCCTGGCCAAGCCGCTGCGCAGTGCGATGCGGCCCATGCGCACGGGCACGAAAGCCAGTCCGGCGTGCGTTTCGAGGGCGTTTTTCAGCAGCTGAAAAATGAGTTGGAAAGCGCAATCCAGCAGCGCCGGATGGAGGTGGTGCGAGGCCAGTTGGTTGTCGACGCTGGTCGCGATCCGATACACCGCGAGGACCGAGTTTCCCTGTACCCAGCCATGTTCGAGGCATTGGAAGGCCGGGCCATAGGCGATGCCAACGGCGCGCGTCAGTGCCGCGTGGCTGCGGCCATCAAAATCCGGGGCCCGGTTGGGCAGAGCAGGCCCTCTCTCGCGCAGCAGGATGTCGCCGGTGTCGTGCAGCAGGCGCGCCGTTGTGTGCAAGGTCCAGGGATCGCTGGCGAGTTGCTCCCGGCTGGTAATTGTCAGGCTGCCGTCCTGCGGATTGATCGTCGTGCGCACACTTGTCGAGCGCTCGTCGCTGAGCACCAGCGGCGTACGGATTTCGAGATCTTCGATGGCCGCGACCGCCTCCGGATGCCAGGCCGCAGCGGCCGCCAGAGCGATCTCGGCGAAAGCCGAACCCGGGAAAACAGTGGCCTCACCAACGACATGGTCGGCGAGCACCGGATACAGTTGCGTATCGAGCTCGTTTTCCCAGGTCAGCTCGTGCTGGGGCAGCGGATAGCCGAGCAGCGGGTGCAGCTTGCGCCGATAAATCAGTCCTGCCGATGCCGCCGTCACCGGATGCCAGTGGCGTTCTCGCTGCCAGGGATAGCTGGGTAGCAGCACGAAGCGACCCGGTTGCGGGAAGAATTGCTGCCAATCAGGGTCCGCTCCGGCGATGATCGCCTGGCTGGCCGCACCCCAGACGCTTTGTGGCGAGTCGTCGGCAAGGCGGAGGGTGCCGATCACGCGGCCCTCGATCGCCCGCTCGTTCAGGCAGTCGCTGAGGTAGCTGCGCAGGATCGGATTGGGGCCGATTTCGACGAAGATGTTTGCGCCGTCATCCAGGATGGCGTTGATCGCCGACTCGAAGAGCACCGGTTTGCGGATATTCTGCCACCAGTATTCGGCGTCGAGCCGGCGGCCACTGAGCCGCTTGCCGCTGACCGTAGAGTAGAAGGCTGGTTCACTTTCACGCGCACTGTCGCGCGGCGCAAGTTCCGCCAGCACCGCCTTGAGCTCGACTTCAATGCCGTCCATGGCCGCGCTGTGAAACGCGTAATCGAGGTCCAGCCGTTTGTGAAAGACGTTTCGCGCTTCCAGGGCAGCTTCCAGAATGGCGAGCTGCTCGGGGTCACCGGCGATGGTCACGCCGCGCGCGCTGTTGACACTGGCAATGGCGAGCAGCGCTTCGAGGCCCAATTCGGCGAGCAGGGCCTGGGCGGCCTCTTGCCCCAGGGCGATGGCGCACATCTGTCCCTGGCCCTTGGTCGTTCCCTGCAGGCGGCTGCGCTGGTAGATGACGTGCACGGCTTCGGCGAGGCTTAGCACGCCTGATGCCCAGGCGGCCGCCACCTCACCGACACTGTGGCCGGCGACGACGGTCGGCGCGAGCCCGCGCTGCGCGAGCATGCGCGTGATTCCCACCTGCATGGCGAACAGCGCTGGCTGGGCGATTTCAGTCCGCTCGTAACGGTTTTCTTCGCTGTCGCCGCCGGCAA
Organism: Candidatus Accumulibacter meliphilus; assembly: GCF_036625345.1. Taxonomy (NCBI): domain Bacteria; kingdom Pseudomonadati; phylum Pseudomonadota; class Betaproteobacteria; genus Candidatus Accumulibacter; species Candidatus Accumulibacter meliphilus. The sequence goes on along the minus strand of NZ_JAZKTZ010000019.1, from coordinate 38,307 downwards.
GTTCGTCTTCCAGCGAATAGGCCGCATGACCACGGAAGAGGGCGTCGACCTCGCGGACCGCGGCGCGGAACACGGGTTCTTCGCTGAGCAGGCGCTTGCCCATACCCGCCCACTGCGAGCCGTTTCCCGTGTAGATGAAGGCCAGGCCCGCCGGCTTTGCCAAGCCGCTGCCGGTCGCCACCGTCGCTGCCCGGCTCGCCGCTCTTGCCTGTTCGTCTCCCTCGGCGAAGTCGAGCAAAGCCGCGGCGATGGTCGTCGCATCCTGGCCGAAAACGATGGCCTGCTGCGGGTGCCGCTCACGACGGAACGCCGCGCTATAGGCGACGTCGTAGAGCGCGTTTTCCGGCTGTTCTGTCAGGAAAGCGGCGAGCTCACCTGCCGCTGCCTGCAGCGCCGCGCTGTCACGCGCCGAGACGATCAGCGGTAGCAAGCCTGCGGCCGATGTTTGCGGGGCCTTGGCGTCGGCTGGCGGAGGGCTTTCGAGAATGACGTGGGCGTTCGATCCACCAAAACCGAAGGAGTTGATGCCGATGATCAGCTGGCCGGTCTTCTTCAGCTCCAGCGGCCGGGTGACCACTTCGATGTTCCACTCGTCAAGCTTGATGTGCGGATTGGGGGTTTCGACGCCGATGGTCGCCGGGACCACTCGATGCTTCATGCAGTGCAGGGCTTTGACCAGGCCGGCGACGCCGGAGGCGGTTTCAAGATGGCCCAGATTGCTTTTCACCGAGCCGATCGGCAGCGGCTTGCCGAGCGCGCGGCGCTTGCCCAGGGCCTCGCCGATGGCCAGGGTTTCGATCGGGTCGCCGACCGCCGTGCCGGTGCCATGCGCTTCGAGGTAGTCGATCGCCTGCGGATCAATCCCGGCCTGCGCGTAGGTCTGTTCGAGCAGCGCCGCCTGTACGCGTGGGTTTGGAACCGTCAGGCCCGATTTGCGGCCATCGGTATTGACCGCCGAGCCGGCCACGACGGCCAGGATCGGGTCGCCGTCGGCGAGCGCCTGAGCATAGTCCTTGAGCAAGAAGACGCCGCCGCCTTCCGAACGCACGTAACCGTCGCCGGAAGCATCGAAGACGTTGCAGCGGCCGCGCGGGGAAAGCATCGTGGCCTTGGCAAAAACCAGGAAGCCGTAGGGATGGAGATGCAGGCTGATGCCGCCAGCAAGCGCGTGCGTGCTTTCCCCGGAAAGAATCGAGCGACAGGCCTGGTGGAAGGCAACCATCGACGACGAGCAGGCGGTGTCGATGGCCATGCTCGGCCCGCGCAGATCGAAGACGTAGGAGATACGGTTGGCGGCAATGCTGGCGGTGTTGCCGGTAGCCGTCGTCGAGTCGATGACGGCGAGATCGTCGGCCAGGCGATAGGAGTAGTCGGCGCTGGCGATACCGATGTAGACGCCGCAACGGCTAGCGCGCAGGGAGGACGGCTTGATTCCCGAGTTTTCGATCGCTTCCCAGCTCATTTCGAGCAGCAAGCGTTGCTGCGGGTCCATCAGTGCAGCTTCGCGCGGCGAAATTCCGAAGAAGGCCGCATCGAAGGTCGCGATGTCGCCAAGTGATCCTGCGGCGAAAGTGTAGCTGGTTCCCGGATGGTTGCGGCGCGGATGCAGGAAGCTGTCCTGCGCCCAGCGCCCGGGATCGACCTGAGTCACGAGATCTCGACAGTCGAGCAGGTCTTGCCAGTACTGGCTGGTACTTGTTCCCGGCATTCGGAAGGAATAGCCGGTGATGGCCACGCGCCCGGTCATTAGTGGTCTCTTCTCCGTTGCTGTCAGCGATTCCCGAAGTGCCCATTCTGGCCGCTCCGAGAATTGGGGTGGGGACGGTCAGTGCTGGCGAGCTTTACACGCCCGGCTTGCCGGCAGAAGCGCCATACGCTCGCGGTGAGCGGAGGAAGGGCGCAAGCGATGCGGGCGTGTGGCGCGTCCGGGCCGAGTCGGAAGTCCGGCCATGAGCGTTAGCGCCATGATTTCCGGCATGCGCGTGCGGCACGAAACCGGAAGCCAGTCCCGGGGGGAGAGGAGTTGTCCGCGGTTGAGCGCAGCGCCTTCTGTTGGTCGCTGAGCCGAAGCGGTGCCGCGACAGGAGACGAGAGCTGGCGACAAGTAACGACTCCCTGCTGGTTTCGACTTTTCGAGTGATTGGGGCGATGTACGGGGCTCGAACCCGTGACCACTGGAATCACAATCCAGTGCTCTACCAACTGAGCTAACACCGCCACTGATGATCTGGCGCGCCCGGCGAGACTCGAACTCACGACCCCCGGCTTAGAAGGCCGGTGCTCTATCCGGTTGAGCTACGGGCGCCTGTACGAGGGTTCCTTTGCAGGACTTCCCGCGGGTACTGCCTTGGTGCTACTTGTACCACTGGTCGGGGCGGTGGGATTCGAACTCACGACCCTCTGCTCCCAAAGCAGATGCGCTACCAGGCTGCGCTACGCCCCGAGGAAGCGCGCATTCTACAAGCTGGCATCACGGCGGTCAATGAGGTCCGGCGTGAATTTGATGACGGTGCAAGCCGCCAGGATTTTCGGCATGCAGCCGCAGGATCCGTGGTGCTGGCTTTCCTCCCGGGCAGATCGGCGTTGGCCTTGACAGTGCCCGGTTGGCGAAGATGATTGCGGCGAAGAAGCGGTCCGAACTTGACCCCGCTTTCCGGCTGCGGTATATCCCTCAAACTGTGTCGACCGATGGGCGTTCAGCGAGAACACCCTCCATTTGTCGGTGTGCCGACGGTCGGCCACCTGTGAAAACTGAGCTACCTTGGGGAGCGGCCATGGAACGTGAAGCGATGGAGTATGACGTAGTGATTGTCGGTGCGGGGCCGGCAGGCTTGAGTGCGGCGATTCGTCTCAAGCAGCTCAATTCCGAGCTGTCGGTCATGGTGCTCGAGAAGGGTTCGGAAGTCGGTGCGCACATCCTCTCCGGGGCCCTGTTCGAGAGCCGCGCGCTGGACGAATTGCTACCCGACTGGCAGGCCCTGGGTGCGCCGCTGCAGACCTTGGTCAGCGAAGATCAGGTGTATCTGTATCGCAGTGAAACCGCGGCCGTCAAGCTGCCCGCTTTTGCCGTGCCGGCACCGATGCACAACACCGGCAATTACATCATCAGCCTGGGCAGCCTGTGCCGTTGGCTGGGCGAACAGGCGGAAGCTCTGGGCGTCGAGATTTTTCCGGGCTTCGCGGCTGCCGAGTTGCTCTATCACGACGACGCCTCGGTGAAGGGCGTGGCGACCGGTGATCTGGGACGTGACAAGCACGGCGAGCCAAAGGACAATTTCCAGCCGGGCCTCGAGCTGCACGCCAAGTACACGCTGTTCGCCGAAGGGGCGCGCGGACAGCTGGGCAAGGAACTGATCGCCAGATTCGATCTGGCGGCCGCTGCGACCGCACAGCACTACGGTCTCGGGATCAAGGAACTGTGGGAGATCGAGCCGGCAAAACACCAGGCTGGCCTGGTCGTGCATGGCGCTGGCTGGCCGCTTAGCGAACATGGCGCCAGCGGCGGCTCCTTCCTCTATCACCTGGCCGACAATCAGGTCGCCGTGGGGCTGATCGCCGATCTCAACTACGCCAATCCCTATCTATCGCCGTTCGAGGAATTTCAGCGTTTCAAGTCGCAGGCTCAGATCAGGAAGTATCTGGAAGGCGGCAAACGCCTGTGCTACGGGGCGCGCGCCATCACCAAGGGGGGGCTCAACAGCCTGCCCAAGCAGAGTTTCCCTGGCGGGCTGTTGATCGGCTGTGACGCCGGGACCCTGAATTTCGCCAAGATCAAGGGTATTCATACGGCCATGAAGTCGGCGATGCTGGCCGCCGAAACCGTGCACACCGCGCTGCAGGCGGACCCTGCAGGGCGCAGCGACCTGGTCGCCTATGAGCAGAACTTCAAGGCTTCCTGGTTGTACGCCGAACTCCACCAGGCACGCAATTTCGGGCCGGCGCTGCACAAGTTCGGCACGTTTGCGGGCGGCGCCTTCAACTGGATTCAGCAGAATCTTTGCGGCGGTCGCATGTTCTTCACCCTCAAGGACGAAAGCAGCGACCACGAAGCATTACAGCCCGCGGCGAGCCATCAGCCGATCCAGTACGCGCGGCCAGACGGCGTCTTGAGCTTTGATCGCCTGTCGTCGGTATTCATCTCCAATACGGCGCACGAGGAGGAGCAACCGGTCCATCTGCAGTTGCTCGACAGCAGCAAGGCGATTTCTGTCAACTTCAAGGAATACGCTTCACCCGAGCAGCGCTATTGCCCGGCGGGAGTCTATGAAATCGTCGAAGAGGCCGCCGGCCCGCGTCTGCAGATCAATGCCTCGAACTGCGTTCACTGCAAGACCTGCGACATCAAGGATCCGACTCAGAACATCCGCTGGGTAGCGCCCGAGGGAGGCGGTGGGCCGAACTATCCGAACATGTAAGCGCTCCGCACAATGACGGTGCTTGCGGGAGGGCTGGCTGCTGACGATCAGCCGGCTGATGAGTGCTGCTGCGCGAGTGCCCAGGCAACATGCTCACGCAGCAGCGGCGAGGGGTCGTCCTGTCGCGAGCACAGTGCTTCGATGATGGCCGGCGAGCGGGGTGCGTTGCCAAGGGCGACGGCGATATTGCGCAGCCAGCGCAGGTGGCCGATGCGGCGGATCGGGCTGCCGGCCAGGCGGTTGTTGAAGTCCTCCTCGCTCCAGGCGAAGAGGGTCGTCAATGGCGTCGCGTCAAGGCCGTTGCGCACCGCGAAGTCGGGGTCGCCGATCTGGGCGAAGCGGTTCCAGGGGCAGCACAGCTGGCAGTCGTCGCAGCCGTAGATGCGCGTGCCGATCAGCGGCCGCAGGGCGACCGGAATGGTGCCGTGCAGCTCGATGGTCAGATACGAAATGCATAGCCGGGCGTCTACTTCGTAGGGCGCGACGATGGCCGCGGTCGGGCAGGCGTCGAGGCAGCGACGGCAGTCGCCGCAATGCTCGGTAATCGGAGAGTCGGGGGGCAGCGGCAGGGTGCTGTAGATCTCGCCCAGGAAGTGCCAGGAACCCTCGCGTGTCAGCGATAGCGTGTGTTTGCCGCGCCAGGCGATACCCGCCTGACGGGCGAAGTCGGTTTCCATGACCGGTGCCGAATCGGAAAACACGCGGCAGGCAAAGGGCTCTGCCAAGTCCAGCGTCGCCACCTCCTGGCGCAGACGATCGGCGAGTTTCTGCAGCCGCTGGCGGACGGTCTTGTGATAGTCGCGCCCGAGCGCGTAGCGCGAGACGTAGGCCAGCTCGGCATCGTCGAGCACCTTTTGCGCATCGACAGCCGCGGGCCAGTAAGCCAGCCGTACCGAAATGACCGACAGGGCGCCCGGCAGGAGCAACGGCGGCGCCGCGCGCAGCGCCGCATGTTTGGCCATATAATCCATTTCGCCGTGCCGGCCCAGCGCAAGCCAGCGCATCAGCCACGGTGCTGCGGCTGATACATCGGCCCTGGCGATGCCGATCGCGGCAAAGCCCAGTTCCTGACCCCAGTTCTTGATTTTTTTCGCTACTGCGGCGTAAGCGCCTTGGCCATCGGCCAGGCCGCTGGCGGCGCCTGTTTGGGAGTTCACTTCTTGCATAGCAGCGATGATAACCAGTCGGCAGTCCGTCTGCATCTCTCCGACGACGCCGCGACCGCCGAGCTTGGCCGCCAACTGGCGCCCCTGCTCGCTGCGGGGATGGTGGTCTGGCTCGACGGCGACCTCGGCGCCGGGAAGACCTCCCTGGTGCGCGCCATGTTGCGCGCGCGCGGCCATGTCGGCCCCGTAAAAAGCCCCACCTACGCATTGGTTGAAATTTATGTGATTTCGAGGATATACTGGTATCACTTTGATTTCTATCGGTTCAACTTTCCAGAAGAGTTTGTTGATGCAGGGCTTGGCGAATATTTCCGAGACGATGCCGTTTGCTTGGTCGAGTGGCCCCAAAAGGCTGCCGGGCAGGTGCCTGCGGCGGACATCGTCCTTATGTTCCATATTTGCGGGAACGGTCGGACGCTGGACGTGGTTGCGAGTACCGAGGAGGGACAAAAATGTCTGAACGCGCTGAAGAGCGGTTGGCAGGACGCCGGAGACTGATCAAGTTTGCCGGTGCTTCGCTGTTTCTAACAGTCAGCCAGGTATCGCAAGCGTCTGCCAGGAGAAGTCCGGCTGTTCTTGCCGTTCGCGTCTGGCCGGCAGCAGAGTACACGCGCGTGACGATCGAACTCAGCGCACCATTGAAATACACTCAATTCACGGTCAAAGATCCAGACCGCCTGGTCGTGGACCTGGAAGGCATCGAGCTGACCAGCGTACTCGACAGCCTTTCCAGCAAGGTGCTTCCCGACGATCCCAATATCAAGCTGCTGCGCGCCGGGCGTCACAAGCCGGGCGTCGTTCGTCTGGTGATGGAGCTCAAGACCGAGGTCGCACCGCAGGTTTTTGAACTGGCACCGGTGGGTAGTTACGGGCATCGCCTGGTTCTCGACGTCTATCCGTCAATGCCACCGGATCCACTGCTCTCGCTGCTCGACAGCAAGGACTGGAAAGTCGCACCCGTCGAGAGCCGGCCTGAGATCATCGCCGAAAGCCGGCCCGAAGCAGGCACCGATGCCAAGATCGACGCCAAGCCCGAGCAACTCGCCGAGCACCGGCCAGTGAGCAAACAGCGGGGCCGGTCGGTCATCGATCGTCTGGTGACGATCACCCTCGATCCGGGGCACGGAGGCGAGGATCCTGGTGCGATCGGGAGCGGTGGCAGCTACGAAAAACACGTCACGCTGGCGGTGGCCAAGCGCTTGCGCGCGAAAATTGCGGCCGACCCGAACATGCGTGTAGTCCTGACTCGTGACTCGGACTTCTTCGTGCCCCTGCGCGCACGCGTGGATAAAGCGCGTCGAATCCAGTCCGACCTCTTCGTTTCGATCCATGCCGACGCCTTTGTCAGGCCGGACGCCAATGGGTCGTCGGTTTTCGTTCTTTCCGAGAGCGGGGCCACGAGTTCGGCGGCGCGTTATCTGGCCCAGAAAGAGAACGCCTCCGACCTGATTGGTGGCGTCAATATCGCCGTCAACGACCCGGTCCTGGCGCGTACGCTGCTCGATCTCTCGCAGACGGCAACGATCAGCGATAGCCTGAAGCTCGGCAAAGCGGTCCTCGGCGAGATTGGCGGTATCAACCGCCTGCACAAGGCGCACGTCGAACAGGCCGGTTTTGCCGTTCTCAAGGCGCCCGACATTCCGTCGATCCTGATCGAAACCGCCTTCATCTCCAATCCGGAGGAGGAGAAGCGCCTGAACGACGACGCCTACCAGGACAAACTGGCCTCGGCCATCTTTTCGGGGATAAAAAAGTACCTGGCCCTGAATCCGCCCCTGGCCAAGTCGACCCTGGCCAGGCTCGATTAACTTTCTCGCTTGCGCTCGCGGCGAGTGCGCCGACGAGCAGGCGACAGTGTTTCGGGCCGCAAATAGCGGTTCCAAATATCCGTCGGCGCTGCTAAAATGCCGACCCTGCACATGCTTCAAGAATCACCGTGCCGCTGTAGCTCAGTCGGTAGAGCAGCGCATTCGTAATGCGAAGGTCGGCAGTTCGATTCCGCCCAGCGGCACCAGTAAAGCAGACACTTAGCCCGGCTCACAAGGTCGGGCTTTTTGTTGTCTGCGCACCTGGTAGGCAGATGGTAGGCAAGTTTTTTCAGCCCGCATCCGTCGCACCAAAGAAAAACCCGGCGCGCGGCCGGGTCGGCGCATTGCCTGGCGCCGGGCCGCTACTCCCTGCCGCTTTCCATCTGAGCATTGACGACGGTGTCGACAAGGGCCTTGGCCATTTCAACGAGGTGAACGATTGCCCACCGGGCGCCATCGTCTAGCGCGTCCGAGTTGCTGCCCAGGCTGGCGGCTGACGACAGAAACATCGAAGCCCCTTCGAGCGCGCATTCGGTCGTAATGTCCTCGCTGACGACGAAGAACTGCGCAGCGTTGCCGGCAGTGGCGAAGTATGGCTTCGGCTCGAATTCGGCTTGTGCGTGGGCGTCGGCTCTCATTGCAGTCCCCCCTGCAAGCCAAACAGTTCTCGTATCTCGGTGACCAGTTCGCTGCACGCCCATAGGTAGCTGTCTCGGGCCGACGCGTCGAGCACGCGCCCGAACGTCTCGCCGCCAACGCCCCATGTCATCAGCAGCATGGCGTCAAGGCGCTCCAGCTTCTTCTCGATCAGTTCTTGAACGTCGTCAGCCGTCGCGCCAGGGGCAAAGTCGTAGACGGACGAGTCGATAGCCGGGCGATTGGTCGGTATCTGCTCATTCATGGCACGCCTCCGCAGCATCAAGGAACGAAGCCAGGGCTGCAGGCAGTTTGCTTGCGTCGCCGTGTAGCGCGTCCTGAACGTCGTACAGGTCATCGACCACGCGCCAGAGCGCGATGGCCATGTCGTGCGATAGGTGCGCCTCATTGACGACAAGACGCGCCTTGTTGATGGCGTCGAGCAGAACCAACCCGACAGCGGCCAGGGCGGTGATGCCGTCAGGGGTGAAGCGGTCGAGACTTTGCAGCGTGCGGGATTGGCGCGCATCGGCGCCGGGGTTCTTGGGCATGGTGTGACTCCTTTTCGGGCGGTGGCATGTCCCGCCTTCCCCGACGCCAATCGAGGAGGGCAAGACCGTGCGGGTTGGCGTACCGGGAATAGGAACCGGCGAGCACGAAGCTCCCCACACGGCCGCCCAAAACTTGGAAGCCATGCGACGGACGAAAAAATACCGCACTGGTGGCGGTCGTCCGCCTTTTCTCCGGACGCCAAACCCGCATCGCTGATGTGCAGCGACGAGGCCATCGAGATGGTTAAGACCGGCTCGCGCGCTCCGTCGTTGTAACCACGCTTCTGCCTCCGCACAGTATCTGCCGCGTCGGCGCCTTCGTAATCGCTGGATGGATGTAGAGGGGTGCATGACTAATGAATAGCGATGATGACACCAAGTTGTATGCGATTGTTGCCAAGGAGTTGTCCATCAATCGCCGGGAGGAAGGGCTTTGGACCAAGGCTTTTGCTCTCGAAAACGGCGACGAGCGAGCGACAAAGGCGCGGTACATTCGCGAGCGTGTGGACTTTCTCAAGCGCAGCCGGAACCCCGGCAGGGGCCAAGATGAATCGACTTCGCCGGATACTCATGCCGTTCCCGAAGTCGCCCACCAACGAAAGGCAGTGCCGCCTGTAGGCGCGACCGTCCAAGTTGCCCCGTGGGCCAGATTCTTTGCCCGAACCATCGATCTTGGTGTCGTCACGGTATTGGTGTTCGTTGCGGGAGTGGCTATGGAAATGTCGCTGCCAACTTGGTCGCTTGGACCATTGCAAGCAGTGCTGTTGGGCTTTCTGGTCTTCGGGATTGCTTTGCTCGCATACGAAGCAATTGCCCTCTCCGAATTCGGCACCACGATAGGCAAGGCTGCGTTCGGACTTCGCATCAGGACCGAACGAGGCGGGGTCTTGGATACCGCGAGCGCTTTCCGCAGAGCTTTTTGGGTGTGGGTCAGCGGCAATGGGTGTTATCTTGCCTTCCCAACCGCGTCAGTTTTCTTCTGGTGGCGGGGTTACAGACTTCTGAAAGCAACTGGTAGCACCCCGTGGGACAAAAGAGCTGGAACGGCGGTTACGCAAGGCAGCGTCGGCTCGTTCAGGTTCTTGGCGGGAGCCTCGGTGAGCGTCGCGCTGCTGGTGGGTACTCTGCTTCTCGCAACATTGAGCAAGCAGGCCTTCAAGCAGGAGTTTAGGGCGGCAACAAGTATTCTTGACCAATTGCACGGCACCCCGACTCGCAGAGGGCTTTCCGATGAAGAGTTTTTTGGGGCTGCGCCTAGCGGTCGCGGGTTATCTGACGAAGAAGTCTTCGGGACAGCCGCAGCAAAGCAATAGACACCTCTTGGCCCAGCTTGTTATCCCCCTGCTAGATTGACAAACTCCCCTGCATAGCGGGTTGTTCTAGGGTCGATGTCATCGGCTTCGGCTATCTCGCCAACCCATTGAGCTGCAGGGGGCCTTTCGTCACGGCGTGCCGCCACTGCGCTATGCGGCTTCCACCAGTTCCCACCCTTTGCCGGTCCACCTTACCGGGCCTTTCGGAGAGGGGTAAATCTGACCGACTTTGCGGTCCTTCATTGCGGGCTCGCCCGGTGCCGCGGAGCTGCCAATTGCCGGGAGACTGGTTACTTTCCCGCTGGCATCAATGTAGCGTCCGGCGCCAGTGCGCTCGTCCGTCGTGACCACCCACCCGTTAGGATTGGTCGTTGTTTTGTATTCCGGCGGCGCATCAGGCTTGAACAGCCCATACGCGATACCTTGCCGCTTGGCCGCCTCGATCTGTGCCGGGTCGCCCGACTGGTACGCCGCAGCAATACCCATGCGCGCATTGCGAATCTGATCCGCGTCGGTGATGCTGCCTCGGGCCTGCTGCTGCTGAAGCTGCGCCGCGGCCACCTGGGCTTGCGAGGCCGGGCTTTGCTGGCGAAGCTGCTCAACATCGAGCTGGTTGATTCCGATCTGGTCGATTCCGGCCAGCCTATTTTGACCTTCGATTCCCGCTTCGTCGATGCGGCCCTGCGCGCGCGTCGCCTCGTTGGCCCTTGCCGTCAGGTTGTTGCGCACTCCGGCATCCCTTTCGCGCATGTCATTGAGCGCCGCAATGCGCCCGGCGTTGGTCTTCGCCGTGCCGCCGCCCGTGCCAAGGTCATGCGCCAGGCGCGCCGTATTCGACTCGTTCACGAACTGCGTGAAGCGGTCCGCCTTGGCGCGCTGCTGCTCGGCGTAGCTTGGCCCGGCCGGAACGGCGTTTCGCGCATCGACTCGCGCCTGCTCGGCGCGCTGGTTGTTTAGCTGCCGCTGGTAGTCCTGCGTCAGCGCCATGCTGTTGCCGTTCGCGTCGACGTTGCCGCCGGCCGCGGGAAGTCCGCCATCAATGCCCTGGCCCGTCAGAACGATCGACCGGCCGTCAGAGAACTTCGCCGAGTTTTGCTGTTGCGACACGTCGAAGTTCGGATCTGTGAAGCTCAACATTCCGGCATCCGGGTTGTGCTTGGCGTCGCCCGCGTTGCCGGTGTTTCTGGCGATTGTCTGGTCAGCCTGCTGCACGGGATAGTTCGGCACGCCCATCTTGCGGTCTGCCGCAGCGGAATAAACGGGCGTCTTTGGCAGGCCTGCCGCAATTCCCGCAGGATCTTGCTTCCCTGCCGCCACGTCGCTGTTGTACAAAAAAGCGTCTTTGAGCTTCGGCCATACAGACCCAACGCTAGGCCCTGGGGCCATCTGCCCTCTTGACGCATAGTCGTATGAGTTGTCGGCAATGGATGCGGTTTGCGGCTTTGCTGCCGCGGCGGGCGCTGGCGCCATCGAAAACGAATTGCCATCGCGCTTGATTGCGCCCTTGTCCCCGGCCGGCACCACCTTCTTTTTCTCCAGGTCATCCACGCCGCCCGCAGCGCGCCCGCCAGCCTTTGTCGGAACCGGCGGCTTGCCGTCGTTGGTCGCCTGGATGATCGACTCGATAGCGTCGATGGCGCCCGGCGTCTTCATGGTCTTGGCTGGCAGCGTGGCAATTCCCTCTCCGTCCGACAGGCCAACTTCCCGGCCCGCGACCACGACCGGGATGCTGTCTGAGGTGGTCGTTCCGCGCCCCTTCACGGGAATTACCCCGCCCTTGGCGTAGTTCAGCGCGTCGAGGTTCTTCTTTTTGCGCTCGACAATCGCGTCTCGCGGCCCTGACAAGGCGGCCAGATTTTTCGTGCGGGCTGCCGGCGGCGCTTCGTTGCCCGTTATGGCGTCCCATGCCGTCTTGAGGCTCTTTTGCCATTCCGGCTCTTGAGCCTCCTGCGTCGAGCGCTCTTTCGGATAAACCCCGCCGTTGGCCATGCACTTCTTTCTATTCTTCATGTCGTTCTCGCTGCGCAATGTGGCATCAACCAAGGTAGGATGATCGCCTGATGTTTGAAAGGTTGAATCGCTTTTCCTTCTCGCCGCTGACTTCATTGCTTCCTCCGTGACTTCCCGCTCGACACTCCGATTACCGCCCCGCCGAGGGAGTCGAGCAGTTCCCGCAGCGGATTTGCTTGCTGATCGTTGTCCTTCTCGTACAGGCCAAGGTGCTTCATCGCCTTTTCCAGCGCGTCGAGCTTGTTCCAGAAGCGATACTTGACGACGCCATCCTTGTCGACCTCGAACGAAGCCACCGCGCGACGAAGCTCCGGCGGCAGTTCGTGCAGCAGCTTGAGCTGCCCGTCCTCGTTCATAATCCCGCCAATGTCGGCCAGGGCCAGTGCTTTGACCTCCCGAAGAATGTCCGCTGCCTTTAGCGTGGCGATCTCTGCCGCCGCCGCCTGCATCGCTCGAATCCTTGTGGCTACCTTGGGGTTCGCAGCCAGCCTGCTCGCCTCTTCGTGAATCTGCTTCGCTGTCATGCGGGCAGTTTTGTACGAGGCCCGATAGGCGTCGGAAAGCGTCTCGCCGCTTACGACTTCCTGTGCGAAATTCTCTTGCTGCGGAGTTAGTTCATACTGATTCGTCATGCTCATCTTGTTGCCTCTTGCCTTTCGCGCAGTTGCTGCGCCTGTTTGTCAAATCGTTGGAAGTTGGTTCATTGCGCCCCGGCATTCATCGCACCACGGCGGCAGAAAATCACGCCAGTGGCCCGCGGCGGGCGACTTGCCGTAGGCATTGTGCGATGCACTGTAAGCAAGTTGCGAGCCACGAGCACTCTATACCCGTCATATGCCAGACAGCACAAAGAGGGGCACACTTCATGCTTGCTGTTGCCGGCGGCATTGTGCGCTGCAGTTTTTGCCGTTCTCATCATGGCACGTCGACCGACTTCCCGGCGCCTGTTTTTGCGTCGGAGCGTAGCGTATCCGGTGCATCGCGGCGCAGTGTCGAGCCCTCGCCGATAACTGGCAGCGCCCGCAGCACGTACCGGCAATTTCCAGCGTCTCGCGGCCCAGCGTCCGCGCTGAGCTGGTCAAGCCAGTCACCGACCGTCGACGGAATCTTTACCGTCACGACCAAGCCTCTCCGCTTCAGCCGATGTGCGGCCGTGTACGCCGCCGCCTGGCCGACGAAGTTGCTATCGTGGTCGCCGAAGACGATCAGCTCACGCACGCCAGCGGGAGGCTCGAAGCTCTGGATGCCTGCCGCGCTGATACAGGACCAGACCGGAACGCCGAAGATCTGCGCCGCTGCCAGCGCCGTTTCTATTCCCTCGGCTATACCCAGGCATTCCGCCACCGGGAAAAGGCGCACAGCGGCCCCGGAAACAGGCTTGCCGGCCATCAGCTTCTTTGGCGAACTGACCGGCGCCTTGTGCCCGCGCTGCAGGTATGTCCGATGCAGGGTGACGCCCGTGCCGTCAGCAGCAACGACGCGTGCGAGCATTGCCGGGAACCTGCCCGCGAGCGCGCGAGTTTCGTAGTAGGGCAGCGCGGGGTGCAGGCGCAGGCAATCGGGCACCGTCTTGATCTCTAAGTCTCTCCCAGCCAAGTAGGTCATGGCCTCGTCGCCGTGCGTCAGCTTGCTGCCTTCCGCCCAGGTCTGACGCAACTTGCGGACCTTCGCCGCTTCATCCTGCTCCGGCTGTCGCACGAACGGCTGCACGACGCCTGCAGCGCGCTCGATCTCCAGAGCAGCGGCCGGGAAATCCTGGCCCGTCACCAGCATCGCCAGCTTGACGCCATCGCCGGCACCGCACTGCGAGCAGAACCACGTGCCGCGGCCTTCCTTGTCGTCAAAGCGGAACCGGTCTTTTCCCCCGCACATCGGACACGGTCCATGCTTCCCCGACAGCGCACGGTCACTCAAGCCCATGCCGGCGAGGATGCCCGGCCACTTGCCGGCGGCCGCCTCCCGCACGCTATGCCGCTGCATTGCCCGCCTCCTTGCGCTTCGCGAAGGCGATCGCGTTCGCGCGGACCTTGTTGATGACCTCCTGCGTCGGCGTTGCCGCGACCTCCGCCAATCCCTTCGGCCAAACATCAAAGAAGGTCCGGTACTGGTTCGCCGCCCAGCCTTGACGATAGCCCCGCCTTTGCTGAAGAAACAGGAGCTGCGAATAGACGAGCTGCTTGACGTCCTTGGTCGCCGGCTTCTTGCGCACCTGCTTGACCAGCTTGCCGGCGATGGTTTGGACTTCGTTCTGCCGCTCGGGAGCGAATCCGCAAGCCGGGCACTTGTGGATTTTCGCTGGCTTCATGAGGCTGCATTTCGCGCACTTTCGTCGGCAGTGATTCCCGGCGCTCGGTGCTCTTGCTGCCGGATGTTCTGGGCTTCCCGTCGTCAAGCGCCAGCGGCAAGTCATCGCACGGATGCCCAAGACGGGCAGTGCTGCCGCTGTGGTCGAGCAGCAGCGCACGCTCTTTGCCGGGCGCCGGCCGGAGCACTCGCCCAGCCATTTGAATGTAGCGAATCAAGGAGCGCGTCGGGCGCGCCAGCACCATCACCTCGGCAGTCGGGCAGTCCCAGCCTTCCGACAACAAGGCGCAGTTGCTCAGCACCGTTGTGGCGCCGTTGGCGAAGCGCTCAAGAATTGCCGCGCGCTCGTCATCGGTCATCCGGTAGTCGATGTGCTCGGCGGTGACATCAGCGGCTTGAAAGGTCTCGACGATGTGCTTGCTGTGCGCAATGTCGGTGGCGAAGACGGCCGTTTGCTTACCCCTGGCCAGCCTGAACCAATGGTCTCGGATGTCGCCGATCAGGCTCGGCTTGTCGACTGCTTTGGCCAGATCGCTCTGGCGAAAGTCTGTTTCGCCGTCGATGCTTTTCGAGCTGCGCACGCCTTTCATGTCGGGCTCGCTTGGCGCGTAAATGTCGCAATCGACCAGATAGTCGTCAGCGATCAAATCGGCCACTGTCGCGCCGATCACCAGATCCTCGAACAACGCGCCGCCAAGCTCCTTCGTAGTGCTTGGCCATGCCGGCGGCGAACGGCGTTGCCGTCAGGCCGATCACCGGCACCAGGTTTCGCGAGAACATGATCTGCTTGAGCTTCGCGCTCCCGGCGACAGAATGACACTCGTCGATGATGATCAGACCGATGTCGTCGGGCAGACCACGCAGGTGCACCGTGTCGATCGACGCCACCAGCACGCGAGCGTCCAGATTGCGCGTGTTATCCGCCTGCAGGATGCCGTGCTTGATACCCAGGCCGTCGAGCACTGCAGATGTTTGCAGAACGAGCTGCTTGCGGTTGGCGATGAACACGACCTTGCGGGACTTGGCCAGCGCCATGCAGATGATCGCGGCGGCGGTGCGCGTCTTGCCCCCGCCCGTGGGCAGATAGGCGACCACGCGGCGATTTCCCCCAGCCAAGGAAAGGCGGGTGTTGTCGACCAGGTCGGACTGGTAGGGGCGCAGGTCAATAGACAGTGTCCTTTCGGCAACGCTGCATGAAATCGCCGGGGCGGTCTGGTAGCGTGGTAGGCCCGTATTCACTGATCCAGAGGCCTCCCGATGCCGCCCTCCATTCCCTTGTCCGACCCCCAGCTGGCCGCTGCCGCGGCCGCCCTTGCCAAATGGCGGAGCACCCGCCCGCGCAGTTCGCGTATCCCGGAAGACCTCTGGTCGCGAGCAATCGAACTGGCCGAGCGGCACGGCATCGCCAAAGTCGCCGTTGCCCTGAAACTCGACTACACCAGCCTGAAGCGCCGGCTGGCCACCACAACAGCCAGCGCCACCGCCACAGCCAAGCGACCCGCCGCCGGCTCGCGGTCATCGGTGCCCTCAGCGGACTTCGTCGAACTCGACTTCGGCCTGCCACTGGCCCCGTCTCCCTGCATCCTGGTTCTCTCTGACCGGCACGGTCGAGCGCTGCGCATCGAACTGCCGCGTGCGGCCAGCGGCGACATCGCCGAGGTCGCGCGCAGCCTGTGGCAGACAAGGCCGTGATCGCGCTGACCCCGCGCCTGCGCGTCTGGGTCGCCGCCGAGCCGGCCGACTTTCGCTGCGGCATCGACGGGCTGGCCCGGCGCGTGCGCCAGGTCCTGGCCGAAGACCCCTTCAGCGGTGCCCTGTTCGTCTTTCGCAACCGCCGGCACACGGCGGTCAAGGTCCTGGTCTATGACGGTCAAGGCTTCTGGTTGTGTCAGAAGCGCCTGTCGCAGGGCCGCTTCCGCTGCTGGCCCCGGGACTCGCCGGGGCAGGTGCTCGCCCCGCACGCCCTGGCGGTGCTGCTCTCGGGAGGCGATTACGCGGCGGCCGGGGGGATGCCGCAGTGGCGCGCGCTCGCCTGACGCTTGCGTTCCAGATGCAGAACCGGTATAACGGTCTGCGTGCCCACGATCCTTTCCTACCGTGGCCGCACGGTTACTACCGGCGACCTCGAAACCATCCGCGCGCTACTCAAGGCGCATCCCGACGCCAGCCGCCGGGCGTTCTCGCAACGCCTGTGCGAACACTGGGACTGGCGTCAGCCCAATGGCGCACTGCGCGACATGGTCTGCCGCAGCCTGCTGCTCGTCCTGCACCGGGCCGAGCACATCTGCTTGCCAGCGGTCCGCCAGCGCCCGCCGAATAATGCCATCGCTCGCCGCCGGCCGCCGCTGGTGGCAGTGGACCGCTCGCCGCTGGAACAGCCTCTCGGCGCGTTGCGCCCCGTCGAACTGGTGGCGGTTCGCCGCACGCCGCTGGAAGGACTCTTCGATCACCTGATCGCCGAGGCGCATTACCTCGGCCCGATGCAGGGTGTCGGCGAGCAGATCAAGTACGTGGCTTTTAGCCAAGGGCGACCGCTCGCCTGTCTGGGCTTCACCTCGGCGCCGCGCCACCTCGCTCCGCGTGACCGCTTCATCGGCTGGTCGCCACAAGGGCGTCGGGCGCATGTGCATGAGATCGCCTACCAGAGCCGCTTCCTGATCTTGCCCTGGGTGCGTGTTCCGCATCTGGCCTCGCATCTCCTCGGCCGCGTCGCGCGCCGGATTGGCGCCGACTGGCAGACGCGCTATGGCCACCCGGTGCATTATCTGGAGACCTTCGTCGATCCCGAGCGCTACGCGGGCACCTGCTACCGGGCCGCCAACTGGCAGGAGCTGGGCCTGACCACCGGTCGCGGCAAGGACGACCTGAGCCATCGCCCGAACCGTTCCCGCAAGCAGGTCCTCGGTTACCCGCTGCACGCGGACTTCCGTCGCCGCCTCGGGGGGCTGGCATGACCCGGCGCCGGCAGAAGCCGCCTCGGCGGATACAGATCCCGATTCAGGAGCTCAACGCCATTGTCGAGCGCACCCGCGACGGCGCATTGCCCGAGGCGGAGCAGGCCACCCTCAAGGCGGCGGTGGACACCCTCGCGCGGGTGACCGCCGAGCTCGAGTCGACGCAGACCACGCTGGCGCGGGTGCAGCGGATCGTCTTCGGCTCGCCGAGCGAGCGCACGGCCGCGGTTCTCGGGGAAGAGAAGACGGGTGAGCGTCCGCCGGAGGACGCCCCGACGAGTCCGCCGGCAGCGGCCGGCGAAACGGACCCCGGTGGTGCGGCGACAGGGACGGCCGATACGGACCCGCGGCGCGAGAAGAAGAAGCGCCCCGGGCACGGGCGCAACGGGGCCGACGACTATCCCCGCGCGCCGCGCATCGCGGTCGCCCATGCGAGCTTGAAGCACGGCGATCCCTGCCCCGAGTCGGGTTGTGAGGGCCGCTTGTACGGGCAACGACGCGAGCCGGCGCTGCTGGTTCGCGTGACCGGGGTGGCGCCCCTGGCGGCGCAGGTCTATGAACTGGAACGGTTGCGCTGCGGACTCTGTGGCACGGTGTTCACTGCCGAGCCACCAGCAGGGGTCGGCGAGACGAAATACGACGAGACCGCCGCGGCGATGATCGCGCTCCTGAAGTACGGCTGCGGCTTGCCGTTCCACCGCATTCAGCGGCTCGAGAAGGCGCTGGCCATCCCGCTGCCGGCGGCGACCCAGTGGGAGGTCGTGCAGCAAGCGGCGGCACGCCTGACGCCGGCCTTTGCGGAACTGGCCGAGCAGGCGGCCGAGGGGTCGGTGCTCTACAACGACGATACGACGATGCGTATTCTCCACTTCACCCAGGAGGCGCGCACCGAGGCGCTGCCGCCGGGCGCCCGCGCGGATCGTACCGGGGTGTTCACTTCCGGGCTGGTCGCCGAGACGGCGCACGGTCCAATCGCGCTGTTCAAGACCGGGCCCTGCCATGCCGGCGAACACCTCGCCGAGGTGCTCGACCGCCGTGAGGCGCCGGACCCGCCGATCCAGATGTCCGATGGCTTGTCTCGCAACAAGCCGGGCGATCATCCGACCCTGGCCGCTTCTTGTCTTCCGCATGCGCGACGCAAGTACGTCGACGTGGCCAACGCCTTTCCCGACGAAGTCGCCTTCGTCCTCAAGACGCTACGCGAGGTCTTTCGCACCGATCAGCAGGCGCGGCAGAAAGGTCTCTCGCCACCGGATCGCCTGCTCCTCCACCAGCAGGAGAGCGCCCCGCGCATGAAGGCGCTCGAGGACTGGATGGCCAGGCAGTTCGCGGAGCACCTCGTGGAGCCTCACTCGGGGCTCGGGCAGGCGATCTCGTACATGCAGAACCACTGGCAGAAGCTGACGCTCTTCCTGCGCGTGCCGGGCGCCCCGATTGACAACAATGTTTGCGAGAGAATCCTCAAGAAGGCGATCCTGCATCGGAAGAACGCGTTGTTCTATCGCACCTTGAACGGTGCGCGGGTCGGCGACCTGTTCATGAGCCTGATTCATACCGCGGAACTGCACCAGATCGAGCCGTTCGACTACCTCGTCACTCTACAGCGCCATGTGGCGACCGTTGCGCTCGATCCGTCCTCGTGGATGCCTTGGAACTATACCGAGGCGCTGGCCCGCGCCGAGGCTGCCGCCGCCAACGAGGCTGAAGCGCCGCCCGACTGAGTCGCACAGCGGCAGGGTCTCGCCGCTCTTCTTGCTCGCCCGAGCATCCTCCAGAAGCTAGATCGCCTCCGTGTTGCGGTGGCTTGCGTAGGGCTCCGGGGGTTTTGCAGCGTTGCCGAAAGCACACGGCCATGCCGGCGGCGAACGGCGTTGCCGTCAGGCCGATCACCGGCACCAGGTTTCGCGAGAACATGATCTGCTTGAGCTTCGCGCTCCCGGCGACAGAATGACACTCGTCGATGATGATCAGACCGATGTCGTCGGGCAGACCACGCAGGTGCACCGTGTCGATCGACGCCACCAGCACGCGAGCGTCCAGATTGCGCGTGTTATCCGCCTGCAGGATGCCGTGCTTGATACACAGGCCGTCGAGCACTGCAGATGTTTGCAGAACGAGCTGCTTGCGGTTGGCGATGAACACAACCTTGCGGGACTTGGCCAGCGCCATGCAGATGATCGCGGCGGCGGTGCGCGTCTTGCCCCCGCCCGTGGGCAGATAGGCAACTACGCGGCGATTTCCCCCAGCCAAGGAAAGGCGGGTGTTGTCGACCAGGGCGGACTGGTAGGGACGCAGGTCAATAGACATGGCAACCCTCCCAACCAGGCAAAGAATCGCCGGCCGCATTGTCTCCGTCGGAGTCAGTGGCGACGGGCACAAAAACAGGCTCTCTCTTGGCTAGGGGCTTTTGGGGTGCGCCCTTAAAGTCTTGGTATCCGTCGGCGGATACGTCAAGGATTACGTCGCGTTCTCCGTTACGGATACCGTCGCGTTCTCCGTTACGGATACCGTCACGTTCTCCTTGACGGATACCGTTACGGTTCGCCTTCTTCGACCATCTAGCCTTGGTCGCAGCGGCGGAGCGCGCTCGGCTCGTCCGTATCGCCGCATACGTAGCCTCTATGTCTGCGTCAATCTTCGGATTAACCCACTGTCCGCCGCCGACGACAAATAGAGGCTCAATTACAGGCCGAATCTTGCGCCACTCGACAACCGGCAGGCCAGTGATTCGCGCGAGCAGATTGTCGTCGTCGCCGGGTGGCCCGGCCGTCCAGTAGTCGCGCGCCAGCAGCATGTAAGCGCCGTATTCGGTGGTAGAAAGCCTGGCCGTCGTGCGCAAATTCTCGTCGATCCAGAATTTCATCCACTGCAAGGGCTTCGTCGAGTTAATGTTCATCGAACAGCCCCCTTTGGCGCGCCGCTTGCGGTGCTGCGAGGAAGCCAGGCGCCGGCCATTCCGGCGTGCCAAGCGAGTACACGGCGACGTTGCGCCGGACGGTGCCGCGGAATTCAAACTCTGGCAAGATCGTCGTGATGACGTGAAATCCCTTGGCCCGTAGGTCGTGGACTCGGGCGGCCGCCTCGGGAATTGCGTAGTCGGCCGTCATGGTGAAGCTCGGGACCGGGCCTTGTTCGCGAATGATTTTGTGCACCTGCGCGCATTGCCCGGTGACGAGCGGCGGCGAAGTGTCAGAAGAGGGGTGATTAGGGTTATGATCGCGCTTGCGTGGGGCGCTCTCGGATGCGGTTTGGTTCGGGAGCGTTTTCATTTCGCCACCTGAACAGCGGGCCAAGCAAGTCTGCCGTTTGCCAGCTTCAGCGGAACTACTCCGAAGTAGCTTCCAGTGCGGCAAAGCCGGGCGCGCACCGTTTGCGCCTTGACTTGATTCAAAGCGGCGAATTGCTCGGCGCTCCGGTCGTACCTTTCAGTCTTGTTGCTTTCCATTCGCTGGTTCTCCAAGGTGGAAAACCTCGGTGCTTCAACACGAAACACCGTAGGCGAATGAAAGAATATTTGCCCCTATGTACTCCCCCGCAACAGTCCCCCTATCCACCAATTTGGTGGAGTAGGGTCGGTGGAGTGCGGTCTAGCCAGCCTCTTTAACCCGGCCGTCTTTCCTCAGTCGGTCCCATGCCTTGTCGAACACCGTCACGGTAAAACCCAGCTTCTCCCGGACGCCAGCCTTTACCCCTGGCTTGCCTGGCGTGTACCTTGGCAGTTTGGTAGCTGTATGGTCCAGCTCCGAGATTACCCGCAAGATTTCCTCTTCCTGAAAGCGCTGTTGCAATGGTGGCTTGGACACCGTTTCCCTTACCACCAGATTGTCGGCTTGCTTTGTGTCATCAGCACCCCTTGCTGGCAGGTCCGCATTCTCGATCACTACAGAATGAGCAGCGCCGGCCGGCTCTTGCTGGTCGGCCTCGTCGGCGGGGAGCGCTTCCGGTTGCTCCTTCTCCGTGGTGGATGCGCCTGTTTCGGAATCGGGGCTAGAAGTGAGCAATACGGATTCAAAACCTTCGACGAACACGTCGCGCTCTGCACTGGTGCAGTCTAAATAGAGGTCCCGTTCTCCCGCCCGTTCGGCCAGCCCTTCGTCGAGACGTTCCCTCGCGCGGTCGTCAAAAACGCCCTTCCATTGGCGCCGATAGACCGGCTCAAACTCGTCACGCCATACGAACACGCCAGCGGGCAGTTTCAGCGGGGATTGCTGGCGCCAGTCCTGGCGGGTCGTGCGGCCGCTGTTCTCCTTGGCCTTGAGATTCGTCGAGAGGTCTTGCAGACTGTCGGAAATGGCGTCCCACGCAGTCGGTGGGTATGGCGCAAAGCCATCAGGTGGTTGAATGCTATAGACAGATACCTCTAGCAGCCTCTTAAGGACATCCTCGTGTCCCAAGAATTTGCATAGCGTGTCCGGAGTAATCGTCCTTCGTGTCACGTGCGGAATAGCCCGCACCGGAATGGCTTCCCGGCCGGCAATGATGACTACTACGTTCATAATGGCGCTCCTTCGCTGCGCCCCTTCAAATGGGGTGCCGCGCCAGCAGAATGAAGGGGTTTCTGTGTTCACCCTCGGGGATCAGCCTCGGGATAGGCGCGGCAAAACTCAGTCAGGCTGGGTGTTCCTCCCGGCGGGCAACTGCCAGGCGCAGACCAGCGGCGGAGAGGACCGCCAGCAGCGTTTCAAGCGTCGGGTTCCCCTTGGGAGACAGCGCGCGGTAAAGGCTTTCACGGCGCAGGCCGGCGCGTTCCGCAACTTCCTCCATGCCTTGCGCTTGGGCGACATGGCGCAAGGCGCGCAACAGGGCTTGCCGCCCGCCGGGTTCGTCGGCTTCTTCCAGCGCGGTGGCCAGGTACTCGTCGGCAAAGGCCGGGTCTTCGCGGAGCAGTTCCACCATTGCGTCATCGTGGGGGCGGGCGGCTTTCATTGTGCGTTTCTCCTTTGCCAGTCTTGCCAGTAGCGGACGGCGGTTGCAATGTCGGCTTGCTGCCGGCGCTTGTCACCACCGACCAGCAGCAACAGCACTCGGCGGCTTGTGGTCGCCGAAGTTGCCGGCGGCCATGCGTTGCACCCGAACGGCCACCCGTGCGCGTGCCTGCCGGTCTGCCAAACCTGCCAGCCACTCCTTGAACGGGTCGCGGTCGTCTTCCGCCTGATAGTCGAGAATGTCGAACATGGGTTAGTAACGTAAAGGTTACAGAAGTTCTGTAGTGGGAGCAATGGACTTGCGCGGCGCGGAGTCGCAGCCGGCGGTTACTTCCGGCCGCCCTTCACCAAGCGCGGAGCGGTTTGCTCGTCCGTCGATTGTTCGATACCCGCTTCGTTCAGAATCCAAGTCTCAATCTTCGTGTGCCACATCCGCAGCAAGTCGAGCGGCCGAACCCGGTAATGCTTCTCGGCGGTCGCGCTCGGCTTGTGTCCCATGATTTGCGCCGATACCCCGGCGGGGCACTCTACCCATTCCGCAAGCGTGCCGAACGAGCGGCGCAGGCCGTGGATAGTGACGTTCGGCAAGCCGGCGGCGGTCAGTGCTTTGTTGTGTTGAATGCGCGGCTCCTGAAGCCTTCCCGACGCGGCGGCGGGGCTACTGAATACCCACTCATTGCGGCGGGGCAGGGCGGCCAGCAACGCGGCAACGTAGGGAGTCAGCGGAATGGTGCGGGTGCCGTCCACCTTGTCCTTGATGGTCATCGCCTTCCACTGGAAGTCGACATCGTTCCAGGCCAAGCCGGCCACCTCTTCCCGGCGCGCGCCAGCTAGCAGCGTCGTTTGCAGATAGGCAGCAATGACGGGGTTTTGTATCTGGCGAACGGCTGCGAACCACGCCGGCAACTGTTCGCGCTGCAGGCAGTCGTCCTTGGCGGATTTCTTCGGCAGTTCGTCGCGAGACAGGCGGGTAAGACAGGCGTCAGTGCGTGCTTGGTCGCGGTACTCGGGTCGATCGGCGCACCAGTTGAGGAAGGCGCGCAGGCGAACGAAGGCGTTGTTGGCTTGCGTCGGCCTGTGTGCGGCTTCTCCCTTCAACCATGCGCGTACGGCGTCAGCGTCGATCTTCGCCAGAGGAAGGCTTAACAGGGGAAGCAGGATTCCCGGTAGCGTCGTGTCGCCCTCGCCTGGTTTGCGCCCTCGGGTCTTGGGTCTTCCGCCAGGGTCCGAAAGGCGCTGATGGTCGAGCAGGCTACGGGGACTCCATCGCGTGGCGCGTGCGCCAAGGTAGGCTTGCCACGCTTCCATTGCCAGTGCTCGTACGCGTTTCGCTTGTTCCCGCTTGGCCTCAGATGCTGCGACGCGTTCGGCCTTCTCTTGGCGCGGGTCTGTGCCTTGGTCAATCAGGGTTTGTAGCCGGCGGGCTTCGTCACGGGCGGCTTGAATCGTCCACGTCTTCGGGTCGCCGATGGTCAGCCGGATACTTGCCCCAGATTTGAGGCGGCTTTCGAGCACGTACCGTCCCGAACCACCCACTGAAGCCTTCAGCCCGAGTCCCTTTGTGTCGGTGTCCCAGAGGAAGGCGGCATTCGAGCCTGCCGGGCAGTTGAAGGCCGAGATTTTCCCGGCTGTGAATTTGACTCTCTCGCTCATGGTTCGCCCTCCGTTGATGCCTACCAAGGACGTGCAGTAGGCAGACAGTAGGCAAATTATAGCAACCCACTTCAACGCAAAGCAACGCAAATGTTACGCATGTATCTGAAAAAATGGAAAAACAAGCCTATTCGTGAATCTAAATCAACATGAAGAAACGCCGTTTTTTGCGCATTCGTAATGCGAAGGTCGGCAGTTCGATTCCGCCCAGCGGCACCAGTAAAGCAGACACTTAGCCCGGCTCACAAGGTCGGGCTTTTTGTTGGGCTATCACCGGGCTAGCACTCGCCGGTTTTTCTTGGATTTGCAGCATGTCTTGCCCTTCCGATCGGCCAATCCCGCCGGTCGCCGGCTGAGCCTTCGCCCAATCCTGGGCGCTGGCCTCCAATGCCTCTGTAGTGGCAACCAAGCACCGCCACCGCAAAGCGCCGCACGTCGATTTCCACGCCCGCAGCCGCTGTCTGCTCGGCTTGCTTCAGCAAGGCAGCAGTAAAGGCCTCGTCATGGAAGGCTTCGTCGCAGTTCTCGCACACCAGCGCGGGAACATCGCGGAAAACGATCACCACATCACCGCGTTCAAGTGGAACAGTCACGGCACCGGGGCGGGTTTCGCCGTGTCGGCAGATAGGGCATTTCATGGGTTTTTCCTCGTGGCCAGGTCCGCCAGCCATAGGCTGGGTAGCGCTTATCGGTCGGCTAATCTTCGATCACGCGGCCCGGTCGCCTTGCTGCGCGCGCATCAGATCGAGCAGGAATTCGGGCGCAAGGTCGACGCCGTTTGCCCATGCCGCCGTGCGCATCAGCGGGTGCTGGCTTGCCGTGGCGAACACGTTGGGGTCGCGTAGCGCCTCGAACACTTCGCCGTCCATTTCAGCGGATAAATCCACTTCGCCGGCTTCGCCATTGTTGAAGCGCAGGAAAAGGCGATAGTCGGGCAGCGGGGCTACTTCCGTGGTGTGCAGGATCATCTCGTTACTCCAGAGGATCAATTGGATTCAGCGGCTTTCTCTGCTGCGCAAGATTCCAGTCCGCTTCAATCTCGTTCCGATGTAGCGCCATCCATTCGCGAACCATCGACAGCGCCCGGCCCGGTAGCGAACCGGCGTACACCTTGCCATCCAAGGTCATCAGTGCTTCGTGTTCGCCGTAGACGGCATGAAAGTGCATTGGCGGATGCTCTCGCCAGTTCATGAAAAATGACGATGCCGAAAAAACGGGAGATTTCAGGCATGACTATGCAGCGCCCCGCTTCGGCATGGTCACCACCTCCACCGCCTCTTTCATTCCGCCAGCCTCCATCATAGCCGCGGTTGCCGTGTTGACGGATGCCCGCACCGGGTCAAGGTCGAGACGGGCATAGATCGCCGTTGCCTGTTGGCTCTTGTGGTTCAGGCTCTTGCCGATGATGGCGAGCGATGCGCCGGTTCGTGCCTGCCAACTTCCCAGAGTGCGTCGCAGATCGTGCAGGGTTACGCCGTTCGGCTCGTTGCGGCCGTAGGGGACGCCGGCGCGCAGCTGCAGTTCGCGCCAGTGCATCGCGCAGACGTTCGCCCGCCTTGCGCGGTTCTCCATCTGAGCATTGACGACGGTGTCGACAAGGGCCTTTGCCATTTCGACGAAATGAACCATTGCCCACCGGACGCCATCGCCTAGCGCGTCCGAGTTGCTGCCCAAGCTGCAAACCTCCTGAAATTCGTCGCCGGCTGCTTCCCGGGCGGTGATAATGATCAGCCGGTCGCTGGTCGCACTTTCAGATCGGTTTGAAGTGATGCGCTGGTCATGCACCATGGGCGGCGCTGCGGGCCCGACAGGCCGCCAGTCCTTTCAGCACCAATGAAACCATCAGCAGGACGTGCGGGGTGGTGAACAGTTCCTGGTTTTCTTCGTCGCTGAGGCTGTTGTTGAGACCGCCGATGCCGACGGCGTTGAGCCGGGCGACCATTGCCGGGTAGTCCACTCGGACGGCATGTCGCTGCGTCTGCTGTTCGTCCAGAAACTTCTTGTAGCCGGCGAATTTCGCTCCGTCGGTCTGATATTCGACGCTCAGTTCCGGCGGTTGCGCTCCCTGGATGGCATCGATGATGACCCGGCTGCAGCCGCCCATGCCGCCAATCAAGAATACCGGCTGCTTGCGCTCCAGTGCCAGCAGGGTCTCTTCGAGCAGACCCGGCATGCCGCCGGCGAAGCCACGTGTCTGGCCACCGAGCAAGACACGGGCGTCGGTGGCGTCCGCCATCGCCGCGCGCATGACGGTCAGGCAGCGGAACCACCAATAGCGGTGCTCGCTGGTGTCGGGCGGCACGAATTGCCCACGCTGGTCTGCGCTCAGGTCGAGGTCGCCGGCCGGATCGATGAACTCGAACACCCCCTTGAGATAGTGTTGCGCAAGCTGTGCATGGCTGTAGTTGAGCGAGATGGGCCAGGCGACATAGTTGCTCAGGCGCTGGCTGGCGAAGTCCACGCTGTGGGTCGGTGAGGGCAGTGCCTCGCCGTCGGACTCATCGTTATAGGCCGCCACCAGCTCCAGCAATTGCTGGGTAAATCCCTCCGCTCGCAAGTCGCCGCCGTAGACCAGGTGGGCGCCCTGATTGAGCAAATAGCGCGCCAGTTCGGTCATCGCATCCTGCAGATGCGCGGGTCCCATCGCGTAGTCGGCCAGGTCGGGGCTGTCGGAGATCGACAGCGCGACCCGCATCCCCTGGAGTTGGGGAGGGGAGCCGGGTTCCAGCAGGGCATTCATGCAAGAGGTCGGCGTCGTGAAGATCAGGCCCGGTGCCGCCAGCGACAGCAGCGCGCGCTCCTCGCTGCCCAGCGGTGGATCGGGGTAGATCAGGCCACGGGTTCCGGCCGGCAGCCTCCCTGGTGACGCGCCGGTGATCAGATTGAGCACTTCCGGTGGCCCGAGGCTGGGATGAAGTCCCGCTGGCACCATGTTCAGCTCGACCAGACGCGCGAGCTGGGCCTTGAACCACAGTCGTCGAAGCGCCTCGCGCAGGGCCAGGGCCACCACCCGCTCCGGCCAATCCGGCTGGTCGCCATCAACCCGCAGCAGTGGGGCATTGCCGAGGTAGGGAAAGGCCCGTTCTTCACGCTCCTTCACCGCGTTGATCAACACCACCGGGCAGTCCTTGCTCTTCGCCCACAACAGCTCCCGCCGGCACCAGGTACGCGAGGCGTAGTGGTCCGTTTGCAGTACCACCAGCACGCTGCGGGCGACGTGCTCTTCCAGATAGACGCGGAAGTCGAAGCCGGGGTCGATGTCATTGGTGTCGAAGAAACTCTCGATCGCGCCGCTGGACTCGATATGGTCGCGCAGGGCCTGCGCGAGCGCCTCGCCATCGGCCTTGGCGTGACTCAGGAACAGCTTCAGCGGTGCCGGTGCGAGTCGCTGGGTGTCGCCAGTGACGTTCTTCTTCTCATCACAGCCCTGCAACAGTCGGCATAGCTCATGGGTCAGCGTAGTGCACAGGCGCACGGCACGTTTGGCTTGCGGCAGTCCCTGCAGGCGGATGAAATTGCTGACCGCCACCCCGGGGAGCAGATTGAAGGAGAACGGGCTCAGCGCGACCATATACATGCGGTGACGCGAGCCGTGCCTGGCGACGGCCCTGGCCAGAGTCTCCAGCCCCAACTGCCAGTCGCGGTCGATGACCATGCGATCGGTGACCAGCACCACCAGCACGCTGTGATCACTGCCGTCCAGCACCGTTTCCGGCGGCGGTTTGCCCTGATGAAAGCGCACCGGGATATTCAGGCCGCGATCAAGCGGGGCGCCGAGGGCGCGGGTGAAGTTGCTGAACAGCGATTCCGCCAGTTGCGTCACCGCGCAGGGCGAGCGCGTGCCGTCGGTCTTGGTCGGCTCATCTTCGGGCAGCCACAGGGCGTGAATGCTCAAGGGAGGCTGGCGCGGGGGCTGGCTCATGGAGGCCTCAGTCATTGCCGGTGTCATGGTCAATCCTGCTGCTCCCTCAGGCCGGCCAGCACGGGCGGGGTAAACGGGTTCCGGTCGGCCGCAAGTTCCGCAATCCATTCCCGGCGCTGGTCCAGGGCCTGCTCGGGTTGGCCGGTCTTCTTTCCCCAATCCAGGTAGGCGCTGAAGTCTAGTATCGCTTTTTCGGTCTTGCCGGTCAGGGCGCGGGCGAGACCGCGATGGTCACGGAAGCTGCCATTCTCCGGGGAAAGCTCCACCGCTTTATTGCAGAAGGCCAGTACGTCGGAGGCGCGGCGATGCAGGGCGCCGGAGTGACACAGGGCGTCCAAAACGTCAGCAGGGACGGCCAGGTCCGGGTCGAGGTCCTGTGCTTCGGCCAGGAGTGCCAGAGCCTGGTCCATGTGGCCCTTGTCCGCCTCGCTGATGCCGCGCAGGGCGATGGACGGTGCGAGATAAGCGCGGCTGGACAGGTCGATCTCGGGATAGCGCTTTTTGGCCAGGGCGACCAGAGCCCAGACACCCGGTTCCGGTGATGCCGGGTCGGCGAGGTGTTTGCGTAGTGTTGCCAGCGAGCTTGTTTCCAAATCCGGGTCCAGTACCGGGTTCTTCAGAATCTCAAACAACAGCAGGGTGGTTTCTGCCGAGGCCTGCAGTTTATCAACGAGAATCATCAGGCTCTGGCGAAATTGCCAGCGTTGCATAGAGTCTTTGGCCCAGCCTATGGCTTGAGTCATTGCTTGCGTAGCAGACTTGGCCTCGGCGGGGCTGAGCTGGCGGGCGACCGCCTTTAGGCCTTCGCCTAGTACGGAGAGCTGCCAAGATTGGGTAGTCCCCTGAATGGCCAGCAGCAGGGACTTGGCAAATGGCCCGGCCTCGGTGGGGCTGAACTGTCCGGCGACCACTTCCAGACCTTCGCGCAGTGCGTAGAGCTGACCGGCATTGGTGGTCCCCTGAATGGCCAGCAGCAGGGACTGGGAAAATGGCCCGGTCTCGGCGGGGCTGAGCTGTCCGGCGACCGCCTTCAGGCCTTCGCGCAGTGCGGAGAGCTGATCCTCCGGCGTCTCATCGGTGACCCGGCACAGCTCATCCATGCGGCACGGGCGTCGGCGGCTGCGATTGTGCTCGTCCAGCTCGGTCAGCGCCTTGAACAGGCGTGCGGTTAGCTCGCGGGCGTGGTCGTCGGCCAGCTCCGCATAGACCTTCTCGGCGTGCCGGTTCAGGGCGTCGGCCATGCCTCCGATGGCCTCATAGTCCGCCAGGTCGAGGGTGGCGGCCTGCTGTTCGACGATGGCCTGGTCCCAGGTTCGCATCAGCGCGTGTTGCAGGATCGGCAGTTGGTCAGGGTTGTCGCCGACGTCGTTGAGCAGGCGGCGCACCAGGCGGGCTTCGATGCTGGCGCCGGCGATCGCGATCGGGCCGGTGATGGCCTTGCGGCGCTCGTCGCGGGTCAGGCGCGGGATCAGGTATTGGCCTTCGTTGATCGCCTCCGGCAGGTCACGGAACTGGGCGCAGTCGCCGAGAAAATCGGAGCGCATGGTGATGACGATGTAGATCGACGCGCCGCCTCCCTGCTCTGTGCTGGTCGCCGGGGCGCGCGCCGCGGCGAGAAGCAGGCGCACGAAGGCGGTGGCGTTCTCGCCCACCACGGCGTCGGAATCGCTAGCGCCATCATCGCGAAAGCGGAACAGCTCCTCGAACTGGTCGACTACCAGCAGCAGCCGGTCGGTCGACGGCAGGTGTTGTTCGGTCACTGCGTCGACCAGACCGCGGGTGCCGCGGCGCAGGGTGGTGCGCAGGATGCTGGTTTGAATGGCGATCGCCTGCTGATCGCCCGGGTCGGCATCGGCGCCGCCGCGGGCCCCTTCTTGGGAGCTTCCGAGTACTTGCGGTGAGGCCAGGGCCGTGGCCAGTGCGGCGATGGGGTCGCCGCCGGGGCGCATCACGGCGACACGCCAGTGGCCACCTGCACCGCTCATCATGCCGCCGTGCAGGGCCGGCAGCATGCCGGCCTTGACCAGCGAGGACTTGCCGCTGCCGGAGGTGCCGACCACGGCCAGGAAGCGGGTTCGGCGCAGACGGCGCAGCAGTTCGCGGGTCTGGGTCTCGCGGCCGAAGAACAGGTAGTCTTCTTCGGGTTCGAAGGGGCGCAGACCCGGGAATGGGTTGTCGCGGTGGTCAGTCATGCGGCTCACCAATGCCGCCGTCGGCGTTGCTGCCGAGCGCTATCGGGCGCAGGAAGTCGCTCAGGCTGGCGGGTGAGAACTCGCCGCCGGCGGTAATGGTCAGGAGCTCGCGGGTCTCGAAGTCTTCCTTGGCATCGGTTTGCGGATCACCGATATAGACGGCGGTGCTGGCGAACCCTCGTCCAGCACGGTCACCGCGGGCCTTCTTCAAGTCTCTGCGCTTGCTGTCCAGCCAGGCTTCGCTGCCCGCGTCCCAGTACAGCAGCACGGCGTCGCTGCATTTCAGGCGCTCGCTGTGGGCGTGGGCGATGTCGGCCTCATCGCCGTCAAAAACCGGTTTCTCGATTTCGTAGCCGAGTTCGAAGAGGTGCTTCCGGATCGGCTTGATGGCCTCCCGATCGCGCTGCTCGTAGAGCAGGTAGATGCGGGTCAGACCATCGTCGGCCGCGGTGGCGGGCTGTGCGCCGGCGCCGCTGGCGGTGCGTTGGCCCTGTTCGATGGCGTCGAGGCGGCTGTTGAGCTCGGTCTGGAACTCGCTGAAGGGGGTTTCCAACAGGTCATCGCCGTCCTGCAGGTCGATGTCATTGCGTAGGCGGTCGATGAATGCCTGCTGACGCGATTCGCCGGCCGCAATGTCGGACGGCAACCAGATAAACTGGCCAAACTCCGGGTTGGCGGTACTGTGGCGTGCGGCCAGTTCGACTTGCAGCTCGGCGATGGAACGTTCGCTGCCCTCCGGCACCAGGCCGTAGGGTTTTCCGATCAGGTGCAGCGACAACACGGCGCCTTGCAGCGCCTCGCTCACTGTGCTTGCAAACTCGCTATCGGTCTGTGGCAGTTGACGGTCGGGGACGACTTCGTAACCGCGGTCTTTGAGTTCGCGCATCAGCTGGTCGCGCTGGTCAGTTTTGTCCGAGGTGGTCAGGGCCAGATAGACCTTGCCCCTGGGAGCGGAGCGAGGTGCCGCTCCACCCGGCTTGAGCAGCGTCAACAGGTCACGGATCTCGTGGGCCAGGTCGTCGATACGGGCGGCGGCTTCTTCCCGCGCCTGTGGACCCCAGTCCGGGTAGAATTCACGCGCCCGCTTCTTTTCCGGGTCTTCGCTGAAGAACGGGTAGCCGAGTAATTCCCGCAGGGGTCTGGGCTGCTGATCCAGTTCGACGGGGGTCTTGATGACCTTGAAGATGCGCGATTTGCTACCCCTTGCCGACGAGTTGTCGTTGGCGGCCTCGGTGAATGTGCTCAGTTCGTCGCGACACCAGCTGGAGCCCAGGTAGCGGGGGGACAGGATGGCGACCAGTACCGCGGTCCTGGCCACGGTCGAGATCAGCTCAGCCTGGAGCACGTCGTTGCCGCTCAGGCGTGGGTCGCGCCAGACCCGTGAGTCTTCGCTCAGCAGCTGATTCAGCCGCACCTCCAGCGCACGGTGCAGCATGCTGATCCAGCCACCCTCCGCTGCACTCGCGGTCTCGTTGTCCTTGCGGGCGTAGCTGATGAAGACGTCGTAATCGAAGCCGTTGCCGTTGCCGTCGCTACTGGTGCTCATCGGTGTCTCCTTGCGCCAGCATGAGTCCGGTGAATGCGGTGAGTTCGGTGAATTCGGTGCCGGTTGAGGCGGAGGGCTGCTAGCTGGAAGTGTAGCTTATCGCTTCCGCGATGGGGGGGCAGTGCGAGGTGGCCGCCGCATCGGCGAGGGCGGGCCTTGGCACGGTGCTCGGTTAATGTGCAAGTCGCATATGCGACTCACGAACCTCCCTTCTCCCCCTGCCGGAGAAGGGCCGGGGGTGAGGCGGGGAATTCAGGGAGCATGCTCGCTGCCCGGCGAACGATTCCGGCGTGCATGCCGGAATGCGCACTGCAAGTGAGAGGGGGGACGGTCATGACTTCCATCATCCGGGGTATCTCGACTGTCATGACCGTTAGTCGAAAGCAGTGGCTGGCAAGCCGCCGGTGTGACGGGCTCCGCCCTGGGAGCTGAGCAATCTTGGGCCGGTTGGTGGGCTTCGGGTTCGGCGCTGAACCACCATCCAGTTTATTGTCGCAACCGTCACCGGCCGGAATGGCTGCCGGCGGCTTGTACTCGCTGCTGTCGCGTCGGCCCCGCAAGCGGACTGGCTGCCAGAAACTGGCCGAAGAGAAAGCGCACCTCCGAAAAAACTCGATCAGCCAGATCGGGGAGTGCTTCGCCCACCTCAACCCGGCGGGGGAACTGGCGCACGGCGCAAGCAGCCCATTCAGCCGGCGCCCATGTGGCCTCGCTTTCCCGATCGGCAGGCCCGCCCGATGGCGCCTATTTCATGCGCCGGCGTAAGCGCTGTGCGGGTGAGTGAAAGTCAGGCCTGCTTGCCGGCAACCGCCGGGACAGTGGCGAAGCTGACACCGAGTCGCAGCAGGGCGGCCTTGCCGCGAACGGTGAGGTCGCTGATGAAGCGAAACTGCTGGCGCGCATCGATCGGATAAGCTTTCAAGCGGTAGTGGGTGCCCCAGGGTTTTTCGTGCACGACGACCATGATCGGGTCGTCGAAATAGAGATAGGGGCTGGTCAGCGCGACGTCCTGAAGTACCGCTTTGGCCGCCGCCGCGTCGTGCGCGGGATGGAGATAGAAATCGGCAGCACACTGGAGCTGCGGGCGACCGCAGTTGGCATTGAAAATCGGATCGCTCCAGAGGCGCAGGTGGGGGATGCTGACCAGGGTATCGTCCGCGGTGACGATCTGCACCGTACGCATGCCGATATGCGTCACCTCGCCGTAGATTCCGTTGACTTCGATCCAGTCGCCGTTGCGATAGGGCATTTCGCCAACGGCGACGATGCCGGCGATCAGGCTGCTGGCGTAGTCCTTCATCGCGAAACCGAGCGCCAGTCCGATGGTGCCGAACAGGGCCACCATGTTCTGCAGCGACGGTTTGACGATCAGCGGCACGATCCACAGGAAAGCGACCACCAGGATGCCCAGTCGTAGCAGCGGCACGATGGCCAGCAAGTAGAGACGGTGCTTTCCATGCATTTGCTCGGCAAGCCATGGCAGCAGTCTCTGCACGCTGACGATCAGCGTCGTCGTGAGAACAACGATCAGCAGCAATTCCAGCAGCGTACCGGTACCGAGGTCTTTGAAGAGTTGTTGCAGTGGTGGCACTTCCATGCTCGAGACCTCAGAAGTTATCGCGCAGAAAACCACGCCGACGCAAGAATTCGCGCACCACGGCGTAGGCCGACGCGCTGATCTGCCAGCGACCATTGGCCAGGGCGATGACGCCCTGGGTCTGCAACTGCAGCACGCTGGACGCGATGCGGTGCCCGGGTTGCGGCAGCAACTCGGGCAGCAGTGTTGCCGGCAAGCCGTTGTGCAACAGCAGCGCGTGCAGGATGAAGACCAGGCCTTCCCCTTTTTCGGCCGGCAGGACGGGTTCTTGGCGGACCGCGGACACCCAGACGGTTTCGGCACCCCAATCCGCGCCGGCTTGGGTCTCGCCGGCCTGTTCGGTGCCGTCCTCACCCTGATCCGGGGTTGCCCGCAATGACGCCCGCCAGGAGTTCCAGGCACAGCCGATATTGCCGCGGCTATAAATGGCAAGCTGATTGATTTCCGGGCTCACCGCAGCGTTGTTCTCACCGAGTTCCAGGTGCACTTCATTGCCCGTCCTGGCGTTACAGAAGCGCAGGCGATCACGCACCGGGCACGGCATCAACTCGGCGAGAAAGTGCGACAGGCGCTGCCCATCGAAAGCCTGCAGGGTCAGCGCGCCCGGCTGCGGGAGCGGCCAGACTTCCTGCAAATATTCCCAGGCCCAACTGTCGCAAGCAATCACACCGCGTCCCAGAGCACCACTCGCCGCCTGTTCCAGGAGGCGCCGAACGAGTCCCAGGCCGTTGGCGTGACGCAGATAGCAATGCTCCAGATTCGCCAGCACCCACAGGCGATCAATCGCTGGCCAGGCTTCCAGCCAGGCACTGTCGTCGCCAAGAATCTGCTCGCTGCTGGGCGCCTCGATCCGGATCGCGTCGTGGCGGGTGGCCCAATGCGCAAGGATTTCCGGGTGGCCGCAATGCGGCTGCCCGATGACGAACCTGACCGCCGTGGCGGGATTGCTGGCCTGCAGCCAATCGGCCAGTGCAGCGTCCAGCGCTGCCGCCGCGCCGCGCCAGTCGATCGGCCGTGCCAGACGGTGCAAGCGCGACTGCGACAAGTGGCGCAATTCGTCCTCGGACTTGACCGGCGCCTGTTCGTCCTGTTGGTTCTGTTCGTCGCGCCGGAAAAGCTGTCTCAGTGATGTCCATTTCTCCAGCGCCGCGCTCGCGCCGGCGGGGCTGGGAACACGATAGTCGGCGAGCTTGACAAACTCCCACAGCATCGCTTTCGATACGCGATCCGGCTCTGGCAACGGTGGGTCTTGTTCGATGCTCATACAGCGATGGTACGCGAACGAAACAGGGGATGCACCACGGTTTTTTACGACGCGAACGGGCGCGCCCTTTGCGAGCCGGCGCTGGCCGCCGGCCTGCGTTTCGCTTGATGATGAAGTGATATAGGCTGAGGCCATTTCGTCCTTTCGTCCTTTCGTCCTTTCGCGGCGCGGAAGCTGAACACTACTGAGACTTGCCAGGTGAAGCTGATGAACGTCAATGCCGATCGTCTCGCCGGGCCGCTTGCCAGCCTCTCGCTGGCGGTCGTCTTGTCCTGGCTGGCCGTCGGCATTGGCCGTGCCGACGTGCCGACTCCCGAGCAGGAATGCCGCCTACGCAACGCGGCGATCTGCGAGTTGAACGGCGTGCCGTTCATGGTTGACGGAGCTTGCCCGCCGCCGGCGCGGACGATCCGGCCGCCGGGTAGCGAGCAGTGCGGCGAAGCTGGGCGGACCGATACCCGCAGCGGACAGCCGTCCCCGGCGCGAATGCCTGCAGCGCAAGCGGCTGCAGCGTACACCGTCGTGGCACCAGCGCCAACATCACCTGGCGCAGCCGCGTCGCCGGCCCCGCTTCGCGATCTGGCGTGGGTCGGGCGGGCCGAGCGCTGGCTTTTGCCGCTGCTGTTGGCGGTAGGCGGCCTTCTGCTTGTCGGTCTGTGCGTGCTCATCCTGCGCCTCGTGCGCGGGTGGCGTGCGACCCGCAAGGATCGGTCGACTGGTGAGGTGGGCTCTGAGCTTGCTCGTCCGCTGCTGCAAGGCGTGGTCGCTGCCTTTTGCGCGCTGCCTCTCGGCTACCAGGCGGCAGCGCTCGCCTTT
Source organism: Candidatus Accumulibacter meliphilus (assembly GCF_036625345.1). Classification (NCBI taxonomy): domain Bacteria; kingdom Pseudomonadati; phylum Pseudomonadota; class Betaproteobacteria; genus Candidatus Accumulibacter; species Candidatus Accumulibacter meliphilus. The sequence continues at coordinate 3,235 of NZ_JAZKTZ010000019.1, read as the reverse complement.
GATCGCGTTTTCTCGCGTGCCAACAACCACGATACGGCGCTGCCCTGGCTGCTCGCCGCTCCGCTCGCCGTGCTGGTGTTCCTGCTGGTCAGCGGTCTTTCCTTCGCACTGATTGCATGGCTGCTCGGCTGCCTGTTCAAGGGGGCCGGGAAGGGCTCGCGGTAAGCGGGGGACAGGCGGCAAGTCGAGGCGCCGCGCAAGCCATTGCTGGCACTTCGGGCGCTGTATCGTCTGCCGTTGAGGCTCGGGCAGGCGCCCGCGATCTGTCGGAGTTCCTTACATCTGCTGCGCCGGGATGTCTGCGCGATTCGGGTGAACCGTTGATTAAACAAGAGTGTGCAATTTCGCACACACTCAGGTATAGGAATTGCTTATAGTTCTAAAACCTGTCGTCCGCGATAAGCAGTCTTGCTTCCTGCTGCGAGAGCCGTGTTGCTGACGTCAAGATTGAGTGTTGGAACCGTAGGCTCAAGCATCGCGCGCCAAGGCCGAAGCGTGGCCAGGGACGCGATGCCCCAAGCCGTGTTCGTGCCAGCTGGCCTGGAGGAGTGGAACAATGGATACCGAGATCGCACTACGGTCGTACTGCTGATGGATGGCAAAGCGCGCCCGGAGATTTTGCCGTCGCCGACCTGCGGGTCGGCAGCGAGGAAACCACAGCGCAGTCATCGTGGTCGTGGTTTGGCGTGGCTGAGCGGGTTTCTGGCCAAGGCATTCAGGCCAGCGGCCGGCGAGCTGCCGGCAAGCGCCGGGCGCCTGAACTTCGAGGCGCTCGAACCGCGCATCCTGCTCGACGGCGCGCCGAGCATACCGGTCACCCAGATCGATGGCTCGATCGACGTCGCCGGCGAGACCGATCGCTACGCTTTCACGCTGAACGAAACGGTTCGCGTGGTGTTCGATTCGCTGACCAACGATGCCAGCATGCGCTGGTCGCTCGAAGGACCGCGCGGCACGGTGGTCAGCGAGCGTGGCTTCAACGCTTCGGATTCCTACGAGCGGAGCGGCGACGTCGCCCTCGATCTGGGGGCGGGCGACTACACCTTGAGCGTCGATGGTGTCGCCGACAAGATCGGCGCCTACAGTTTCCGCTTGATCGATATCGCGCAGGCGCAGGAGTTGACACCGGGAACGACGGTCGACGCACAGCTCGATCCAGGCAACAAGACCAACGCCTACCGCTTCAGTGTCGCGGCTGGCCAGCGCTTCTTCATTGACCGCTTTGCGAACACCGGCGACATCTACTGGCGCCTGCTCGATCCCTACGGTCGTACGGTGGTCGATCGCACGTCCATGAACAATGACCTCGGTGAGAGGACGCTCACTGTGGACGGCAGCTACACGCTGCTCATCGAGGGGCGTGCCTATACCACGGACAGCGCGAGTTACAGCTTCAACGTCGCCCTGCTCGACGAAGCCGTGCCGCAGCCGATGGCCCCGGGGGCGCTGGTCGCCGGGCGCATCGCGCAGGCCGGCCAACGCGACATCCACAGCTTCACGCTGGCCGCGGACACCCGGGTCGTCTTCGACTCGCTGACCGCCGATGACAGGCTGCTGTGGTCGCTTACCGGTCCCAACGGCACGGTGCTTGCCGACCGGCGATTCCAGTATTCGGACTCCTACGAGCTGGCGGGCAATACCAGCATCCTGCTGCGCGCCGGCAGCTACACGCTGAGCGTCGATGGCGAGGGCGACCGCGTTGGGGATTACGCGTTTCGCGTGCTTGACCTGGCCGCGGCGGAGGAAGTCGCGTTAGACGCGACGGTCACTGGCACGCTCGGCGATGCCGGTGCCAGCGGTGGTACACCGGGCAGCGCACCGGCCACGGAGACGCGGCTTTACAGCTTCGCTGCGCTTGCCGGGGAGCGCTTCTTCGTCGATAGCCTGGGACTGTCCGGCGACAATTTCTCGCTGCGCATTTTCGATCCGAAAGGTGGCCTGGTCTACGGGCCGCAGGCTTTCACGAGTGACGTCGATGTGTTCACCGCGGCCGACGCGGGCGATTATGTTCTGGCGCTGGAAGGCCGCATCTACAACACCCGTTCCAGCGACTACCAGTTCAAACTGCAGCGCGTCGTCGATGGCAGCGCGTCGCTGGCGCTGGATTCTCGCGTCGACGGCACTCTCGACCATCCCGGTCAGCGCCAGGCCTACACTTTCACGCTGGCGGCGCCGGCGCAGTTGCTCGTCGACTCGCTTACTTACGATAACGATTTCAACTGGAGCCTGGTCGGGCCACGCGGCAGCGAGGTCGCCGGGCGCAGCTTCGTGTATTCGGACGCCGCCGAATTCGGCGGCAATCCGCTCCTGAGCCTGGCCGCCGGGGCCTATACCCTGACCGTCGACGGCAATCTCGATAGCCTTGGTGCCTACGCTTTCCGTCTGCTGAACCTGGCCACTGCGAGCAGTGTCGTCGCTTACGACAGCGACGTCAGCGGCACCCTCAGCCCGGGCAGCATGACTCGGGTCTACCAGTTCACCGCCAGCGCAGGCGACCAGGTGCTGTTCGACCGTATCGCGCTCAGCGCCGGCAACCCGTACTGGCGGCTGCTCGACGAGACCGGCTTGCAGGTCTTCGGGCCGGAGCCTTTCGCCGACCGGGAGAGTATCAGCCTGCGCCTTGGCGGCACCTACACCCTGCTGGTCGAAGGCCGTAGCTGGGAAAGCAGCGCTATCGATTACAGCTTCAAGATTGCCCTCGCGGGCAATACTCCAGTCGCCGCGCTGACCGGAACGGCCATCACGCTGGGCGCCGCGGTCAGCGGCACGCTGAGCGCCGCGGGCGAGGTGGACGACTACGTCTTTGCCGTCGGCGGTCCGACGCGACTCTACTTCGACAGCTTTGCGCCCAGCAACAGTGGCGAGTTTCACTGGTCGCTGCTCGGCCCGCGCGGTACCGAGATCGCCGATCGCAGCACCTATTACTCGGATTCCTACGAGTTCGGCAACGCCAACCCGGTGATCGACGTGCCGCTGGCCGGAAGCTATCAGCTGCGCGTCCGGGGCAATGGCAACACCACCGGCAACTACAGCTTCCGCGTCCTGAACCTCGCCGACGGCGTGGCGGTGACACCCGGCACGCCGCTCACCGCGAGCCTCGACCCGAGCAACGAAACCGATGTTTACCACTTCACCGCCAACGCCGGCGACCGGCTGTTCTTCGACCGCCAGACGTTGAGCCCGGCCAACTCGGGCTGGGTCAGCTGGCGTTTGCTCGACCCCTACGGCCGCCAGG
>NZ_JAZKTZ010000018.1:0-77465 GCF_036625345.1 Candidatus Accumulibacter meliphilus | reverse complement strand
GGCGTGCCAAGAGCACAAGAAAATGGGCACCTCATTGGGTGCCCATTCGGTTTTTACGACGGTTCTCATCACCACTGTGTAACTCTCCGCTGAATAGGCTCGCGACGCAGTTGTTTCGGGACGCGCGCCTGCGCTATCCCGAGCGACCGACGAAGCCCGGCAGCCCGGCGGCCTCCGGCGAACTCGCCAAATAGCGTGCCCAGCCGATCTTGTCGGCGTAGTCGTCGGGGTCGGCTTTACGGATGTCTTCCAGGGTCATCTCCATGCAGTTCTTCTTGCACGTCAGTTGCTCGTCGAAGATCACGCGGGTGCGGAAGAAGCTGCCCCATTTGAACTCGGCGAAGATGGCGTTGTTCGGATCCTTGACGTAGCCGTAGTTTTCGCGCACCAGCCACGACAGACTGCGGTAGAGGTCGTTGTCGAGGTCTTTGACGTGCTGTTTCAGAGTGTCGGGATTGCTCGGCCCGGCGCCCATGGCGTCGAAAGGGTACACCCAGTTGTTGGTGGCCATCGCTTTCCAGAAGTGTCTTCCTTCAATGCAACTCCAGTTGCGCGTGACCATGACCGGGACCTCCATGTCGCCTTTGGCACGCCACAGCGAGATGCTCAGATGGTGGTGGTCGATCAGGTAGTACTGGCCGTCGTTACCGATGATCACCGGGACGGCGCGCGGCAGGAGATAGTCTTCCAGCGCGCTGTCGCTCTTGTCCTTGATGTTCGCTACCTTGGCGTTCACTTCGTCCATGCCGACGGCGTTCTGGGTGGGCTTGAGATTACTGAGCTTGAGACGTCCCAGCGTACCTTGCGGGCTGTGTGCGTCGATTTTGGGGAGAAAACCGCATACCTCGTCATTCTTCTTGGACATTGATCGCTCCTGGTGTGGTGGGCGTCGTGGGTGGTTTGGGGAGGCTGCGTGCTGCCCGTCCAGGACTGCGCCCGGCGCTTGTGGAGACGGAGCCGGTTGCGGACTTTTTCGGTGCCGAGTTTGCAGCTCTCGAGATGTTATGCCGACACAGGCCGGAGATTCAACCCTGCGCCCAACAGCGGTTTCGACGATAATCTGCGCCTTGATGCTTGCGCTTCTCGCGCAGATGTAACCAGGTAACGAGGTAGTTCTCTCCAGCGAAGTGATGCAGCGAATGATAGATGCGACGGGTCCGCAGCGGCCGACCAGAGAAGAAATTGCGCAGCTCCCGCCTTTTGCCGGCCTGACCCTTGATCGCATTCATCTGCTGAAGACGCCAGCGCAGTTCGAGGCCGCGCGAGGCGCGATCCAGCGCGCTGCTTTCATCGGCTTCGATACCGAGAGCAAGCCGACTTTTGCCAAGGGTGAACTGGCCAGCGGGCCACACGTCGTCCAGTTCGCGCTGCGCGAACAGGCTTTCATCGTGCGCGTCGACGGCGAAGCGGCGTGCGAGTTCATCAAGAGCATCGTCGAATCAGACGCTGTCGTGAAGATCGGCTTCGGGCTCAAGTCGGATCGGGCGGTGCTGCTGAGCAAGCTTGGCGCCCGCATTCGGGCCATGGTCGATCTGGCGGACGCCTTGCGCAGGAAGGGTATTCGCCAGACGCTTGGCGCGAAAGCTGCGGTGGCGATGGTCCTGGGACAGCGCCTGCAGAAATCGCGCTCGGTCACGACGTCGAACTGGGCGCGCCAGGCGCTGTTGCCAAAGCAGTTGCTCTACGCGGCGAATGACGCTTATGCGGCTCTGGCGGTGTTTTACGCTCTCGACCTGCACCAGCCGCCGCTTCCCGTGGCTGATGAAACTTTCGAGTCTGCCGAGGCCGCCACGCCTGTCGAGTGAGTTCCGCCGCCTGCGGCACGGGGCGCCGTGGCCTTACTCGGCGTGGTACTGGCTGGCGTTCTTGCCTTTGAACGGTGCATAGAAAGCCTTGATGGCGGCGATGTCGGCATCGACGTCGCCGGTCGGCACGAAGATTTCTCCGAGGCCACTGATCTTCTTCTCGTAGTCCATGTAGGCCAGGACGATCGGTACCTGTGCGGTGACGGCGATGTGGTAGAAGCCGGTCTTCCATTCCCGCCGCTTGCTGCGCGTCCCTTCGGGCGGGACGATCAGTTGCACCGGGCCATCGGCGGCGGTGATCGCTGCCGCCGCAGCAGCGACCAGATTGTTGGCCGTCTCGCGCACCACGGGGATGCCGCCGAGCCACCTCATCAGACCGCGAAACGGTGGCCGAAAAATCTCCGCCTTGCCCATCCAGTAGATATTGAGCCGCAGGGCGAAGGCGACCATCAGGGTGTAGGGGAGGTCCCAGTTGCTGGTATGCGGCGCGGCGATCAACACGCTTTTGCTGGCGGCAGCCGGCAGGCTGCCCTCGATTTTCCAGCCGGTGATCTTCAGAAAGCTCACCGAGAAGGCGCGCAGCAGGGTGTTGACGATCGGCGTGCTGAAAATTGTGCGGTGCATGGGTCTGCCTGTTGGTTACGGCGCAAAGCAGCTTGCCGGATGGCCGACCCGCGCGTTTAAAACACCTGCTGCATTATCGCCTGTCGGGGCCTCTACTTGCGTGCAATAAATCCGTTCGCGGTGATCGCAAGAGCAGCGGGCGTCTGCCTGGTTGCGCGCCCACGCCGACGCCGGCGCTCCGCTAGGCGACCAGCTTCAAACCAAGGATGCCGGCGACGATCAGTCCGATGCAGAAGAAACGAGCCAGCGTTGCGGCGTCCTTGAACAGCACGATGCCGAGCGCGAAAGTGCCGACAGCGCCGATGCCGGTCCACACGGCGTAGGCGGTGCCCATCGGGATGCTCAGTTGCGCGTAGAGCAGTAGTGCGCCGCTGGCAAGCATGCAGACGCCAGCGAAGCTGATCCATCCCCAGTGCCTGCCGCGCTCGCTCTGTCCGAGTTTGAGCCCCAGCGGCCAGCCGCACTCAAAAAGGCCGGCGACGAGAAGTGCGATCCAGTCCATGGTCTTGGCGCCTATTTCGACGCGAGCTTGAGGCCGACGATGCCCGCGACAATCAGGCCAACGCAGAAAAAACGCTCGGTCGTTGCCGCTTCGCCGAAGAGGAGGATGCCGAGGACAAAGGTGCCGACGGCGCCGATGCCGGTCCATACGGCGTAGGCGGTGCCCATCGGAATCCGCTGCTGCGCGATCAGCAGCAAAGCACCACTGGCGGCCATGCTCATCGCCGCGAAGGCCAGCCAGCCCCACAGGGCGCCGCTCTCCGACCAGCCGAGCTTCAGCCCGACCGGCCAGCCGCACTCAAAAAGGCCGGCGACCAGCAGTACGATCCATTCCACCTTCGCTCCTCCGTCAGACCGGGTTTGCGGGATAAAGCTCGTCGAGCAGCTGGCGGGCGAGCTCGGTGATCAGCGGCCTGGCCGCAGTGGCGACCGTGCTCGGGGCCAGGCCGCTTGCGGCGACGCCAGTACGGGCGTCGCCACTTTCGCGGCTGCCCTCGCGGCCCGACCAGGTGGCGACCAGGGCTGTCCTGGCAGTGGCGACGGCCCGGCTCACCAGTGGCGGCCAGAACGCCGGATACTCGGTCTCTCGCCACTGGCCGCGTCCACGGCCGTAATGGGCGACGGCCAGGTAGCGCAATAGCGAGCTGACGACCAGTTCGCAGAGGAAGCTGTCGTCCCAGCGCAGGGTCGTGCCGCGGCGACCGCGCGCCATATTCACGCCGCGTGCAATCCCGGCGCCGCCGAGAGCGCCAACGACGGCGCCGGTAATCACGCCCGCGCCGAGCGTCAGTCCGGCGTGCGCGATGTCGACGCCGAGACCGGTCAGCGCACCGGACACCGCGCCGCTCATCAGCGCCGCCTTGCGTTCATTGACCGGCGCTTCGACCCTCACCGTCAGTGCGATGCGGCGCAGCAGTTCGTCGCTGGCGTGGCCTTCGAGTTCGTGAATGGCGATCAAGCGGTCGAGGCCGGCCTGCAGATCGCTGTCGATTCGCGCACCGAGCGCCTGCACGGCGTGCGCTTTGTCGTCCTTGGCGGTATCGTCGCTGGCCGTTGCGTCGCGACCGACACCCAGGGCTCGCTTGAGGTCGCGCAGCGTTCCCGTGAGGCGCGTCTCCGGCAATGTTTCGCGATCCAGAGCGGCGCGCGCCAGTGTCTCGGCCAACACCGCCATCGAGGCCTCGAACTGCAGCTCGCGGCGCAGCTGCCAGGCGCCGACCAGGCGTGCGTAGGCCTCCCCGCGTTCTGCCGGCAGCATCTTGCCGACTGTGTGCAGCAGGGTGATCTCCTGCACCCAGCAGCGTGCAAAAGCGTCCAGCGGCAGGACCGCCCGGACGACCTGATAGTTGGCCAGCAGGCTGCGCCAGCGCTCGTGTTCGGCCGCTTCCTCGGCGGCTGGCCGCGAGCGACCGGTCTGGTTGAGGAGGACGATGACCGGTTTGCCGATCCACTCGAGAACCGCCAGCTCGGGTTCCAGGTAACCGGCGTCGGCCGGCTCTTCAGAGGCGTTGAGCAGATAGAGGACGACGTCGGCCTGGTCGCGGACATTGCTCACCGCCTGCTGCGTAAACCACATCGAGCGATCACGAAAACGATCCCAGACTTGCCCGACGAACCAGCCGATGGGGTTGCCTTGCTGGCGCAGTCGTTTCGCGAGGCGGGCGCTGTCGCCAAATCCGGGCGTGTCCCAGAGCGTTAGTTCGTCGCCCTCGGGCGTGCTGATCAGCGAGTAGGCGCTGACGTCGACGGTGACGTGCGCCGCGTCGCGTACTTCGCCTACGTCGTAGCCGAGCAGCGTCCGTGCCAGGGTCGTCTTGCCGGCATTGGTATGTGAAATCAGCGACAGAGAGATACGACCTGCGCTCATGCGGAGCCCTCCAGACGGCGTTCGATCTCTTCCTGCGCCGCGCGCAGATCGGCCTGCGCGAGATCAAGGAAAGCCGGGGTGAGGCCGAGCTCGGCGAGATCGACGAGCTCGCTTCGCCAGGCGGCACGCCGCTGTTCGAGGCGTCGTGGATCCGGGTCGAAGCGGGCCCGCCACGGCGCCTCATCGACCAGCAGCAGTAGCGGCCCGGTACCCTCCCGGGCGCGCAGGGCACGAAGGAAGGCGCCCTGGGTTTCGCGCTCGGGGGTGGCGACCAGACTGAACAGCGCAATGACTGGAGCGCGGCCGCCGCCTTGCTCGAGCGCGGGCAGCGCCTCTTCTTCGCCATAGCTCACCGGCGTCGCCCACGCGATCTGTGCGTTGTCCCCGAAGACGCGTCCGAGCAGCCGCTGCAGCCCGGTCATTGTCGCCGTGGCTGGATGATAGCTGTAGGGGATCACGCTCAGATGAACCGGTCCGGCCTGGTAGCCGTGCAGCAGGCGCTGGTAATAGGGATCGTCAAAGTCGTCGAGCAGGCGGCTGCTGCGGTGCCGTTCGAGCAGGCCGCAGGCAATGCCGAGCGCGACGCGCGGCACGATAACGACGATGAACAGCGTCGCGGCGAGAAGATGCAACCATGGCGCGGCGTTTTCGCTGGGTGGCGAGACGCCGAAGCGGATTGCCGCCAAACCGTCGACGTCCGGCAGGACGCTGCCGGTGAGCCACAGCCCGGGTGCCAGCAGCACGCTCAGCAGGCGGTGCACCGCGTCGGCGCCAAGAAAAGTGCTCTCCCAGCCGGCGCGGTATTCGAAAGCGAGCCCACGCAGATAGAGGCCGGTGACGATGCCGGCGGCAAAAAGCGCCGCGGAGAAGTGCAACAGGCGCGCGACCCGTGCGGCGTAGAGCGGTGCGGCGATCTGGCTCCAGTCGCTCAGTAACCTGGGCTGGACGGGCGTGGGCATCAGCACCCCGCGTTGCTTTAGCCGGCGACCGCTGCCGGCCAGGAAGCCGACCAGCACGCGGCGCAAGGGGCCCGCTTCGTTGGCTGGCTTGCCGCCACGGCGCAAGCTGCTGACCAGGATCAAGAGATAGACCGCCAGATTCCAGGCAAGCAAGCCGAGTACCGGTGGCGCCAGCAGGTTGATGTTCTGGCCGGATCCGATGCGATCAATGAGTACGCCGGCGATAAAGGAGACCAGCATCACCAGTGCGCCGATCCAGCCCCGCCACCGCAAATTGTCGACCAGACGAACGAAACCGGGATCTCGCGGCCGTAAACGATCGAAAGCGAACTGGGCGCGGCAGGCGACGAATACGGCGGCTGGGGCGCCTTCCCCGACTGCTTCTGCCGCTGCCTGGCTGGACCAGGAACGGTCCTCGTCGGTCCAACTTTGCCGCTCCGCGTCGACGCTCTCGACGGCGCGCACCGCAGTGGTCAGCAGGACGTCGCGTTCATTCATCGGCGGGCGGGATCAGAAAGGAAGTGAGGGAGGGAACGCGGAGGAAGGGAACGCGGGCTGTTATGAGCGGGGCGTTTTCGGAGCGTAGGCGTGCACACCGGCGAGAGTGTCTCTGGCCACGGCAGCCCTGTCAACCGCAGAACGCTGCCACTTGTTGCCGTGCTTTGCTGCAAGCCATGCCGTCACCTGCCTGAAGATTTTGTCGTTTTCGAGAAATCTGTCATGCTCTTTCCCGTTACCTTCCTACCAATCAGTGATTCGAGGTTTCCGCGTGCCCGTGCATCGCCCCGTCATTATCAGCATCGCCATGCTGCCGCTAGTCCTTGCTGGCTGTGCCTTCCCATTTTTCCAGCAGCCTTCGTCGATCGTTTCCGTCCCACAACCGGGTATCACCAGCGAGGGTGGACAGCTGCAGATTCCGCTCGGTAGCGGGGTCTACTTCTGTGAGCTCGGGCGTAGCGTGCTGGTGCAGCGCAATGCACAAAACATTCGCATGATCGAGCTTGAGTGGCAGGGCAAGCAGCGAACCTTGCTGCGCTACGACTCGAGCTCGGGCCTGCCTCGCTACGAGGATCGGCAGCATGGCTTGCTATGGATCGATCTGCCCTGGAAGAGCGTCTTGATGGACGCCAAGACCGGCCGCCCTCTGGCTAACGAGTGCAAGCTGAGCTAGCAGCCGGTCGCTTCTTCCTTGGTCGGGCGACAAGGGTGGCCTCGGACGTCGAGCCAGCAGGACCGATGTTCCCCACCTTGAGCACTTGCAGTTCCCTGGGCATTTCCGGAACCTGACCAAACAGGTCACTGAGTTCGGCTGGACAAGGTCGGCTGAAGGCCGCGGTATTGGCGCCGACGACCTCACCAGCGAGGTTCTTTCCCTCAGCCAACATTGATGCTCACGACCTTTGGAGTCCCCGCCTCCCGCTTGGGTAACTCCACCCGTAACACGCCATTCTTGTAGCTGGCACGGGCTTGGTCGGCCTTGACCGGCACCCGCAGGGGTACCGCTCTGCGGAAACTGCCATAGGCGCGCTGCATTACCCGCCAGCGGCCTTCACTGCTTTCCCGCTCAAAGCGCTTTTCGCCGGTCACCAGCAAACTGTCGTCGTGGATCTGGATGTCCAGGTCTTCCTTCTCCATTCCGGGCACCTCCAGTCGAATTACCAGGCGTTTGTCATCCTCGAACATATCGCCACCGAGCATCGACCAACCCATGGTCGGCAGGTAGGCGTCATCGTCTACCTCGGCGCGCGCCGGCATGTTGGTCTTCTCGCCGGGGTTGAAACGAGTGAGTGCTTCGGCGGCAGACTGCCGGAGATGGCGCCAGCCCTCCGCCATGTTGTCCCAGAAACTTCCCAGGTTTTCTTTCAGCGTGTCCAGTTTCATTCTTCACCTCCATCGTCGATGAACAGCGTTGCCGGGGCGGGCGCGGCAGCGCACCGCCCCTTCGTCGCTCAGGCAAGCCTTACCTCGATTTTCCGCGGCTGCGCGTGTGCTACTTTCGGGATGCGCAGCTTGAGCACGCCGTGATTGAACTCGGCGCCGACTTTCTCGGTGTCCAGTTCCTTGGAAAGCGTGAACACGCGGCGATAGCGCGGCAGGTTCACTTCGGCATGACTCGATTCCATGCCTTCCGGTATCGTCAGTGTCACTTCACCTTCGATGGTCAGCGTGCCGGCCTCGATCTGCAGGCCCAAACGTTCCTTCGGCACGCCCGGTAGGTCAGCACAGAGTGTGATGCCATTTGCGTCTTCAATGACATCCACCGGTGGCAGCAGGGCGCTATCGCTGCGACTGGTTTCGGCTTGTTTGGTGACAGCGGTGTTGTCGGTCATCTTTGTTCTCCTTACTGAATGATGATACGTTGCGGCTGAGCGGCTTCCTTTCGGGGCACTGTGATATGGAGGACGCCATCACGATACCGGGCTTCCACGGCGGTCGTGTCGACATCGTCGGGAAGTGTCACCACCCGGCGGAAACGTCCGGCAAAACGTTCGTCGATATGCGCAGTGGCTTTCTCTGGCAGCGCATCCAGCTGGCGCTCTCCGGCCACCGTGAGGACGCCTTTTTCAACCTGAACCTCAAGGCTTTCGGGAGCAATGCCCGGCGCAAAGGCGTAGATCTCGACGGATTTCGGGGTGCCGCCCACGTTCATGGCGGGAAAGCCACGCGTCAGGCCACGAATACTCGGAGAAATCTCAAAATTCTGCTGAATCTCACGTTGCAGGCGATCCAGGTCCGCGAACAAGTCGCGCGGGAAAAGCGAACGATAGAGCATTTCTTGACCTCCTGTAGTGTCAATGTCAGGCAGCAGGAGCGCCGCCTTCACAACCAATTTGTGTGCACCTCCGCAAACTTCAAGGCCTTGAATTTCACGCCGCCGACCCGATTAGAGTCTGATAAGCGTGCACTCCGCGCCAAACGAATGGGACGCAAGAACGCTTTTCAGCGCCGTGAGATGGTTGCCCTCACCATGGCAGCAGTAGTGAGCCAGGATTTCTTCGAGGCGCTCGGACACGGTCGGTGGCGCAGCCCGTGCACTGCCATTCAGACGACGGATGAATACTGCCAAGCAGGATCAGCACATGAACAATAGCGACCACCCGACTCTGGCCGCGGCGATGATTCTGGGCCAGGTGGCGTCCACCGGTCTTGCGCGTGGGCCAGCCATGCTATGTGACTGCGCAAGGCGGTCGACCGCCATTCCGTGAAGGGAGGTGAGCGAGGCCGAGGCGCGCATGGAAATGGTCCGTTTCGATGCCGCCGTCGTCGCCGCCGAAGGCGAACTGCTGGCCATTCAGGATAGAGTTCGCCGTACGCTCGGAGAGGACGAGGCGGAGGTTTTCGAGGTACAAATCCTCCTCATGCGCGACGTGGAGCTGCGCGATGCGGTCCGCGCGCTATGCTTCGACAAGCGCATGAATGCCCAGGCGGCCGTGGACGAAGAGATAAAGCAGCTGAGCGTCCTCTTCGCCAGCCTCGACGATGCTTACTTCCGTGAGCGAGCAAGCGATCTGCATGACGTCGGCAGGCGTCTGCTCGACCAGCTGGCCCAGGGTGGGCAGCCGATTTCGCCGGAACTGCCGGACGGATGCGTAGTGGTCACCAGCGATTTGCTGGCGTCCGTTGTCGCTCAGTTGGAAGGCCGAAGCGTACGCGCATTGATCGTCGAGAAAGGCGGCCTGACCACGCACGCCACGATACTTGCACGCTCCCTCGGCATCCCGATGCTCGTGCATGTCCCGAACGCCTGCGAACAGATTCGCAACGGCGACCTGGTGATCGTCGACGCCCTGGCTGGACGGATTTTCCTGAATCCCGAAGCGGAGGTAGTCGATAAGTACGCGCAACTGCAGGTCGACCTGCAGGTCCACAGGAGCGCCTTGAAGGACCTGGTCGACCTGCCGGCCATCACCCTCGACGACGTTGCCATCAAGCTCAGTGCCAATGTCGGGCAGACGGCTGACGCCGTCGCCGCGGCAAGCGTAACGGCCGAAGGTGTCGGGCTGTATCGCACCGAGTTTGTCTTCATGGTGCAGGATCATTTTCCTTCGGAGGACGAGCAGTACAACTTCTACCGCAGCACGGCGGAACATCTGCCGCCAGGCGAAACCGTGATCCGCGTTCTCGATGTGGGCAGCGACAAGCCGCTCAACTATTTTCCGCTGCCACGTGAAGGCAATCCGGCGCTCGGTTGTCGGGGCATGCGGCTCCTGTTCGCCAACCCGACGATCCTGCATTCGCAGCTGCGGGCCATACTGCGCTTGAGCGCCTCGCATCCGGTGGCGATTCTTCTGCCGATGATCGATGGGCTGGACGAACGGCGTGCCGCCAAGGCCGCCATCAAACAGGTCAAAGCCGATCTCGCCACAGCGGGCCAGTCATTCAACCCTCGCATTCGCATCGGTACCATGATTGAGACGCCATCGGCCGCGATCCTTGTCCGGCAACTCGCCGACGAGGTCGACTTTTTCAGTGTCGGCAGCAACGATCTGGTGCAGTTTCTGCTGGCCGCCGACCGGATAAGTGAGGAGATGGTGTCCACCTATGACCCGCTGCATCCGGCAGTCATCCAAGTCCTGGCCAGGCTGGTGCGCACTGCCGCGAGAAAGGGCAAGCCCATCTCGCTATGCGGCGAGATCGGCAGTGATCCCGTCTATACGAAGCTCCTGATCGGCTTGGGATTCCGTAGCTTGAGCGTCAGTCCCGGTCGGCTTCTCGACATCAAACACGCGATTCGATCCACGCGCTGGTGCGACGCCGAAGATCTGGCCCGGCGGGTTCTGCAATCGAGTTCCACGTCGGACATCCGGGCGCTGGTACTGGACGATTGGCATCGCCGCAGTCCGGTGCCTTCGCCCCCAGTCGAGCCGCGGACATCGGCTCGCCATTCTTGAGCACACCTTTGTGCTGGACGAGTTTCGCGGCCGTGGCATTAGCGCCGTGCTGGCCGGCATCGCTCTCGACGATGCGCGCCAGCAGGGTTTGAAGTTTGTTCCCAGCTGTTCGTACCGGGTCGGCTTCATCGAACGCAAGCCGGGGTATGCCGATCTGGTCGAATGCCAGGAAGAAGCAAGAGACTGATGAACCGGATTTATTCGAAGCAGCTTGGCTACCGTCGGCCTACCATGGGCGGCTACCAAAAGCTTTTGAAAACTGATCAGCGATGTCCTTGCGCGTCGGGCGATGGTTCTGCCCGCCGCGATGAGCGATCTTGATGGCACCCATGACGGCGGCAAGCCGACCGGTTTTCTGCCAGTCCCAACCGGCGGCAATTCCGTACAGCAGCCCGGAGCGGTAGGCATCACCGCAGCCGGTGGGGTCGACGACGGTAGCGGCCTGAACACAGGGAATGTCGTGGCAGACGCCCTTGCTGTAAATCTGCGAGCCTTCGCCACCGAGGGTGACGATCAGCGCTTCGACCTCGTCGGCGAGTCGTTCGATCGAGCGGTTGCTGCGGTCGCAGAGCAGCTTGGCTTCGTAATCGTTGAAACAGGCATAGGTGGCCAGTTGCATGAAGTTCATCAGCTCGTCACCGGAAAACATTGGCAGCCCCTGGCCGGGATCGAAAACGAAGGGGATGCCCGCCGCTGCGAGGTCGTGCGCGTGCTGCAGCATGCCGTCGCGGCCGTCGGGAGCAACAATCGCAAGGGTCGCGGCAGCTACGTCGGCGACCTGATTGAGGTGTGAGTAGCTCATCGCGCCGGGGTGGAAGGCGGTGATCTGGTTGTCGTCGAGGTCGGTGGTGATGAATGCCTGGGCGGTGAAGCTGCCGGCAATCCGGCGCACGTGCGCCCGTGACAGGCCAAGATCGTCAAGGCGCAGCAGATACGAGTCGGCGTCGTCGCCGACCGTGGCCATGATCAGTGGTTCGCCGTTCAGCAGCTTCAGGTTGTAGGCAATATTACCGGCGCAGCCACCGAACTCGCGGCGCATTTCGGGAACCAGAAAAGCAACGTTCAGGATGTGAATCTGCTCGGGCAGGATGTGATTCTTGAAACGATCATGGAAAACCATGATGTTATCGAAGGCGATTGAGCCGCAAATGAGTGTCGACATGGATTTTCCGGGAAGCTGAGTCGAGATTAAGAAAAACGCCTGCCGCGAGGATCGTGAATCAACAACGAATGCTCACGGGTAAAAGACGTAAAGCCGGTAGCCCGCAGCGTCGACCTCATTGGCCTCCAGCCACAGGCGAACTTCGACGGCGGCGTTGGCGGCGAACGATTTCTCGGCGAGCTGTGCCGGCGTGAGGTACTCGTCGGCCGTGAAAACGCGCCGTACGATGGCCTTGTCGGCGGTGTCGGTGAGCGTCAGTTCGATCGCCGGGTAGGCTTGGGCGTAGCCGGCCCGGTTGCGCAGCGTCGCCTGCAGCGTCAGCAGCTTGTTTCGTCCCGGGTCGCTCTGCAGATCCGAGGCTTCGATGCTGACCAGCTCGACGTCTCGCGGGAGGGGAATATCGGTGCCCAGAGCGGCGCTCAGCGCGGCCAGTGCCGGCCGAGTGCTGGGGGTGGTGAGGGCGATGACGCCGCGGAAATGAAAAATCGCCTGGCCGACCAGGGTCAGGGTCAGGAGGATGATGGCGATCACAAAGGGCGCGGCCAGCGCCTTGCCGGCGACCGGGGGGACGGGCTGGCTTATCGTCCCTTCCAGCCAGCGATCGTAAGCCAGCACTTCCTTGTTCTGACTCGCGCGGAGGCCGTGCTCGGCGTCGCCGATTGCCGAGACTTCGGTGACTTCTGCGACGGTCGCCGCCCGGTCGGCGGTGATCGGTGGCGCATCGGCTGCTGGGCTGCTGGGTCCGCTCGTCGCAAAACGGTCGGGGATGGTGTGCTGCGCCGGGTGCTGAGCAGGGTGAGTTCGCTCGGCGATGCGCTCGAGTGCGTGCGCAGAGAAGAAAGGCTCGCTGCGGCCGAGGGGCTCGTAGCTTGTCGGCGCGGGTTCGTCACCGACATCCGTTTCTGCGCCCTTTTCGCTCTCGTCAGCGTCCGTCTCGTCGCGCAGCAGCATGGCGACGGTTGGGGTCGGTGGCGTCTCTTCCTCGCTGTTTGGCGGCCGCGGTGTCGGGGTGGAGAGCGAGGCCTGCGTTCGCGGCGGCGTTTCCCGGTGAAGCAGGGTTTCCGAGGCGAACGGAGCATCCGTCGGTGTCAGGACCGGTGCAACGATGATCGCTTCGGCGTCGTCGAGCAGGCTGTCCAGAGCGTTGAAAACCCGTCGGCATTGTCCGCAGCGGACTTTTCCGGCGCGCGCCTTGAGTTGCTCGGAGGTGACGCGAAAAATTGTCCGGCAGTCCGGGCAGCAGGTCTTCATCGGCTAGTCCTTTACGCCGGCCAGGCACACCCAGCCATCGCGGGTGTCGGCGACGCGCAGCACCAGGTAGGGTGCATAAGCGGCGACCAGCTGCTCGGTCTGCTCGGCGAGGATTCCGGACAGGGCCAGGCGACCGCCGCGACGCACGTGCCCGCAGATCGCGGGTGCCAGCACTTTCAGCGGATTGGCCAGGATATTGGCGACGACGATGTCGAATTGCCCCTGCAGGTCGTGTTCCGAGTCCTGGAAGCGCACCGCGACGCCATTGCGCTCGGCGTTGCTGACCGATGCCAGCACGGCCTGTGGGTCAATGTCCACCCCAACCACGTCGTTGGCGCCGAGGCGGCCTGCGGCAATGGCCAGGATGCCGGAACCGCAGCCGTAGTCGAGGACCGAGCTGGCCGGCATAACGCAGCCTTCGAGCCACTCCAGGCACAGACGCGTGGTGGGGTGCGAACCGGTGCCGAAGGCCATGCCGGGATCGAGGACCAGAACAATGGCCTCCGGATCGGGCGCGTCGTGCCATGAGGGAACGATCCACAAACGCCCCGAGATGCGAATCGGTTCGAATTGCGCCTGCGTGACTTGTACCCAGTCCTGCTCGGCGACTTCTTCCTGGGAAAAAGTCGCGGCCTCTTCGAGGCCGGCCCGCTCCGCGCAGACGTTGACCAGTCGTGCGCCATCGGTGTCCGGCTTGAGCAGGGCGACGACGCGCGAGCGCTCCCAGCCTGGGCGGGTGATCGATCCGGGCTCGCCGAATTGCGGCGTTTCGTCGGCGGTGCCGGCGTCGGCATCCTCGATGCTGACGGCCAGCGCTCCTTCTTCAAGGAGCGCGTCGGCCAAGGCCTCCGCGTGCAGGCAGTCGGTTTGGATACTGAGAGATAGCCAGGCCATCGATGATCGGCGCCGTTCAGCCGCCCTTCTTGAGCTCGTTCTTGGCGGCCAGCCGGTGTTCGAGATAGTGGATGCTGGTACCGCCGTCCATGAAACCGGCGTCGTGCATCAGTTCCTGATGAAGGGCGATGTTGGTCTTGATGCCTTCGATGCTCATTTCCGAAAGTGCCGTGCGCATGCGGCGAATCGCCTGGTCGCGAGTGTCGCCGTAGGAAATCACCTTGGCGACCATCGAATCGTAGTGCGATGGCACCGTGTAGCCCTGATAAATATGCGAGTCCACGCGGATACCGGGCCCGCCGGGCGGGTGATAGACGCTGATTTTGCCGGGTGAAGGAACGAAGGTGAACGGGTCTTCGGCGTTGATTCGGCATTCGATGGCGTGGCCGCGGAAAGCCAGATCACGCTGTTTGAAGCGCAGTCGCTCGCCGTCGGCAATACGGATCTGCTCGGCGACCAGATCGATGCCACTGATCAACTCGGTGACCGGATGTTCGACCTGAATACGGGTGTTCATCTCGATGAAATAGAACTCGCCATTCTCGAAGAGGAATTCGAAGGTTCCCGCACCGCGATAGTTGATGCGCCGACAGGCTTCGGCACAACGCTCACCAATGCGGGCGATGTGGCGGGCGGCTATGCCGGGAGCAGGCGCTTCCTCAATGATCTTCTGATGACGACGCTGCATCGAGCAATCACGCTCGCCGAGGAAGACGGCGTTACGGAAACTGTCGGCAAGCACCTGGATTTCGATGTGGCGCGGATTCTCCAGGTACTTTTCAAGATAAACGTTCGGGTTGCCGAAGAAATTCTGAGCTTCGGTGCGGGTCATGGTGACGGCGTTGAGCAGCGCCGCTTCGGTGTGCACGACGCGCATGCCGCGTCCGCCCCCGCCCCCGGCCGCCTTGATGATCACCGGGTAGCCGACTTCCTTGGCCAGGCGCAGGATCTCTTTGGGATCTTCCGGTAAGACACCCAGCGAACCAGGAACACAGGGAACTTCGGCTGCGCGCATGGCTTCCTTGGCGGAGACCTTGTCGCCCATCAGGCGGATGGTTTCCGGGCGCGGGCCAATGAAAACAAAGCCTGAAGATTCAACGCGCTCGGCAAAATCCGCGTTTTCCGAAAGAAAGCCGTAGCCGGGATGAATGGCTTCTGAATCAGTGACTTCGGCCGCCGAAATGATCGACGGGATGTTGAGGTAGCTGAGCGCTGACGGTGGTGGACCGATGCACACCGATTCATCGGCGAGCCTGACGTACTTGGCGTCGCGATCGGCTTCCGAGTGCACCACGACGGTCTTGATGCCGAGTTCGCGGCAGGCGCGCTGGATACGGAGTGCGATTTCGCCGCGATTGGCAATAAGGACTTTTCCGAACATGACGGAAGACTCCCTTAGCCGATGACGAATAGCGGCTCGCCGTATTCGACGGGTTCGCCATTCTCGACCAGAATGGCCTTCACCGTACCCGCGCGATCGGTCTCGATCTCGTTGAGCAATTTCATTGCTTCAATGATGCACAGTGTCTCGCCGGCTTTGACGACGCTGCCAAGCTGGACAAAAGCCTCGGCTCCGGGACTGGCTGCGCGGTAGAAAGTGCCGACCATCGGTGCCTTGACCACGTCGCCTTCCGGAAGCGTGGGTTCGTCAGTCGGGGTGACGGTGACCGTTGCCGGTGCGGCGGCCATCATTTGCGCCGGCGTGGCCATCGACAGCGCGTAGGCCTGATGAGCCATGGCGCCGCCGTTTTTTACGATGCGGACCTTTTCCTCGGCGTCGTTGATCTCGAGCTCGGTGATGCTCGACTCCTCGACGAGATCAATCAGCTTCTTTAACTTGCGTAGATCCATTAATACTCTCCGGATGAAGATACTCTTTCGCGGCCAGGGGCCACGATCGCCAGACTAAGTTTTGCTCGAAAGCTCACTCAGCAGAAACCTTGCTCAGCAGGTATTCGAGCGCCAGCAGATAACCCTCGCTGCCAAGGCCGGTGATGACGCCAATCGCCAGATCGGAAAAGTACGAGTGGTGGCGGAAAGCTTCGCGTGCGTGCACATTGGAGAGGTGGACTTCGATAAAAGGGATGCCGGTACCGGCAATGGCGTCGCGCAGAGCGACGCTGGTGTGTGTGTAAGCCGCTGGATTGACAATCATGTAACTGACGCCTTGCTGGCCGGCGGCGTGCACACGCTCGATCAGCGCTCCCTCGTGGTTGCTCTGAAAGGACTCCAGGTTGACACCCGCGCTCTCGGCGCGCTTGGCCAGGGCCAGATTGATCTCGGCGAGAGTGGTCGAACCGTAATGCTTGGGTTCGCGGGTGCCGAGAAGGTTGAGATTCGGGCCGTGCAGGACGAGCAGGCGCGGCGAATCCGACTCCTTGTCGTTTTCCGCTGTAGCGTGCTTTTGCGTCTTCATGGCCGCAAGTTTGCCGCAAATGGGCGCATTTTGTCCAGCAACACGTCGTCAGCGGGCGGTCAACTTGCGGAGAAAATCGTCCAGTTCGTTCTCCGACAAGGTCCCCAATCGGAGCAGCCGCCCGGCACCGTCTTGATCGAGAACGACGGTGTAGGGAAGGCTGAGCGTCGAATTACCGAATCGGCTGGCCAGCTCAATGCCCTTGGCGCCACCAATCAACAACGGGTAGGCCACTGGATGGCGTTCGGAAAAAGCCTGCACGCTGGCGGCGGAATCCAGCGCGATACCGACGAATTGCACTCCTTGAGCCGCGTGCGCCTGCTGCAGGCGCGAAAAAGCCGGCATTTCCTCGCGGCAGGGGGGGCACCAGCTGGCCCAGAAATTGACCACCAGGGTCTTGCCACGCCATTGTGAAAGCGCTTGCGGCACACCTTTCTCGTTGTCAAGCGTGCTGGCAAAAAAGTGCGCGACGGCGTCGCCCGGGAGCGTTGCAAAAGCGTGCTGGATGGTCTCGGAACGTTGCGCAACGGTGTACATGGCAGCGAGTAAGGCGACGAAAGCGGCAAAAAGCCCGAACAGAAATCCCTGGCCTTTGCTCATGCTGCCGATATTCCATTGCCGGCCAGTAGCTTGAGTACCTTGGCCAGGCGTGCACGCTCGCGAATGCGGCCATCGCGCGTCTTGAAGCTCACTCGCTCGTCATCGCGTGGGTAGACCACCAGGTTGGCGACCACGCCGTCAATGAACAGGGTCAGTACCGCCTCGGCGCGATCGGTGCGCGGCGCGCTGTGGCGGTAGCTGATGCGCTCGTTGAGCAGAAAAATCTCGACATCCTTGGCGCTATCGGTGAACAGCTGAATGTCGATCTCGGCATAGCGGCCGGCGGTGCCGTCGAGCACCGAACCGCTGAGGTAGGGGTTGAAGCGCTGCACGGTGCTCATCAGCCGCGCCGCGATGCCCAACAACTGCATGCGTCTGGCCTCTTGTTCGTCTTCCTGAAAGAGGTGCTGGTAGGTTCGCAGTTCGGCCTCTACTTCAACGTCGTCGGGCATCGCTGCGCTGTCCGGCAAGCCGAGGCTGCGCGCCGCCTTGCGTTTGGCGAGTGCCGCGGAGGCGATACCGTCTTCGGCCATTAGGCGCGCGGCGATTTTGGCGATATGGCTGCGCTGCTGGGGGGGGCGCTGACGTTCCTGTCGGCTGCTCATCAAAGCGTTCCGGTGGGGCTTGGCGGTTTCGAAGGGCAAGCGGGGTAGTGGCGGGTAGTCGTGGAGTCGTGGGGGCAGGCAAGGGAAGGCAGGGCGTCGCCAGAGGTACAATCGCGCCTTCCTCGGCACAATTTTAACTTGGATCGGCTAAATGCATATTCATATCCTCGGCATTTGCGGCACCTTCATGGGTGGTCTTGCCCAACTGGCGCGCGCGGCAGGACACCGCGTAACTGGCTGCGACAGCAGCGTCTACCCACCGATGAGCACGCAGCTCGAAGCGGCGCAGATTGAACTTGTCGAAGGCTACGATGCGGCACAAATCGCTTTTGAGCCCGACTGTTATCTGGTTGGCAATGCGATCTCCCGCGGCAATCCGCTGCTCGAGGAGATCCTCAACCGCGGTCTGCCTTATCTCTCGGGGCCGCAATGGTTGGCCGAGCATGTCCTGAAAGGGCGCTGGGTGCTGGCCGTCGCCGGGACGCACGGCAAGACCACGACGGCCGCCATGCTGGCCTGGATTCTCGAGCATGCCGGCCTGAGCCCCGGCTTCCTGATCGGCGGCGTGCCAAGGAACTTCAGCGTTTCGGCGCGGCTGCCCGGGGACGACAGCAACTCGCCATTCTTCGTGATTGAAGCCGACGAATACGATAGCGCCTTCTGCGACAAGCGATCGAAGTTCATCCACTACTCTCCACGCACGGCGATCCTGAACAACCTTGAGTTTGATCATGCCGACATCTTCGCCGATCTGGCGGCGATCGAGACGCAGTTCCACCATCTGGTGCGCACCGTGCCGGGCAATGGCCTGCTTCTGTCGAATGCCGCCGAGGCCAGTCTGGAACGGGTCCTGGCGCGCGGCTGCTGGACGCCGGTCGAACGCTTCAACGACCCGCAAGGCTGGCATGTCGATGGCGATGACGCCACCGGCTCCCTGCAGCTGTGGCAGGGTGAGCAAGCAATCGGCAGCGTGCAATGGGCGCTGAGCGGCGCGCACAATCGGCTCAACGCGCTAGCCGCCCTGCTGGCAGCCAGGCACGTCGGGGTGGCGTTCGCGCAGGGCCTGGCGGCGCTAGCCGTTTTCGAAAACGTCAAACGGCGTATGGAGTTGCGCGGTACGGTTCGCGGCGTCGCGGTTTACGACGATTTTGCGCACCATCCGACGGCGATCGCAAGCACCCTCACCGGTTTGCGGCGCAAGGTGGCTGGGGCGCGTATTCTGGCCGTTCTCGAACCGCGTTCGAACACCATGAAACTGGGCGTGATGACGGCTTTGCTGCCAGCCAGCCTGGCCGACGCCGACCAGGTTTTCTGTTACGCGGCCAATCTCGGCTGGGATGCCGCCGAAGTGCTCGCCCCGCTGGGCGAGAAAGCCATCGTCGAAGCCGAGCTGGAGCAGCTGGTGGTGCGGATTGCCGGCAGCGCACGCCCCGGTGACCAGGTGCTGGTGATGAGCAACGGCGGTTTTGGGGGCATTCACGAGAAGCTGCTGGCCGCGCTCGCGGCCTGAGCGATCAGCGCAGGAGGTGATCGGCGAGCAGCGCGGCGAACAGCAAGGTCAGATAGATGATCGAATAGCGAAAGGTCAGCCTTGCCAACTTGTCGCTGTAGTCCCGCCAGAGGGTGACGCTGTAGAGCAGAAAGATGCCGTCGAGAATCAGCGCTGCCGCCAGATACCAGGGACCACTCATGCCCAGCGTATAGGGCAGGATGGTCGCGCCGGTGAGCATCACCACGTAGAGCAGGCTGTGCAGGCAGGTCAGGCGGATGCCGTGGGTAACCGGCAGCATCGGCAGGCCGGATTTGGAGTAGTCGGCACAGCGGTAACAGGCCAGCGCCCAGAAGTGCGGCGGCGTCCAGATGAAAATTATCAGAAACAGGACCAGCGCTTCGGCGCCGACCTGGCCGGTGATCGCAGCCCAGCCGAGCAGTGGCGGCATGGCGCCGGAGGCGCCGCCGATGACGATGTTCATCGGCGTCGCCGGTTTCAGCACTACCGTGTAGATCACCGCATAGCCGAAAAAAGTGGCCAGCGTCAGCCACATGGTGAGCGGATTGACGAAGGCGTGCAGAATCCACAAACCCAAGCCGCCGACCAGAGTTGCCAGGGTCAACGTTTCTCGTGCCGACACTTCTCCACGCGCCGTTGGGCGGGCGCGCGTTCGCGCCATGCGGGCATCGATTTCCTGCTCGATCAGGCAGTTGATCGCCGCTGCCGCGCCAGCGACCAGGGCGATGCCGACCGAGGCGGCGACAAAGAGCCCGAACGGCGGGAATGAAGGGGCAGCCAGAAACATGCCGATCATCGCGGTGAACACGATCAGGCTGTTGACGCGCGGCTTGCACAACTCGAAGAAAGCCGCCAGGCGTTGCCCGGGCGAACGCCGGGAGCTGGTGCTGATCACTGCCATATTGCTTTCCTGTCGCTTTCCTGTTTCATCGTCCCACGGTCATGAGATGACCGTTTTCCTCTTTTCCGGACCTTCTCCCGCAGGGGGGAGAAGGGAGGTTCGTGAGTCGCGTACGCGATTTTGACAACAAGCCATCGTCCAGCGTGCCTGTCGCTCGCGACTCTGCGCCGGCCACGCCGCTGGCGAATCATGCCATCACCGCCGAAATCAGTCACCTGCCTGCCGGCTAGGGTCTTTCACTGACGATGGCCTGGAGCGATGGCTGGCCCGTTCACCCAGCAAAGTGGAGACTGATCAGGACGTAGTCGACGAATAGCAGAATGGCGAACGGAACCATCGCCCACAGCCACTGCACCGTCCCGGT
This sequence comes from Candidatus Accumulibacter meliphilus, assembly GCF_036625345.1. NCBI lineage: Bacteria > Pseudomonadati > Pseudomonadota > Betaproteobacteria > Candidatus Accumulibacter > Candidatus Accumulibacter meliphilus. The sequence goes on along the minus strand of NZ_JAZKTZ010000018.1, from coordinate 57,114 downwards.
TGGCCCCGAAAACCTGTTCACCTGATCGCCACTGCCTTTGCGGTGCTTGGCCATCGAGTAGATGGTGATCGCAAAGATCACCACGAAGAGCACGGTAAGGAAGAACATGAAATAGCCGTGCATCGGCAGCGGTTCACGGCCAGCCGCATTGGCGAACGCCGTGCTGGCGGTCGCATCGGCGCGTGCCAGTGCCGGAGCTGCTAGCGTAAGCAGGCCCGACCAGAAAATTTTCGCCCGTAGGCAGAAACGGTGCAGCATTTTCAAAAAACGCTCTCCTCAGAGAGTTCTCTCCGGCCGCAGTGCGCCCAGGTTCTTCTTCAGCTCGTTGCCGAGCGTCCTCTTTTGTTCTTCCGACAGCCAGCGGCCGACTTCGACTTCCTTGCCATGTGAGCGGATCAGCAGGCGGTGCTGCTGCTGTCCCGGAGGCTGATCAAACTGCAACTGTGCCCAGTATGGATGGAAGGTATGGCGCTGCAGCAGTGTGCCGCGGCGTGTCTCTATCGTCAGGCGCTCCGCTTCGAGGGTGATTCTCTCGAAATCCTCGGCGGTCGCGTCGATCTGCCGCAGGGCCCACCACAGTAGAGCCAGCTCAAGTCCGGTAAAAGGAAGGACCGGCCAGGCGCCGAAATACGAGAAAGCGATGGCGATGGCAGCCAACCAGGCCGCGGTGGCAAGAAACACCCACTTGCGTTCGCTAAACGACAGCGAGCAGTCGCGGCGGGCCTCCCAAGTCTGCGCTGTCGCTGTCCGTGCCGCAACCACGCTCATCGATTCCTCCCGAATGCGCAGGGCCCAGGAGCGCCCCGGCGGGGCTTGACGCAGGACAGGGTATCAAGCGGGAAATTCTACCACGGGGCCCGGCGCGCTTGGCAAGGTGAACACCCAACTTGATGATTATATGCGCCTTCATATGGCATTGCGCGGTCTTGTCGTGGGTTTGCCCGCGCCTTTCATCAGGTATGGCCTGTCGAGCCACTGTTTCGTCTGGCGGTCCGTCATGGGTCGCAGCAAGGCGGGTGTCACGCGGGCGGTCGCCATTTTTTCGGTTGAACATTGATCCATATCAAGTGGAGTATGTTAACCTCCGCGCTTGGTGAGCCACTGGAACGGAGCCCGCTCGGGTTCATTTTGGTACGTTTTCGAGAATGTCAGGGGCTGGCGCCGATGCTCTGCCACACGGCGGGCGCGGAAGCTGGCGGGGAAAGGGAGAAAATGGCACGAAACTCAAACAGCAATCGCGGCAGCAATCATCTGCGACGTGGATCCACCGGGCTGTTCATTGCGGGATTGCTCGGCTTGTTCAGTGGCGCTGCGAACGCCGCCTGGGAACTCAATCTGCAGGAGCCGGTCACCGCTGTTGCTCGCCGCGTCTACGAGCTGCACACGCTCCTGTTGTGGGTGATCGTGGTCATTTTCGTCGGCGTTTTTGCGGTCGTCGCCTATTCGCTCGTTTATCACCGCAAGTCCAAGGGTCACAAGGCGGCTGAGTTTCCACGACAACACGACTGTCGAACTGGCGTGGACCATCGTGCCGGCGCTGATCCTGGTGGCGATAGCCTTCCCGGCGACCTCAGCCCTGGTCGACATGCGCGACACCTCGGAGCCCGATCTGACGGTCAAGGTCACCGGCTATCAGTGGAAGTGGGGTTACGAATACCTTACTGGCGATGCTGCCGGCGTCAAGTACATGAGTGTGCTGTCCACTCCGCGGGAGCAGATCGAGAACAAGGCCCCCAAGGGCGAGCATTACCTGCTGGAAGTCGATCGCCCGCTGGTGGTGCCGGTCGGCAAGAAAGTGCGCATTCTCACGACAGCCAACGATGTGATTCACAACTGGGCGGTGCCGGCATTCGCCGTCAAGACCGATGCCGTGCCGGGATTCCTCCGCGACACCTGGTTCCGGGCCGAGAAGGAAGGCACCTACCGCGGCCAGTGTTCCGAGCTTTGCGGCAAAGACCACGGTTTCATGCCGGTGGTCGTCGAGGTCGTATCCGAGGAAAAGTACGCGGCCTGGGTTGGCGAACAGAAGCAACAGCTAGCTGCCGTCGCCGAGGATCCGAACAAGGTCTGGGCGCTTGATGAACAGCTTGCCCTGGGCGAGAAGGTCTACACCACCAACTGTGCGGCCTGCCACCAGGCAAACGGCGCCGGCTTGCCACCTGCCTTTCCAGCGCTGGACGGTTCGAAGATCGCCACGGGGCCCAGGGAGGCACATATCGAGATGGTTCTCAAAGGCAAGGCTGGTACGGCCATGGCTGCTTTCGGAGAACAGTTGAGCGATACCGATATTGCCGCCGTTGTCGCCTACGAGCGCAACGCATGGAACAACAAACTCGGTGAAGTCATCCAGCCCGCCGAAGTCAAGGCGCTTCGCGGCAAGTAATCGCGCCACAGGCCATCAGGAGAATCCGATTATGCAAGCCACGTCACACACCGGTTACGCCGGCCACCATGACCACGATAGCCACGGGCACCCGACGGGTTGGAAGCGCTGGGTGACCACCACCAACCACAAGGACATCGGTTCGATGTACCTGTGGTTCAGCTTCGTGATGTTCCTCGTCGGCGGCGCGATGTCGCTGATCATTCGCGCCGAGCTCTTTTCACCGGGGCTGCAGTACGTGTCGCCGGAGTTCTACAACCAGATGCTGACATTGCATGCGCTGATCATGGTCTTCGGTGCGATCATGCCGGCTTTCGTCGGCTTCGCCAACTGGATGATTCCGATGATGATCGGGGCCTCGGACATGGCCTTCGCACGGATGAACAACTGGAGTTTCTGGTTGTTGCCGCCGGCAGCGATTCTGTTGACCGCCTCGATCTTCGTTCCCGGTGGCGCGCCTGGCACCGGCTGGACCCTGTACCCGCCACTGTCGATCCAGATGGGCATGGGCATGGACATGGCCATTTTCGCGGTGCACATCCTCGGCATGTCGTCGATCATGGGTTCGATCAACATCGTCACCACCATCCTCAACATGCGCACTCCCGGCATGACGCTGATGAAAATGCCGCTGTTCTGCTGGACCTGGCTGGTGACGGCCTTCCTGCTGATTGCCTCGATGCCCATCCTGGCCGGTGCGGTGACCATGTTGCTGACCGACCGCCACTTCGGCACCAGCTTCTTCAGTGCTGCCGGTGGCGGTGATCCGGTGCTCTTCCAGCACATTTTCTGGTTCTTTGGACACCCCGAGGTGTACATCATTGCCTTGCCGGCTTTTGGCGTCGTCTCGCATGTGATCCCGGCCTTCTCGCGCAAGCCGCTGTTTGGCTATGTCTCGATGGTCTACGCGATTGCCGCGATCGGCTTGATCTCGTTCTTTGTCTGGGCGCACCACATGTACGTGACCGGTATTCCGCTGACCGGCCAGCTTTACTTCATGTATGCGACGATGCTGATCGCGGTGCCGACCGGGGTAAAAGTGTTCAACTGGGTCACCACCATGTGGCGCGGCTCGCTGACTTTTGAAACGCCAATGCTGTTTGCCCTGGGTTTCCTGGTGCTGTTCACCATCGGCGGGCTGACCGGCCTGGTGCTGGCGATGACCGCGGTGGACATTCAGTTGCAGGACACCTATTACGTTGTCGCTCACTTCCACTACGTGATGGTTGCTGGTGCCCTTTTCTCCGCCTACGCCGGCCTGTACTTCTGGCTGCCGAAGTGGACCGGGCACATGTACAACGAAACCCTCGGCAAGTGGCATTTCTGGCTGTCGATGATTTTCTTCAACATCGCCTTCTTCCCGCAGCACTTCCTCGGTCTGGCCGGCATGCCGCGACGGATTCCGGACTATGCGCAGCAGTTCGCCGATTTCAACGTCATTTCCGGCATCGGCGCCTTCGGCTTCGGCTTCAGCCAGCTGCTGGTGCTGGTCATCGTCTTCCAGACCGTCAGGGGCGGCGCTCGTGCGGCGAGTCGGCCCTGGGATGGGGCGCACGGGCTGGAATGGACCGTGCCCTCACCGGCGCCGTATCATACCTTTGAAGATCCGCCGCATTTTGATCAGGCCGAGGCGCACGGATGACTCGTGACCCCTCACCCGAGCAGGGCAACCGGCGCATCGCGATCGGTCTGGCTTTTTTCGCGGCCGCTGTTTTTCTGAGCTACATCATCCGGCAGTGGCTGGGCGGCACGTGAATCCTGTGCTGCACCCGCCTGCGACGGCGCCCGCGACTGTGACTGCGCGGTTGCCGTCGCCGCGGACCGGAAAAAACCGGCGCCTGGCCCTGATTCTGCTGACGATAGTGCTCGGCAGCCTGTTTTTTGTATCCTTGCAGCCGGGCCTGTACAAGGCTTTTTGCGAGTGGACCGGGCTCTATGATATTGATCGTGCGCAGGAAGTCTCTGCGTCGGCGATCCCGGGTCGGCCGATCACGCTGCAGTTCGATGCCAACAGTCATGACGGAGCGCTGCTTTTCCGTCCCCAGACGCCGATTCTGCCGGCCAAGACCGGCGATATCGTGCACGTCGTGTATCGCGTCGAGAACACGCGCGACCACACGGTGATAGGCCAGGCGGTGCCCAGTTACGGGCCGCAGTACGCGGGTAGTTATGTCAAGAAGCTGGATTGCTTTTGCTTCAAGCAGCAGACTTTTGCGCCGCGCGAGGTGCGTGAAATGCCGGTCGTCTTCTTCCTGGATACTCGGCTGCCCGAAGAGGTGAACACGGTTACGCTTTCGTATACTTTTTTCGAGGTACCGGTGGAAAGCCGGAAGTGAGCGATGTCGCCATCCGATACGCAGACGGCGAAAAGCCGCCGCTTCAGCACCATTCGCACGGTTGCCTGGGCTTTGCTCGGAGTACGCGGACACAAGCCGCACGAGCACGACGCAGAACCCTTGTCGCCGTTGCAGATTTTGATCACCGCGCTGGTTTTCATGCTGATTTTTGTGCTGGTGCTGGTGAGCGTCGCAATTTACATCAGTCGTCAGTAGTCGGACGCATCAACGCAGTAACCGGGCAATAACGATAATATGATCTGGAGGAAGTCAAGATGAGTCATCCCGCATCCGCAAGCCGCTATTTTGTTCCCCAGCCGTCGCACTGGCCGCTGGTTGGCGCGATCGCCTTGCTCCTGCTGGCTAGCGGCGCAGTGCTGATGATGAATTCGATTGCCAACGGCGGCTTCGTTCTGCTGGCGGGTCTCGCCGTCCTGACGACCATGCTTTTCGGCTGGTTTGGGCGCGTCATCGGCGAATCCGAGGGTCAGCGCTACAACCTGCAGGTCGATCGTTCCTTCCGTTGGGCAATGGCCTGGTTCATTTTCTCCGAAGTGATGTTCTTCGTCGCCTTCTTCGGAGCCCTGTTCTACATTCGCGTCCTGGCTATTCCCGACCTGGCGAGTCCCGAGCAGGCCGCGCTGTGGGAAGGCTTCCAGGATTCATGGCCAAGTGCCGGACCTGGGGCGAGCGATCCTTTCTCGCAGATGCACGCCTGGGGCATTCCGGCGGTCAATACGCTGCTGCTGCTGACTTCCGGAGCGACCCTGACCTGGGCGCACTGGGGGCTGGTCGCCGAGAAACGCTCGCAGTTGATCCTCGGGCTGGTGCTGACCATCGTGCTCGGTGTGACCTTTCTTGCCTTCCAGGTCTACGAGTATGGTGAAGCCTACGCCCACTTGAATCTCAAGATGACTACCGGTGTGTATGGTTCGACCTTCTACATGCTGACCGGCTTCCACGGCTTCCACGTCACCCTCGGGGTGACAATGTTGACGGTGATTCTGTTTCGCGTCCTGAAGGGGCATTTCACCGCCGAGCGTCATTTCGCCTTTGAAGGCGTCGCCTGGTACTGGCACTTCGTTGACGTCGTCTGGCTCGGTCTGTTCATCGTCATCTACTGGTTGTAAAAAGCTTCCGCTACGGGAACGGCGGCGCACCAGGGGTGCGTCGCGCCCCTTCCGCCCTGCGTGCGTGCATCAGGCGCTCGCTAACCGCTAACCCAGCCAAATCGCTGCGAGGCGATAAGCAGTGCAAAGAGCACGAAGGAAAGACCGACGCGCAGGGAAAGTGCCTTGACCGCACGCGTCTTGCCCTGGCCCTGGTCGCGATAGATGAACACCAGGGCACTGCCAAGACTGGCGACGATGGTAATCAGCAGCAGTGCGACGATGATGTGCATCGAGTTTCCTCCAGAAAGCTCGTAGTCTACCGGACTCGCGACCTCATAGGACCCCGCCCCGGGCCAAGCGTTCTGCCATGTCAATTTCCCTTTTCAAGCGTCGCACTCTGCGCCTGCTGCTGGTCAGCCTGCTGGTTATCAGTTGCCTGGCCATGGCGCGTTTTCAGTGGTGGCGCGCTGAAACTCGTGGCCAGCGTTTCGAACGCGAGCAGGCGGCGATGATCGCGACGCCAATCGCCTTGTCGGCGCAGCAGCGCCAGCGTGATGAGTTGATCGATAGACCGGCCACGGCGCGCGGTCACTGGCTGGCGGACAAAACCCTGTTTCTCGACAACAAGATCTATCGCAGCCGGCCGGGCTATCATGTCCTCACCCCCTTGCAATTGTCCGGTAGCGACGCCGTGATTCTCGTCAATCGCGGCTGGATCGGAGCGCCGCGCTTACGCTCGGATAGTCCGTCCGTGGCGACGCCAGCCGGCGAGATCGAAGTTTCCGGAGTGACCCGCAACTTCGAAACGCGGATTTTCGAGTTGCAGGAAAGTGAGCCCGAAGGGCCTCTCTGGCAGCACATCCGTGAAGCCGACTACCGTCAGCGTAGCGGCCTCGAAGCGCTGCCGGTGATTCTCCTGCAAACCACCGGCGAAAGCGATGGTCTGGCCCGTGACTGGGGCAGTGCGGACAATCCCGGGACAAAACACTACGGCTACGCGACGATGTGGCTGGTTTTCGCTCTCATGGCCGTAGCGTACGGCCTATTTGCCTGGCAGAAAAAATGAGTACACCCCGACCGACGGCCGACGCCGTCGACGAGCTTTCCGTGCCAATGAGCACCGCCATGCGCGCGGCGCAGCGCAAGGGCCGCTTGACCTTGCTGGCAATCGTTGCGGTCTGCGTGCTGCCTCTTCTCGCCGCCTTGTATTTTCGCTTTGTCGCGCCGCCCGAGGCCGTGGCGATGGTCGGCCAGCCGCTGCCCGAGCCGCTGCAGGTGCCTTTTGAAATGCTGCAGCGTCGGGATGGCGCAGTCCTCGAACACCCCGCAGTCAGCGGCAAGTGGCTGGCGATTTTCGCGGCTCCGGGCGCCTGCGATGAACGCTGTCGCCATACGCTCTACCTGACCCGGCAGGCGCGCACGGCGCAGGGGCGCAACATGGCCCGGCTGGAGCGTCTGTGGCTGATTACCGATGGCACGACGCCGGCGGCGGAGCTGCTCGCCGCTCACCCGGACCTGGTGCTGGTCAAGGCCAGCGATGCGCAATTGCTGACCCTTCTCGGGGGCGCTGAAGGCCGAAAGATAAACCTTGTGGACCGCCGAGGTTTTCTGGTTTTCCGCTACCCGGATGATGCCGACCCCAAGGGTTTCATTCGCGAACTCGGAAAGCTGATCAAGTTCTGAGTGCTGCTTCCAGGCTGTGGTGTTCAACGCCTTTGCTCAACCCATCCTGGAAAGCGTCGATGCGGCCCTTGTAGCTGCTGCCATCCGTGGCGCAGCCGGCGAGGGTGGCCGCGATCAGCCAAAGGCATCCTGGCGCTCGTCAGGAGGTCGGAGCGCGGATGCTCGCCCTACTCGCCCATCACCCGGCCCTCGCGACGCGGGTCAGCGCCCCCGACGTAAGCGCCCTGGCGTTTCTGAATCGCCTGCAGGCCGCTACTCAAGCCGATTTCCTTGACCGTGTGGCCCCTGGCTTGCAGGGCGCCGACAAAGTCCGCCGAAAAGCGCTCTTCCTCGAGCAGCGTCGGGCCGTTCAGCGAGCCGAAATTGGGCAGGTTGATCGCGTCTTGTGGTGTCAGTCCCCAATTGAGCGTCGCGTAGAGCAGCTTGGCGGTGTAGTGGATGATCATCGCGCCGCCCGGCGAGCCGCCGCTCATCAGCAGTTCACCGCTGTCGTTGTCGAATACCAGCGTCGGGCTCATCGACGAGCGCGGTCGCTTGCCTGGCTCGACGCGGTTGGCGATCGGCGTGCCGTTGCTGTCAGTCGGCAGGAAGGAAAAATCGGTGAGCTGGTTGTTGAGCAAGAAACCGCGCACCATCTGGCGCGCGCCAAAAGCGTCCTCAATGCTGCTGGTCATGGCCACGGCCTTGCCCTCGGCGTCCACGACGCTGATATGCGAAGTGCCATACTCGACCTGCTCGGGCATCGGCGCAAAACTGGCTCGCAGTGGTGTCGGCGAACCCGCCGTGGCGACTTTCATGCTCTGCGGACCGATCAGGCGTGCTCTCTCGGCCAGGTAGTCCGGCCTGATCAGCGAATCCCAACTGCCGGCCGGTGCGGCCACGAAATCCGGATCGGCGATATACCTGGCGCGATCGGCGAAGGCCAGGCGCGAGGCTTCCGTGTAGTAGTGCATCCAGAGGGGATCTTCGAAGCGCAGGAAGGGCGCGCGCGTGCGGTTGAGAATCCCCAGGATCTGGGCGATGGTGATCTCACCGGAACTTGGTGGTGGGAAGCCGCAGATGCGGTAACTGTGCGCCGGCAAGGCCGCCCGCGGCTCGTAGGTCGCGCATAGCGGTGCCCGCCGCTTCGCCTGGTAGCCCGCCATGTCGGCCATGCTCAGCTGACCAGGATTATCCGGATGGTCACGCACCCGCGCGACCACCGCCTGCGCGACCTCGCCTTCGTAGAAGGCTTGCGAGCCTTCGCTGGCAATGCGCCGCAAGACCGCTGCCAGTTCAGTGTTGCGCAGGATTGTCCCCACTGGGTGCGGTTCGCCGTCGCGCTCGTAGAAGTAGGGGCCGGCCTTGGGGTCCTTACGCAGATCGCGTTCAGTCTTGAGCAGCGTGTACAGGCGCAGGCCAAGCGGAAAACCCTCCTCGGCGAGGGCGATCGCTGGCGCGAAGAGGCGTGCCCAGGAAAGGCGGCCGTACTCGGCGTGGGCCATTTCGAGCATCCGCACCGTGCCGGGAACGCCGACCGCGCGGCCGCCGACCACCGCTTCGCGAAAAGCCATTGGCGTGCCGTCGGCTTTCATGAACAGCATCTCGCTGACGCTTGCCGGTGCCGTCTCGCGGCCGTCAAAAGCGACGATCTCACGACCATCGTAGTGCATCAGGAAAGCGCCGCCACCAATGCCGCTCGACTGCGGTTCGACCAGCGTCAGCACCATTTGCGCGGCGATCGCGGCATCGACCGCCGAGCCGCCCGCCTGCAGGATTTCCAGGCCGGCCTTGCTGGCCAGCGGATGCGCAGTGGCAACGGCGAAGCGTTGGCCGCTCCAGCTCGGCTGGTGGGTCGCCTCTGAGGTGCCTTCCGGCTGATTCAGCCCGGCGTGGGAGAGGCCGCTTGCTTGGCGCGCCGAGGGTGCGTGCGAGCAGCCGACGGCGAGCAAGGCCGCGAGGAAAGCGAAGTAGGCAAGTTTCATGGTGGCAGGCCGGTGGACAGATCAGCGCTTTGTCTCATTGAAGACGGGCAAAGGTCAAGGGGGAAGACTCATTTGACGCGCTGGCGCGATCCCCGTAGCGCTTGTTTCGGCATCTATATTAGTATATGCTTATGCGTATGCTTACCAATCGTGAAACCCTACTCTCCGGGTGGCGTGGGCTGCTGGCCAGCATAGCTGCCGTCGCCTCCCTTGCCGTGCAGGCACAAGCCTTGCCGATACTTGTTGTCGAGCCGCATTTGGTCGAGCTGACCTTGCCTGCCGAGGCCCTGGTCGAGGCGGTCAATCAGGCAACCCTGGCGGCACAGGTGTCGGGGCGGGTCGTCGAAGTACGGGTCGATGCCGGGCAGGCGGTGCGCAAGGGCGATCTGCTGATGAAGATCGACGCTCGTGAGGCCAAGGAAGCTGCGGCCGCCGCCGCGGCCGTGTTCGGCAATGCGCGCGCGCACTACCAACGCACCCTGGGCCTGCGTCAGCAGGGCTTCGTCAGCCAGGCAGCGGTGGACAAGGCGAAAGCCGATTTTGACGCCGCACAGGCGGCAGGTGCGCAAGCTGCGGTGAGCGTGGAGCATGCGACGGTGTACGCGCCGATCTCCGGGATCGTCGCCGCGCGCTTGACCGAACTCGGAGAGATGGCGGCGCCCGGTCGGCCGCTGTTGACCATCCACGATCCGAATGGCCTGCGGGTCACCGCCAGCATCCCACAATATCAGCTGCCGCAAATGCGCGCGGTCAGACAAGCGCGCGTCGAATTTCCCGAACTTGGCAAGTGGGTGGGCGCCAGCAGTGTCACCGTGCTGCCGACCGCCGACGCGGCGACGCACGTCTCGCCGGTACGGGTTGGCCTGCCCGCTGGCGTCAGCGAGCTTGCCGATGTCGTTCCCGGCATGCACGCACGGGTGCACTTCGTCATTGGCCGGGCAAGCAAGCTCACCGTGCCGCAGGCCGCTATCGTCAGGCGTGGCGCGGTGACTGCCGTTTATGTCCAGAATCAGGACGCCGTGCTGTCCTTGCGCCAGCTGCGCCTTGGCGAAAGCGTCGGCATCGGTGAGGTCGAAGTGCTCGCCGGTCTGCACGCCGGCGAGCGTGTCGTCCTCGACCCCGTAAAAGCGGCCATCGCCCTGAAGTCGTCGAAGCGGCCGGGAGAGTAGCGTAATGGGTGTTTCCGGCCGCATCGCCCGTTTCTTTGCCAGCTCGCAGATGACGCCCTTGCTGGCGCTGGTCGCGCTGTTGATGGGCATTTTTGCCACCCTGGTCACGCCGCGCGAGGAAGAGCCGCAGATCGACGTCACCATGGCCGACGTGTTCATCGCCTTTCCCGGCGCGTCGGTGCAGGACGTCGAGAATCTGGTGGCAACGCCCGCCGAACAGGTCTTGTCGCGAATGTCGGGTGTCGAGCATGTGTACTCGGTGTCGCGACCGGGAATGGCGGTGGTCACCGTGCAGTTCGAAGTCGGCGTCAAGTACAACGATGCCGTCGTGCGTCTCTACGACACCGTACATTCCAACCGCGACTGGCTGTCGTCTGATCTCGGCGTGCTCGAACCAGTGGTCAAGCCGCGCGGCATTGATGATGTGCCTATCGTTTCGCTGACCTTCTGGAGCACCGACCCCGAGCGCTCGGCGTTCGATCTGCAACAGGTGGCGCGCGCAGCCGAAGTGGACTTCAAGCGAATCAAGGGAACGCGTGACGTGTCCACGCTCGGCGGTCCCGATCACGTGTTGCGCGTGGCGATGGACAGCGAGCGCATGAACGCTTTTTCGGTGACCCCGCAGGATATTGCCGCCACCCTGCGTGCTGGTAACGCCCGCCAGTCGTCGGGAAGTCTGGTCGCCGAAAACCGCCAGGTCCTCGTCGAAACTGGCAGCTATCTCGAATCCGCGGCCGACGTCAGGCAACTGGTCGTTGCCGTGCGCGGCACTGGCAGCGAGCGCAAGCCGGTCTTCATCGGCGATGTCGCCCGCGTTGAGGAAGGCCCCGATCAGCCGCGCCAGTACGTCTGGTTCGGCAATCGAGACGGCGAGTTTCCGGCGGTTACCGTGCAGGTTTCGAAGAAACCTGGGGTCAATGCCGCCGACGTCGCCAGTGCCGTCATCGCGCGCGCCGAGTCGCTCAAAGGCACGCTGATCCCGGCCGGCGTCGAAGTCACGACGACACGTAATTACGGCCAGACGGCGACCGACAAGGCACAGAAGTTGATCGGCAAGCTGGTCTTCGCTACCGCTTTCGTGGTCCTCCTGGTCTTCTTTGCGCTTGGCAAGCGTGAAGCGCTAATTGTCGGCGTGGCGGTCAGCCTGACTCTTGCCGCGACGCTGTTTGCCTCCTGGGCCTGGGGATTCACCCTCAATCGTGTTTCGCTGTTTGCCCTGATTTTCTCGATTGGCATCCTCGTCGACGACGCCATCGTCGTCGTCGAGAACATTCACCGCTGGCAGGCCTTGCAGCCCGGCAAGCCACTACTCGAAATCATCCCGCTGGCGGTCGATGAAGTCGGCGGTCCGACGATCCTGGCCACTTTTACGGTCATCGCCGCACTCTTGCCGATGGCTTTCGTGACCGGCCTGATGGGGCCGTACATGAGCCCGATCCCGATCAACTCGTCACTCGGCATGTTCATCTCGCTGGCCGTTGCTTTTGTCGTCACCCCGTGGCTGGCCGCCCGGCTGCTGGCGAAGACTGCGCAGACTGCGCACTCGGCGGCTGGCGCTGCGCCGCACGCGGCGAGCGAGTCGCCCAGCCCAAGCCGAATCGAGCGCCTGTTTCGGCGCCTGCTGACACCGTTTCTCGATGCCCGGAAAGGTCGTGTGGCGCGCCGCTGGCTGTTGCTGGTCATCATGCTGCTGATCGCGGGCTCGCTACTCCTGGCAGTGGTGCAGCTGGTGGTCCTGAAGATGTTGCCTTTCGACAACAAGAGCGAATTCCAGGTCGTGCTCGACATGCCGGTCGGTACACCGCTCGAAGAAACCGCGCGCGTACTGCACGAGCTCGGCGCTGAAATCGCAAAAGTGCCGGAAGTGAGCAATTACCAGGCCTACGCGGGCACTGCCAGCCCGATCAACTTCAACGGGCTGGTCCGCCAGTATTACCTGCGCGCTGCTCCGGAACTGGGCGACCTGCAGGTCAATCTGGTCGACCACCAGCAGCGCGCCCGCAAGAGCCACGAGATCGCCATCTCGGTTCGCGATGCCATCGAAGCGATCGGCAAGCGCGCCGGTGGCAACGCCAAGGTCGTCGAAGTGCCGCCGGGACCGCCGGTTCTCTCACCAATCGTCGCCGAGGTCTATGGGCCCGACTACCGCGGTCAGAGAGCGGTGGCCAGGGAAGTGCGCAAAGTGCTTGAAGCGACGCCGGACCTGGTGGCCATCGACGATTCGGTCAACGCCGGCGGCCAGCGTAGCGTCGTGCACGTTCTGCAGAACAAGGCGGCGCTGCTCGGCGTCACGCAAAGCGACATTGTCGACGTCATACGCATGGGCCTGGCCGGCGATGACGTCACGCCGGTGCACAACACCGGCTCGAAATACGAAATCCCGGTACGTCTGACCTTGCCGGCCGAACAGCAGAGCACGCTTGACGCCTTGCTCAAGCTGCGCGTCCGCTCGCGCGACGGGCAGCTGGTACCGGTTTCCGAACTTGTCGAGGTGCGTGAACTAGGTCGCGAGCAGGCGATCTACCACAAGAACCTGCTGCCGGTGGTGTATGTCGTCGCCGACATGGGCGGCAAGCTCGATTCGCCGCTCTACGGCATGTTCGCGGCGCGCAGCGAGATCGCCGGGCGCGCGCTGGAGGGGGTCGATCACGCGGCCGGCTCGCTGGACGAGTGGTTCATCAAACAGCCAAGCGCGCCGGACGCCTCGTACAGCATCAAGTGGGACGGCGAGTGGCAGGTGACCTACGAGACGTTTCGCGACATGGGCATCGCCTACGGCGTCGGCCTGATCCTCATCTACCTGCTCGTCGTCGCGCACTTCAAGAGTTATCTGGTGCCGCTGATCATCATGGCGCCAATCCCGCTGACCATCATCGGCGTCATGCCGGGGCACGCCTTGCTCGGCAGCCAGTACACGGCGACATCGATGATCGGCATGATTGCCCTGGCCGGGATCATCGTCCGCAATTCGATCCTGCTGGTCGACTTCATCCGTCAGCAAATCGGCGAAGGAATGGCGCTGCGTGAAGCGATCATCCAGTCCGCCGCGGTGCGCGCCAAACCGATTGCTCTGACCGGGCTGGCGGCGATGCTCGGCGCCATGTTCATTCTCGATGACCCGATCTTCAACGGGCTGGCCATCAGCCTGATCTTCGGCATTTTCGTCTCCACCGTGCTGACGCTGGTGGTGATCCCGGTGTTGTACTACGCAGCCTTCAGCAAGGAGAATCAGACATGACCACCGATCGCGCCGTGCGCATCATGGCCGGCAGCTTCATCCTCATCTCGCTCGCCCTGGGCGTCGAAGCCAGCCCACTTTTCGTTTCGAAGCACTTCCTGTGGCTGACCACTTTCGTCGGCGCCAATCTCCTGCAGAGCGGCTTCACGCGCTTCTGTCCGGCCGAGAGCATCATGGTCAAATTCGGCCTGAAGCGGCTCGAAGACGCGTCCTGCAATCGCCCGGATTTGGGTCATGGTTGAGGCGCGGAGCCAATGCAGCGGATACGACTTCTGCACGCAGCAGACGTAGAATGTCGCGGTCAACGCGATGGAGGATCCAATATGTCCGCTTTGTTGAACGAGCTGGAGAGTAAAGCGCGCGCCCTAGCACCCGATGAGTGTGCCCACCTGGCCGACGTTCTTCTCGAGTCCCTGTGCGACTCCTTTTCGTCCGAGCTCGAAGACGAGTGGGGGCGAGAAGTCGCCGGCTGCGTTGCAGCCTTCGACCGAGGCGATCTGCAAACCTACGCAGCCGACGAAGTCCTCGCCGAGGCACGGCGCAAGGCTCGATGAGGCGTGCGCGTTTCATTGCCGCAGCGCGCCACGAGTTCCTCAGCGAGATTGACCACTACAATCAGGCACAGCCCGGTCTCGGTTTGCGCTTCATCGCTGCCGTCGAAGCTGCGGTCGCCAGAGCACTGGCGTTCCCACTTGCAGGCTCGCCGTCCGTCACGGCCCATATGCGGACGAAATGCATAGGTTAACGGCCGAATGCCCAAAGCCTGCGGACGGGCGAGGGCGCCCTGCAATGCGAACTGCATGTTTTTGTCGGCCACCAAGACGACCAGGTCTTGCAAAGCCAGCTCAGCTCAGAATTCCGGCCGCAAAAAGACTTCCCAAATCGGCTTGCCCTTGCTTCCAGTTCTGTAGTGCCGGATGACAGTCTCCTGCAACGATATCAGTTGCTCCCGCCTGGTCTTTGGCAAAGCACAGGATCTGGGCGGGTTCCAGCATGTTCAGAGCCACCGGGCTGTGCGTGGCGATAAGCACCTGACCATCGTAGATCGACGAGAGCGACTGGATCACGGTTTCGATAGCGCGAGGGTGGATGCCGTTTTCGGGCTCTTCGATAAGGAACACACCGTTCAGATCCGACAAATACGCGGGGATGGTCAAGGCCAATAGCCGAAGGGTTCCGTCCGACGCCAGCCACGAGGGAATCTCGGCACCGTTCGCGTATTTGATGACCAGGTAACGGTGTCGGTCTTCTCTGCGCTCGACGGTGTCGATGTCGATGATATCCTCCAGGGCAGTACGCACATGCTCAAGCCAGTCGCCAAAACGCTGCCGGTCGCGGCGCAATTCGGCAATCACCCAAGGCAGATTTGAGCCGTTGGTTTGAAAACGCTGCCCGAGACCAGGCGGACTCGGCTGACGAATGACCTGGCTGTTGAGTACTACGTTCTGTACACCGCTCTCAAGCAGATCCCGGAACCACGAGCTGACAGGAAAGTTGTCCTCATCGGCGGGAATGTGAGCCAGGGCCAGTTTGCTTCGCCCGAGGCGAAAGGATGGCGCGTACGACTTCTTCGCCCCTTCCGTGTAGTAGTTGTCGTTACCGCCCGGTGTCTTCTTCATCACCACCTTGAAACCTGGGCGCCCTTTGCCGACAAAGATGGACGGCGCGTGATCAGGGACCAAGGGGAACAGGTCGCGCTGCTGGGCGGGTGTCTCCGAGTCTGTCGTGCGCAGCCACAAGGTCTCGTGATTCAGCCCGAGCTCCTCCGTAGGCGCGTCAAAGCCAATTTCCAGTTCGTAGCGGACCAGAGTGTAGCGTTGCTTGTCGTCGGCCATCCGCGCACGGACAGCGGCGGGAATCGGCGCCTCAACTGCCAGCTGAAACGCCGCCCGCGAGCCCGCGTCTTCGCCTGGCCCCTGCCAGATCAACTTGTCGAAACTGGCGCTGCGCGAGAGCATGGTTTCACGCACGGTGCCACGCGGGTGCACATGTACGAGATCGCTGAGCAGTCCGATCACATCCAGAAAGGTCGTTTTGCCGCTGGCGTTTGGTCCCACCAAGGCCTGAATCGGTCCCAAGGTCTGGTCCACGGCTTTTAGGCTGCGGAAATGTCTCGTCTGAATACGGGAAAACATCGAACGGAGGGTAACCGATGCAATGGCAAGGATCCGAGTATAGGCGATGTTTTCTCGACATCGCCGCAGGAATCCTCAAGAATCGGTGATGGGCGATATCCTGTGTGCCGGAATGCTGGCCATCACGAGCGGGGCCTCAGGCTATCTGCCTTCCCGATCCCGGCGAGGCGACAAGCCTGCAAACGGAGCCAGGCGCGACTTGGTGACACCTGCCCGCGACCGCCGGAAGTCGCGCTCGGGCGCTATGACTCCTGGTCAATGCGCCCGGCCAAGCCCCGGCTGCGCTTTACCTGCTCACGTCCACCACCACTCGTCCGCGCACCTTGCCTTCGAGCAGTTCGGCGCCGACCGCGACTGCTTCCGAAAGCGGGATCTCGCGCGTAATGGCGTCCAGCTTGGCGATTTCGAGATCACGGCCGAGCCGTTCCCACGCTTCCTGACGAATGGCGAGCGGTGCCATCACGCTGTCGATGCCATAGAGCGTGACGCCGCGCAGGATGAAGGGCGCTACCGTCGCCGGGAAATCCATGCCGCCGGCGAGGCCGCAGGCAGCCACCGCGCCGCGGTATTTCGTCGTCGCACAGGCGTTCGCCAGGGTGTGGCTGCCGACGGTGTCGATTACTCCCGCCCAGCGTTCCTTGCCGATCGGCTTGCCCGGCGCCGACAGTTCGCTGCGGTCGATGATCGTGCTGGCGCCCAGGGACTTGAGGTGCTCGGCTTCGCCGGGGCGGCCGGTCGAGGCGGCCACCTGATAGCCAAGTTTGGCGAGCAAGGCGATGGCTACGCTGCCGACACCACCGTTGGCGCCGGTGACCAGAACCTCGCCGTCAGCAGGCTTGATGCCGTGCTTCTCGAGAGCGAGGACGCAGAGCATCGCCGTGTACCCGGCGGTGCCGATGGCCATCGCCTGCCGGGCGGAGAAACTTGCCGGCAGCGGCACCAGCCACTCTCCCTTGACACGCGCTTTTTCGGCCAGGCCGCCGCAATGCGTTTCCCCGACTCCCCAACCGTTGAGGACGACGCGGTCGCCGACTTTCCAGGCCGCATTCGAAGTTTCTGTCACCGTGCCGGCAAAGTCGATCCCCGGCACCATCGGAAAGCGGCGCACCACCGGCGACTTGCCGGTCAGTGCCAGGCCGTCCTTGTAATTGAGCGTCGACCATTCGACCTGGACCGTGGTGTCGGCTTCTGGCAGCACGGCATCGTCGATGTCCTGCAGTTGAGCTTGGTAAACGCCGTCGTCTTTGGTGATCAGGATTCCCTTGAACATGGTGATTCTCCTTGGTGGTGAAAAAATAGACCAGTAAAGTATGAACGTGCAAAACAGTCATGAAAGGTCATGACCGCTCTCTCGTTCCCGACCCTTCTCGCGCAGTGGGAGAAGGAAGTCTCGTGAGTCGCGGATGCGCCTTTCACGGTAAAAAAGCTCGGGTGCGCGGCAATGCCGACAGAAAGAGCTTGAAGAAGGCGCGCATCGGCGCCGTCGAGCGGGACAGCCTGGCGCGCAGTATCGCCCCCTCCCAGCCGACCCAGAAAGCGTGCGCCAGTGCCGGGCAGTCGGCGTCCGTCGCCAGTTCGCCGCTGCTTGCCGCGGCTGACAGACAGTCGGCCAGCGCTTGCTCCCAGTCGGAAAAAATCGCTTCCAGGCGCAGGCGCAAGCGTTCATCGAGCGCGCTGACTTCCTGTCCCAGATTGCCGACCAGGCAGCCGCGCTTGAAGGCATGCCTTTCGACGCCGTGGCAGGCGTCATCGACAAAAGCTGCCAGCCTTGCCAGCGGCGTCAGGAGCGGATTGTGAAAATGCAGCTTGAGCTTGCGCGCAAAGTACTCGGCATAGGTATCGACGGTCACCGCGACAAAAGCATCCTTGCTTGCGAAGTAGTGATAGAAGGAGCCCTTCGGGACATTGATCGACTTCAGGACATCATCAAGTGCCGTCGCACTGACGCCCTGGGTGGTCAGGATTTCGAGGCCGCGACGAATCAGCAAGGCCCGGGTGTCCGCGTAATCGAGGCCATTGCGCGCCGGGCGACCGCGTGGACGGCGAGGGAGGGTGCGAGTCGTTTCCATTGCCTGATATATTAGACCGAGCGTTTATAAATGTCAAAAAACTCTTGCTGAGCCGCTACTGGCGGCGTGCCGATTGGCGTTGCCATGGTATTTTCGGCTGGCGGCCCGGGAGCAGAGCCGGAAAAGTTGAACGTGCTAGAATCCCCGAGCGCCCGCAGCTCCATGTCTTTGGCTTACGCGGGTCAAGCACGTGGAATAAGAAAACAGGCAATCGATGCCGAGAAGGGGGTGCCCGTGTTCAAGACAATCCTGCGCTGGCTGGGTCTGGTCCCGCCAGATGCCGCGCCTCTACCGCAAGAAGCCGCCGCGCAGCTCGACGCGCTGGCGCCTCTCCAGTCTGCGCCACGGGCCGGCGCCACGACCAACACGCGCCGCGCCGCGTCCTTTGTTTGCCGCGAGGAGCTTCTCGATCGCGGCGAACAGATTGCCGGCTACGAGTTTGCCCTCGGGCGCAATCTGCAATCGCCGATGCTGGAGAAGAGCGCGAAGCTGCGGCAGGTCCATGACGAAGCGCTGCTGCACAATCTTTCGCCGCTGGCTGTTTCATCGCTGCTGGGCGATCGCTTTGCCTTCATCCGCCTTTCTTCGGCCTCGCTGAGCAGTCTTCTGCTGCCCGCTTTCGCGAACCGCAATGTGATCATCATGATCACTCCGGCGACGGCGGTGGCGAGCGATCTTGCGGACGTACGCGTGGCGCTGCGGCGCTTGCAGGACCTCGGCGTCAGGCATGCCTGGTCGCTCGATCGGCCACTCCCCGGGATGGCCGAGTTTCTCGAACAGGCGGCTCTCGTCGAGATCGACACCACCGCTTTCGACGGCATCCAGTTGAAGAAGCTGTGCGTCGACCTGCACGCCAGCAAAGGGAAGCCCAGAGTCATTGCCAGCAAGATCCAGAGCGCGGACGACTTCAGCCTTTGCTATCAAAGTGGCTTCGATTACTTCATGGGGCCTTTCGTTTGCAGTCGTGAGAACTGGCACCCGCCGAAAAGCGAAGTCAACCGGCTGCTGGTCTTCGAAGTCCTGAACATGCTTCGCTCGCGAGCCGATTTCGGCGTCATCGCCGACCGCCTGCGCAACGACCCGATCCTGACCTACAAGCTCTTGCGCTACATCAATTCGCCCGGTATCGGAATGCTCAAACGTATCGAAAAAATACCGCAAGCGCTGCTGATTCTGGGCCGGGACCAGTTCTCGCGATGGCTTTCCCTGCTGCTCTTCGATCTCAATCAGCCCGGCTATGTGGGGCGGGTCCTGAACGAGAACGCGCTGACCCGCGCGCGCTTCATGGAAAGGCTGGCCGGACAGGGGGGCTTGCCGCAGGAGGCCGACAAACTGTTCATGATCGGGCTGTTTTCGCTGCTCGACGTGATGATGAAACAGCCGCTCGCGGAGATTCTGAAGAAGGTTTCCTTGCCGGACGACGTCGTCTCTGCACTCCAGGGAGCGCCGGGCGCGATGTGCGATGCTCTGGCTCTGGCCATCGCCGTCGAATCGAAAGCGCCCGACGAGATCGCCGCCGCTGCCCTCTTGTGTGGACTTGAAGCTCAGCAAGTCACGGCCGTGATGCTGGAAGCGCTGGATTGGGCGCAGAACGTCGTCCACGCCGGCAAGAACTGATCGCCTGCAGCGCTCGGCGCGGCACCCCCCGTCTTCCCGCTGGCGCGATTCAGCCGCCGGCGCGCTTGCCGGTGAAACCCTCCTTCTCGAGACACTCGAGCAGGCGCTGGCAGTGATCCCCCTGCACTTCGATGACGCCGTCCTTGACCGTGCCGCCCGATCCGCAGGCGGTCTTCAGGCGTTTTGCCAGCGCGGCGAGATCGCCGGGGGCGAGCGCCAGCCCGCGCACCAGCGTCACCGTCTTGCCGCCCCGCCCCTTGCTTTCGCGGCTGACACGCACGCTGCCGTCAGTCTGGGGAAGTGACGCGGCGCGATTTGCGGCGCAGCAGCATTGCGGTAGCGGTCTTCGGCAGCCTGGGCACATGCGTCCCGTGTCGGTGGAATAGACCAGCCCCCCGGCCGATGGCTTACGCATGGCCAGGCCCGCCATGCCGTTCTTGCTCATGCTGCATTGAACACCTCCTCCCACAGCGCCTTGACCGCCGCAATCTGGCGACTGAGCGAGGCGCGCTCGACGCGCGCCCGGCGATCGGCGTTCAGCCGCAATACGTGCTGCAAGCGGCGAAATTCGCGATAGGCGTCGCGCGCCGGGTCGGCCAGCTCGGCCGGGATCAGGCCGAGTTCGGCAGCGATCCCGAGCAGGGCGATGTTGCCCAGGTTGCCGCACAGTTCGGCGTGCGCATGCGCGTGTCCGAGGATCAGGTACTGGACGATGAACTCGACGTCGATCAGGCCACCGCGGTCGTGCTTGATATCGAAGTTTTCTTCGCTGCGTGAGCCGTGTTCGTCGAACATCCGCTGGCGCATCGACAGCACTTCTTCCTTGAGCTTGGCGAGCTCGCGGGCTTGCCGCAGGATCTCGATGCGCAGCGCTTCGAACTGTTCGCCGACCGCCGGGTCGCCGGCGCAAAAGCGGGCCCGGGTCAGCGCCTGATGCTCCCAGGCCCAGGCGTTCTTCAGTTGATAATCACGAAAAGCGCTGATCGGCGACACCAGCATGCCGGAATCACCGTTCGGGCGCAGGCGCAGATCGACTTCGAAAAGCATGCCCGCCGAGGTCCGGCTCGACATCCAGGTGCTCAGCCGTTGCCCCAGGCGTGCGTACACTTCCCCCGCACCCTCGGCAGGGTCGTCGTGCAGATAGATGAGGTCCAGATCCGAGGCGAAACCGAGTTCCTTGCCACCGAGCTTGCCGTAGGCGATGACCGCAAAACGGGGTGGCTGCTCGGGATGCGGATGGCGATTGCGCAACAGCCGCCAGCACAGGTCCAGGGTCGTCTGGACCATGATGTCGGCAAGCTGGCTGAGGCGGTCGGCGAGATGTTCGACGCTGTGCAGGCCGGCAAAGTCCTGCGCCAGAAAATGCAGAACCTGCGCGTGGTGCACTTCGCGCAGGATATCCATCTCGCGCTCGGTATCGTCGCGGTGCTGCGCCAGCCGCAATTGCAGTTCGTCGCGAAACTCCTGCCAATCGGTCTTCACGTCGAAGATCTGCGAGTCCAGCAACTCGTCGAGCAGGATCGGGTGCCGGTTCAGATAGTCGGCCGCCCAGGAAGAGCTGCCGATCAGTTCGGCCAGGTGACTGAGCGCTTGCGGGTACTGCTGCAGGAGCGCCAGATAGGCGCCACGCTTGCTAATGGTTTCGAGAAAATCGAGGCCGCGCTGCCAGGTGGCGTCAGGGTTTTTGGTGGCAGCCGCGGCGTCGATGAGGCGCGGCCCCAGGGCGTCGAGGCGCTCGCGGTTGCTCGCCGGCAGTTGCACATAGCGGCTGCTTTGCCGGAAGCTGTGCAGGCGTTCGAGGATCGCTTTCGGCTGGCGGAAGCCGAGGCCGGACAGACGTTCCAGCGCATCATCCTTGGCGACGACTTCTTCCCAGACGCCGAGCAGCGGGTGGGTGCCTTCTTCCGGCTCGGAAAACACTTCTTCGAAGCAGCGCGAAACGATCGCCCGATGCCCTTCGAGAACGGCCAGAAACTCGCTCCAGTCGGTAAAAGCCATCGCTGTGGCGATCTGCTGGCGTTCCTCGTCAGCACTTGGCAGGCGGTGCGTCTGGGCGTCGTTCACGTATTGCAAGCGGTGCTCGAGGCGGCGCAGGAAGTCGTAGGCAGTGGCCAGTTCGTGCTCGTTTTCTGGCGGTAGAAGCCGCCGCTCGGCGAGCTGCGCCAGTACCTGCAGTGTCGGTCGCACTTGCAGGAGCGGGTCGCGACCGCCGCGGATCAACTGGAAAACCTGGGCGATGAACTCGATCTCGCGGATGCCTCCCGGGCCCAGCTTGATGTGCTCGGCCATGTCCTTGCGCGCCACCTCGCGGCGAATCTGCGCATGCAGATCGCGCATGGCATTTATCGCGCCAAAGTCGAGATACTTGCGAAAAACGAAAGGGCGACTGATGTTCTGTAGCGCGCTTACCCATTCCGGCTGCAGATTCTCGCCCTGGTTCAAGACCCTGGCCTTGATCCAGGCGTAGCGTTCCCACTCCCTGCCTTGCGTGATCAGGTAGTGTTCGAGTGAGTCCAGCGAGCAGACTAGCGGTCCGGAGTCGCCGTTGGGCCGCAAGCGCATGTCCACCCGGAATACCTGGCCGTCCGCGGTGAGTTCGCCGAGTGTGGCGATCAGGCGCTTGCCGAGGCGCTGGAAGAAGTCGTAGTTGTCGATCCGGCGGCCGTCGCCGCCGGTTTGTCCATCCTCCGGGTAGATGAAGATGTAATCGACATCGGAAGAAACATTGAGCTCGCGGCCGCCGAGCTTGCCCATGCCGATCACCAGTAGCCGTTGCGGCTGCCCGTGGCTGTCGAGCGGCTCGCCGAACTGCTCGCGCAGTTGCCGATGATGGAAATCCAGGGCGCGATTGGTGCTTACTTCGGCAAGCACGGTCATGCTTTCAACGACTTCGGCGAGGGTCGCCAGACCGCCAATATCGCGCACCACCAGCGCGGCCATTACCCGCTGGCGCAGGCTGCGCAGGGAGCGCTTCAGATCGTCATCGCTGGCAACAGCACTCTCGGGAGTCGCAGCAGGTGTCGCGTCGCTGTCGAGGAAATCGTTCATCTGCTCCACGCCGAGTGCCTGCATGGCGTGCGCGTCCAGCCAGGCCGTGATTTCGGGTCGGGCGGCGAGCAGATTGCGCAGGTAATGGCTGTGCCCTTGTGCTGCCTGTAGCGCTGTTGCCAGTGGCGGCGGACGCGTGTTGGAGCGTTCTACAGTAGGTTCCATGCTCTTCTCGGTAAAAGGATGTCATACGGGGTCGCCATGCTTGGCGCTGGTGAGCAAAGGTAAAGCCGTTACAATGCCGGCTTCACGCCGAAAACAGCAGTCACCGACCGCGAATCTGGCTGCCCATTTCTCCTCCTGGACATCGCAATCGCATGCATAGCAGCGCCGCCGCTCCGCGCCTTGCCGGTCAACTGCCCGGACGACCATTCGCGCCCGCTGCCTCGCCGTTTGTCGCGTGGTTTCCCCGTGCCCTTGCCTAGCTCTCCCGACATTCTAGTGACGCCCGGCGGCGATTGGCAAAACTCTCTGCGCGACGATCACGGCTGATGCGCCAGGAGGAGTTGCGCCAGGCGCTCTACCATCGCTTCCATTTTCTCGTGCCGCTGCTCGCGCATCCGGCGACGGGCCGCGTCTGGCGGCTTGTGGTGCGTGTCTTCTGGCTGCTCTACTTCGCTTTCGTGCTGCTGATTCTGGCGCTGCGCTACCTGCTACTGCCGAACATCGAGACTTACCGGCCAGCCATCGAGCAGCAGCTCAGCCGGACGCTCGGGCTGTCGGTCAGCATCGGGCGGATCGCCGCCAGCTGGGATGGCATCCATCCCGATCTGCTGCTCTCGGACGTGCGCATCGCCGACAGCAAGGGTCAGCCGGCACTGGCCTTGCCGCGTGTGCACAGCGTCCTCTCGTGGTCTTCGCTACCGCGCATGGCGCTGCGTTTGCGCCTGCTGCAGATCGACGAGCCGACTCTGCATCTGCGTCGCGATAGCGACGGCCGCTTCACCGTTGCCGGCATTGCCATGGCCGCCGAGGGAGGTGACAACGCCGCCGGCGACTGGATTCTGGCGCAGAAACGAATTCGCGTCAGCGGCGCGACCGTGGCCTGGGAGGACGCCATGCGGCAGGCGCCGCCGCTGATTCTCGAAGCGGTCAATTTCGGCCTCGACAACGACGGTCGCCAGCACCGCTTCGGCCTCACTGCCGCGCCGCCGCCCGCTCTGGCCGCCGCGATCGACCTGCGCGGGGACTTTCACGGCCGCCATCTCGGCCAGCTGGAGTTGTGGAACGGGCAGGTATTCGTTCAGATCGACTACGCCGACCTCGCCGTCTGGCGCACCTGGATCGACTATCCGGTCGCGCTTCCACATGGCCGCGGGGCACTCCGCGCCTGGGTAGGCGTTGCGCAAGGTGAGTTACAGGAGCTGACGGCAGATTTGTCGCTCGACGACCTTAGCTTGCGTCTGGCGAAAGACCTGCCAGAGCTCGCTCTGCAACATCTGTCAGGCCGTGTCGGTGTGCGTTTCTCGGCTGCCGGGATCAGCGTCGATGGGCAGCGCGTCGAACTCCTGAGCCAGGCGCGCGAACGCCAGAGTGCTCCCGAAACCGCGTTCGTTCGCGTCGAGCCGACCGATTTCCGCCTTGACTGGCAGTACGCCGCAGACGGCGCTGCGCAGCGCGGTCAGGTCACCGCCAGCGCACTCGACCTCGCCGCTTTCGCCAGTCTGGCCGGCTACCTGCCGCTGGATGCCGGATCGCGGCAATTGCTCGTCGACTACGCACCGCGTGGCCGGATCAGCCAACTGCGCGCCGCCTGGGTCGGCGACGCCGAAGCGCTGCAAAGCTACTCGCTGAAAGCCGGTTTTGACGACCTGGCGGTGCAGGCCAAGGACTCCCTGCCTGGGGTGTCGGGGTTGTCCGGAGTTCTTGATGTCAGCGAAAAAGGTGGCAGCGCCACTCTGCGTGCGCAAAAAGCGAGCGTCAATTTGCCCAGGGTCCTGCCGGACTCGCCCATTCGCCTTGGCAAGCTCGACGCACAGGCTCGCTGGAAGATCGACCAGGGCGTGCTCGATGCCGAGTTGCTGCGTGCTGAATTTTCCGGGCCGGATGCGACCGGTTCGGCAAAGGGCACTTATCGCCATGCCGGCGACGGACCGGGCAGCATCGACCTCAGTGCCGCGCTTAGCCGTGCCGACGCGCGCGCCGTCTGGCGCTATCTGCCGGCGGCGCTGAATAGTGATGCGCGGTACTGGGTTCGCGACGCACTGAAGGCGGGAAGCGCCAGCGCGGCCAAGCTGGTCCTCAAGGGCGATCTGGCCAACTTTCCGTTTCTCGATCGCCAGCAGGGTCAGTTCCTGGTCACCGTCAAGGCACAGGACGTACGCCTCGACTATGGCACTGCTTGGCCAGAGATCTCCGATATCGACGCCGATTTGCGTTTCGAGGGAAACGGCATGCTGATCGAACTGCAGCGCGGCGCGATCCTCGGCGCCAGGCTGTCGCAGACACGCGCCGAAATTCCCGACTTCGACGCGCCGGTGTCGACTTTGAAAGTGCAAGGGCACGCCGAAGGCGATACGGCGCAGTTCCTCAAGTTCGTCGTCGACAGCCCGGTCGCCGAGCGCATCGACCATTTCAGCGACGCCATGCGCGCCAGCGGCAAAGGGCGTCTCGATATCGGGCTGCTGATTCCTCTTGAAGAGGCACGACTCGGCGAGTCGAAGATCGCCGGGGACTACGTCTTCCTGGCTAACGAAGTGAGCGTCGATCCGGCCCTGCCGCCCTTGCGCGAGGTCAATGGTCGCCTGCAGTTCACCGCCGATGAGCTGCGCGTTCCGGAGATCAAGGCGAAACTGGCGGGAGGTCCGCTGAAGATCACGGGCGGTGCCGAGAATGGCAAGGTGCTGATCAAGGTCGATGGCAGCCTCGGCGTCGCTGCCTTGCGCGAGTTGGCCGCCTGGCCGCTGTTGGCACAGCTTTCCGGGCGCGCTGCTTACAGTGCCGAGATCCAGGTCAAGCAGCGCAAGGTCGAAGTGGTGCTGGAGTCGGATTTGCTGGACCTGGCATCGACGCTGCCGGCTCCCTTCAGCAAGAAGCTCGGCGAGCCGATGCACCTGCATCTCGACAGTCTCGCCCTGCCGCCGACACAGCTCGGCAAAACTCGGCCAAGCAAGCGTGAGCAGCTACGCGTGGCGCTGGGCAGGGTGTTGAACATGCAGCTGATCAGCCGCCAGGAGGACGGAAAACGCTCCATCGAAAGTGCTGTGATTGCGGTCGGGAGGGCGATGAAAGCGCTGCCGGAAAGGGGTATCCACGTCGGCATCACCACCCCGCTGCTCGATATTGACACCTGGCGCAAGGTTTTCGCGGGTCCCGCGCAGGAGGCGGCTCGCAGTGAGGTGCTGGCCAGTATTGACGAAGCATCCGAGCCCGAGCCCGCGTCCGTCGGGAGTCTGCCGGTCCGGGTCGATCTCGAGGCGGGGGAGCTCGTCGTTTCGGGATGGCGCAACAGCCAAGTGATTTTGGCGGTCACCGGCGAGCATCCGCGCTGGACGGCAAGCCTGTCGTCGCGCGAGGCGACGGGGGCATTGCAATGGGACGGCGCCGGTGCCGGCAAGCTCAGCGCGCGCTTGACGAAATGGCAGCTGCCCGGCAAGGACGAGCGTCGGCTCGAGCCCGTCCAGGTCGATGATGCCTTGCAGACACTGCCAGCGCTCGATATCGTGGTCGACGAGTTCGAAGTCGGCGTCCGCCGCTTCGGGCGGCTCGAAGTGCTGGCCCATAACGATGGTGGCACTTGGCGGCTCGATAAAGTCGAGCTGCTCAACGCGGTGGCCAAGTTTTCCGGCACCGGCCAGTGGCAGGTGGCCAGCGGCAACCGCACCCAGCTCGATTTCGCCGTGGACAGCAGCGACGTCGGCCAGTTGCTTGATCGCCTTGGCTATCCTGGTAGCGTACGTGGCGGCAGCACGCGCATGACCGGGAAGCTGGGCTGGAACGGGCCCCCGGAGGGGCTCGACTATGCGACGCTCAACGGCGACATGCAGCTTGTGGCGCACAAAGGCGAGTTCCTCAAGCTTGACCCGGGTGCTGCCGGCAAGCTGCTTGGCTTGATCAGCCTGCAGGGTTTGCCGCGTCGATTCACGCTTGATTTCGGCGATGTCTTCAGCGAAGGTTTCGCTTTTGATAGCATCAGCGGCAAGGTGACGGTGAAAGATGGCGTGATGAGGACCGACCAATTGCTGATTGATGGCCCGGCTGCGCGCGTGCTGATGCGCGGCGAAACCGATCTGAAAAACGAAACGCAGCACCTGACGGTCAGTGTTCAGCCCGAGTTGAGCAGCACCGCCGCCCTGGGCGTGGCAGTGATCAACCCACTCGCCGGCATCGCCACCCTGTTGGCCAACAGGGTATTGCAAAACCCCTTGAACAAGATGTTCAGTTTCGAGTATCTGGTGACCGGCAAGTGGGACGATCCGATCGTCGCGAGAATCACCGGGTCGTCGGAGCCAGCGACCCGGGCGCCAGCGACCACGCCGTGAGCAACTTTCGCCTTTCGCAACCTCTTTGGAGCAAGCCATGAACCCAAGCAAGCAAGCGGCAGACGACCGGCAGCGGGCCCCCAGCCTGTGTGTGGCGGCAGTGCAGATGGTCTCTACGCCGCGCATCGAAGAGAACCTGCAGACGGCGGCGGGGCTAATTGCCGAGGCCGTGGCGCGGGGCGCCGAGCTGCTTGCCCTGCCCGAGTACTTTGCCATCATGGGCATGACTGACAGCGACAAGGTCAGGCTGCGCGAGCAAGATGGCAGCGGACCGATCCAGGATTTTCTCGCCGCCAGCGCCCGCCAGCACGGCATCTGGCTGATCGGCGGCTCCTTGCCATTGTCGGCCGAGAGCCCGGACAAGGTGCTCAACTCGTGCGTCGCGTACAATCCGCAAGGCCAGCGCGTCGCGCGCTATGACAAGATTCACCTCTTTGGCTTCCGGCAGGGTGCCGAGGCCTACGATGAAAGCGCGACCATCCAGGCCGGCCAGCAGCCAGTCAGCTTCGACATGCCTTTTGGCCGCGTTGGCTTGTCGATCTGTTACGACCTGAGATTCCCGGAGCTTTATCGTGCGCTTGGGGTCACAGAGCTACTGGTCGTTCCCGCGGCATTTACCGAAACCACCGGGCGGGCGCACTGGGAGATCTTGCTGCGTGCCCGGGCGATCGAGAATCAGTGCTACGTACTGGCCGTCGCGCAGGGTGGTCGCCACGAAAATGGGCGCGAGACGCACGGCAACAGCATGTTGATCGACCCCTGGGGGGAGATCCTCGATCGCCAGCCGAAGGGGCCGGGAGTTGTCGTCGGCAAGCTTGAACAGGGCCGCCTGGCTTCGGTCCGCGCCAGCTTGCCGGCGCTCAAACACCGCGTAATGTAATCCTGTAATGCGCTGCGCGATGCACGCAAACCGCTGTATTAACGGAAACCCGATGAACGCCAAACAACCCACGCTTCTCGTGCAGGCTCAGAAAACCCTGCTTACTCCCTACGGTCTCGACGTCGCCGACCTGAACAAGGTCTTTGGCCAGATCATGTCGCACCAGGTCGACTACGCCGACCTCTACTTCCAGTACAGCCGCTCCGAGGGCTGGAGTCTCGAGGAGGGAATTGTCAAATCCGGCAGTTTCAGTATCGACGAAGGGGTTGGCGTGCGCGCCATTGCTGGCGAGAAGACTGCTTTTGCCTATTCGGACGACATCAGCTCGCCAGCCCTCAGTGACGCGGCCGCAGCCGTGCGGGCGATTGCCGCCGCCGGCGTGCAGCAAAGCGTACCGGCTCTGAAGAAGGGCCGCGTGCAGCGCGCCCTGTACGTGCCGAACGATCCACTGGCGTCGCTCGATGCGGTCAGCAAGGTCAAGCTGCTCGAACGGCTGGAAGCGCTGGCCCGCGCCGAGGACAGCCGTGTGACGCAGGTGATGGCGCATCTCGCCGGCGAGTACGAAGTTATTCTCGTCGCCAGCAGCGATGGTCGCCTGGCCGCCGACATTCGGCCGCTGGTGCGGGTGTCGCTGACGGTCATTGTTGAACAGGGCGCTCAGCGCGAACAGGGCTCGGCCGGTGGCGGTGGGCGCACCGACTACAGCTGTTTCACCGACGAGGTACTGCACGGCTATGCGCGTGACGCGGTCCATCAGGCGGTGACCAATCTCGTTGCCCAGCCGGCTCCGGCGGGCACGATGTCGGTCGTCCTCGGTCCTGGCTGGCCCGGCATCCTGTTGCACGAAGCTGTCGGCCATGGCCTCGAAGGCGACTTCAACCGCAAGGGCAGCTCGACTTTTGCCGGCCGCATCGGCAGTCAGGTGGCCTCGAAAGGCGTCACCGTCATCGACGACGGCACCCTTCCCGACCGTCGCGGGTCCTTGACCATCGACGACGAAGGCAATCCGACGCAACGCACGGTGCTTATCGAAGACGGCATTCTCAAGGGCTATATGCAGGACAGCCTCAACGCCCGTCTCAGCGGCGTCGCGCCGACCGGCAACGGCCGTCGCGAATCCTTCGCCCATCTGCCCCTGCCGCGCATGACCAATACCACCATGCTCAACGGCGACAAAAGCCCGGAAGAGATCATCAAGTCGGTCAAGAAAGGGATTTACGCGGTCAATTTTGGTGGCGGTCAGGTCGATATCACCAACGGCAAGTTCGTCTTTTCGATGTCCGAGGCTTATCTGATCGAAAACGGCAAGATCGGCCGCCCGGTCAAGGGCGCGACCCTGATCGGCAGCGGTCCGGACGCCATGAACCAGGTATCGATGATCGGTAACGACATGTGTCTCGACCCGGGTGTCGGCACCTGCGGCAAGGAAGGTCAAAGCGTGCCGGTCGGTGTCGGCCAGCCGACCCTGCGCATCGACGGATTGACGGTCGGCGGCACGGCTTAAGCGGCAGAAGGGGCGGCTCCGGAGGCCCTCTTCCGGCTCCGCCTGAAGGCGACTTTCCGCAATCATAACAGCGCTTTTCGGTCGTATAATCGCATCCTCCCGACGTTGCTGACTGGAACTCCCCGCCATGACTTCTACTCGTGCCTTCGCGAAGCTCGCCGCGGCGCTGTCATTCGTCGTCCTCGCCTGCTGGCCGTTCATCGCCGGAGCGGCGTCGGCGCCGGCAGCGGAGCAGCTGTCGACGGGGGAGGCGATCCTGTTCCACAACTTTCGGCCGATCGTCACTTTTCGGGCGAACTTCCTCGGCGCACCGCCGGTCGCTCGGGCTCGCAAGTCCGAGAATCGCATCGACGAGCTAACGCCAAGCCAGATGGTGCAAGGCATCGAGCTGACCCCTTTCAGCTATGACGGCGGCCGTGGCATCACTCTGACGGTTAACGACAATATCCTCCTGGCCGTGATCGACGGCGACCTGGACCCGCAGGAAAAACTCACGCTGGAGCAGGCCGCCGAGCGTGCGCGCAAGGAACTCAGCGCCGCACTGCTGGCGGACGCCACGCAACGTCGCCCGGCAGTCCTGCTCAAGGGACTCGCCTTCTCGGCGGCAGCCACGCTGTTTGCGTTTGCCCTGCTCTGGCTGATCAGTCGCGCGACCCGGCTGCTGGTCGCTCGCCTGCAGCGAGTCATCGAAGAAGACGATGCCGCCAGCAAGCTGCGCTGGGCGCGGCACGGCTGGTTGCTGGTGCAACGCGTTTCGCAGCTGTTCATGGGTTTCCTGTGGCTGAGCGTCGCCTATCTCTGGTTGACCTACGTGCTGGCGCGTTTTCCGCTCACCGAGCCGCTCGGGGATCGCCTCGGCGACTTCCTCCTCGACCTGCTGGAGACCATTGGCACCAGTTTCATCGGCGCCATGCCGTCGCTGACCACGGCGGTGGTCATCCTGTTCATGACCAAGGCCGCCAACGACGCCCTCGGCAATTTCTTCAAGGCCGCCAAGGCCGGCCGCGTACATGCGCCGGGACTGCATGCCGACACCGTCAGCGCCACCCACCGGCTGGTGACGGTCATGGTCTGGGGACTCGGCATCGCCATCGCCTACCCCTTCATTCCGATGTCCAACAGCGACGCCTTCAAGGGCCTGTCGGTGATGTTCGGTTTCATGTTGACGCTCGGCTCTGCCGGAATCGTCAACCAGTTGATGAGCGGTCTGGTGCTGGTCTATGCGCGTGCTCTGTCGGTCGGCGACTTCGTTGAAGTCGGCGAGAACGGGGGCGTCGTCAGCCAGGTCGGCGTGCTGTCGACCAAGATCATCAACATGCGCAACGAAGAGATCACGATTCCCAATGCCGTGCTGGTCGGCAATCCCATTCGCAACTTTTCACGGCTTGCCCGTGAGCGCGGTACGCTGGTGTCTACCAAAGTGACCATCGGCTACGACACACCGTGGCGGCAGGTACATGCGATGCTCATCGCCGCCGCCAAGCTGACGCCCGGATTGAGGCCGCTGCCGACGCCCTTTGTCTATCAGAAGAGCCTGGAAGACTGGTATGTGGAGTACGAGCTTTTCGCGCACATGGACCAGCCGCTCAAACGTGTGTCCGTCCTGTCGGCCTTGCTGGGCAACATCCAGGATCAATTCAATACCTACGGCGTGCAGATCATGTCGCCACATTTCAACTCGCAGCCCGCCAACAATCTGGTCGTGCCACGCGAAAACTGGCATACCGAGCCGGCTGAGCCGGAGACGCCGGCCAGCGCCACGCGCCAAGGCTGATCACGGCCTGTAAAGGCAGCGGCGAAGGACTCAGCGGCCGCAGATTTTTTCGCCCAGCACGCCAGCACCGAAGCGTGGCCGCCATGCCGCTTTCCAATAGGATGTCTTGATGCTCAGTTTTGCGATCACCGTCTTTCTGTCTGCTTTTCTGCTTTTCCAGATCCAGCCAATCATTGCCAAGATGATTCTGCCGTGGTTCGGTGGCTCGTCCTCGGTGTGGAGCACCTGCCTGGTTTTCTTCCAGGCCGAACTGCTGCTCGGCTATCTGTATGTTCATCTGCTGCACGAGTTGCTTTCGCCGCGGCGCCAGAATGTCGTTCACTGCGTTCTCCTGCTGCTCAGTCTGGCGACGCTGCCGGTCATCGCCGACCCGGCCTGGAAAGACGTCGCTTTTGCCAACCCGACGTGGAACGTGCTGGTCGTGCTTGCCGCGGCAGTCGGCATGCCCTATCTGCTGCTGTCGACCACCGGTCCGCTCATGCAGGCCTGGTATGCGCGCAGTTTTGCCTCTGCCATGCCCTATCGCCTCTACGCACTTTCGAACCTGGCATCGATGATCGCGCTGTTGAGCTATCCCGTGCTCGTCGAACCGTATTTTCGGGTGCACGACCAGGCCATGGCCTGGTCGGCGGCCTATGCACTTTTCGTTGTCGCCTGCTTTGGCAGCGCCTGGCAGTCGTGGAAAGGCGTGTCGAGCGAGCGCGAGGTGCTGAAGGTGAGCAGCGAGCCGATCCCGCGACCGCCACTCGGCGAGTGTCTGCTGTGGATCGGTCTGGCGATGACTGCGTCGCTGCTGCTGCTGGCGATGACCCGTCACCTGACGCAGGACGTGGCGCCGGTGCCTTTCCTGTGGGTGGTGCCGCTGAGCATCTATCTGCTGAGCTTCATTCTTTGCTTCGACGCTCCGCGCTACTACTACCGCCCCGGATTCCTGGTCGCACTGCCCATCGCTTTCCTGGTCCTCGACCGGGTTCTCGACGGCGGCGGCATGGAGGTGCCGGTGTTGGTCAGCTTGATGTGCTTGTCGCTGTTCGTCTTCTGCATGGTCTGTCACGGCGAGCTGGTCAGGCGCCGGCCGCCGGTTCGCCACCTGACTCTGTTCTACCTGATGCTGTCGATCGGCGGCGCGCTCGGCGGTACTTTCGTCGGCCTGCTGGCGCCGGCGATCTTCAACGCCTATTTCGAACTGCCGATCGGCCTCTTCCTCTGCGCCTTGCTGGTGAGCATCGTTCTCTGGCGCGACCTGCGACTGATTCGGCGGCTTCTGCTGGTCGTGGCGCTACTCGCCTACGCTTACCGACTTGCTGGTATCTCGATCGATTACGTCGAAAACTACCGGGTAGTGGTGCGCAACTTCTACGGCCAGTTGCGCGTCGACGACGCTGACCAGGAGGGGCTTGGCATCAAACGCCGGATCCTGCACGGTCGCATCAATCACGGCGAGCAGTTTCTCGCCGCCGAGCACCGCCGTCAGCCGACTGCCTATTATTGCGAGGACTCGGGCGTCGGTCAGGCGCTGCGCGCCGTCGCCGGTGAGCGGCCGCTGAAAGTCGGCATTCTCGGACTCGGAGCCGGTACGCTGGCCACTTACGGCCGCAGCGGCGATGAACTGCGCATGTACGAAATCAACGAGCAGGTCCTCGATCTCGCCCGCAACGAATTCAGCTACCTCGGCGACAGCCTGGCGACGATCGTCCCTGTGCTCGGCGACGGCCGCCTGATGCTCGAACGCGAGCCCGTCCAGAATTTCGACCTGCTGGCCATCGACGCTTTCTCCGGAGATTCGATTCCCACGCACCTGCTGACTCTCGAAGCGATGCAGGCGTATTTGCGTCACCTGAAAAGTGATGGCGTGCTGGCGGTGCATATCACCAACCGCTACCTCGACCTGCGCCCGGTGATCGCCGCCGCCGCCGAGCAGCTCGGCCTCAGCGCGCTGATTTTCGACCTCGACCCTGCCGCAGGCGACCGCTTCTGCCGCCATTCGGTATGGGTGCTGCTGATGCCCGCCGAGCGCGCGGCGCAGCTGGCGAAAACTTTCCACGGCGGCGAGAAGCTCGTTCCACGGCCTGGCTTCCCGGTGTGGACCGACAGTTTCTCGAACCTGCTCGGTATCCTGCAGTAGCGATTGGCGCTGGCTGCCACGTAAACCCTGGCCCGCCAGCGCCTTCCTCCCCGACCTTTTTGGTGAATTCGCCACAGCGTTCCGCAAACCCGTCTGACGAGACTTCGAAAAAAGTGAGGGGGCAAACAGAAAAAGAATGTTTACCACTTCCCGGCAAAGAAGCCTAGATTGAGGGCGCGCAGGGCAATCCGTTCGGCGAAAGGAGGCTGGTTATGGTCGCAGGTTCAGGAGTGAGTTCGGTAGAAGGTTCGCGCGTCCGCGCCGCAATCCGGCGCGGCAAACGATTTCCTTCGCTACTGCCAGCGCAATCCCAAACCCTGCCCGTTGCTGGCCGTCAGCGAGCCTGGCGCACCCCGAAATCTGCATTACCCACGCACCTGGGGCGATGCTGATTACTGACTTGTCCAATCATTGATTGGCAAGTTTCTAAGCAAGAGTGACCAGAGGAGACGATCAATGAAGAAACTGCTATTTGCCTGTTTGCTAGCCACGGCTTTTGCCGCCCAGGCGGAAACCAAGTGGGACCTGCCTTCGGGGTACGCGGCGAATACTTTCCATACGCAGAATCTGGAGCAATTCGCTAAAGACGTGAACGCGAGCAGCGCTGGCAAGCTGGTGATTACGGTGCATCCCGGTGCGTCCCTGTTCAAGCAACCGGAAATCAAGCGGGCGATCCAGACCGGCCTGGTGCCCATGGGCGAGTTCATCATCTCCGGTCAGTCCAATGAAAATCCGCTCTTCGGCGTCGATTCGATTCCCTTCCTGGCGACCAGCTATGTCGAGGCGCGCAAACTCTACGACGCGGCCAGGCCGGTGCAACAAAAGGTGCTCGCCGGACAAGGCTTGAAGCTGCTCTATTCGGTGCCGTGGCCGGGCCAGTCGCTATACTCGGTCAGCGCCATCAGCGGGCCGGACGATCTCAAGGGCAGCAAGATGCGTACCTACAATCCGGCAACGACCAAGATTGCGCAAATGCTCGGTGCCGCGCCGGTGACGATTCAGCTGCCGGAGCTCGGGCAGGCGCTGGCCACTGGCGCCGTGCAGAACTTTCTGACCTCCAGTGCCAGCGGCGTCGATAGCAAGCTCTACGAGCAGACCAAGTTCTTCTACCCGGTCAATGCCTGGTACCCACGCAACGTCGTCGCCGTCAGTCAGAAAGCTTTCGGCGGGCTCGACAAGGCAACGCAGGAGGCCGTGCTGAAAGCAGCGTCGGCGGCCGAGACGCGCGGCTGGCAGGCCAGCGAGAAGAACGACGCCGATTCGCTGCAAGTGCTGCAGAGCAACGGCATGACCATCGCCCAGCCGTCGGAGGCCTTGCGCAAAGAGCTCAAGCGCATTGGCGAAACCATGACCAGCGAGTGGCTGGCTGCCGCCGGGCCTGACGGCAAGGCGATTATCGACGCCTATCGGAAGTAGCGTCATGCCCAGTGGCGGGCCGCGCACGATTGGGGCGGGCTCGCCACGCGCGCTGTACTCCGGCTTGCGGGAAACGAATGATCGCCGTGCGCGTGAGCAAAGATGGTGAGCGCCCTGCGCAAAATCACGACTGACGAGGAGATGAAACTTGAACAAATTCGCCAACCCCATTTACCGGGCCTTGCTGGCCCTGGCCTGTGTGTCGATGGTGGCCGCGCTGATCTCCGTCATGCTCGGCATCATCGGCCGCCAGATCGACTGGAATCTTCCCGGCCTCGATGCCTATGCCGGCTATTCCATCGCCGCGGCACTTTTTCTGGCGCTGCCTGCGGCCTTCAAGCATGGCGATCACATTCGCGTCACCCTGATCCTGCAGGGACTATCCGCCCGGGTTCGTGGTGGCTTTGAATATGGCTGCCTAGCCGTTGGCCTGCTGCTGGCTGCCTATCTGTGCTGGTTTTCCGCCAATCTGGTGTGGGTTTCTTACATCCTCCATGACGTTTCGCCGGCGGCGGACGTGACGCCGATGTGGATACCACAGCTGAGTATGGCCATTGGTTGTGCCGGTTTCCTGCTGGCTTTCATTCACGCCCTGGTCGCTCGCTGGCAGGGACAGGAGTTCTTCGACGCCGTACATGCTGAAGCCGAGCGCGCTGAATAGGTCGGGAGGGAGAGATCATGGAAGTTGCACTCGCATTCGGCTTGCTCGTGTTCCTGTTCGCCATCCTCGGCTCGGGTTTATGGATCGGGCTGTCCCTCCTGGGGGTGGGTCTGATTGCCATGGAGTTCGTCAGCAGCCGCCCGGTTGGCGACGCCATGGTGCTGACCATCTGGGGGTCGACCTCCAGCTGGACCCTGACCGCCTTGCCGCTGTTCCTGTGGATGGGGGAGATCCTTTTTCGCACCAAGCTGTCGGAAGACATGTTCAAGGGCCTCGCGCCCTGGCTCAACCACCTGCCAGGCCGCCTGCTGCACGTGAATGTCATCGGCAGCACGATCTTTGCGGCGGTGTCCGGTTCGTCGGCCGCCACCTGCGCCACCATCGGCAAGATTTCGCTACCGGAACTGCAGCGCCGCGGTTATCCCGAGTCCATGGCCATCGGTACGCTGGCCGGCGCCGCCACCCTGGGGCTGCTGATTCCGCCGTCGATCATCATGATCGTCTACGGCGTGGCGGCCAACGTCTCGATCGCCAAGCTGTTTCTCGCCGGGGTCATGCCGGGTCTGCTGCTGGGCACGCTGTTCATGCTCTATATCGCCGTCTGGGCTCTGTTCAACAAGGACAAGGTGCCCGCCGCCGATGCCGCCATGACGCTTGCCGAGAAGCTGTATGCCTCGCGGCACCTGATTCCGGTCGTCGGCCTGATCGCCCTGGTGCTGGGTTCGATCTATAGCGGCGTCGCCACTGCCACCGAAGCCGCCGCACTCGGCGTCACCGGCTCACTGATCCTTGCCGCCATCGAAGGCGGCTTGAGCTGGAAAAGCTTTACCGAAGGTCTGGCTGCCGCCTGCCGGGTCTATTGCATGATCGGCCTGATTCTCGCGGGCGCTGCCTTCCTGACCCTGGCCATGGGCTTCGTTGGCCTGCCGCGCCACCTCGCCGAATACATTGGCGCACTCAATCTGTCGCCGCTGGCCTTGATGCTGGCACTGGCCGTCTTTTTCATTCTACTGGGCTGCTTCCTGGACGGCATCTCGCTGGTGGTGCTGACCATTGGCGTGCTTCTGCCGACGGTCGAGGCGGCGGGCTTCGATCTGATCTGGTTCGGCGTTTTCGTGGTCCTGACGGTGGAAATGGCGCAGATCACCCCGCCGGTGGGCCTGAACCTCTTTGTCCTGCAGGGGCTGACGAAACACGAGGTGACCTATATCGCGCGCGCTGCGGCGCCGCTCTTCGCGGTGATGATGACATGCGTCATTGCGACCTATTACTTTCAGGACATCGTGCTATGGCTGCCGAATCGAATGTAACGAAGGTCACTTCTCGCCTGAGCGAGCGAATGCGCGTGGCCGACGCCGGCGATCAGGCATTCACCCTGGTCCTCGGCGATCGAATCGCACCTGAAGTGGTCGACACGGTGACCGCGCTCGACCGGCAGATCACCGTCTGGCATCAGGCCGGCGGGTTGTCCGGACTGATCGAGACGGTGCCCACTTTCTGCTCGCTGACGGTGATTTACGATCCGCTGCAGACGTCTCGCCAGCAATTGCTGGCGGAACTCGAACAGCTGCCACCAGCGGACACGCTTCGTAGCAGCGCAGCGTCCCGCCTGTGGCGCCTGCCGGTCTGCTACGAAGGCGATTGCGGCCCGGATCTCGAAGCCACCGCGGCGACCTTGGGAATCAGCGTCGAGACGCTGATCGATCAGCATCGGCAGAGCGAATACCGCGTCTACATGCTCGGCTTCCTGCCCGGTTTCCCGTTCATGGGCGACCTGCCGCCGCCGCTGCAATTGCCGCGGCGCACCGAACCGCGCCTGCGGGTACCGCCCGGCAGCGTCGCCATCGCTGGTGCCCTGACCGCCATCTATCCATCGGAAAGTCCCGGTGGCTGGCATCTCCTCGGGCAGTGCGCGGTGCCGCTGTTCGACCCGGCACGGCCGCAGCCGTCCCTTCTCCAGCCCGGCGACCGGGTCTGCTTCACGGCCGTGAATGCGGCCGAGCACAGGCGCTTGCAGCAGGCGGCCGAGGCGCGCGCGCTCGATCTGGGAGCGTTTGCAGAGGTAGAGGTGACGTCATGAGCGAGCCCTTGTCCGAGATCGAAGTCCGCAGCGCCGGCGCCTACGCGTCGATTCAGGACGGTGGCCGGCGTGGCCTGCGCCGCGTCGGTGTGCCCTGGTCCGGAGTGCTCGATGCGGCGTTGATGAAAATCGCCAACGCCCTGGTCGGCAATCAGGCCACGGCGCCGGTCATCGAGCATTTTGACGGCGGGCTGCTGCTGAAAGCGCTGCACGGGCGCGTGCGCGTGGCGGTTGCCGGCCAGGCCGACATTGACATCACCGGCGAACAGGGCGTGCAGCGCGTCGTCTGCTGGCGCAGCGTTGCTCTTAACGCCGGCGAAACCCTGCGCATCGGGGCGCTGCGCGCCGGGCGACTGGTGGTCGTCGCCGTTGCCGGCTTGCAGGTGCCCGAAACGCTGGGTAGTGCCTCGACCTATGCGCGTGCGGGCATCGGCAAGCCGCTGGCGGTAGGTGATCGGCTGTCGGCGCAGTTCAGCGAGGCCTCCGATTTTCTCCTGCCCGAGCCGCCCACCGACGATGATGGCGTCATTCGTGTGGTCGCCGGGCCGCAGGCCGGGCATTTCCTTGACGACGCCCTGGCGACCTTGTGCGGCGCGCCGTTTACGGTCACCGATCAGGCCGACCGCATGGGCGTCCGCTTGCAGGGTCCGCTGCTCGAGCACCGTTCGGACACGCACAAGGACATCATCTCGGATGCCACCGTACCGGGTTCGATGCAGGTGCCGGGCTCGGGCCAGCCGATCGTGCTGCTGGCCGACGCACAGACGGCCGGTGGTTACCCCAAGATCGCCACCGTGATTTCGGCCGACCTCGGACGGCTGGCGAACCGGCGCGCGGGCGAGACGCTGCGCTTTCAGCTGGTTGGTGTCGATGCCGCCGAGCATGCAGCGCGCAGCCATGCCGAGAATCTTGCCCGGCTCATCGCCAGCATTCGCCGCCTGCCGGGTGACGGCAGCGTCGATCTCGAGGCGCTTTACAACAGCGGCCTGATCAGCGGGCCGATCAGTGGCTTCGAAAGCGAGGAGTGAGAACGTGAACGACATGAAAACCATCAATCTGAACGCCGATCTCGGCGAGAGCTTTGGACCGTGGTCCATGGGCGACGACTCGGCGATGCTCGATATCGTCGGCAGCGCCAACATTGCCTGCGGTTTTCACGCCGGCGACCCGATGGTCATGCGCGCAACGCTACGGTCTGCAAAGATGCGCGGGGTCAGCGTCGGCGCCCATCCCGGCTACGCCGACCTGCAAGGCTTTGGTCGCCGACCGCAGGCGCTCAGCGCCGCCGAAGTGGAAGCGCTGCTGATCTATCAGGTGGGCGCCCTGCAAGGCATGGCCGCCAGCGAGGGCATGGCGGTGACACACGTGAAACCGCACGGCGCGCTGAACAACCAGGCCTGCGCCGACCGGCCGCTGGCCGAGGCCATCGCCCGCGCCGTCAAGGCTCTCGATCCGACGCTGATCCTGCTGGCGCCGGCCTGCTCGCAACTGGCGCTGGCCGGACGCGCCGCCGGCCTGCCGGTGGTCGACGAAATCTTCGCCGACCGCCGCTATCAGGACGACGGCCAACTCGTCCCGCGCAGCCAGCCCGGTGCCGTCATCCACGACCCGGAGCAGGCCCTGGCCCATGTCCGCGCCATGCTCGATGCCGGTGCCCTGGTCAGCGCCAGCGGCCACCACATTCCGGTCCAGGCCGGCAGCGTCTGCATCCACGGTGACTCGCCGGATGCCGTGGCGCTGGCAAGGCATCTGCGCGATGGCTTGGTGGCTTCGGGTTACGCATTGGCGCCATTGACGGCGATGCTTGCGATTTGATCGGCGGAAACAGGCGCGGACCCCTGTTTCCGCCCTGGGGCTCACTTTGACTGAACTGCAGAATCCCGTTTGGCGACCGCACGCCGACGTCCAGAGTGACGTTCAGGATCGCAACATGTCCTGCAAGGTGGTGGCGGACGTTGTTCCTGAAAACCCGACCAGCAGCAAAGTTTGGCCAGCTGGATGTCAGTTTGCCAGGAGCAGCGGCAACGCCGTCCTATCGACCACCCGGCGCAGAACAAAGCTTGAATGTACGCCGGTCACGCCCGGGATGCGGGTGAGGCGGTTGAGGAGCAGTTCCTGGTAGGCGTCCATGTCCT
This sequence comes from Candidatus Accumulibacter meliphilus, assembly GCF_036625345.1. Taxonomy (NCBI): domain Bacteria; kingdom Pseudomonadati; phylum Pseudomonadota; class Betaproteobacteria; genus Candidatus Accumulibacter; species Candidatus Accumulibacter meliphilus. Next base: position 17,304 of record NZ_JAZKTZ010000018.1, on the reverse strand, counting down.
TGACCACCACCTTGAGCTGGTAGTCGGCGTCCTGTCCGGTGATCAGCAGGCATTCGAGCAGCTCGGGGATTTCGGCGATGGCGGCGTCGAAGCTGGTGAAGCGCTCGGGGGTGTGCTGGTCCATCGAAATGTAAATCAGCGCCATCAGCGACAGGCCTAGCTTCTTGGCGTTGAGCAGCGCGCGATAGCCGGTGATCAGTCCTGCTTCCTCGAGCGCGCGCATTCGCCGCAGGCAGGGCGAGGGTGAAAGGCCGATGCGCTCGGCGAGGTCCTGATTGCTGATGCGGCCGTCTTCTTGCAGGACGCGCAGAATCTGCCAGTCGTAGCGATCGAGTTGCACGAAATTGTTCCCTGATGTGTTGGCACAAGTTTAATGCTGTTTTTTGTTTTTGTGCGCAATATGATTGCTCCATGACTCTTTCTCGCGCGGCAATACGCAAGCACCTGCGGGCGGCTTTTCCTTACCATGGCGGTCATCAGTTTCAACATCCGAACCCCGAGGAGTCGCCATCATGTTGTCAAACCCCGCCAGCAAGTATCGCTCGTTCCCGCCGGTTGTTCTCACCGATCGCCAGTGGCCGAATGGCACGATCAGCAAGCCGCCGATCTGGATGAGTACCGATCTGCGCGACGGCAATCAGTCGCTCTTCGAGCCGATGAACGCCGAACGCAAGACGCGCATGTTCAAGATGCTTTGCGAGATTGGTTTCAAGGAGATCGAGGTCGCTTTTCCGTCGGCGTCGCAGACCGACTTCGACTTCGTGCGCAGCCTCATCGACGGCGGCCATATTCCCGACGACGTCAGCATCGAAGTTCTCACGCAGGCGCGCGAGCATCTCATTCGGCGGACGATGGACTCGGTGCGCGGCGCGCGGCGGGCGATCGTGCATGTCTATAACGCGACCTCCAAGCCTTTCCGCGAGACGGTTTTCCAGATGAGCCGCGCGGAAGTGATCGACATGGCGGTCGCCGCCGTCAAGTTGATCAGGGAGCTGGCTGCGCAGGCGCCGGAAACCGAATGGGTGCTCGAATACAGCCCGGAAACCTTCACCGCCACCGAACTCGATTTCGCGCTGGAAGTCTGCAACGCGGTAACCGCGGCCTGGGGCGCGACGCCGGATGACAAGGTGATCCTCAATTTGCCGACCACCGTCGAGATGGCGACGCCGAACATCTACGCCGACCAGATCGAGTGGATGCACCGCCATCTCGATCGACGCGACAGTGTGATCGTCAGTCTGCACCCGCATAACGATCGTGGCACGGCAGTTGCCGCTGCCGAACTCGCCTTGATGGCTGGCGCCGAGCGCGTCGAGGGCTGCCTGTTCGGCAACGGCGAGCGTACCGGCAACGTCGACCTGGTGACCCTGGCGCTCAATTTGTACACCCAGGGGGTTGCGCCAGGGCTCGACTTTTCGGACATCAATGCCGTCGCCCGGACTTTTGAGCAGTGTTGCCAGTTGCCGATTCACCCGCGTCATCCCTACGTCGGCGATCTGGTGTTCACGGCATTTTCGGGTTCGCATCAGGACGCCATCAAGAAAGGTTTTGCGGTCGAGCAGAGCGACGGTTTCTGGAACGTTCCCTATTTGCCGATCGATCCGGCCGACGTCGGCCGCAGTTACGACTCGGTGATCCGGGTCAACAGCCAGTCCGGCAAGGGTGGCATTGCTTATCTGCTGGAAGCCGAATACGGGGTAGTCATGCCGCGCCGCCTGCAGGTCGAGTTCTCGGGCGTCGTCCAGCAGCAGGTCGACCAGCACGGCGGCGAGATGAGTGCTGCGGCCATCTGGGAGCTCTTCTCGGCGACCTATATCGATTCCGTGAACCCGGTACGCTACCGCGAGCATCATCTTTTCGAGCACGCTGGCGGCAAGGGGCAAGGCATTCGGCTCACGGTCGATCTCGATGGCACGCCGCAGGTGCTCACCGGTACGGGTAACGGCCCGATCGACGCGGCGGTCAATGCCTTCCAGAGTGCCGGTATCGATATTCAGGTGCGCAGCTACGAAGAGCGCGCCATGAGCGCCAGCGGCGAGGGTGCCAACGCCCGCGCCTGTGCCTTCATCGAAGTCGCTCCGGCGACCGCTGGCGGCAGCGAGTTCTACGGCGCCGGCGTCGATACCAATATCGTCACCGCGTCACTGCGGGCGGTGATTACCGGCATCAACCGTCTGCAGTCCAGTGTACCGCGACGGTCACAGAAAGAAGCTGCGTAGTGCTGTAGTCGTGCTTCGCCAGCCGCGCGCGGCGCGCGGCGGCTGGCCCTGAGGCGAGAGATCAGGCGGCAGGCTTGTCGCCGCGTTTTTTCTCCCAGCGCTTCATCCTTTCCTCGCGCTGCGCTGCGAACTGCTGGCGCTGCTCGGGGCTGAGGACTTCCATCATCTGATGATGCTGGCGGGCACGCAGCTGCGCCATCTCGGCCATTGCCTGGGCGCCCTGTTCGGTGAGTGCCTTGACTTTCGCCTCGTCGTAATCTCCGTTCTTCTGCATTTCGTGCAGCTGTGCCCGGCTGTCACGCATGCTCTGGTACTTGGCGCTGATCAGCTCGCTGTCCTGCTTGCGCAGCTCGGTGATCTTGGCCTCCTGTTCGGGGGTCAGCTTGAGCTTCTTCATCATTGGCGGCAGGCCGTCGCCGGGGCCGCCACGCATCGCTGAGCGGCCTTGGCCGCAATCGCCTCCCATGCCGCCGCCCATCATTGGACCGGCGTTGGCGGCCAGTGGGAGGGCCAGGGCAATGCTGCTGGTGGCCAGGAAAACGGCGAGACTGCGTTTGAAGGTGTTCATGTTTGGCTCCTTGGTGGTTGAATATATCCAGTCGGGGCTGGCCTCGACTGTTGGTTGAATTTTTGTGCAGCGGGTCGTAAAACGCGGTTAATCGTCTGTAAAGCCGTGTAAATGGGCTGCGGATGGCTGTGCGCGATCAGCGGCGGGTGTTAAAGCGGGTAAAGGGCGGTAAAGGCGCGTGACTCGGCGTTAGGGGCGCTTATCATCAGTGCTGTTGAAAGGATGGGCGCGATGACTCGAGTTTTGCTGGTCGATGACGATGTCGAACTGGCCGCGATGCTGCGTGAGTACCTCGAACAGGAGGGCTTCGAAGCCGAGGCGGTGCATGATGGGGAAAGCGGGGTGCGCGAAGCGCTCAGCGGTCGCTTTGCCATTGCCGTCCTCGATGTGATGATGCCGCGGCTCAACGGGGTCGAGGTGTTGCGCCGGATTCGCGCCGCCAGCCGCTTGCCGGTGTTGATGCTCACCGCCAGGGGCGACGACATCGATCGCATTATCGGCCTGGAACTCGGCGCCGACGACTACGTGCCGAAGCCCTGCTCGCCGCGCGAGCTGGTCGCCCGGCTGCGGGCAATCCTGCGCCGGGTCGCCGACAACAGCGCCGCAGGGACCTCAGATGGGCCGATCGTCGTCGGTCCGCTGAGCATGTGGCCGGAGCGACGCAACGCCCAATGGCATCAACAGCCGCTCGAACTGACCAGTACCGAATACAGTATTCTCGAAGTCCTGGCCCGCCACGCCGGCCGGGTGGTCAGCAAGAGCGATCTCTCCGAGCTGGCGATGGGGCGCCCGCTGGCGCGTTTCGACCGCAGTATCGACGTGCATGTGAGCAGCATTCGCCAGAAGCTCGGCGCACGCCCCGACGGCGACTCGTGGATCCAGACCGTTCGCGGCCAGGGCTACCAGTTGGTCAAGGCCTGAACGTGGGACGCCTGTTCTGGAAATCCTTCTTTGCCTTCTGGCTGGCGCTGCTCCTCGCCGGTATCGGCGTCGGCAGCGTCGTCTGGCTGCATCGTCAGGCCGAGGCCGAATTTGAATTCGCAGCGGTGCCTGCCCTGCCGGGTGGCCCGCGGGCGGCAGGCATGCTCGACGCGGCGGAAGTTTTCCTGCGCCGCGGCGATCCGCAGATGATGCGCGAGGTGCTACGCGAATGGGCCGACGCGCCGGGCAAGGCGCAGCTTTTCGTGGTCGACGAAGGCGGTCGCGACCTCTTCGGCCGCGAGCTTCCCGACGAGCTGCGCGCCGCCCTGGCTTCGGGAGATTTCCGACGCGGACCGCTGTCGGGTGCGCGCCGGGTGCTCGCCCGCGACGGGCAGACCTACACCCTGCTCGCACGTCACGAGCGCCCGGGTGGGCGCGCTCGCATGGCGTATCGCGAACGCCCTTCGGCGGCGCTGCCAATTTTTGCCGGCCTGCTCGCCAGCCTGGCTTTCAGCGCCGCGCTGGCGTGGTACGTGGCGAAGCCGATCCGCAGCCTGCGGGGTGCTTTCCGCGCTGTTTCCGAAGGGCGTCTGGAGACACGCGTGCAGCCGTCGATGGGCAGGCGGCGCGATGAACTGGCCGATCTCGGGCGCGATTTCGACCGCATGGCACAGCGTTTGCAGGCGCAGATCCATAGCCAGCGGCGCCTGCTGCATGATGTTTCGCACGAGCTGCGATCGCCGCTGGCGCGCCTGCACGCAGCCATCGGGCTGGCGCGACAGAATCCGGAGAAGCTCGAAATGACGCTCGAACGTATCGAACGCGAGTCTCTTCGCCTCGACGAACTGGTTGGCGAACTGCTCACCCTGTCGCGCCTCGAGGCCGGCACGCCGGGGGCGCCGCCGGTGACTATCGACCTCATGGAAATGGTTGCCAGCATTGCCGACGACGCCGGTTTCGAGGCTGAAGCGAGCGGCCGCAGCGTGCATTTCAGTGGTGCGGGCGAAGTAACGGCGACGGTGCAGGGCGAGTTGCTGTACCGCGCCGTCGAGAACGTGGTGCGCAACGCCGCGAAATACACGGTCGCTGGCAGCTGCGTCGAAGTGCAGGCACGGCGCTTGCTGGCGGGTGCCGAATGGCCGACGCGCGGAACTTCCGCGGCGTCAGGCGTATTCGAGATAGTCGTGTCGGATCGCGGCCCGGGAGTGCCGGAAGGCGATCTCGAGGCGATTTTTGAACCTTTCTACCGCGCCGACAACAACGCCGGCACGATTGGCTATGGACTCGGGTTGGCGATTGCTCAGCGCGCGCTGCTTGCGCACGGTGGTCAGGTGCGGGCGCGCAACCGCTCGGACGGCGGCCTCGAAGTGACGCTCAGCTTGCCGCTCGCCTAGCAGCGTAGCGAAGCCGGTCCAGCAATGAAAAACGGGGGCGTGTGCCCCCGTTCTGTTTGGCAACGATGCTCGTTGCGACTTAGCCGGCGAAGTTCGTCTCGGCGAAGCTCCAGTTGGCGAGTTGGGCGAGGAAAGGTTTCGACGAACTTCGGACGCATGTTGCGGTAGTCGACGTAGTAGGCGTGTTCCCAGACGTCGATGCACAACAGAGCCTTGTCGCCGGTGGTCAGCGGCGTGCCGGCAGCGCCCATGTTGACGATATCCACCGAGCCGTCGGCCTTCTTGACCAGCCAGGTCCAGCCCGAACCGAAGTTGCCGACGGCAGAGGCCTGGAAGGCCTTGGCTGAACTCGGCGAACGAGCCCCACTTGGCGTCGATCGCCGCGGCCAGCGCGCCGGCGGGTGCGCCGCCACCCGCGGGTTTCAGGCAGTTCCAGAAGAAGCTGTGGTTCCAGACCTGCGCCGAGTTGTTGTAAATGCCGCCAGCGGGCGCTGACTTGACGATTGCTTCGAGGTCAAGGGCTTCGTATTCGCTTCCCTTGATCAGGTTGTTGAGGTTCGTGACGTAGGCTTGATGGTGCTTGCCGTAGTGGTATTCGAGCGTCTCCTGCGACATGTGCGGCGCCAGAGCGTCGATGGCAAAGGGAAGTTGCGGCAGTTGATGTTCCATTGTTGTCCTCCGTGACGGCGGTTACAGGGTGAAAACAGGGTGAAAACGAGCGCGGTGAATCGATCGGCTAGAGACCTTCATTCGTGGATAGTCGATGGCTGAGGATTTTCAGCCGTGGATCGTCGATCGGCTGGGAGCTTCGGCCGTGGATCGGTGACGGCAGAATTCTATTCGCGGCCCGCGCTACTGGCAATGCCGCTTGTTGGAAAAGGCCAGGCCATCAGGTCCGCCATGATCTTCGAAAAGCGCAGTCACCTCGGCCTCGACGCGTCCACGGTGCAACAAGACAGCGATTCGCGCGCTTGGTTCCAGGCTGCGGCTGTCACGGACGATTTCGCCCTGGGCGCTGGTGACGACGCTGTAACCGCGCGCCAGGACCGCCTGCGGATTGAGGTGCGCGAGTCCGGCAGCCAGCCGTTCGAGGTTGGCGCGCCTGCCGTGCTGCGCGTCGTGCCAGGCGCTGCGCAGCTGTGGTGCCAGCGCGGCCAGCCGGCCGGCGTGGCGCGCCGGGTCCGGGCGGTTGAGCAGCAGGCGACGGCTGAGGTGGGTCAGTTCGCCGCGCGCGCGGCGCTGGCTTGCAGCAGGCCGGCGCCGAGCTGGCGTTGCAGATTGCGCAGCCGCTCGCGGTGTTGGGCCAGGTACTGCGCCGGGTGCTGCAGGCGGCGGGCCAGCCAGTCTAGCTGTTGGCTGCGTTGTTCGAGAAGCGGCTCGATCTGGCGGCGCAGCGCAGCTTTGCGAGGGCGGACGAGACGGGCCCGCAGGGCGGCCTGCTCGGGGGCGGCAAGTTCGGCGGCTGCGGTCGGCGTCGGCGCCCGCTGATCGGCGGCGAAGTCGGCGATGCTGAAATCAGTTTCGTGGCCGACTACCGCAGATCACCGGTAGCGGGCAGGCGCGGATTGCGCGTGCGACGCGCTCGTCGTTGAATGCCCAGAGGTCTTCCATGCTGCCTCCGCCACGGCAGACGATCAGCAGGTCGCAGTCGCGGCGTTCGCCGGCGCGGCGGATGGCGTCGGCAATTTGCGCGCCCGCGCCCTCGCCCTGCACCGGCGTCGGGTAGAGGACGACGCTCACCTGCGGGGCGCGCCGCGCCAGCGTCGTCAGGACATCACGCAGCGCCGCCGCCTGCAGCGACGTGACGACGCCGACACAGCGTGGAAACGGGGGCAGAGGCGCGTTTGCCGGCGCTGGCGAAGAGCCCTTCGGCTGCGAGCTTTTCCTTGAGGCGCAGGAACTGTTCGTGGAGGTTGCCGACGCCGCCGCGGCGTGCCGCCTCGACATTGAGTTGAAAGTCGCCGCGCGCCTCGTACAGCGTGACCAGTACTCGTGCTTCGATATGCTGGCCATTTTCCAGCTCGCCAGCCGAGCAGCTTGTGCGCGGCTGCGGAACATCACGCAGCGCACCTGGGCGGCGGCGTCCTTGAGCGAGAAGTAGACATGTCCGGAAGCTGCGCGGCTGAGGTTGGAGACCTCGCCGGCGACCCAGCACAGCGGAAAAGCGGCCTCGAGTCGCTCGCGGACCAGGCGATTGAGCATGGCCACCGGGATCACCGGAGGAGCTCGCGGGAAAGGCGGTGTTGCCTGAGGACGGTCTCTGACATCCGCGAATTCTACATGCCTTGCCGCATCAGGCGCCGACGGCCGTGTTCCGGCGGTCCGGCGGGCCCTTCCTTGTCGATCCGGATGGCGCCCACGCGCACCGCTGTTGGCACTCGCCGCGCCTGTGCCTTGCTCGCTCGACGGGCGCCGCGAAAAACGCTTGCCGGTCGGTCACTTGCGGCTGTTTGCCAACAGGCTAGCAGCACTTTTGTCCACAACTTCCTGTGGATTCCCGGTTTGCCGGCCAGAGGGCGTGAGTTGCCTGGCGTTCGCGCGCAGCGCTGCGCAGTGGCTGGAACTGGTTCGCAGCGTTTCGGCACTTGCCGCAAATGCTGGCGCAGGCTAAAGTTCCCCCCTTGAAAATCATCTGGGGTGCACCGTGTTTTCCATCGTTCAGGCTGCTGGTTGGCCCATCTGGCCCTTGCTGCTGGCGTCGATCGTGGCTGTGGCGCTGATTATCGAGCGCCTGGTGGCGCTGCGTCGAGTCAAAGTCGTGCCGCCCGACCTGCTGCAGCGGGTGGTTACCGAGTTCCGGCAACGCGGTGTCACGCAGGCGATGGTCGTCGATCTGGAAGCGCATTCGCCGCTCGGTCGGGTGCTTGCCGCCGGTCTGCGCAACGAGGCCAGTTCGCGCGAAATCATGAAAGAGTCGATCGAGGAGGCTGGCAGCGTCGTCTCGCACGAGCTCGAACGCTATCTGACGACGCTCGGCACCATTGCCTCGATTAGCCCCTTGATGGGCCTCTTCGGCACCATCGTCGGCATGATCGAAATCTTCGCGTCGCAGTCGCCCAGCGGCAGCAACCCGATGCAGCTGGCACACGGGATTTCGATTGCCCTCTACAACACCGGCTTTGGGCTGATGATTGCCATTCCGAGCATGATCTTCTGGCGCCACTTCCGGGCCCTCGTTTCCACTTTCGTCATCGATATGCAGCAACAGGCGGTGCGTCTGGTCGAAGTCCTGCACGGCGAACGCCGGTCCTGAGGAGGCGAGGATGAACTTTCGCCGCGGTCGCAGCAGTGACATTCCAGAGATCAACCTGATTCCGTTCATCGATGTGCTGCTGGTGATCATCATCTTTCTGATGCTGACGACCACCTACGCCAAGTTCTCCGGGCTGGAGATCAACCTGCCGACGGCCGACGCCAGCAAGCAGAACGAACCGCCCAATGAAGTCAGCGTCAGCGTGACCCCGTCCGGTCAGGTGCTGGTCAACAAGGTGCCGCTCGACACGGTCAGCGTGCAGGCGATCAGTGACGCCTTGCGCCGTGCCGCCGGCGACGCCAAGGACCCGGTGATCGTCATCAACGCCGACGCCAAGGCCACGCACCAGAGCGTGGTGGACGTCATGCAGGCCGCTCAGGCCGCCGGTTACCCGCGCATTTCCTTCGCCACGCAATCGCCGCGCTGATGGCCGCTGGCGGCCTCGCGAGTAGCCTTCCCCGGCGCTGGTACGAGCGCCGTCTGACTCCCGCCCTGTGGCCGCTACTGCCGCTGTCCTGGCTGTTCGCCGGGCTCGCCGGGCTGCGCCGCTGGCTGTTCCGCTGCGCGGTATTGCGCACGCAGCGGCTAGCGGTGCCGGTGATCGTCGTCGGCAACCTGACCGTCGGGGGTAGCGGCAAGACGCCGCTGGTGCTGTGGCTGGTCGAGCGCCTGCGCGAAGCGGGTTGGCGACCCGGGATCATCAGCGGCGGCTATGGTGGCCGTGGCCGCGGCGAGGGCGTGCACGCGGTGGCCGCCGGCTCGTCGCCGGCGCTGGTTGGCGATGAGCCGCTGCTGCTCGCGCGGCGTAGCGGCGTGCCAGTCTTCGTCGGCCGCGATCGCGTGGCGGCCGGGCAAGCATTGCTGGCCGCCCATACCGAATGTGACGTGATCGTCTCCGACGATGGCCTGCAGCATTATCGTTTGCAGCGGGCGGTCGAAGTGGTGGTTTTTGACGGGCGCGGCGTCGGTAATGGCTGGCTGCTGCCCGCGGGTCCCCTGCGCGAGCCACTGCAGCGCTTGGCGGGAGTCGCCGCGGTGGTCTGGAACGGCCGCCGCGAGCCTCTGGTGGCTGATGCCGCCAGCGCTTGTCCACAGTTCGACATGCGCCTCCTCGGTCAGCGTTTCGTCGCTGCTGGCGGGCTTGCCGGTGGGCCTGACGCCAGTTGCGAAGCGGCGTCCTTGCGCGCTTGCAAACTATACGCGCTGGCCGGCATCGGCGATCCCGGTCGTTTCTTCGCGCAACTGCAGGCGCTGGGGCTGGAGTTCGAGGCCCATCCCTTTCCCGATCACCATCCCTACACGGCCGCCGACCTGGCCTTTGCCAGCGATGGCGTGCTGCTGATGACCGAGAAAGATGCGGTAAAATGTGCGCCGATTGTGACCGGCGAGGCTTGGCTTCTGCCGGTCGAAGCGGTCATCAGCGGCCCGCCGGGTGGCGCTGATCTGTTCGAGATAATTCTGGAGAAACTCAATGGACGCACGACTGCTTGATATTCTCGTCTGCCCGATCTGCAAGGCCAACCTCGAATACCGCAAGCCGCAGTCGGAGCTGGTCTGCAAGCCCTGCAAGCTGGCTTTCCCGGTCCGCGACGGTATCCCGATCATGTTGCAGGATGAAGCCCGTCCGCTGACCACCACCGACGACGCCTGAGCGCCACCTCCAAGGATGCCTGCGATGCCGTTCAAAGTGGTCATTCCGGCGCGCTACGCGTCGACCCGCTTGCCCGGCAAGCCACTGCTCGACCTGGCCGGAAAGCCGATGGTCGTGCGCGTCGCCGAGCGCGCCATCTTGTCGGGGGCCGACGAGGTGCTGGTGGCCAGCGACCATCCACAGGTGCTGGCGGCGGCCGAGCAGCATGGCCTGCGCGCCCTGCTGACCCGTGTTGATCATGTCAGCGGGACCGATCGCCTGGCGGAGGTGGTCGAGGCCACCGGCTGGAGCGACGACACCGTGGTGGTCAATGTGCAGGGCGACGAGCCCCTCATTGACCCGCTGCTGATTGCCCAGACCGCGGCCCAGCTTGCACAGAGCGGCGCCGACATCGCCACTCTTGCGCATGCGGTCGTCGATGCCGCTGATTTCTTCAACCCACATGTGGTCAAGGTGGTGCTCGCGGCCAGTGGCGACGCGCTGTATTTTTCGCGAGCGCCGATTCCTTACGCACGCGACCACTTCGCACGCGAGGCCGGCGGCGAAACGCTGCCCGCGCAGATGCTTGCCTATCGGCACGTCGGACTGTACGCCTATCGGGCGCGTTTCCTGCGCACCTATGCCAGTCTGGCGCCTTCGCCGCTGGAAAGCCTGGAGGCTCTCGAGCAGTTGCGTGCCCTGTGGCACGGCTTTCGCATCAACGTCGCGATTGCCGATCAGCTGCCGGCTGCTGGCGTCGATACGCCTGCCGATGCGCAGCGTGTTCAGGCATGGTTCAAAAAGTTTGACCGTGCGCCAGTTTGAGGGTAAGTTGCAGCGTATTGGTCACGACAACGTGTTGGCAGCAGCCGCTAACTGAACTGCAAGTGTCTGAATTTATGGGCAAGTTGCTCGATTTGAAAATCAACGAAAGCGAACCATGAAACTCATTCTGCTAGGTGCGCCAGGGGCCGGAAAAGGCACGCAAGCCCAGTTCATTTGTGAGCATTTCGGTATCCCGCAGATTTCGACCGGCGACATGCTGCGTGCGGCGGTCAAGGCGGGAACCCCTCTGGGAGTGGCTGCCAAGAAGGTAATGGACGCCGGGGGGCTGGTCTCCGACGAGATCATCATCGGCCTGGTCAGCGATCGCCTGCAAAAACCAGACTGTGCGGATGGCTATCTCTTCGACGGCTTCCCGCGCACTTTGCCACAAGCCGAAGCGATGAAAGCCGCTGGCGTGGCGCTCGACTACGTGCTGGAAATCGACGTTGCCGACGAGGAAATCATCGAACGGATGAGTGGTCGTCGCGTTCATCTCGCCTCCGGTCGTACCTATCATCTGCGCTTCAACCCGCCGCAAGAGCCCGGAAAGGATGATACGACGGGAGAAGAGCTGATTCAGCGCGCCGACGACCAGGAGGAAACGGTCCGCAAGCGCTTGCAGATCTATCATTCGCAAACCAAGCCCTTACTCGACTACTACCGGGCGTGGGCAGCGACTGGCGACCCGAAGGCGCCGAAATGCCCGAGAATTGCCGGTGTAGGAAGTGTCGAGGAGATCAAGAAAGCCGCATTCGATGCGTTGCAGTAGCGCGCGCCGTCAATGACGGTGGATCGGAAAATTGCCTCTGCGCAGTTCGCCCCAGGCACGAGCCGCAGGCGCACAAAGGGTGTGAGAAGTCGGTTTTTTGTTGTTTGAGTCGCGGATGAGGTAAATTCGAGCCACGGGGAGTTTCCCTGGGAGCTGGGAACTTTAGAGAGGGAGGTTGTATATGGGTTATCTGGTGTTCGCGCTGCTATGCGCGCTCATTGCAGTGGGTTACGGCGCCGCAATGACTAAATGGATTCTCGGCTTGCCCGCCGGAAATCCAAAAATGCAGGAGATTGCCAAAGCCATTCAGGAAGGCGCCTCTGCATATCTCAACAAGCAATACACCACTATCGGCATCGTCGGTGCCGTACTCTTCGTGGTCATTTGGCTGGCGCTTGGCATGGCCATGGCCATGGGCTTCCTGATCGGCGCCGTTCTGTCGGGAGCCACCGGCTTCATCGGCATGAACGTTTCGGTACGGGCCAATGTGCGCACCGCCGAAGCCGCGCGCAACGGCATTGCCGCGGCGCTCGATGTCGCCTTCAAGGGGGGTGCAATTACCGGCATGCTGGTCGTTGGCCTGGGCCTGCTCGGCGTCGCCGGCTACTACGCCATTCTCAGAGAGCCGGGCGGCGATCTGCACCATACGGTTCAACCGCTGATCGGCCTGGCCTTCGGCGGATCGCTGATTTCGATCTTTGCCCGTCTGGGCGGTGGCATCTTCACCAAGGGTGCTGACGTCGGCGCCGACCTGGTCGGCAAGGTCGAGGCCGGCATTCCGGAAGACGACCCACGCAACCCGGCGGTCATCGCCGACAACGTCGGCGACAACGTCGGCGACTGTGCGGGCATGGCCGCCGACCTCTTCGAGACCTACGGCGTGACCGTGGTGGCGACGATGGTGCTTGGCGCGATGATGCTCCAGGGCGTCCCTGGCGCCAACGACAACCTGATCATCTACCCGCTGGTCCTCGGTGGCGTTTCAATCATTGCCTCGATCATTGGCTGCTTCTTCGTCAAGGCCAACGATGGCGGCAAGATCATGAACGCGCTCTACCGCGGCCTGGCCGTGGCTGGCGCCCTGGCCTTGGTCGCCTTCTATCCGGTGACCAGGATGCTGCTCGGCGACGGTGTGACGCTGGCCGACGGCAGTTTGATCAGCTCGGGGAGCATTTTCTGGGCGGCGGCCGTCGGTCTGGTTCTGACCGGCCTGCTGGTGTGGATCACCGAGTACTACACCGCGACCGAGTTTTCGCCGGTCAGAGGTGTTGCCGAAGCCTCGACCACCGGTCACGGCACCAACATCATCGCCGGCCTGGCCGTGTCGATGAAAGCCTGCGCGTTGCCGGTACTCTCCGTCTGCGCGGCAATTTACGTCACCTATGCGCTGGCCGGTCTGTACGGCATCGCCATCGCCGCGACCGCGATGCTGTCGATGTCCGGGATCATCGTTGCCCTCGACGCCTACGGACCGATTACCGACAACGCTGGCGGTATCGCCGAAATGGCGGGTTTGCCGTCGTCGGTGCGTGATGTTACCGACCCGCTCGACGCGGTGGGCAATACCACCAAAGCGGTGACCAAAGGCTACGCCATCGGCTCCGCCGGTCTGGCCGCGCTGGTCCTGTTCGCCGATTACACGCACGCCCTCGAAGCGAGCTTCGGTGCCACCCTGAGCTTTGATCTCTCCAATCACATGGTGATCATCGGTCTCTTCCTCGGCGGTCTGATTCCCTACCTCTTCGCGGCCATGGCGATGGAGGCGGTGGGTCGTGCGGCCGGTTCCGTGGTCGTTGAGGTACGCCGGCAGTTCGCGGAAATCAAGGGCATCATGGAAGGCACGGCGAAGCCGGATTACTCCCGTGCTGTTGGTATGCTGACCGCTGCCGCGATCCGCGAAATGATCATCCCCTCGCTGTTGCCGGTGCTGGTACCGGTTGTCGTCGGCCTGCTTCTCGGTCCGCAGGCACTTGGTGGCCTGCTGATGGGAACGATCATCACCGGCCTTTTCGTCGCCATCTCGATGACCACCGGTGGTGGCGCCTGGGATAACGCCAAGAAGCACATCGAGGACGGCAACTTTGGCGGCAAAGGTTCCGAAGCCCACAAGGCATCGGTGACCGGCGATACCGTCGGCGACCCTTACAAGGATACGGCGGGTCCGGCGGTCAACCCGCTGATCAAGATCATCAACATCGTTGCGCTGATGATCGTGCCCTTGATGGTTCCTGCCGCAGGTGCCAAGCCGATGCCGGCAGCACAAGCTCCGGCGGCTCCGGCGGCTTCGGCGGCTTCGGCCGCTCCAGCGGCGGCGATGGCTGCCGCCTTGCCGGGTGCCACGCTGTATTTCGAAGTCGGTTCGGCGGAACTGCCGGGTGATGTGGCGATCACGCTTGAAGGCATCCTCCTGCATGTCACAGCCAATGCCGGCGCCAAGCTCGCCATTTCGGGTTTCCACGATGCAAGCGTTAGCACGGAAGCCAGTGCGGCGCTCTCGACGGACCGTGCCGTGGCTGTCGGTGAAGCGCTGAAAGCGGCTGGAGTTGCCGGAGAGCGTATCGAAGTGAACAAACCAGAGTCGATCAATGTCACCATTACCGGCACCGGTGAAGGCGCCGCGGCGCGTCGCGTCGAGGTCAAGGTAAAGTAAGTCTATAGCCAGGTAGTGGTCGGCAGGGGCGGCGTGCGGCCTATTGGCCTGGCGCTGTACTCTGTCCGAGAAATGAAAGGGGGCCGCATTTATGCGGCCCCCTTTTGTTGTGTCTGCCGCTTGGCGGTGAGCGGTATGCTCTGCCGGCTGCCCTACTTGAGCGCCGGATTGAGCGTGTAGGTGCCGGTCAGGCTGGCCTGCGCCAGGACGTGTCCCTGCATCGCCGCCCGCAGCTGCTGGCCGGTCAGCCGGCCTTCGACATCGAGCTTGGCGATGTCGAGCGCAAAGACGGTAAACACATAGCGGTGGACAATCTCGTCGTTCCAGGGCGGGCAGGGGCCGTCATAGCCGTAGTAGTCGCCGCGCATGTCGTTGTCACCGGCAAACCAGTTGGTGTAGTCGTTGATTCCCTGGCGTGCGTCGTGGGGCGCGTGCGGACCGGGTTTGCCGCGCGGCGTGACATCGCTGCAGAACTCGCCGTCCCTGATTTCGCCGAGGCTGGCCGGTAGATCGAGCAGCACCCAGTGGAAGAAGTCGACGCGCGCCAGCGACGCCGGCACGCTGCGGTCCTCCTGATTGACGTCGTCACCCTGGCTCGGAACGTCGGGGTCATGACAGATGATGGCGAAGGACTGCGTGCCGCCCGGGGCGCCGTTCCACGCCAACTGCGGGTTGCGGTTGCTGCCCAGGCAAACATGGTGATCGGGATCGGCAATGCAGAAAGCGAAGTCACCCGGGATCTGCTGCCCGTCACTGAAACTACTGCTGCTCAATTCCATTGTTGGTCCTCCTGATTGATTACTCGGCCGCGCTGCGTTTGAAGTCGCGCAGGCGAAAACCTGCGATCCATAGTGTAGCGAAATAGACGCCCGCACCGAAGCTTACGAGCATCGAAAGACGCAGCAGTCGTTGGCTGAGGTTCCAGCTCAACCAGGCACTTTCTTCGCCAACGGTGAACCATAGTGCCGTACCCATGCTGAGCATGGCCAGCGCCAGGCGAGCGTAGAAGAGCAGCCAGCCCGGTTGCGGGACATAGATCGCGCTCTGCCGCAAACCGCGGAAAAGCAGACTGGCATTGAGGATCGCCGCCAGGCTGATGGCCAGCGCCAACCCGGCGTGCTGCAGCCAGCCGACCAGCAGCAGGTTGAAGAGCTGCGTCGTGCACAGCGAAATGATCGCGATCCTGACCGGCGTGCGCACGTTCTGGCGAGCGTAGAAACCCGGCGCCAGGACTTTCACCAGGATCAGGCCGAGCAGGCCGATGCTGTAGGCGAGCAGTGCGTTGCGGGTCATCAAGACATCGTTGGCGGTGAACGCGCCGTGGTAAAACAGCGTCGTGATCAGCGGCACCGCCAGAATCGCCAGCGCCAGTGCCGCCGGTGCAGCAAGCAGAAAAGTCAGCCGCAGCCCCCAGTCGAGCAGCCGCGAGTAATCGTCGTGCTCTTGTGCGGCATGGTGACGCGACAGCGAAGGCAGCAAGATGGTGCCCAGGGCCGCACCGAGCATCCCGGCCGGGAACTCCATCAAGCGGTCGGCGTAGTACAGCCATGAGACGCTGCCGGTGCCCAGGAAAGAAGCGAAAACGGTATTCAGCAGCAGGCTGACCTGGGCCACTGATACGCCCAGCAGGGCTGGTGCCATTAGGCGCATGATGCGTCGCACGCCCTCGTCGCGCGGCTTCAGGGAGAATCTTGGCAGCATGCCGATGCGTTTCAGCGCCGGAAGCTGGAAGGCCAGTTGCACGGCGCCGCCGAGGAGCACCGCCCAGGCCAGGGCCATGATCGGTGGCTCGAAGTACGGCGTGGCAAACAGCGCCATGGCAATCAAGGAGACGTTGAGCAGTACCGGCGTGAAAGCGGGTACGGCAAAGCGACTCCAGGTGTTGAGCACGCCGCCGGCGAGCGCGACCAGCGACATGAAGAGAATATAGGGGAAGGTAATGCGCGTCAGGCTGACGGTCAGGGCAAACTTTTCCGGGTCGTCGGCAAAGCCCGGTGCCGAGAGGTAGACGAGCAGCGAGGCGCCGGCCATGCCGAGCACGGTTACGACCAGGACGAGAAGAAAAAGAGTACTGCTGACACGATCCACCAGCAGCCGGGTTTCCTCGGGGCCGCGCTGGTTCCGGTATTCGCCGAGAATCGGCACGAAGGCTTGCGAGAAAGCGCCTTCGGCAAAAAGCCGGCGCAGCAGGTTGGGGAGCTTGAAAGCGACGAAGAAAGCGTCGGTGAACAGGCCGGCACCGAAAGTACGGGCAATCACGAAGTCGCGAACGAAGCCGAGGATACGCGACAGCAGGGTCATGCTGCTGACGGTGGCGAGGGTCTTCAGGAGGTTCATTGCGACTCCGGGCGGCGCCGCGCAGGCGCAAAGCCCGTCATCTTAGCGCTTGCTGGCCGGCAAGCAAGGCGAATCTACGGCGGATACCCGGATCCCGGCGAGCCAGCTGCGCGCCTCCGTGCGCTGTTGGCGGGCCCCCGGCGCAGCCTTCGATGAGGACCTACTGGGCGGCCGGCTTGGCCTCGGCATTGATGGTGATACCGCGCTGTTGCAGTGCGCCTACCACTGTCTGCGCATTCCTGTTGCCGGCGCTGGCCAGCTTCTGCGTGCCGGCGGCCAGCGAATCGAGCTGCGCGCGCATTTTCTGCGCGTTCTGATAGGTGGTTTCCTGATTGATGCGCAAGTTGGCCAGCTGGGATCGTTCCTGATTCAATTGGCTGGCCTGGAAGCCGAACCAGACCACCAGCGCCAGGGCGATCAATAACACCGGGAGAAAGAGTCTCGCTTGTTGCTGCGGATGTTCGTTCATGGCGCTGACCGTGGCGTAGCGGCTGCTGCGCCGGCGGTGAAAGTGATCCCCTGTGACGCCAGCAGCTCGCGCAGGGCGGTATCGTTGTCGCGTGCTGCCAGATCGGCCAGCGACTTGATCAGGGACTGGTAGAGCGGTTCCAGTTGCAGGCTCTCCTGAATGTATTGGCCGCGCGTGGCCAGTTCGTTCTGCGCCTGCCGATTGGCGCTGAACATCACCGCGTTAACAATCGCCAGACACAGCGCCAAGGCTCCCAGGGCGAGCAGGGC
>NZ_JAZKTZ010000017.1:0-79216 GCF_036625345.1 Candidatus Accumulibacter meliphilus | reverse complement strand
CGAGACGATTCGAACGTCCGACCCCTGCCTTCGGAGGGCAGTACTCTATCCAGCTGAGCTACGGGCGCGTGCAGGGTGCGAAGCTTAACCTGTTTGCCCTGGGCAGTCCAGCTCGGCACTTCTGGGCCAGCCCTGACGCATGACCCAGCCGAATCAGGCTCATTTGCCGGTAACGCCCGCTTTTGCGGTCGAGGCGGTCAAATTGCGGTTGGCTAGCGGCAAAGGACGGGTGGTGGAGTCAGCCAGGAGGATGCCGAAAGAATTTTTTGGACGGCGGTACGATCGCCAGGCGAGCCTTTCCGAACGCGGCGTACGCCGCGCTCGAGAGGATGTTTCGGGTACGCCTGTGTGAGGTCACTCAAGTTGAAGCAGGAATGGAGCGGCGAGGAGCGCGCGGATTCGTGCTGGGTCGAGCCAGGGGGCGGCGCAGGAGCTTCGAATGAAGGCGATGGCACCGCGCACGCCGAGTTGCTGATAGAGATCGCGTAGCTGTCGGGTGAAGCGTGCCAGGGTATTGAACACATGCGCCAGGCGCATGAGGAGGTGATAGCCTTTCATGGCATTCCAGTCGAGGGCAAAGGCATGCTCGTAGTGGTAGCCCTGATGTTTTTCGACGAGGAAGCCCGCTTCGATGCCCCAGCGGTGGCGGGCCCCGAGGTTGCAGCGCTCATGGACATTGTCTTGGCTGAGCGGTTGGCTGGAGAGCCAGGCGTGGCGCGATGTTTCGGTGACGGTCCTGGCCTGTTCATCGATCTTCTCCCAGCTTTCCTCACAGACCACCAGATTCAGCTTGAGACGCTGACGCCCGTTGGCAGCGAAGGCGTAGTCGATGTCGTTGACCCAGCTGAAGTGTTGTCGGCGTCTTCCCCAACCGCGCTGCACAACTTGTGGCTTCAGGGCGTGGAGCGCGCGGAACTCCTGCCAGACCGTGGACAAATCCTTGTCCTTGAGCACGATCATGAACTGCCAGTGGGCGCGCAAGCAGCGCCGCATCACCGGCCCGTTGGCGTAGAGGCCGTCGAGCAGGAGCAGGATCGGCAGGCGGGGGAACAGCGTCTTGAGCCGGTCGCTCAAGCGCACAAAGCCGCGCAGCTCGCAGTCCTGCTTTTGCGCTTCGGGTTCGCCCAGCGCGTGTTCGAGGAACTCGCTGAGCAGTGGGATGACCAGGCCGTTGTGGAAGGCAAAGCTGGCCTCGAGGACGTAGACGAAGTACTGGGTGTGACGGGTTTCGTCCTTGCCGACGGTACGTTGCAGGAGTTCCTCCGTCCAGAGGGTGTCGCCAGCGAGCTTCTGTGAGCCGTCGATGGCGATCGGATAGCAGTGGTCGATCAGATAGCGGCGAAAGTTCTTGCCGCGAATCAGCCGCCTCACCAGATCGACGTGGGCCTGTTCGAGCTGTTCAAGGTCAATGTCGCGCAACAGCCGAAACAGGGTGTCGGCGTGTGGCAGGGTATCGATCTCCGGGAACAGCAGGTGGAGGTTGGCCATGAACTGGGGACGGGATATTTCGCGGTTGGTCTCGCGCCGGGAGGAGAACTGAAAGACGAACATCAGCAAGCCGTAGAGCAGAAGCACGGTCAGCTTGTGCCGGCGCTTTTTGGGATCTCTCGGGTCGGGAATTTGTTCCAGTTGAGCGAGCAAGGCGGGCAGCTCTTTGCGCAGGAGGCGCATCTGTTTGCTCACGGCGTCCTCGCGGGCCTTTTGTTCCTCGTCGACGGTCGCGAAGGCCGAGCTTCTGTTGGGCAATGGAGCGGCTGAGTGGGGGACTTGTCCCGTTGCGCGCAGCTTCGCGTTCAGTACCTTCTCCTGCCGTTTCTTCTCTGAGCGCAGCTTCTTGATGGCCACGCGTGTCGGGCGACGGCAAGGTTTGCTCATGACCGCGGGCTCCCCGGCGCGGCACACAACGAGGCGCAAGCATCCGAGGTCAGCGCTTTGACCCACACCTGGCGGGGCGTGCTGTGATAGGACTGGCCAGGGCGGGCCAGCCCGCGCCCGCTGCTTGCCCCAAGCAACTGCCAACCGGCGGCACGGTAGCAGGTGCCGGCATAGTGACGCGGATCGACGAAGGTCTCCAGCAGCAGGGGCTCGAAGCCCCAGTGTTCGAGCCAGTCCGCGCGTGTGCGGCGCGCGAGTTGCCCGAGCACATGACTGGCCAGATGCGGCACCCGGACGTGCGGAAAGATCAGGAAGCGGCTGTTGTTCACCACCCGCGCCAGGTTCTCGCGGCGGGCCTGGGCCGTCCAGCCGATCCACTGATCGCGCACGGCCACCGCGCGGGCAGCACCGGACAGCAGGACGCAGCCCAGCCGCCGGTCGCCCGCCGTGATAAAGTAGCGCAGCCGGTAGCCGAAGGCCCCCTGGAAACCCAGCGGGTGCCAACGCGCCACCAGCGCATCCCACTGCGCCACCCGGGTCGCGTCGCGAACCACTTCCAGGGACACCGGCGCGAGCGCCGACAGGGCGCAGTGCACCGCCGGCTCGGCAACGGGGGCGACGGATGCCGAGGGCGGCGCGCAACGGCGCGGCGGCGAGGGCCTCAACGCAGGCAGTACCAGCAATCCGGCCGCCTGCAAACGCTCCAGGAAGTCCAGGCAGGCGCTGATCTTCGCCGTCCCCGTCAGGGTGGTCCAGCCCAGGTGCTCGCAGACCGTCGCCGCCAACTCCTTGCGTGCCAATCCCGGCAGCCACGCGACCGTCGCGCAGAGCTCGGCAATCTCCGTCGCGCTGAACACGCGACCACAGTGCACCCATTCCCCCGCACTCGTTGCAAGCATCGCAAAACCTCCGACTGAAGCGCAGATTGATTACGCTCCACCTATCCTGCCAGAAGTCCGCCCGGCTGTCTAGCCCTCTTGTGCGAAGGTTTTTTTTGCCTGCCCACCGCAACGCCTTGCCACTACTGGGCCGGCGTCGTCATGCTTCAGCGCTGCTTCTGGGCAGCGGCAAACGGCGTTACAATTCGTCATCTAACCCGCAGACAAACAAGGATCCGGCATGGCGCAAACAAAATTCTCTTCACGAACGATCCTGGTGATCACCATCGTCATTGCCATTCTGCTGATAGTGGTCATCTGGCCACTTTCAATGATCGGCAAGGGCAGCAGCGCAACGCGCAGCGACACTTACGCCGATGAGGTCTATGTCCGCATTCTGCCGGTGGCCAAGCTGGAGCTGGCGAAAGCGCCGGCAGCCGCGGCCGACGGCCAGCCGCGTGACGGCGCAACGGTGTACAAGTCGGTCTGCATGGCTTGCCACGGAACTGGCGTCGCTGGCGCACCGAAAGCGGGCGACAAGGCCGCCTGGGCGCCGCGTATCGCCACTGGAGCCGATGCCCTGATCGTCAGTGTCACCAACGGCAAGGGCGCAATGCCGCCAAAAGGCGGTGGCGCCGACCTGACCGAGGAAGAGATCAAGGCTGCGGTCGAGCACCTGGTGGGCCTGGCGCAGTAAGCCATCGGATCCGGCCACACACGAAAAAGGAGACCTCGCGGTCTCCTTTTTTTCGCGCTGCGGACAGTTGCTCCGCCGGCGGGGGACGTGCCAGGACGCTACTTGGCCACGGAAGGAACAGCGGCCGTGGCAGCGGCTGGGACGCTAGCGGGAACGGCGCTACCAACAACGGCTTCCGCTTTGCCGGCAGCCATGTCCGTGGCTGCTGCGGTGGGGCTGTTCGCTTTCGGCATCGCGTCATGCATCGTGTCTTTGGCCATTTCCTTGGCCATTGCTTCGGGCTTGGCGGTCGCTGCGGGGGCAGCAACGGCCGGGCTCACCGCGGGAGTAGCTACCGGGGTCGCCGCTGCTGGCGTGGCGACAGCTGGCACTGCAGGGGCAGCGGCTGGCTTGACTGCCTCAATCGCCTTGGTGACGCCAGCGGCAGAAGGTGTTTGTGCGAAGGCGGCGGAGCTGAAAGCAACGGCGATGGCAACAGCGATGATGTTCTTGAACATGCGGATCTCCTGTAATTGATTAGACTTGTTCGCTCGGCCGCTTTGCTGTTTCTGTTGTCTCGGCCTTGCCAGCAGTAACGCGGGTGCTTGCCAAGGCGATGGCAGAACGTGCGTAACGTTGTGTAGCGCCCTGTAACCACCGCTTCAGACGGCGGCAACTTCGACCAGACAATCGTAGAAAGTGGCGCCGCCGCCGATGTCGGTGAGCGCCTGGCTGGTCACTTCGTTGCAGTTGCGACCGTCGGGGGAAAGCTTGCGCCACCAGATCGAAGTGGCCATGGCGACGCCGGGGCGGACGCGGTCGCTGACGATGGCACGGGCCTGGAACTCGCCACGGCGGTTGAAGATGCGTACCAGGCTATCGTCGGCGATGGCCCGTGCCGCCGCGTCGGCCGGATGCAGATGGATCGCCGGCGACTTTTCCTGGGCCAGGAAACGCGCCGAGTTGGCAAAGCTGGTGTTCAGGAAGTTGCGCGCCGGCGGGGTGATCAGGGCCAGCGGAAACTCGCTGGACAGCGGACTCTGCCGCCATTCGCGCGGGGCGATGAAGTCCGGCAAGGGGTCGACGCCGGCGCTGGCCAGCACCGTGCTGTAGAACTCGCATTTTCCTGAGGGGGTTGGGAAGCCGCCGTTGGCGAAGGGCGCGGTGGCCCGTGGCAGGTTCAGCCGGGCATGTCCGTCGGCCTTGAGCTTCTCCCACGACAGGCCGGCCAGGCGCGGGTCCTTCCAGTCGAAGGCCTGACGACAGAGGTCTTCGTCGGAGTCGGCAAAGCACGCTTCGCTGAAAGCCATCGCGCTGGCCAGGCGACGGAAGAGTTCGGTGTTCGACACGGCTTCGCCAAGTGGCGCTATCGCTGGATGATTGACCTGGATATGCAGGTGCCCATAGGACTTGTGGATGTCGAGCTGTTCCATGTGGCTGGTCGCCGGCAGGAGGATGTCGGCGTAGTCGGCGGTGTCGGTCTGGAAGAGATCGTGGACGACGGTGAACAGGTCGTCACGGGCAAAGCCAGGCACGACCTCGCCCGATTGCGGGGCGATCGCCACCGGATTGCTGTTGTAAACGAACAGCGCCTTGATCGGCGGCCTGGCGCGCAGCAGATCCTGACCGATGGTGCTCATATTGATCATTCGCGGCGTCGGGCTGGGCATCAGATCGGGGCGTTCGAGGGCGGCGCTATCGACCGGGTAGTTGCCCGAGCTGGAAAGCAGGATGCCGCCGGCAGGGTGTCGCCAGGCACCGGTGAGTGCCGGCAGGCAGGCCAGTGTGCGCAGCGCCATGCCGCCGCCGGCGGTGCGGTTGATGCCGTAGTTGGTACGAATCGCCGCCGGAGTCGTGCTGCCGTACTCGCGCGCCAGTTGCTCGACTTCGCTGGCGTCGATGCCGCAGATCGCCGCCACCCGCGCCGGCGGGTAGTGCAGCGCACGCGCCTTGAGGGCGTCGAAGCCGAGCGTATGCTGGGCGATATAGTCGTGATCGAGCAGCTCGTCGCGGATCAGCACGTGCATCAGGCCAAGCGCCAGTGCGCTGTCGGTTCCCGGCAGCAGCGCGATGTGCTGGTCGCACTTGTCGGCGGTCGCCGTGCGGCAGGGGTCGATGGCGATCAGGCGTGCGCCGCGTCGTTTCGCTTCCTGCGCCAGCCGCCAGAAATGCAGGTTGGAGACGACGCTGTTACTGCCCCAGATGATGATCAGGCGCGCGTCGACGACATTCTCGACGTCGAAGCCGAAGCTGCCGCCGATACTGGCGCGGTAGCCCATTGCGCCGGCGCTGGCGCAGATCGTGCGGTCGAGTTGTGCGGCACCGAGACGGTGGAAGAAGCGGCGATCCATCGAAGCGTAGCCGAGCAGGCCGGAGTTGCCCGCGTAGCTGTAGGGAACGATCGCTTCGGCGCCGTCGCTGGCGATGATCTGGCGATAGCGATCGGCGATCGTCGCCAGCGCCTGCGGCCACGAAATGCGTTCGAAAGCCGCACCAGGGCCTTTTGGCCCGATCCGACGCAAGGGATAGAGCACGCGCTCAGGGTGATAGATACGCTCGGGGTAAAAGGCGACCTTGGTACAGAGCACGCCAGCGGTCGGCGCGTGATCGGCAGCGCCGGCGACCTTGACAACGCAGCCGTCGCTGACGCTCACTTCGAGGGCGCAGGTATCCGGGCAATCGTGCGGACAGGCACCGCGGACGCGATGCGTGTTGGAAGGTATGGAGGAGGGCGTGACCATGGTGCTTTACCCGTACTGGTGGCGATGGCCCGAAGATAGCAGCTTCCGACGCGTTTCGGCAGCCTTCGCCATGGCCTGGCAGCGGCGGCTGCGGGGGCATGCCCGGACGGGCAGGCCGGCCTGCCGATGCGAACGCTTTCTGTCCTATGATGTCGGTCGAGGTCGAACTACCGCAGCCGTCAATGCCTCGCCATGCCCAGGGCAGGCCAAGGCCCCCTTCCCCGCCCAGAACCACCCGCAGAGCCACCCGCCATGATGCCACTCTCCTCTCGCCGTTTCGCTGCCCGTTTTGCTAACAGTTTCGCTGCCCACTCCGGTCCGCGATCAAAGTTCGCGCTTCTCCTGCTTGCGGCATTCGGCAGCACCCTGCTCGGCGCACTGGTCGCCGACAGCAGCGCAGCAGGCGACGCAAAAGCCCAGGCCCAAGCCTGTCTGGCGCCGGCCAGCTGGGCGGCCTTGACCGATCAACAGCCGCAGTCGGTCAGCAAGCAGCAGATCCTGGCCGACTTGGTCGGACGCGAGGTGCTGCTGCTTGGCGAACAGCATGACGACGCCGATCACCACCAATGGCAGTTGCAGGTGCTCTCGGGGCTGCACGCGCTGCGCCCGGACATGGTCATCGGCTTCGAAATGTTTCCCCGCCGTCTGCAGCCGGTACTCGATCGCTGGGTAGCCGGCGAACTGAGCGTCAAGGAGTTCCTGCTCCAGGCGGAGTGGGAAAAAGTCTGGAACACGCCGCCAGAACTGTATCTGCCCCTGTTCGAATTCGCGCGCCTGAATCGGATTCCGATGCTGGCCTTGAACATCGACCAGGAACTGACGCGCAAGATTGCCGACCAGGGCTGGGACGCGATAGCGCTTGCCGAGCGCGAAGGCGTCGGCCAGGCGGCCGCGCCATCGGACGCCTACCGCGACTTCCTGTTCGAGATTTATCGCCAGCACGCGAGGATGCGCGGTAAATCGACCAAAGCAAAGCCCGGCGACACCGCTTTTGCCCACTTCGTAGACTCGCAGCTGGCCTGGGATCGGGCGATGGCGGAAGTGCTCGCCGCTCAGGCAACGGCGACGGCGATCGGTGGCAAACCGCTGATCGTCGGGATCATGGGCAGTGGCCACCTGCGCTTCGGGCATGGTGTGCCCCACCAGTTGCGCGATCTCGGCGTGCGCTCGATCGGCACGCTGCTGCCGATGGCGGCAACCAGCCCTTGCGAGGAGCTAGGCTCGGGGCTCGCAGACGCGGTCTTCATGGTGCCGACGCCGCCGCTCGTGCCGATCGCACCGCCGCGCCTTGGCGTGGCGCTCGAAAGCAAGGAGGGGAAGATACTGATCGCCAGCGTGAGCAAGGCTAGCCTGGCCGAGAAAAGTGGTCTGCAGGATGGCGACCAGATCCTTGCCGTCGCCGGCCAGCCGCTGTCCGGCCTGACTTCGCTGCTGAACGCGATACGACAGCAGCCGCCGGGAACCTGGTTACCGCTACAAATCGGGCGCGCCGACGAAAAAATCGAAATCGTCGTCAAGTTCCCGGCCGAGCGATGAGTCGCTGGCAAGCGCTGCGCTCGCTGCTGCTGCCGTTTCTGGCGCTGACGCTGCCTGCGGCCTGGGCAGTCGCTGCGCCACCCGTGCCAGCGGCGCATCTGGCCCTCGAACTCACTCTCGATCCGGGCACTCGGCAGCTCGCCGTGGTCGCCTCGGTAAGGCCCGGCGAGCGAAATTTTCGCTTTGCACTGCACGAGTCGCTGCACATCGAGAAGGCGTCGGTCGACGGGCAAGCGATCGTGCTCCGCCCGGCCGGGCAGCAGGGAGATCTGCGCGCCTGGCAGACACGACTGCCGGCGGCCGATGCCACGCTGCGCATCGAATACCAGGGCACGCTACCGGCTCTCGATCGGCACCTGGACCATCGCCAGGTACTCGGGCGACTGCCGCCGATGACGGCTGTCGAAGGCAGTTTTCTCTCCTCCGGCAGTGGCTGGTATCCACAGCCAGCGGCTTTGTTCACCTACCGCGTTCGCCTGAGCGTCCCCGGCGAGCAACGCGCGCTGGTCGCCGGCCGGCTGCTCGAAGAGGAAACACCGGCGGCCGCCGGCGATCGCTACCGCGCCAGCTTCGAGTTTGCCCATCCGGCGGACGGCATCGACCTGGTGGCCGGCCCGTGGATCGTTCGCGAGAAGATGATGCCGACGAGTGGCGCCGCGCCGCTGCGCCTGCGCACTTACTTTACGCGCGAGCTGGACGAGATCGCTGGCCTTGCCGACGCCTATCTCGAGGACACGCGCGTCTATATCGAGCGCTATGGGCGAGAAATCGGCGCCTACCCGTTCAGCGCCTTTTCGGTCGTCGCCAGTCCGCTGCCGACCGGCTTCGGCATGCCGACCCTGACCTATCTCGGTGCCGAAGTGCTCAAGCTGCCTTTCATTCGGGCCACCTCGCTGGGCCACGAGATCCTCCATAACTGGTGGGGAAACGGCGTCTACGTCGACTACGCGACAGGCAACTGGGCCGAAGGCTTGACCACTTTCATGGCCGACTACGCTTACAAGGAAAGCGAATCGGCTGACGCCGCGCGCGCCATGCGCCTCGGCTGGCTACGCGATTTCGCGGCGCTGCCGCCGGCCAGCCGGCAGAGCCTGGCTTCCTTCCGCTCGCGAACGCACGGCGCGGCGGCGGCTGTCGGTTACGGCAAGGCGGCGATGCTCTTCGTGATGTTGCGCGACCTGCTTGGCGAACAACACTTCCAGGCGGGCCTGCAGCTGTTCTGGCAGCAGCAGCGCTTTCGCATCGCCGCCTGGGACGACTTGCGGCAAGCCTTCGAGCAGGCGTCGGGACAGTCGCTGACCGTTTTCTTCAGGCAGTGGCTGGAGCGCGACGGCGCGCCCAAACTGCAGATCCAGAGCGCCAGCTCCAGCACGCTCGCCAGCGGCACAGGCCTGAGCATCGAAGTGACGCAGAGCGCACCCGCGTACGCCCTGCGTCTGCCCATCGAAGTGAACGATGGCCAGCGCTCCGAAAACCGTGCCGTCGACATCGACGGCCTGCAGCAGAAAGTCGCTCTGGCAGTCGACGGCCCGGCGCAGAGTGTCGTCCTCGACCCGCAACTTCGCCTCTGGCGATTGCTCGACGCCGCGCAACTGCCGCCGATCCTGCGCCAGTGGATCGTCGCCCGCGGGCCGCGGCTACTGCAGGTCTCGACGACTGCCGAGGTGCGCGAGGCAGCCGCAGCGCTGGCCGCACGGGTCTTTGAAGCCGCGCCACGGGAGATCCCGCCAGGCGATCTGCGCAAGACGACGACACCGCTATTGATGATCGGCCTGCATGCCGACGTTGATGCGGCGTTGACGGCGAGCGGCTTGCCGCCGCGTCCGCAGCAGCTCGAGCAGCAGGGAAGCGCCCAGGTATGGACGATTGCTGGCCAGACGGAGCTGCCGATAGCCGTCGTTTCGGGACGCGACGCCGGCGCTCTGCGCGCCCTGCTGCGCCCACTGCCGCACTACGGCAGTCAGAGCTGGCTGGTCTTCGAAGGCAGTCGCGCGCTCGCCCGCGGCGTCTGGCCAATCATCGAGCAGCCAGTGCCGGTCAGCACGGCCGGCCGCAAGGCCGGCGACTGAGTGCCTTGCCAATGCCTGCCTGACGCCTGCCGGCGCCTCGCGGACGCGGCCAAGCCTGACAAAACCGGGAAAGCCGTGCTATCGTGCTGCCTTTTCGTCCCGACCCTCGCAAAATGAGCTGCTTTTGCGGCGGCGCACTGACTTTCTACGCGATCGAACCGATTCGCACCGTTCCAGCCACTAACGCCGCCGCACGACGCGTGCAGGGAGACTGATGATGCCGTTTCTGAAACGAGTTGTTGCCGCATTGGCGGCGACGACACTGGCCGTTCCCGCCGTCATGGCGCAACACATCGCACAGACCCCGCCAGAGGCGGACGCCAAGACCGCCTGGAGTGCGCCCGAGCCGTGGCGAACCGACCGTTTCTACCTGCAGACCAGCATCGCATCGGTGCACTTCCACCCGGACGACGAGCACGACAATTCGCAGTCCCTGATCAACCCCGAGTGGCGGCTGGACAGGCAGTGGCTAAAGGGTCAGGTGCTGGTCGGCGCGGCCAGTTTCGATAACTCCTTTGGCCAAGCTTCCTGGTATGCCTACGGCGGTCTCCTCTGGCGGCCGGTCGAGACGGTGCAACCGTTTTACCTGAAGCTTACCGCTGGCGTATTACATGGCTATCGGGGTGAGTATCAGGACAAGATCCCGATGAACAACTCCGGGTATGCACCTGCCATCATACCGTCGATGGGTTACTGCTATAACCGCTTCTGTTCAGAGGTGGTGCTGTTCGGGGCGGCAGGCTTGATGTGGACCGTCGGCATGACGCTGCCCTGAGCGTCGTTCTGCTGTCAACAAGAGATAGCTGCATTCGTAGCGCAGCTTGGCGGCACCCAAACCGAGCTGCGCTACTTTGCAGCCTTATGCGGCGATTTGCCACATTCCGCGCTGCAACATCACTCCCTAGAATGCCCGCACAAGAAAAGCATTCAGGGAGTGTTGGTAATGAAGCGGGACAGGAAAGTGATCGCCAATGCGGTCGCAGCAGCACTGGCGCTGCCCGGCATCTGGCAGGTCGCCGTGGCGCAGGAAGACTCGGCCACGCCGGTCATGTCGGAAGTAGTGGTCACGGCAGCACGGATCGAAGGTGGCGCGCCGCTCGACAGCAGCCAGCTCGGCGCGGCGAGCATCGCACCCTACCGGGCATCGACCAGCGATAGCGCAAGACTGCTCGACGCACTGCCCGGTGTCAGCAGCTACGGCGCCGGCGGGGTTTCCAGCCTGCCGGTGATTCGCGGCCTGGCTGACGACCGCATCCGCATTCAGGTTGATGGCATGGACCTGATCTCGTCGTGCGCCAACCACATGAACCCACCGCTGTCGTATATCGACCCCACCAACGTCGATAGCATAAGGCTGTTTGCCGGCGTAACGCCGGTCAGCGCCGGTGGCGACAGCATTGCCGGAACCATTCAGGTCAACTCGGCGCCTGCGGAGTTTGCCAAAGCTGGCGAAGACATACTGCACAAAGGCCAGGCCGGTGCTTTTTATCGCAGCAACGGCAACGCTCGCGGTGCCAATCTCTCGGCGACGATCGCCAACGAGCTGCTCAGCCTCAACTACTCAGGCTCGACGGCGCAGGCCGACAACTACCAGGCAGGGGGAAAGTTCAAGCCTTCGGGACTGTCGGCTGGAACCTCGGAATGGCTTTCCGGCGATGAAGTGGGATCGTCCTTGTACAAGTCGGAAAATCAGTTGCTCGGCCTGGCGCTACGCTACGCCGAACATCTCTTCGAGCTCAAGTATGGCTACCAGCACATTCCGTATCAGGGCTTTCCGAATCAGCGCATGGACATGACCGACAACGCCAGCAATCAGGTCAATGCCCGCTATCTGGGTCAGTACGATTGGGGTTCTCTGGAAGCGCGCGCCTATTACCAAGACACACGACACACCATGAATTTCCTCGAGGACAAGCTGGAAACCAGCGGTCCGATGCAGAACCTCGCCGGCATGCCGATGGACACGCGCGGAAAAACCACCGGCGCACAGCTCAAGGCGGAGATCGTTTCCTCGGAGCGCGATCTGTTCCGGGTCGGCGCCGAGTATCAGCGCTACCGCCTCGACGACTGGTGGGATCCGATCTCACCGGTAGTGGCGATGCCGATGGCGGGCATGAAAGGCTCAACTTTCTGGAACATCAACGACGGCCAGCGCGACCGCTTCGACGTCTATGGCGAATGGGAAGCACGTTGGGATCGGCAGTGGCTGTCGCAGCTCGGACTGCGCAGCAGCACGGTGCGCATGGATACCGGCGACGTGCAAGGCTACAACCCGCTGTTCTACGGCAATCCGGAGAATCCGGCGTCGATTCCGGGCGCTTTCAACGCCAGCGATCGCCAGAAGACCGATCACAACATCGATCTCGCAGCCCTGCTGCGCTTCACCCCCGCTGCCGAAGAGACCTACGAGGCGGGCTATGCGCGCAAGACGCGTTCGCCGAATCTCTACGAACGCTACGCCTGGTCCAGCAACAACCCGATGGCCATGAACATGGTCAACTGGTTCGGCGACGGCAACGGCTACGTCGGCGACATTGACCTGGATCCGGAAGTCGCGCATACGCTCAGCGCGACGGCCAGTTGGCACGACGCGGCGCGCGAGCAGTGGAATTTCAGCCTCACGCCGTACTACACCTATGTGCAGGATTACGTCGACGCGGTGCGCTGCTCAGGCGGCAGCGGCATGTCACCGTGCCAGGGAAGCAACCTGACGCGCACTGACAACTTCGTTTACCTGCAGTTCGCCAATCAGACGGCGCGCTTGTACGGAGCTGACGCCAGCGCCCGTGTGCCTCTGCTACGAAGTGGCGCGCTCGGCAATGTCAGCATGACCGGTGTGCTGAGCTATGTGCGCGGAAGGAATTCGCAGACTGACGACAATCTGTATCACATCATGCCCATGAACGCGAAACTGGCTCTGGTGCAACAGTCGGGCGCGTGGACCAATACCGTCGAAGGAGTATTCGTCGCCGCCAAGACGCTGGTCTCACAACTGCGCAACGAAGTGGCGACCAGCGGTTACGGCTTGCTCAACCTGCGCAGCAGCTACGAGTGGAAGCAGCTGCGCGTCGATCTCGGCGTGGACAATCTGTTCGACAGATTCTACGATTCGCCACTCGGCGGCGCTTATCTTGGCCAAAGGCCAATGCTCTATGGGACCACCGTGCCGGGCATGGGACGCTCAATCTACGCCGGCGTGAACCTGAGCTTCTGAGCGCGAAGAGCCGGGCCGTTGTCGGCTCGCGCGCAGCACTGATCTGTGGGTCGATCAGGCGGCGGCGCCGCGCTCGATGATCACGCCGACGCGCTGCACGCCGCTCATCATGCCCAATTTGGCGATCGAGACGCGCACCCAGGTGGCACCGAAGTCTTCGAGCAGCAGCGTCGCCACATATTCGGCAAGCCGTTCGAGGAGATTGAAGTGGCGCGCTGCCAACTCGCTGCGCAGGCGCTCGGCGACCGTCGCGTAGTCGATCGTGTCACCGATGTCGTCGCTGGCGCCGGCGCTGGCCGTCGACGTGCCGATCTGCAACGAGATTTCTATCGTCTGGGGCATCGCCTTTTCGCGTGGGTAGATGCCGATCAGCGTGGAAGCGCGAAGCGCGTCGATGAAAATGATGTCCATGCGGCGTGGCGTCAGGTCGGTGTAGAATCCCGGGCTGATCGCGCAGTCTGCCGCGCGACCAGGAGTCTGCGCATTCTAACCCAGAGCCACGCCGACCATCTGAGCAAGCAGGCAGCCAAGCCGCCACCGACCGTCCGACGAGCCACTTTACCCCTATGCCGCCCTCCCTGGTTTCCGCCCTTGCCGTCCTGGCTGCCTATTTGCTGGGGTCGATCTCCTTCGCGCTGGTCGCCAGTCGCCTGTTCGGCCTCGCCGACCCGCGCAGCTATGGCTCGAAGAACCCCGGTGCGACGAACGTCCTGCGCAGTGGCCACAAGGGTGCGGCGATATTCACCTTGATCGGCGATGTCGCCAAGGGCTGGCTGGCAGTCTTTCTCGCCAGCCACTATGCCCCGCAGTATGGTCTGCCCGACTACACCGTCGGACTGGTCGCGCTGGGCGTCTTTTTCGGTCATGTGTACCCTGTTTTCCTCGGTTTCAAGGGCGGCAAGGGCGTTGCGACGGCAGCCGGCGTCTTGCTGGCGATCAACCTCTGGCTGGGCCTGGCGACTCTGGGCACTTGGTTGTGCGTCGCCTTGACCTCACGCTACTCGTCACTGGCAGCGCTGATGGCGGCGGCGGCAGCACCCGTTTTCGCCATTCTGGCCTGGGGCAAGGATGGCATCGTCCTGGCCATCGGCATCATTTCGATGACGCTGATCGGCAAGCACTGGCCGAACCTGCAGCGCCTGATGGCTGGCAGCGAGCCACAAATTGGCGGCAAGAAACAAACGCCGGCGAGCGACACCACGTCAGTGAAAGCAGCGAAGCCAGTGAAACCAACGCAATCAAAGAGCCCGCGTTAGGCGCTAAACACCATGCAACGGCCAGCGTGGCCGCACGGCAAAAGCGCCGCCCACTTTTCCGGCCGTGTCGGAATTAGCGCTCTGTAAACGCAAGGCTCCGGCCAGGGCGATCATCGCCCCGTTGTCGGTACAGAATTCGAGTTCGGGGTAAAAGACCGCGAGCCCGGCCTTAGCGGCGCGCGCGTCTAGCTGGCGGCGCAGTTCACGGTTGGCGCCGACGCCACCGGCGACGACCAACTGCTTGAGCCCGCTCAAGGCCACGGCGCGCAGCGCCTTGCTGACCAGCACTTCGACGATCGCATCCTGGAAACCGCGCGCAATATCCGCCCGCTGCTGCTCGCTGATCGTCGCCAGCTCGCGGACCTTGGTCAGCACTGCGGTCTTCAGACCGCTGAAACTGAAATTCAGATCAGCGGACTTGAGCATCGGGCGCGGCAACTTCACCACATCCGGGCGACCACGTTCGGCCAGCTCGGCCAGCGCCGGTCCCCCCGGGTAAGCCAGGCCGAGCAGCTTGGCGGTCTTGTCGAAGGCCTCGCCAGCCGCGTCGTCGAGCGTTTCTCCCAGCAACTCGTATTCGCCGACAGCGGTGACGCGCATCAGTTGGCTGTGGCCGCCAGAGACCAGCAAGGCCACGAACGGGAAACGCGGCGGCCTGCGCGACAGCAATGGCGACAGCAGGTGACCTTCGAGATGATGCACCGGCACGCTGGGCCGCTCGAGCGCGGTTGCCAGCGCCTCGGCGAAGGCCGCTCCGACCAGCAGGGCGCCCGCCAGACCCGGTCCCTGCGTGTAGGCTACGGCATCGATCTCGGCCAGCGAGCGGCCGCTATCGGCAAGAACCTGGCGCAGCAAGGGTACGACGCGACGGATATGATCTCGCGAGGCGAGTTCGGGCACCACCCCGCCGTAGTCCTGATGCATGCGCACCTGCGAATGCAGGGCGTGCGCGAGCAGGACTCCGCCAGCTGAAGTGCTGTACAGCGCCATACCCGTTTCGTCGCAAGAGGATTCGATTCCAAGAACCAGCATCGCGCCATTCTACCGCGGCCGGCGGAGACGGTTTCATCGTGTGCTCACCGACTCGGGTAACGACTGCCAAAAAAGCCCTTGCCCGACTTTCACATTACCGGGCAAGGGCTCTTGCGAACGACGACGACTTAATTGCGCTGCTGCAGAACCGTCGGCAAGACAGTCTTGGCCATACGCTTGGCGAAGTAGTAAATACGCTTCTGCTTCTCGATGATCTCCACTTCCAGCGTGTAGGCCAGGATGCGATTGGGCTCTTCCGCCACCAGCCGGCGAGCCTCGTGAGTGGCGGCGGAGTCGGCGATTCGGTTGATCTCGTCCTTCATCCCGGTGACCACCTGTGCGGAGCGCTCGTTGCTCTGCGCAACCGCCATCACCGCCGCTGCCACGGCCTTGTTGATTGCCGCCTGGAAGCCATTGAGCACTCCCTGGGTCTGTTCGCTGACCTGGATCTTGTCCTTGACGCGATCATGCCCCAACGCTACCAGGTTGGTTTCGACGATGTCGCCGATGTTCTCCAGGTTACTCACCGCTTCCATCAGTTGCATCAGCTCCTTGGTCTGTTCTTCAAGCAGCGGCTGCCGGCTGATCTTGGCCAGGTAGTCGAGGATTCCCGCGTGCAGGATATCGACCGTGTCGTCCATCTGGCGAATTTCCTCGAGCGCCTTGGTATCGCCCTTGATGATGGCTGGCATGATCGCCTTCAACATCGTGTTGACCGTCTCGCCCATGTGCATGACTTCCATGCGCACGCTGTCCAGCGCCAGCGTCGGCGTGGTCAGCAACTCCTCCTGCAGGAACTTGGTGCGCACAATCATCGCCTCCTCCTCGAGCGGCTTGTCAGGTACCAGCCACTCCGCTGCGCGTGCGATATAGGTGGTGAACCAGATGAAGATGCAGCCATTGGCGACGTTGAAGAAGGTGTGCGCGTTGGCGATCTGGCGCGGCGTCTCCGCTGCGAGCAGTTCCATGCCGCTTAGCTCGGGGTAGACCGGCGACATGGCGACGGCCGCATCCCCGATAACGCTGACAAACGGCAGCCACATCAGGACGCCGGTCGTCGCCAGACCGGTATGTACAACGGCACAGCGCACGGCCTCCCGCGGCTTGCCGATGGCCGCCAACAGCGCCGTCACGCAGGTGCCGATGTTGGCACCCATGACCAGCGGGACACCGGCATCCAGGCTAATGAAACCTTGCGAAGCCATGACGATGACTATAGCGGTGGTTGCCGAGGAGGACTGGATGATCCCGGTAAAGGCAGCCGAGACGAGCACCGCGAGAAGCGGGTTGGTCATCGTCTGCATCATGTCGAGGAAGGGCTGGTAGCTGCGCAAGGGGTGCATCGCCTCGCCCATCACATGCATGCCGAAGAACACCAGGCCGAGACCCATCAGCATGCCGCCGTAGCTTCTGATCTTCTCGTTCTTGGAGAGAAAAAGCATGGCAAAGCCGCCGGCGATCATCGCCAGCGCCGCCTTGGTGATCTTGAAGGCGACGATCTGGCCGGTGATCGTGGTGCCGATCTTGGCACCGATGATCACGCCGACTGACTGCGGCAGCGACATCAGCCCGGCCGAAATGAAGCCGACCAGAAGGACGGTGGTCACCGATGACGACTGGATCACCGCCGTCACCGCCGCGCCGGTTCCCACTCCCGCGAAGCGATTGACCGTCAGCTTGGCGAGGATGCTCTTCATCCGCTCGCCAGCCACCGCCTTCAGCGCCACTTCCATCTGTGTCATGCCGTAGAGGAAAAGTGCCAGGCCGCCGAGCAGCTCCATGGTCATGCCGCCCCAGTTCATGTCGGCATCGCTCACCGTCGCGGCGAGCGCCGGCCAGGCGATGACGCCGAGAACCGCGCCGACGATGCATAGCGCCACCGTCGCCCCGGTAGTTGTCTGGGATTGTTTCAGATAGGCGTCGAGCATAGCTTAAGTCTCCTCCGGTCTTTACGACTCAGTGTTTTCCTTGTTCTTTGACGATCGTCACCGGCAGCTTGGCAAGGCCAAGAACCTGTTCGGCCACGGAACCCAGCAACAAATGCCGCAGCCCTGTCGCGCCCTTGCTACCCATGACGATGATCCGGGCCTTCTCCTTCTCAACGACCTGGAGAATGCGCGTCACCGGAATACCTGTCACCAGCAGGATTTCTGCGCTGTGCAGTGCTTTCCGCTCGGGGTGCTTCTTCCGCACTTTGGCCATGAACTCATCAAGCATCTCGGCAGCGATATCGGCGATTCTGGTCAGCGTCTTCTTGCTGGCCATGCGCGCGTAGTAGCCGGGCATTTTCTGTGGATCGTGCACCACATGCAGCACCACGAGCCTGGCCCCCAGGCCAGCGGCGAAATCGCTGGCCAGCAGAAGCGCTGCCTCGGAATGCGAAGAGAAATCGACAGGCACGAGAATCGGCCCCTGGGCGGAGTCCTGCGGGTGTGACTCCTGTTTCTTGTCAGCCATGCAGCAACCACTCCTCTTCTGGTGGAAACTGACTTGCGCAGTCAGTCGCCGGATGAAATTCAGACCGAGAGCCGAGCAAGCCGACATCTCGTCACGAGCTTGCGGGCTCCCGCTGCCCCCTCGGCAGCAGTTGCCGGGCCACTCCGGTCACGGGCGAGCGCCCGACGGACAAATAGCTGAAGGTGCCGCTGAGAAGGCTTTTTGTAGGCGCTCTGCAGCCAGGCAGGCGCAAGAATACTATAAGTTGTTGCCGTATATCGTGTTTTTTGTGCGTTTTTTTCCAGCCAAACGCGCACACCTGGCGTCTGGCGCCGCCGACGCGACGGTGTGCAATCACACACGCTGACAAAGCCCCGTCCGCGGCGCGCCAAGCAACGCCAAAGGCCCGAACAAACGGCGCTTTCCCCGCAAAAAGCTTGTTTCAATGCCGTATTGCGCCTATCCTTGCGGCTTGCGCGTTCCCCGCATCTTCTCGGCTGCTGGCCGGTCGGTTAACGGGTGGTGCACTGCGATCCGGCGCGCCGAGTGGCGATCTCTGCTGGCCAACAAATCCTGGGGCGGGGGCATTTATGGACTGGTTGAGGGAAACCGTCGACTTGATCAATCTGTCGGAAATCGATTGGGACCTGACCATTCGAGTTCTGATTCAGTGTGTTCTCTTCTGTTTTTCGGCGTTTTTCTCCGGCTCCGAAACCGCACTTTTCTCGCTTAGTCGCATTGACCTGCAAAAGCTGCGCAACTCGCGCAGCCCGCATTCCGAGAGCATTCACGCCATGCTCGACGAGCCACGACGGCTGATCGTTTCCCTGCTCTGCGGCAATGAGTTGGTCAACATCGCGGCGGCCGCCAACATGACGGTTATCCTGGTGCACATGTTTGGCGAGGCCGATGCCGGCTGGATCAACATCGTGGTCATGGTGCCGTTGCTGCTGCTCTTCGGCGAGGTGACGCCGAAAACCATCGCTGTCAATGCGCCGGTAAAGTTCGCCACCAAGCTGTCAGCGCGTTTTCTGCCCAAGTGGATCTTCATTGTCACCCCCTTGCGTGACGCAGTGCGGTTGGTTGCCGACCGCGTCACCACCTTCGTCGTTGGCGAACACGTCGACCGCGAGAACATCCTCAAGCCCGACGAGTTACGTACCCTGATGGCCGACAGCGAGGAAACCGGGGTCATCGAAGCCTCTGAGCGAGTGCTCATCGACAAGGTCCTCGAGTCCGCGGAAACCGACGTGGCGCGAATCATGACGCCCGGACCGCGCATCCGCTTTCTTGACGCCGATCTGCCGATCGAGGAATTGATCGAGCGTTTTCGTGGCTATCGCCACCCGCGCGTTCCGGTCTACCGGGGCCACTGGGACAACGTGATCGGCTTCCTGCACGCGGAAGATCTGCTGCGCCGGGTGCGTGTCGATGGTGATGTCTCGAAAATCGAACTGGCCGAGATCCTGAAGCCGGCGCACTTCGTCCCACCCACCAAGAAAGTCGACGAAATGCTGGAATATTTCCAGCGCTTCAACACCCGCGCCGCGGTGGTCATCGGCGAGTATGGCGAGGTCCTGGGTATCGTCACGATCAAGGATGTGATGACTTTCATCTTTGGCGAGATTTCCGGGAAGATGAGAGGACAGGAGCATTACCAGCAGGAAGGCAACAACAGTTTTACCGTCCCGGGCTACATGCGCCTCGCCGATTTCCGCACGCTCACCAACTTTGACATCGACGACCCGCTGATGAACACCATCGGTGGCGTTACGCTGGTCCTCTTCGGCCGCCTGCCGCGGGTTGGCGAGAAGGTATTCAGTGCCGACTACGAGATCACGGTGAAGGAAGTGAGCGGCATGCGCATCACCAAGGTTCGCGTCTCGTTTGGACGCACGCAGGAGGAGGACGGCAGCTCTGCTCCGGCAGAACCTCTGGAGATGGAAAGCATTGCCGAAGCGATGTCCGACGACTCGCCGGCAGATCAGGAACAGGAATCGCTCGACGAATACGAGGACGATCTGTTGCGAGAATCAAAGGACGACGAACTGGAGTCTTCTCAGGATGAGCAGACCGAGAACGACAGACCGGAAGATCAGTCTGCTGCAGCCGAAGACCAGCTAAGGAAAGAATGATGGAGGGAATCTCTGTGGAGTTGGTCATTGAGCTACTGGTGATCCTGTTCTTTCTGCTCCTGAAGGGCTTCTTTTCGGGTTCCGAGCTGGCGATGGTCAATGCCGACAAGATTCATCTCCGCCATCAGGCACGACTGGGCGACCCGGGAGCAAAGTTGGTGCTGGAGCTGTTCCGGACGCCGGACGTGATGCTCGGGACGACGCTGGTCGGGACAAATATCGCCACCGTGACCATCACCACCATGGGCACATTGATGTTCATAGACCTCATGGGGGACTCCGGAGACCTGGTTTCGGTACTGGTGTTCACGCCGTTCTTGCTGATTTTTGGCGAGATCGTTCCGAAAAGCATCTTTCAGCAAAAATCCGACTGGATCGTCACCAAGATCATCTACGGGCTGCGTTTTTTCTCTTACCTTTTCTATCCGGTAATCTTCATCTTCAGCCGCGTTGCCCGCGTCGCCGCGCGCATCTTCGGGGGTGCGTCGTCAGGGCAGAGCGGCTTTATCACCAAGGACGAATTGCGCGTTTTGCTCGATCTCTCCGAAACTCCCGCCGACGGCGGTGGAGCCACCAACAAGCAGCGCATTCGGCGCATTTTTCGCTTCGCCGACACCACGGTCGGTGAAGTGATGACGCCGCTGGCCGAAGTCATTGGCTTCAGCGAGCGCCGCGGCATGGACGAAGCGGTCAGTCGAGTCTGGGAGCATGGCTTCAACCGTCTGCCCGTCTTTCGCGGCAACATCACCAACGTCACCGGCGTGATGACCCTGACCACCTGGGACCTGTTGTTGCCGGACATTGACAAGCGTCCAGCCGGTGACTTCATTCGCCCGGCGCTCTACCTCTCTCCCAAGCAGACCATCGATCAGGTCCTGCCCCTGCTGCGGGGGCGCAACGACCACATGGCGATCATCGTGGACGAGTTCGGCTCGGCGGTCGGCATCCTGACCATGGAAGACATTTTCGAAGAAGTCGTCGGAACGGTCGACTCGGGCTACGACTTCGACAACATGAAGCCGCCACGGGTCGTCATCGAGTCGGAGAACGACGATCGACATCTGGTCGGCGGCCGAGCCCCGATCTCGGAACTCAACGACTCGCTGCGGCTGAATCTGCCGGTTGGCGAAGCGCACACCCTGGCCGGCTTCCTGATCAGCCGTCTGCGCCACATTCCCCTGGTCGGCGATAGTGTCGAAGAACGAGGCCATCGCTACACGGTCATCGAAGCCGATGCGCGCACTGTCACCAAGGTACGCGTCGAACGTTTGTAAGCTTCTCCCGGCGAATGAAGGGAGTTTCGTCAGTCGCCGACGCGACTTTCACGGTAAGCCGGTAGCACCAACGCTACCCCGGCTTGCACGCCGTCACTTGCCGCCCGTCACGCCGGCGCTGAGCGTCGCGCATCGTCCAGCATGAACGCCCTGTTGCGATTCTTCCGTCACTGCTACGGGAAACGAAGGTCGCGTCCCGGGAGTTTGTCGCTTGGTCCGTGACCTATTTCCTCTCGCTTTCTGTCGCACAAGCCTATCGTCTCGGTCAACAGGGCGCTTTGGCGCCAACCGGTCAACAAGGAGGCAGGAAGTGAGTGAAGGCGGTCTGGAGAAATGCGAGCTATGCGATTCACCAGGTGGGGAAGTGATCTGGGAAAACGCTATCTGTCGCGTAGTACTAGTGGCGGATGCGGACTATCCAGGTTTCTGCCGGGTGATCCTGAACCGCCATCTCCGCGAGATGACCGACCTGCCGCACAAGGAAAGAATGCAGCTGATGACGGTGGTTTTCGCCGTCGAGAGTGCAGTGCGCAGGCTTTACCAGCCGGACAAGGTCAATCTCGCGAGCCTGGGCAATATGACGCCGCACGTTCATTGGCACCTGATTCCTCGTTGGCGGGACGACCGGCAGTTCCCACAGCCCATTTGGGCGGCAACACAGCGGGCGAGTGCTGCCACGCCGCGCCAGCTGGTCGAGGGCCGGCAACTGGGTGACCAGATCATCGCCGCCCTGCGTATTACTTAGACCGCAGCTGGCGGTCAGCAAGGAGGCAACATCATGAGCGCAGTTCTTACCACCCGAGCCACCATGAAAATTTCGGACCTCCAAACGGGTTTCAGAATTCTCTCGCGCCTGCCTTTGGCCAACTCACATCAGGCTCAGTTGGAGATCAACAACTTCCTGGATAGCATGCTGCAGGAGCCGCCACCGGCCGATGTCTACCTGCAACTCCTCGAGCAGACCCGGATTTCCCTGTGCTTCATCGAGGAACAGCTGGCCCGCGAGTACGCCGGCAAGGCCTTGCCACTAAGTGACCTTGAAGAGGCCGCTTTTCGGCAGGTGGTCGCCACCTGGCTCAAGGCCGCGCACGCTTACGCGCATTGCGCGCAGTTGCATGCGGCTGACGACGGCGAGGACGAGGCCGACCGCCTGGCACTGATCCTGCATCGCTGCATCTACTACACCGGGATGGCGATCACCGAACATCATCGCGCGCGTCGGCAACTGCCGCGTGGGATATGGTTGAACCTGCACGGCTTCTACGCCAGTGCCGAGGAATGGGGGGTGGCGACGCTGGCGGTGCCAGACTCCCTCGACCCTCTGGGCCGCAGCACACACTGTACCGCCGCGTTCGTCAGCCAGCTACTAAGCGAGCTTGCCGGCCCATACAGCCTCAGTGTGCGACAACTCGGCATGGTTCGACGCTGGGCGGGCAACTGGGCACCACTGCTGACCGTCCATCCGGTGCTGCCCGGCGAAGTTCTTCCAGTCACGGTCGTCGACCTGATGAAGGATTTTGCCCTGCGGCCCGCCAGTGAGTGCCTGCAAACAGAAAACATCCGTCGTATCGATGGCGCCCGTCTGGCACTGCAGATCAAGCAGACCATGAAGCAGCTGCAGCAGAAAATTTCACCGACACAGCTTGGTCTCGGTGAGGACTGCACCGCAAGCCAATGCCAGCAGCTGCTAGATGGCCTTGCCAGGCCGTGGTCCTTGCTGCGCGCGGTGCGCCGTTTCCGCCGCCACCGGAGTTCAGGAACGGCGAAGGTGTGCGCCGGCTTTGCCAGCATGCACTACATCATCTCGGGAAGAGAGTTCAGCCAACCGGAAAGCGCGCGCCATTATTCGCGCGAGGAATTCGACAGCCTGTTCACCTTCCGTCACGGGCTGGACCCGACGCAGCGGCTGGAAGTTCGCAAACGCCAGCTGGGCTTTGCGGTCGACGATTGGGAGCTACTTGACGAGAGCGCCAATGGTTTCCGGTTGCTACGCTCAACCGCTGGACGCCGCTTGGCACCCGACCAGTTGCTATCGATTTGTCCACAGAACGGCGGCTCGCATTTGCTGGCACGGGTTGTGTGGTTGATGCAGGAGCAGGACGGTGGCCTGATGGCCGGCATTTCGGCGCTACCCGGCAAACCACAGGCAGTGGCCGCGCGGCCGCTGGCACGCGAGGCGGGACACGCCGAGCTCTATAGCCGGGCCTTCATTCTGCCGGCAGTTGCCGCCATTGCTGCCGAGCAAAGCCTGGTCATCCCACAGGGATGGTTCTACTCCGGGCGGCAGCTGGAAATCTACCTCGATGGCGTTTGGCGAGTAAAGTTGGAGCGCATTATCAGCTCTGGCGAGGACTTTGATCGAGTGAGCTTTTCAGTCACTTGATCGCTGGCGGGGGCGCCCGCCCCGGTTCACCATGGAAGCTGCGGCGCAAGAGGCTCTGGCGCCGCAGCTTCGCCGCACTGCTACCCTGCCGTACTGGCGCCGTGGCGGCAACGCTTGTTGCCAAGCACTTCCCGGCGGCAGTTTTGCGCTATCATGGCTGGCCCGATTGAGTGTAGAGGCATCCATGGCTGGCTTGGACGAGACCACGAAGATCCCGACCGAAATCAAACTGCATCAGAAGTCCCGCATCCTGGAGCTTGTTTTTCCGGACGACGAGCGTTTCGAGCTCAGCTACGAGTTCCTGCGCGTGTTTACCCCATCCGCCGAGGCGCGTGGCCACGGCCCGGGCCAGGAAGTCCTGCAAGTGGGCAAGCGTGAGATCGGGATCGAGCGCATCGAGGCGGTCGGCAACTACGCCATCCGCCCCATTTTCTCTGACGGCCACGACAGTGGTCTTTATTCCTGGGACGTGCTCTACCAACTCGGCAGCCATAAAGAAGAACTCTGGACTCACTACCTGGCCCGCTTGGCGACTGCCGGCGCCAGCCGGGAGCCGGGACAAACGCCCGCACCGCCAGCCAAAGCCCCGGCGGGCAGCTGCGGCAAGCGTTGATCCGTGTGACCTTATTTCTTTGAGTTGGAACGATGGACGATAGAAGCACGACCCATTTCGGTTTTCAGGAAGTCGCTGAAGGCGAGAAGGCGCAACGCGTTGCGGATGTTTTTGACTCGGTGGCGCAGCGTTACGACCTGATGAACGATGTCATGTCGGGGGGCTTGCATCGGCTGTGGAAAGCTTTTGCGATCGCCAGGAGTGGCATCCGCGAAAACTCCCGGGTGCTCGACGTGGCCGGGGGCACCGGCGACTTGGCCCTGGCCTTCGCCAGAAAGCTGCGCGGCGGCGGTGAAGTCTGGCTGACCGATATCAACAACGCCATGCTCACGCGCGGCCGCGACCGGCTGTACGACCGTGGCGCCCTGGTCCGGGTCACTCAGTGCGATGCCGAGAAATTGCCATTTCCCGACGATTACTTCGACTGCGTGACGGTTGCCTTTGGCCTGCGCAACATGACGCACAAGGACCTCGCGCTGGGCGAGATGCAGCGCGTCCTGCGACCAGGCGGTCGCCTGCTGGTGCTGGAGTTCTCACAGGTTTGGAAGCCGCTGGCGCCGGCCTATGATTTCTACTCGTTCA
The DNA here is from genome assembly GCF_036625345.1 of Candidatus Accumulibacter meliphilus. Taxonomy (NCBI): domain Bacteria; kingdom Pseudomonadati; phylum Pseudomonadota; class Betaproteobacteria; genus Candidatus Accumulibacter; species Candidatus Accumulibacter meliphilus. The sequence goes on along the minus strand of NZ_JAZKTZ010000017.1, from coordinate 54,516 downwards.
AAGTGATTCCACGCCTCGGCCAGATGATTACACACGACGAGGCAAGCTACCGCTATCTCGCGGAATCGATTCGGGTCCATCCTGACCAGGAGGGCCTGAAAGGCTTGATGGAACAGGCAGGGCTCGAACGTGTCGAATATTTCAATTTGGCGCTGGGGGTTGTTGCCCTGCATCGCGGTTTCAAGTTCTGAAGAGGAGAAAGTCGTGAAGAAATTTTTTGTAGCGTTGGCTGTGTGCGCCTTTAGTTTCGGCCTGATGGTCGAGGACGCCGAGGCACGTCGCTTCGGCGGCGGCCGCTCGATGGGCATGCAGCGCCAGGCCACACCCCAGAAAGCTGCTCCAGCCCCGACGAATGCAGCTGCACCGGCGGCCGCGGCACCCAAGCGCAACTGGATGGGTCCCTTGGCTGGACTCGCTGCCGGCCTGGGCATAGCGGCGCTCTTGTCGCATTTTGGTCTGGGTGAAGGAATGGCCAATCTGGTAATGATCGCGCTGCTGGCGATGGCTGCGTTTTTCGTCTTCAAGCTGCTGTTTCGTCGCAAGGCGGCGTCGGCGACAGGCTCTGGCCAGCGGCCATTGGGCTACGCCGGCGCAGGCGGAACAGCGACCGAGCCCGCCCAGCGCTTTGACGCTCGCCAGGAACTCGCTGGCAGCGCTGGCGCCGGCCAGCCGGGGCAGAGCTTTGGCGCTGCCGAGAAGCTGTCGGCGCAAACACCAGCGCATGTTCCTGCGGATTTCGACGTCGAGGGTTTCCTGCGCGTCGCCAAGCTTAATTTCGTTCGCCTGCAAGCGGCCAATGATGCTGGAAACATGGACGATATCCGCGAGTTTGTCAGCCCCGAAGTTTTTGCCGAGATCAAGCTGCAGATGGGTGAACGGCACGAGGCGACGCAGCAGACAGACGTGGTGACAGTCGATGCCAAGCTTCTCGAGGTCGTTACCGAGGGGACCCGCCATATCGCTAGCGTGCGTATGAACGGCATGATTCGCGAGGAGGCCGATACAGCCGCCGTAGCTTTCGACGAAGTGTGGAACCTGTCCAAACCCGTTGACGGATCGGGTGGCTGGGTAGTTGCCGGTATCCAGCAAGTTTCCTGAAAACATGTGGAGCAAACCGCCGCTGGCGGTCCTCAATCACATTTTGACGGGTGAAGACTGGGCGCGTGCGCGTCTGGCCGGCTTTGCCGGGCAGACGGCGCGAGTCCAGTTCGCCAGCGTGCTCTTGCAGTTCACGATACTGGAGTCCGGCTTGTTGGCCGTAGCCGAAGCGTCGGCACCCGTGGCGGTCAGCATTCGGCTGCCGGACGACGCGCCGCTGCGGGCCCTGACCGATCGCCCGTCACTGTTTTCAGCGGCGACCATTTCAGGCTCCGTGGATCTGGCAGAGACGCTCGCTTTCGTTTTCCGTAACCTGCGCTGGGACGTCGAGCAGGATTTGTCAGAACTGCTAGGCGACATCGTCGCCCGGAGAGCCGTGCGACTGGCAACGGGACTGGCGCAATGGCAGCTTCGGGGTGCGAGGAATCTGGCATTTGGTCTGGCCGAGTACCTGACCGAAGAAGAGAAAGCCATTGCCCCGCGCCGAGAGCTTGAAGCTTTCTGTACGGAGGTCGACGCGCTTCGCGACGATTTCGCGCGCATCGAGAAGAGGCTTGGACGGATCGAACTTCGTTGCGGAGAGCCCCGGCCTACCTCCCTGAGTTGAGCCCCCCCCCCCAAAAAAAAAAAGCAGCCTGAGCTGCTTTTTTTGAACTTGAGACTTCGGCGCCGGCATGAACTATGGTTCAGCGCGGGCGCAGTCTCTTGATCGCCGCCAACTGGGCAACTGCCTGCGCCAGTTCAGCTTCCGCTGCGGCCAGACCAACGTCCGAGGTATGATTCTGGAGCAGTTCCTCGGCATGGCGCTTGGCTTCGACCGCCTTCGCCTCATCGAGGTCGGCCGCTCGCACGGCGGTGTCGGCCAGTACGGTAATCAGCGCCGGCTGCACTTCGAGCATCCCGCCGGACACATAGACCAACTCGTATTCCTCGCGATCCGGAATCTTGAGGCGCACAGTGCCCGGCTTGATGCGCGTCAGCAACGGCGTATGACGCGGATAGATGCCGAGCTCGCCGGACTCGCCTGGAAATACCGCGAAGTCGGTCTGGCCGGAAAAAATCAACTCCTCCGCACTGACCACGTCGACGTGTACTCTGAGTGACATGATGTTCTTCCCTTGCTGAGTCGTTTTCGCACCCGAAAGCAGCGCGAAAACGAGGTTCTCTTGGCCCGCTCTAGAGTGTCTTGGCTTTCTCGAGCACTTCTTCGATACCGCCAACCATGTAAAACGCCTGCTCGGGGATGTTGTCGCATTCTCCCTCGACGATCATCTTGAAGCCCTTGAGGGTGTCCTTGAGCGGGACATACTTGCCCGGAGAGCCGGTAAAGACTTCGGCCACACTGAACGGTTGTGACAGGAAGCGTTGGATCTTGCGCGCCCGGTAGACGGCCAGCTTATCTTCCGGCGACAACTCGTCCATGCCGAGAATGGCGATGATGTCACGCAATTCTTTGTACTTCTGGAGAGTCATCTGCACGGCGCGGGCGACATTGTAGTGCTCTTCGCCAACGACCTGCGGGTCGAGCTGACGCGAAGTCGAGTCAAGCGGGTCGACGGCCGGGTAGATACCCAGCGATGCGATATCGCGCGAGAGAACGACTGTTGAGTCGAGGTGCTGGAAGGTCGTTGCCGGAGAGGGGTCGGTGAGGTCGTCGGCGGGCACATAGACGGCCTGAATCGAGGTGATCGAGCCCACTTTTGTCGACGCGATGCGTTCCTGGAGGCGGCCCATTTCTTCGGCCAGGGTCGGCTGATAGCCGACCGCGGACGGCATCCGGCCGAGCAGCGCCGACACCTCGGTACCCGCCAGCGTGTAACGGTAGATGTTATCGACAAAGAAGAGAATATCGCGCCCATCGTCGCGAAAGCGCTCGGCCATGGTCAGCCCGGTCAGAGCCACGCGCAGGCGGTTGCCCGGCGGCTCATTCATCTGGCCGAAAACCATCGCCACCTTGTCAAGAACATTCGACTCCTTCATCTCGTGGTAGAAGTCGTTGCCCTCGCGAGTCCGTTCTCCGACACCGGCAAATACGGAAAGGCCCGCGTGTTGCTTGGCGATGTTGTTGATCAGTTCCATCATGTTGACGGTCTTGCCAACGCCGGCGCCCCCGAACAGGCCAACTTTGCCACCCTTGGCGAAGGGACAGACGAGATCGATGACCTTGATCCCGGTTTCGAGCAGATCGACGGATGGCGACAATTCGTCAAACTTGGGTGCCAACTGGTGAATCTCGCGCCGCTCGTCGGTGCCAATGGGGCCGGCTTCGTCGATCGGCCGACCGAGAACGTTCATGATGCGACCGATCGTGGCGTCACCGACCGGCACCGAAATGCCGGCCCCGGTATCGTTGACCTTCATGCCACGACGGAGTCCGTCGGAAGATCCCATGGCAATGGTACGCACGATACCGTCACCCAGTTGCTGCTGAACTTCGAACACCAGGTCGGCTTCGCACATCTCCGACTCTTCGGCCTTGTCAAGCTGAAGGGCGTTGTAGATGTGGGGCATGGCGTCACGTGGGAACTGGACGTCCACCACGGCGCCGATACACTGAACAATGTTTCCTTGATTCATGGTTGTATCCCTAATCAATAAACTAACTATCGCGTGGTCAGGCGTCAGACAGCCGCTGCGCCGGCGCAAATCTCTGAAATCTCTTGCGTAATTGCGGCCTGGCGAGCCTTGTTGTACACCAGCTTGAGTTCCCCGATAACGTTCTTGGCGTTATCCGAAGCGGACTTCATGGCCACCATGCGTGCGCTCTGTTCGGAAGCCATATTCTCGGCAACAGCCTGGTAGATCATCGCCTCTACATAACGCACCAGCAGGTCGTCAATGACCGTCTTGGCATCAGGTTCGTAGATATAGTCCCAGCGGTTCTCTCCACCACCGACAAGGTCGCCGGACAGCGGCAGCAACTGATAGAGTATCGGCTCCTGTTTCATGGTGTTGATGAACTGCGTGCAGCCGATGTACAGGACGTCAATCTCGCCTTTGATGTAAGCGTCGAGCTGAACCTTGACCGGGCCAATGAGCTTTTCCAGGTGCGGCGTGTCGCCGAGCCCGATCAGTTGCGATACGATGTCGGCCCCGGCACGCTGCATGAAACCCAGACCCTTGCTACCGATCGTCGTTACCCGCAGTTTCTTGCCTTCGGCATCCCACTCTTTCATCTTTCCCAGGGCAAGACGCAAGAGGTTGGTGTTCAGACCGCCGCACAGTCCCTTGTCGGAGGTGATGGTGATCAAGCCGATGGCTTTCACATCCTCACGGACCATCAGGAAGGGATGGCGATAGTCGGTCAAGGCGTGCGAGAGGTTGCCCGCTACCTGGCGAATTTTCTCGCCGTAAGGGCGAGCCGCACGCATCCTGTCCTGCGCCTTGCGCATTTTTGATGCGGCGACCATCTGCATGGCCTTGGTGATCTTGGCCGTGCTCTCGATGCTCTTGATCTTGTTGCGGATTTCCTTGCCGCTAGCCATGGCAACCTCCTCGATCGATCATCAGGCCAGGGTGGCCTTGAACGCCTCAATCGCCTTGGTGAGCTTTTGCTCAGCGTCAGCGTCGAGATCCTGGGTTGTGGCGATCTTGCTGATGAGGTCGGCGTTTTTCTGCTCGATGTAGCTCTGCATCTGCTTCTCGACCGCCAGCGCGTCCTTCACCGCAACATCATCGAAGTAGCCCTTGTTAACCGCCAGGAGGGTCACCGCCATTTGGGCAATCGACATGGGCGAGTACTGAGGCTGCTTCATCAGTTCGGTCACCAGACGGCCACGATCGAGCTGTTTGCGCGTCGCTTCGTCCAGGTCAGAGGCGAACTGCGAGAAGGCGGCGAGCTCGCGGTACTGGGCGAGTGCCAGACGAACATGGCTGCCGAGCTTCTTGACGACTTTGGTCTGGGCAGCACCACCCACGCGGGAGACGGAGATACCGGCATCCATGGCAGGGCGAACACCGGCATTGAAGAGGTCGGTGTCAAGGAAGATCTGTCCGTCGGTAATCGAGATGACGTTGGTCGGGACGAAGGCAGAAACGTCGCCAGCCTGGGTCTCGATGATCGGCAGGGCGGTAAGCGAGCCGGTCTTGCCGGTGACTTCGCCGTTGGTAAACTTCTCAACCCATTCTTCGGAAACGCGAGCGGCACGCTCAAGCAGCCGTGAGTGCAGGTAGAACACATCGCCGGGGTAAGCTTCGCGTCCTGGCGGGCGGCGCAGCAGCAGTGACACCTGGCGATAGGCCCAGGCCTGCTTGGTCAAGTCGTCGTAAATGATCAGCGCATCCTGACCGCGATCACGAAAGTACTCGCCCATGGTGCAACCCGAGTACGGTGCGATGTACTGCAGGGCGGCAGTTTCCGAGGCCGTGGCGGCAACGACGGTGGTGTACTCCATCGCTCCGTTCTCTTCGAGTTTGCGAACGACGGTGGCGACGGTTGAGGCTTTCTGACCGACAGCAACGTAGATGCAGATCAGGTTCTGGCCTTTCTGGTTGATGATCGTGTCAATGGCCACCGCGGTCTTGCCGGTTTGCCGGTCACCAATGATCAGCTCGCGCTGACCGCGACCAACCGGAACCATGGCATCGATCGACTTCAGCCCGGTCTGCACCGGCTGCGAAACCGATTTACGCCAGATCACCCCGGGCGCCACTTTCTCGATCTTGTCGGTCAGCTTGTTGTTGATCGGGCCCTTGCCGTCGATCGGCTGACCAAGCGAGTTCACCACCCGGCCAAGGAGTTCGGGGCCGACCGGCACTTCGAGGATGCGGCCGGTGGTCTTGACCGTGTCGCCTTCACTGATCTGCTCGTACTCACCGAGCACCACCGCGCCAACCGAGTCGCGGTCGAGGTTCAGGGCCATGCCGAAGATATTGCCCGGAAATTCGAGCATTTCTCCCTGCATGACGTCGGTCAGGCCATAGATACGGCAGATGCCGTCGGTCACCGAAACAACGGTGCCCTGGGTGCGCAGATCGGCGCTGATATCAAGATTCTCGATCTTGCTCTTGATCAGTTCGCTGATTTCTGAAGGATTCAACTGCATGGAAATTCTCCTAGTTCTTGAGCGCCAACCGCAGGCTCTCCAATTTTCCGCGCACGGAAGTGTCGAGGACCTGGTCGCCAACCACAATCTTTACGCCGCCGATCAATGATTGATCAACGACCACGTCGGCAGTCAGCCGGGTCTTGAAGCGTGCTTCGAGGTCCGCGATCAGCGCCTTGCGCTGCCTCTCGTTGACCGGAAAAGCGCTATAGATCGTCGCTTCCTTGACGCCTTCCTGGCTGGCCTTGAGGCTCTCGAACAGGTGCGCGATTTCCGGCAGGGCGGAAAGCCGCTCATTGGCGGCGAGAACGTCGATCAGATTGGCTTCGCTGCCGACAAGCGCCTCGCCAGCCAGCGACTTGAAGAGCTCGCTTTTCTGCGCGGCAGACAGTTCCGGGTTGCCGATGCATGAACGCATCTGGCTATCCCCGGCGATTGCGGAAAGCAGCGACAAGCGCTCGGACCAGGCCGGCAGCGTCTTTTCTTCCAACGCGACGCGGAAAACCGCTTCAGCGTAGGGACGCGCGATGGTAGCGAGTTCGGCCATGGTCTCAGAGTTCCTGCTTCAGTGCAGCCAGCATCTCGGCGTGCCCCTTGGCGTCGACTTCGCGCTTCAGGATGCGCTCGGCACCGGCAACCGCGAGATCGGCAACTTTGCCGCGCAGTTCGGCCCTGGCCTGCTCGACCTGCTGAGCAATCTCCGCCTGCGCTGACGCGACCACTTTGTCGGCTTCGACTTTTGCCGCCAGCTTCGCCTCTTCAATCACCTGCAAGGCGCGCTTTTCGGCGGCGACGACTATTTCAGCCGACTTTACCTTGGCTTCACGCAGGGAATCGGCCGACCGCTTCGAGGCCAATTCAAGCTCGTGCCTCCCACGCTCGCCGGCGGCAAGCCCGTCGGCAATCAGTGCCTGGCGATCAGCAATCGCCTTTTGCAGCGGCGGCCAGACGTACTTCATGGTGATCCAGATGAAGACGCCGAACCAAACCGCCTCGCCAAATAACGTTGCGTTGATATTCACGCTAACCTCCTTTTAGGGGTGAGTCAGGAAGGAGAAGCGATCAGCCCTTGACGACGGCGATGAAAGGGTTCGCAAAGAGCATGAACAGGGCGATACCGACGCCGATCATGGTCACCGCGTCGAGCAGACCGGCAACGATAAACATCTTGACCTGCAGAGTCGGGATCATTTCCGGCTGGCGAGCGGCTCCTTCGAGGAAGCGGCCACCGAGAATACCAAACCCGATGGCGGTGCCCAGGGCACCTGCCCCGATCAGGATGGCGACGGCGATGGCGGTGTTACCAAGCAACATTGACAGAGCGGCTTCCATTGGTGGTTCTCCTAACAAAAAATGCTAAATGGATTAAACAAGGACGACGTGAAGCGGACAACGCATCAAAACACCCGGCGATCGCCCACTAACCGTGGGACTCGCTGGCCATCGACAGATAAACGATGGTCAACATCATGAACACGAAGGCCTGCAGGGTGATGATCAGGATGTGGAACAAGGCCCACGGCAGAGCCAGTGGCAACTGCCAGACACCGAGCAAAGCGATCAGGATGAAGACCATCTCGCCGGCGTACATGTTTCCGAACAGACGCAGCGAGAGAGAGATCGGCTTGGCGATGTCTTCGATGACGCGGAAGAGAATATTGACGGGCGCCAGTTTGATGCCAAAAGGTACGGCGACAACTTCGTGGAAAAAGCCACCCGCGCCTTTCACTTTGATGCCCATGACGATCATGATCGTAAATACGCTCAGGGACATGGCGAAAGTCAGATTCGGATCGGTTGTCGGCACCACCTTGAGGTAGTGAATGCCGAAGACGCCGAGAATCAGGGGCAGGAAGTCGACCGGGATCAGGTCCATGGCATTCATCAGGAAAACCCAGACGAAAATGGTAATCGCCAGCGGCGTGACCAGCGGACTTCTCCCGTGATACGTATCCTTGACTTGCTGATCGACAAAAGACACCAGGATTTCGATAAAACTCTGCAGCGGGCCGGGAACGCCGGAACTCGCCTGCTTGGCAACCTTGGCCATGCCGAGAAACGCGACCAGTCCGATAATTCCGGAAACGAACAAGGTATCCAGGTGAAGCGTCCAGAAGCCTTCACCGACCGTGTTGTTGGTCAGGTGGTGGACGATGTATGCACTGGTCGTTAATGCTTCGCCTGAAGCCATGTTTTTTCCCCTGTTTGACTAGTGCTGCTTGAGCAGCGCCATCCAATAAACAACAATCGTTGCGGCATAAGCCAGGAAGAGCGGCAAGGCGACGAGCTGTGCGTAGCTTTTGAAAACCAGGCCAAACAGCAGAAGGGTGACGGCAAATTTATACCCTTCGGCGGCAACCTGAGAATTGAACGCCTTTTTCGCATCAGCAGCTGCCGTTCCCGCTGGCCGCAAACCTCGCCACACATAAGCCAAGGCGCTGGCAATCGCAATGCCACCACCAAGCGCCGCAGAAACGGCCGCATCAGTCCCCGCAACAAGGCCCGCTATCGTCGCAGCCACCAGGGTAACGATCACCTGACAGCGAAAAAACCAGCGAACCTGAGGATGCACGACCAGCCCCTCCAAAACACAGGCAGGATACCAGACTCCTATAGAGGAATCAAACCGCATGTGCAAGAAACAGCCCTGACGCATGACCCAGCCGAATCAGGCTCATTTGCCGGTAACGCCCGCTTTTGCGGTCGAGGCGGTCAAATTGCGGTTGGCTAGCGGCAAAGGACGGGTGGTGGAGTCAGCCAGGAGGATGCCGAAAGAATTTTTTGGACGGCGGTACGATCGCCAGGCGAGCCTTTCCGAACGCGGCGTACGCCGCGCTCGAGAGGATGTTTCGGGTACGCCTGTGTGAGGTCACTCAAGTTGAAGCAGGAATGGAGCGGCGAGGAGCGCGCGGATTCGTGCTGGGTCGAGCCAGGGGGCGGCGCAGGAGCTTCGAATGAAGGCGATGGCACCGCGCACGCCGAGTTGCTGATAGAGATCGCGTAGCTGTCGGGTGAAGCGTGCCAGGGTATTGAACACATGCGCCAGGCGCATGAGGAGGTGATAGCCTTTCATGGCATTCCAGTCGAGGGCAAAGGCATGCTCGTAGTGGTAGCCCTGATGTTTTTCGACGAGGAAGCCCGCTTCGATGCCCCAGCGGTGGCGGGCCCCGAGGTTGCAGCGCTCATGGACATTGTCTTGGCTGAGCGGTTGGCTGGAGAGCCAGGCGTGGCGCGATGTTTCGGTGACGGTCCTGGCCTGTTCATCGATCTTCTCCCAGCTTTCCTCACAGACCACCAGATTCAGCTTGAGACGCTGACGCCCGTTGGCAGCGAAGGCGTAGTCGATGTCGTTGACCCAGCTGAAGTGTTGTCGGCGTCTTCCCCAACCGCGCTGCACAACTTGTGGCTTCAGGGCGTGGAGCGCGCGGAACTCCTGCCAGACCGTGGACAAATCCTTGTCCTTGAGCACGATCATGAACTGCCAGTGGGCGCGCAAGCAGCGCCGCATCACCGGCCCGTTGGCGTAGAGGCCGTCGAGCAGGAGCAGGATCGGCAGGCGGGGGAACAGCGTCTTGAGCCGGTCGCTCAAGCGCACAAAGCCGCGCAGCTCGCAGTCCTGCTTTTGCGCTTCGGGTTCGCCCAGCGCGTGTTCGAGGAACTCGCTGAGCAGTGGGATGACCAGGCCGTTGTGGAAGGCAAAGCTGGCCTCGAGGACGTAGACGAAGTACTGGGTGTGACGGGTTTCGTCCTTGCCGACGGTACGTTGCAGGAGTTCCTCCGTCCAGAGGGTGTCGCCAGCGAGCTTCTGTGAGCCGTCGATGGCGATCGGATAGCAGTGGTCGATCAGATAGCGGCGAAAGTTCTTGCCGCGAATCAGCCGCCTCACCAGATCGACGTGGGCCTGTTCGAGCTGTTCAAGGTCAATGTCGCGCAACAGCCGAAACAGGGTGTCGGCGTGTGGCAGGGTATCGATCTCCGGGAACAGCAGGTGGAGGTTGGCCATGAACTGGGGACGGGATATTTCGCGGTTGGTCTCGCGCCGGGAGGAGAACTGAAAGACGAACATCAGCAAGCCGTAGAGCAGAAGCACGGTCAGCTTGTGCCGGCGCTTTTTGGGATCTCTCGGGTCGGGAATTTGTTCCAGTTGAGCGAGCAAGGCGGGCAGCTCTTTGCGCAGGAGGCGCATCTGTTTGCTCACGGCGTCCTCGCGGGCCTTTTGTTCCTCGTCGACGGTCGCGAAGGCCGAGCTTCTGTTGGGCAATGGAGCGGCTGAGTGGGGGACTTGTCCCGTTGCGCGCAGCTTCGCGTTCAGTACCTTCTCCTGCCGTTTCTTCTCTGAGCGCAGCTTCTTGATGGCCACGCGTGTCGGGCGACGGCAAGGTTTGCTCATGACCGCGGGCTCCCCGGCGCGGCACACAACGAGGCGCAAGCATCCGAGGTCAGCGCTTTGACCCACACCTGGCGGGGCGTGCTGTGATAGGACTGGCCAGGGCGGGCCAGCCCGCGCCCGCTGCTTGCCCCAAGCAACTGCCAACCGGCGGCACGGTAGCAGGTGCCGGCATAGTGACGCGGATCGACGAAGGTCTCCAGCAGCAGGGGCTCGAAGCCCCAGTGTTCGAGCCAGTCCGCGCGTGTGCGGCGCGCGAGTTGCCCGAGCACATGACTGGCCAGATGCGGCACCCGGACGTGCGGAAAGATCAGGAAGCGGCTGTTGTTCACCACCCGCGCCAGGTTCTCGCGGCGGGCCTGGGCCGTCCAGCCGATCCACTGATCGCGCACGGCCACCGCGCGGGCAGCACCGGACAGCAGGACGCAGCCCAGCCGCCGGTCGCCCGCCGTGATAAAGTAGCGCAGCCGGTAGCCGAAGGCCCCCTGGAAACCCAGCGGGTGCCAACGCGCCACCAGCGCATCCCACTGCGCCACCCGGGTCGCGTCGCGAACCACTTCCAGGGACACCGGCGCGAGCGCCGACAGGGCGCAGTGCACCGCCGGCTCGGCAACGGGGGCGACGGATGCCGAGGGCGGCGCGCAACGGCGCGGCGGCGAGGGCCTCAACGCAGGCAGTACCAGCAATCCGGCCGCCTGCAAACGCTCCAGGAAGTCCAGGCAGGCGCTGATCTTCGCCGTCCCCGTCAGGGTGGTCCAGCCCAGGTGCTCGCAGACCGTCGCCGCCAACTCCTTGCGTGCCAATCCCGGCAGCCACGCGACCGTCGCGCAGAGCTCGGCAATCTCCGTCGCGCTGAACACGCGACCACAGTGCACCCATTCCCCCGCACTCGTTGCAAGCATCGCAAAACCTCCGACTGAAGCGCAGATTGATTACGCTCCACCTATCCTGCCAGAAGTCCGCCCGGCTGTCTAGCCCTCTTGTGCGAAGGTTTTTTTTGCCTGCCCACCGCAACGCCTTGCCACTACTGGGCCGGCGTCGTCATGCTTCAGCGCTGTGCAAGAAAGTTCCCTTTCCTTGGCAAACTCTGCCTTGCAGGCAGGTTCCGAGAGCTGTAATAAAGCGTCTTTGCTGCGCCGCATCAATGGCGTAGCCGCTGCAGGATTCCTTCCAGCTGATCGAGGTCGCCGAACTCGATGAGCACCTTGCCGGCGCCGCGCTGGTTGGCGCGAATGGCCACCTGTGCCCCGAGCAAATCGGCCAGTTCGTCCTGCAAACGCAGCACATCACGATCGGGCTTGGGCGGCTCCTGCTCTTTCGGCGGCCGCAGCGCGTATTGCACGAGGCGCTCGGTTTCGCGCACCGATAGTCCTTTCTGCACCACGCGTTGCGCCAGCTGAACCTGCAGTGCACCGGTCAGGGGGAGGAGTGCGCGCGCATGCCCCATGTCCACCTCGCCGCGCATCAGAAGCTCCTGCACGGGTGGCGCCAGTTGCAACAGACGCAGCAGGTTTGATGCCGCCGGCCGCGAACGACCCACCGCGTCGGCCGCCTGCTGATGAGTCATCGCAAACTCGTCGATCAGTCGCTGCAGGCCGAGCGCTTCTTCGAGCGGGTTAAGGTTTTCGCGCTGAATGTTCTCGATCAAGGCCATGGCCAGCGCCGCTTCATCCGGAATCTCCCGGATCAAGGTCGACACTTCGGTCAAGCCGGCCATCTGCGCCGCCCGCCAGCGTCGCTCGCCGGCGATGATTTCGTAACGCTCCTCGCTCACCGGGCGGACCAGGATCGGCTGCATCAAGCCCTGCATCCGGATTGACGCGGCCAGCTCTTCGAGCGAGGCGCTGTCCATGTGCGTGCGCGGCTGGTATTTGCCGGGCTGAATGTCGGCCAGGGGCAAGCTGCGCAGCTGCTCCTTGTTCTGCGCATCGTTACCGGCCAGCAAAGCGTCGAGACCGCGGCCCAAACCCTTCAGTTTCATGGCTAGACTCCCAGTCCCGCGGTCTTTGCGCCAGCGCGCTTCCTGTCAGCGCGGCGATCGAGAATCTCCTGCGCAAGCAGCAGATAGGCCTGCGCGCCCTTGGAACTGCGGTCGAAAGCAATTACCGGCTTGCCGTAGGACGGCGCTTCGGCAAGACGCACGTTGCGCGGGATGATGGTGCGATAGACTTTTTCGCCAAAGTGTTCTTCGAGTTCGTTCGACACCTGTTGCGTCAAGGTCGAGCGCGGGTCGAACATGGTCCGTAGCAAGCCCTCTATCTCGAGCCGCGGATTGAGATTGGCGCGGATTTTTTTCAGTGTCGCGACGAGATCGGTCAGGCCTTCCAGCGCGTAATACTCGCACTGCATTGGAATCATCACCGTATCCGCGGCCACCAGACCATTGACGGTCAGCATATTCAGTGCCGGCGGGCAATCCATGAGGATGAAGTCATAGTCCGCGCGAACGCTGGCGAGCGCGTCGCGCAACCGATATTCGCGCTGTCCAAGATCAATCAGGTCAATCTCGGCACCGGCCAGCTCGCGGTTCGCCGGTAGCAGGTCGAAGCCAAAGTCGCCGCTCAAGCGCGTCTCGGCAGCTGTCGACCGGCCGATCAGGACCTGATAGACGGTGGGCATGGCGCCGCGCTTGACGACGCCGCAACCGGTGGTCGCGTTGCCCTGCGGATCGAGATCGATGAGCAGCACGCGCTGCCCACATTCGGCCAGGCAGGCGGAAAGGTTAACGGCGGTCGTGGTTTTTCCGACGCCGCCTTTCTGGTTGGTTACCGCGAGTATTCTTGCCAAATCAAACCCCCCTCAATGCCCGGCCGCACGCTTGCTGAGCAGCACCAGATGCCGTTCCCCGGTGACCCCCGGCACTTCCAGACGATGTAGCGCGTCAAGCGCGACATCGGCGGGCAAACGGGCGATCTCGGCCTGCGGGCAAACGCCTTTCATGGCCAGCCAGTGGCCACCGGCTTGCAGCAGGTGACGCGACAGTCTGACCAACTCGGCCAGATCGGCAAACGCGCGCGCGGTGATCACCGCAAAAATGTCCGCTGGCCGATACGCTTCGACCCGCCCACAGTGTACGGCAATATTCGCCAGTTCCAGCTCAATCGCCGCCTGGCGTAGAAAGGCACTCTTCTTGGAATTGCTGTCGAGCAGGACGACGCGCAGTTCAGGGCGGGCGATGGCGAGTGGAATTCCGGGCATGCCACCGCCACTGCCGACATCAAGCAGGCTCTCGCCGCCCACGAAGGGAAGCACGGCCAGGGAATCAAGCAGGTGATGGCTGACCGTGAGCTCCGAATTCGGTACCGCGGTCAAGCGGAAGGTCCGGTTCCATTTCTCGAGCAGCGATGCGTAGGCCAGCAGTTTGCTCTGTGCCGGCGCTGACAGCGCGATGCCGAGTTTCTGCAAGCCCTGCTGGAGTTGGTCCGCGGCGCTCATCAGCTACCGGCGGCGGCGCGCTGGCGCTGCGCGTCCAACTCGCCACGTTTCAGACAAACCGTCAGGATCGAGATCGCAGCCGGCGTCATGCCCTGGATTCGCGACGCCTGGCCAAGAGTCTGCGGCCGCTGCAGGGACAGCTTCTGCTGCACCTCGCGTGACAGGCCGGGGACGTCGCTGAAATCGAAGTCGGCCGGAAAACAGCGTTCTTCATTGCTCAGGCTCCTGGCCACTTCCTCCTGCTGACGTTCGATGTAACCCTGATATTTGGCCTGGATTTCGACCTGTTCAATGACCTGCGGATTGCTCAGGCCAGCGTCGGCCGAGGCCTCGCCAAGGCGCAGGCTCATCAAGGCCGGGTAGCTCACATCCGGGCGCCGCAAAAGATCGTGCAGGCTGTACTCGTGCTCCAGTTCCCGGCCAAAGACGCGCAAGGCCTCGCCGTCGGCGAGCTTTCCCGGTTGTACCCAGGTCGCTTTCAAGCGCTCCTGCTCGCTGGCAATCGCTGTGCGCTTCTCGCAAAAAGCCGTCCAGCGCCGATCGTCCACCAGCCCCAGGCGGCGACCATGTTCGGTCAGGCGCATATCGGCGTTGTCCTCACGCAGCGACAGACGGTACTCGGCGCGGCTGGTGAACATGCGGTAGGGTTCCGAGACGCCGCGAGTAATCAGGTCGTCGACCAGCACACCGAGATAGGCTTCGTCACGACGCGGCGTCCAGGGCGCTTTCTCCTGTGCCAGCAGGGCGGCGTTGGTGCCGGCCAAGAGGCCCTGTGCCGCGGCTTCCTCGTAACCGGTGGTGCCGTTGATCTGGCCGGCGAAGAAGAGCCCGCCGATGGCCTTGGTTTCCAGCGAGGCCTTGAGCGCGCGCGGGTCAAAGTAGTCGTACTCGATGGCATAGCCGGGGCGCAGGATATGCGCGTTCTCCAGGCCACGGATCGAGCGCACGATTGCCAACTGCACGTCGAAAGGCAGGCTGGTCGAGATCCCGTTGGGGTAGACCTCGTGCGTGTTCAGGCCTTCCGGTTCGAGGAAAATGTTGTGGCTGTCCTTGCCGGCGAAACGGTGAATCTTGTCTTCGATCGAAGGGCAGTAGCGCGGACCAACACCTTCGATGACGCCGGTGTACATCGGCGAGCGATCGAGATTGGCGCGGATGATGTCGTGCGTGCCGGCGTTGGTGCTGGTAATCCAGCACGGCAGCTGCTGCGGGTGCTGCGCCGCGTCGCCAAGAAAGGAGAAAACCGGCCGCGGCTGATCCGAATGTTGTTCGACCATCACCGAAAAATCGATGCTCCGTCCGTCGAGCCGCGGCGGCGTGCCGGTCTTGAGTCGCCCGACCGGCAAGTGCAGCTCGCGCAGCCGTGCCGCCAGCGAAAGCGCCGGTGGATCACCCATGCGTCCGCCAACCATGTTCGACATGCCGACGTGGATCAGGCCGTTGAGAAAAGTGCCGGTGGTCAGGACCACCGCTGGCGCCGCAAAGCGTACGCCGAGCTGGGTCACCACCCCGGCCACCCGATCGCCGTCGACGATCAGATCGTCACAGGCTTGCGCGAAAATCGTCAGCTTCGGCTGATTCTCCAGGCGACGGCGAATCGCCTGCCGGTAGAGGACGCGATCGGCCTGCGCGCGCGTCGCGCGCACCGCCGGACCTTTGCTCGAATTCAGTGTCCGAAACTGGATACCCGCCTCATCGGTCGCCTCGGCCATCGCCCCGCCCAAGGCGTCGACCTCTTTGACCAGATGCCCTTTGCCGATGCCGCCGATCGACGGATTGCAGCTCATCGCACCCAGGGTATCGAGGTTGTGCGTCAGCAGCAGGGTCTTCATTCCCATGCGCGCCGCAGCCAGCGCCGCCTCGGTGCCGGCATGGCCGCCGCCGACAACAATCACCTCGAAACGGTCAGGAAAGAGCATGGGCAGTCCGATCTTCCTCGCACAGAGGCCTGCGCAAAAGAGCGGCATTCTACTGCAGTTCGCTGAAAAATAACAGCTTTCAACAAGCTCGGCAGCGCTGCGCGAGAGCTCGCCACGGTGAACATATAGCGCCTGGCTATGGCTCGTATTGCCAGAATCAATTGGAACAATGCTGGCGAATCCTCTACCATCAGCCCATCGATTCAGTTTTTTCACCCCACCCGAAGGAGAGCTCAAGATGTCCTTGATCAATACCGAAATCAAAGCGTTCAAAGCAACTGCTTTTCACAACGGCAAGTTTGGCCCCGTCACTGACGCCGATCTGAAGGGCAAGTGGTCGGTGGTCTTCTTCTACCCGGCTGACTTTACCTTCGTCTGCCCGACCGAACTCGGCGACCTGGCCGATGAGTACGCGTCCTTTCAGAAGCTCGGCGTCGAAGTGTACGCGGTGTCCACCGATACGCATTTCACCCACAAGGCGTGGCACGACACTTCCGAGACCATCAAGAAGATCACTTACCCGATGGTCGGCGACCCGACCGGCACGCTCACCCGCAACTTCGAAGTGATGATCGAAGAGGAAGGCCTGGCGCTGCGCGCTACTTTCGTCATCAACCCCGAAGGGGTCATCAAGATCTGCGAAATCCACGACCTGGGAATCGGTCGTGACGCCAAGGAACTGCTGCGCAAGGTGCAGGCTGCCCAGTACGTGGCCAGCCATCCGGGTGAAGTCTGCCCGGCCAAGTGGACGCCCGGCGACGCGACGCTCTCTCCGTCCCTCGACCTGGTCGGCAAAATCTAGAAGCCTTTGCTCATTCGCGCTGCCTGCACCGCCGGGCAGCGCGAACCCGGGTCCCAATGCAAAGGGGCCGCGAAGCAGTGCTTGGCGGCCCCTTTGCATTGGGGGCCCTTTTTCAAACCACTCGACAAGGAAGCACTGACATGCTCGACGCCAACATCAAGACTCAACTCGCTGCCTACCTGCAAAAACTGCAGCGACCCATCGAATTGGTTGCCTCTCTGAACAGCGACGAATCCGCCCGCGAGATGCTCGCCCTGCTGCAGGAAATTGCCGCGCTGTCCGAGCAGGTGAGCCTCCGGGAAGATGGCAACGCGGCCCGCAAACCCTCGTTCGCGGTCGGCCTGGCTGGCGAAGAAGCACGCATCAGCTTTGCCGGTATCCCGATGGGGCACGAGTTCACGTCGCTGGTTCTGGCCCTGCTGCATGTCGGGGGTCATCCGCCGAAGGCCGACGCCAGTGTGATCGAGGGAATTCGCGCCATTCCCGGCAAATTCCATTTCGAAACATTCATTTCGCTTTCCTGCCACAACTGCCCGGACGTCGTGCAGGCGCTGAACCTGATGGCCGTCAGCAACCCCGGCATCAGCCACCAGATGATTGACGGAGCACTGTTCCAGGACGAGGTCAGCGCGCGCCAGATCATGGGCGTGCCGACGGTCTTTCTCAACGGCGAGCAGTTCGGCCAGGGCCGCATGGCCCTGGAGGAGATCATCACCAAGATCGATTCCGGCGCGGCGCAGCGCGCCGCCGAGAAAATCAGCGCTCGCGAACCCTTCGACGTACTCATCGTCGGTGGCGGCCCGGCTGGCGCCGCGGCTGCGATTTACGCCGCACGCAAAGGGATTCGCACCGGGGTGGTCAGCGAGCGCTTCGGTGGCCAGGTCCTCGATACCCTGGCTATCGAGAACTTCGTCTCGGTGAAGGCAACCGATGGTCCGAAGCTCGCCGTTGCGCTCGAAGAGCACGTCAAGGAGTACGACGTCGATATCATGGATCTGCAGCGCGCCGAGGCGCTGCTGCCACAGGCGGTCGACGGCCTGACCGAACTACGCCTGGCCAGTGGTGCCACTCTGCGCAGCAAGACGGTGATCCTCGCCACCGGTGCCCGCTGGCGCGAGATCAACGTTCCTGGCGAGAAGGAGTATCGGGGTCATGGCGTCGCCTACTGTCCGCACTGCGACGGGCCACTCTTCAAGGGTAAGCGAGTGGCGGTGATCGGTGGCGGCAACTCCGGCGTGGAAGCGGCAATCGACCTCGCCGGTATCGTTGGCCACGTCACGCTGCTCGAATTCGAGGCCAGCCTGCGGGCCGACGCCGTGCTGCAGAAGAAGCTTTTCAGTCTCGGCAACATCGATGTGATCACCGAGGCGCTGACCAGCGAAGTAGCCGGCGACGGCCAGAAAGTCGACGGCCTGCTGTACACCGATCGCGCCAGCGGCGAAAAGCGACGGGTCGACCTGGCCGGCATATTCGTGCAGATCGGCCTGCTGCCGAACAGCGAGTGGCTCAAGGGCACGCTCGAACTGTCTCGACACGGTGAAATCGAGATCGACGCCCGCTGCGCCACTTCGCTGCCCGGTGTTTTTGCCGCCGGCGATGTGACCACCGTGCCCTACAAACAAATCGTTATCGCCATGGGCGAAGGCACGAAAGCTGCGCTCACCGCCTTCGATTACCTGATCCGCAGTTAATTCTGCTGAGCATTGCTGGCGCGCGCTGCGGCCTGATTTCCTCGCTTGCCCGCCGCGGCGCGGTCGGGTAATGTGCCAGCCATGATGAGAGCCGAAACCACCGCCGAGCTGCTCCACAAGATGAGCAAGGAGCTGGTGCACAAGCGGGCCTTGTTGATCGATCGCTATCCCAAGGCACGCAGTTCGCTGCGCATCATGCTTTCAGCGCTGGGGGTTACGTCAGTGCACAATGCCGGCACCACCGCTGAAGTGCTCCGTCAGGTCCGCGGCCAGCATTTCGACATCATCCTCTCGGACTACCAGCTCGAGGATGGACGCGATGGCCAGCAACTGCTCGAAGAGCTGCGCCAGCAACGCCTGGTGTCGCTAGCGACGGTCTTCATGCTGATTACCAGCGAACGCGCTTATCACAACGTCGTGTCGATCGCCGAGCTAAGCCCGGATGACTACCTGATCAAACCGTTCACCGCCGACGATCTGCACGGCAGGCTGGTGCGCGCACTGTACAGAAAGCAGTTCTTCGCAGCGCTCTACGAACCTTTCGAGAATGGCGCTTTCAGCGACGCATTGGACGCCTGTGAACGCCTACTCGCCCAGGATAGCGGCTTCCTTTTCGAGCTGCTGCGCTTCAAGGGCGAGATCCTCAATGTGCTCGGGCGCCCGGCGGAGGCGCAAGCGGTCTACCAAGAGGTCCTGCAACAACGCATGCTCCCCTGGGCGCGCATGGGTCTGGCCATCGCCCTGCGCAGCCAGCAGCATTCGCGCGAAGCCGAGACCGTCGCCCAGGCGCTGATCGAAGACTTCCCCGAGTTCATGGCGGCCTACGACTTCGTCGCGGAAGTACGCGAAGAAATGGGCAAGTTGCGCGAGGCACAGGAAGCCCTGCAGTCGGCGGCGATGATCTCGCCCAACAACACGGCCCGGCAGCGGATGGTCGGTGACGTGGCGGCGCGAAACCAGGATTTCCAGGCTGCCGAACGCGCCTACGGCAAAGTGCTGGAGCGCCGGCGTGGGTCCTCACTGAACAACATCGACGACTACTCCAATCTCGCGCGCGCGATGATCGATCTCGGGCACGTCGAAGGCGCCAAACGAATTGCCGACGAACTCCGCCGTGACTGGCGCGGCAGCAAGCAGGGCGAGCTGGCGGCACTGGTCATGGACGGGCTTTGTGCGAACAAGGAGGGTGACCCGACCAAAGCTCAGCTGGCCATCGAGAAAGCGCTCGTCTTGCATGATGGCTTGAAGGCGGACGGTAAAGACACCCTGGTATCGAGCAAACTGGCTCTCGATCTGGCGCGTGCCTGCCTGGCCACCGGCAAGGAAGCCATCGCCCAGGAGATGGTGCGCAAGATTGCCGCCGAGAACCACCAGGACCGCGCGATGATTGCCCAGATCGAAAGCATCTACGCCAAGGCCGGCAAGGAAGAGACGGGTAAGTCGCTACTCGCGCAGGTCGGCAAGGAAATCGTCGAACTCAACAACCGCGGCGTTCTTGCCGCCCGCGGCGGCGATCTCGATGGCTCGGTGAAGCTGCTCATGGAGGCTGCCGAACGAGTACCCAACCTGCAGTTCCTGGTCAACGCCAGCAAAGCCATTTTTACCCTGCTCGAAATCAAGGGATGGAATCCAGCCCTCGCCAAGCGTGGCCTCGGTTACCTGCGGATGGCCCAGGAAAAGGACTTGCGCAACGCCAAGGTGATTTCGGCGCGAGAGATGTACGAGCGCGTTTCACGCAAGTACGGAATTGCCATCGTCCCCTTGACGGCAACGCGCAAGCAGGCCGACAAGCCGCGCGCTTAGGCGGCTGCTTGATGTGAGAGGGAAACACTCATGACTTTCCATGATCAGAGGCGGCGGCCTCGACATGTGATGGCCGTTAATGCCGTCCGCCCAGGCCAAGATAGCTCTCGATGACGCGTTCGTCGCTGGCCAGCTCGCGACTAGGCCCTTGCAGCGACAACTCGCCGGTCTCCAGCACGTAACCGTAGTCGGACACCTGCAAGGCAGCACGCGCGTTCTGTTCGACCAAGAGGATAGCCACGCCGGTTTTCTTGAGCTGGGCGATGGTGCGAAAAATCTCCTTGATGATCAGTGGCGCCAAGCCAAGACTGGGTTCGTCGAGCAGCAGAAGTCGCGGCTTGGCCATCAGCGCCCGGCCCATGGCCAACATCTGGCGCTCACCGCCGGAAAGGGTGCCAGCCATCTGCTGGCGACGCTCCATCAGGCGCGGAAAGACGTCGAATACCTGATCCATGGTTTCGAGCTCGTCGCGATGACCCACTCGATAGCGATCGAAAGCACCGAGCAGGAGATTGTCGGCGACGCTCATTTCGGCAAACAGCTCACGCTTCTCGGGAACCAGGGTCATTCCCTGCCGCACCAGTTTTTCGACGCTGCGTCCGACGCCCTGCTGCTCGCCGAGATAGACGATCTCGCCGCGCGCCGGCAACAGACCCATCAATGCGCACAGCAGAGTGGTCTTGCCGGCACCGTTCGGGCCGATGACGGTGACGATTTCGCCGCGGTGCACCTTGAGCGCCAGGCCGTGCAGGGCAGGGATCTTTCCGTAGCTGACCGACAGCTCATTGACTTCGAGGATGACCACCCGTTCGCCTTGGCTGAGCAGTGCGCTCACTCGAGACCTCCGAGATAGGCTTCGATGACGGCCGGATTGCGCTGGATTTCGTCCGGCAGGCCGGCGGCCAGCTTCTGGCCGAACTCCATGACCACCACCCGGTCGGCCAGGCCCATCACGAAGTCCATGTCGTGCTCGACAAGCAGAATCCCGATCCCTTCAGCGCGCAGGCGACGCAAGAGTTCGGCCAGCGCCTGCTTCTCCAGATAGCGTAGGCCGGCAGCCGGCTCGTCGAGTAGCAGCAGACAGGGGTCGGAGGCCAGCGCGCGGGCAATCTCGACGGCGCGCTGCTTGCCGAGCGGCAGGCTGCCAGCGAGTTCGTGCATGTGCTCGGCAAGCCCGCAGCGCTCGATCTGCGCTGCCGCTTCCTGGAGCAAGCGTGCTTCCTCGCCACGGTCGCTGCGGAACGCGGCAGCAACGAAGCTCTTGCGACCACGCAAATGGGTCCCGATGGCGACATTTTCGATCACACTCATCGCCGGCAAGAGGCGCACATGCTGAAAGGTACGACTCATGCCGCGCTCTGCGATGGCGCGCGCCGGCAAGGTCTCGATGCGCTGACCGCGGAAGCTGACGGCGCCCGAAGTCAGCGGGTCTACGCCCGAAATGCCGTCGAACATGGTGCTCTTGCCGGCGCCGTTCGGACCGATCAGGGCCATCACCTCGCCAGCCCGGACGCAAAAACTCATGTGGTCGTTGGCCACCAGGCCGCCAAAACGTTTGCAGGCGTTCGTGACCTCCAACAAGACCGAACCGGCTTCGGGAAGCGGGCGGCGTGGCAAAGCCTGCGCCTTGATCATCGGGCCGTGCACTGGGGCTTGCGGAAAGAAGCGCTGCAGCATCGGCCAGACGCCGTCGCGAGCACGCTGTAGCACGAGGATCATCAACAGACCGAAAACAATCATTTCGAAGTTGCCGCTCTTGCCGAGCAAGCTTGGCAGCCAGTCCTGCAACCACTGCTTGAGAACGGTGATCAGGCCGGCGCCGAGAATCGCGCCCCAGACATGCGAAACGCCACCGACCACGGCCATGAACAGGTACTCGATACCCTGCGACAGCGAGAATGGCGTCGGATTGACGAAGCGCTGCAGATGCGCGTAGAGCCAGCCCGACATACCGGCGTAAAGCGCGGCAACGGTAAAAATGACGAGCTTCGAGCGTGGCGTATTGACGCCCATCGCTTCGGCCATCACGGCACCGCCCTTCAAAGCGCGGATGGCACGCCCTTCACGCGAGTCGAGCAGGTTGCGCGTGGCGAGGATGATGGTCAGCAGAACCGCCCAGATCAGATAGAAGAACTCGCGCCCCGAGCGCAGCTCGAGGTCGAAAAACTGCAACGGAGGAATGCCGCTGATGCCGGTGTGCCCACCCAGCGCGGCCAGATTACCGAAGAGATAGTAGAGGGCAATCCCCCAGGCGATCGTGCCAAGCGGCAGAAAGTGGCCGGAAAGACGCAGCGTAACCAGACCCAGCGACAGAGCCACGAGCGCGGTGACCAGGAGACCTGCGGGCAGGGTCAACCACGGCGAAACATCATGGACGGTGGTCAGATACGCGGTCGTGTAGGCGCCAAGCCCGACGAAGGCGGCCTGCCCGAAGGACGTCAGGCCACCGACACCGGTGAGCAGGACCAGTCCGAGGGCGACGATCGCGTAAAGACCAATGTAATTGAGCAGGGTAAGGTAAAACTCGGGCAGCAGAAGCGGCGCCACCAGCAACGCCGCTATGAACAAGGACAGCAGCAGTGTCGCCTGCGGAATACCGCTACGGCTCATTCCTCCTCCACTTGGCGAGTCTTCAGCGAGCGCCAGACAAGGACCGGGATGATCGAGGTGAACACAATCACCTCCTTGAAGGCGCTCGCCCAGAAGGACGAGAAGGCCTCGAGCAAGCCGACCAGAATCGCGCCAGCGGCGGCTACCGGATAGCTGGCCAAGCCGCCGATGATTGCGCCGACAAAGCCCTTGAGGCCGATCAGAAAGCCGGAGTCGTAATAAATGGTGGTGATCGGCGAAATAAGGATCCCCGAAAATGCGCCAATCGCTGCCGCAAGAGTGAAGGAAAGCATGCCCGCCAGCGAGCCGGAGATTCCCATCAGGCGTGCGCCGGTACGGTTCATTGCCGTCGCACGCAGGGCCTTCCCGTAGATGGTGCGTTCAAAGAAAAAGTACAGGGCGACGATCAGCACCAGGCTGGCGACCACTACCAACACCGTCTGGCCTTGCAGAAGAGTGTCCCCAACTGCAAAGCTGACGTCGGTGAAAGGCTGGGTGCGCGAACCTTCGGCGCCGAAGAAAAGCAGACCAAGCCCGATCAGGGTGACATGCACCGCCACCGAAACGATCAACAATGCCAGCACCGAGGCTTCGGCAATCGGCTGGTAGGCGAGACGGTAGATCATCGGCCCGAGTGGCACCACCACCAGCAGCGCCAACAACACCTGCAGCGGCAGTGGCAGCGCCGCCGCCGGCAGCGCGAAGAGTGCGCCGGCGAGCAGCACGGGAACGCCACAGTTGACCAGCAGGATCATTGGTATGCGCCGGAACTGCCGCTCACGCACGGCCCGCGAAACCTCGATCACCGATATTGCAACGCCCAGGGCGAGCAGCAACCAGATCGTCCCCGGTAGCCTACCGGCCTGCAGACCGGCGAGCGTCAAGGCGCCGAAAGCGACGAACTCGCCTTGTGGAATGAAGATCACCCGCGTGACCGCGAAAACCAGGACCAGAGCCAGCGCCAGCAGCGCGTAGATGGCGCCGTTTGTGATTCCATCCTGGCCCAGCAGCAGTGCAATCTGCAAATCCATTCAAGGGTTTTTCCAATCCCGCCTGCTGGCCAGCGCAACGAGTGCCGGCCAAGGCGCGCCACCGCCGCTGCTACTTCACCAGCAGCCAGTTACCATCGACGATCTCGACCATCACCCGCGAGCGCTGGTCGAAGCCGAGGTGATCCTGCGCGCTCATGTTGAAGACGCCATGAGCCCCGGTCAGGTTGGTCGTCGCTTCCAAGGAATCGCGCAGTGCTTTGCGAAACTCGGGCGTGCCAGGCTGCGCTTTCGTCAGCGCTGCCGGGATGGCGTTGGCCAGCAGCTTACCGGCGTCCCAGGCGTGCGCGCCAAAGGTCGACACGCTGCCTTTGCCGTACGCGCCTTCGTACTTGTTCACATAATCAAGCGCTACTTCCTTGACCGGGTTGCTGTCCGGTAACTGCACGGCGACCAGCACCGGGCCAGCCGGCAGGAAGGTGCCTTCACAGTCCTTGCCGCAGATGCGCAGGAAGTCGGCGTTGGCCACTCCATGCGTCTGGTACATGACTCCCTTGTAGCCTTTTTCCTTGAGCGACTTCTGCGGCAAGGCGGCAGGAGTACCGGCGGCACCGACGAGGACGGCATCCGGCTTGGCAGCGAGAATCTTCAAGGCCTGCCCGGTCACCGAGGTATCCGAGCGATTGAAGCGTTCGTTGCCGACGATCTTGATGTTGCGTGCCTCGGCAATTTTCGCGAACTCGTTCCACCAGCCTTCACCGTAGGCGTCCGCAAAACCGATATAGGCGACCGTCTTGATGTTGGTGTTGTTCATGTGCTCGACAATCGCCGTGGCCATCTGGGCGTCATTCTGCGGCGTCTTGTAAACCCAGGCGCGCTTGCCGTCCATTGGGTCGATGATCCGCGCCGAAGCGGCCATGGCGATCATTGGCGTCCCGGCCTCGGCGACGACGTCGATCATCGCCAGCGAGTTCGGCGTGATCGTCGAGCCGATGATCACATCGACTTTGTCTTCGGCGATCAGCTTGCGGGTGTTCTTGACTGCCGTGGTGGTATCCGAAGCATCGTCGAGAAGGATGTAGTTGATCTTCTGCCCGGCGATGGTCGTCGGCATCAGGGCGAAGGTGTTCTTCTCGGGAATACCCAGCGAAGCGGCCGGCCCGGTCGCGGAAAGGGTAACTCCGACGTTGATGTCGGCAGTAGCCGTGCTCGCAAACCCCGTTACGGCAAGGGCCAACAGCCCGACCAGCGAATTATTGATTTTCATTGTCTCCCCCAGCACCATTGGTCGATGTGTCTATCGATGTCATTGCGCCGCCCACTGCCTTACGGCACGGCCACATTGTGCGACTGCTGGCGAGACAAGACAAGCTCAAGCGAAGGTATCGTGCGCGAATTTGATGATAAACAGGCTGACAACGCACAAAAACACCTTCCGAACGAAGCCACTGCCGTGCCGCAGAGCAAGATGGGTGCCGATCAGCGAACCGAGGACGTTGCAACTGGCCATCAGAATCGCCAGACCCAGCAGAATATGACCGTTGGGGAGAAAATAGCCCATCGCCGCAAGGTTGGTGGCGACGTTCACCACTTTCGACGCGGCCGAAGCGTGCAGGAAATCGAAACCGAAGAAGCGGATGAAGAGAAAGATCAGGAAACTGCCGGTACCCGGCCCGAAGAAGCCATCATAAAAGCCGATCGCGCCGCCAACGATCAGCGCGTAAGTCAATTCGCGGCGACCGGTGTGTTGCGGCCGGTGGATGGCACCAAAGTCGCTACGCACAAAGGTGTATACGGCCGCACCGATGAGCAACAACAGGATCAGCGGACGCAGCAGTTCCGGTGGCATCCAGGCGACGGCCGCCGCTCCGAGATAAGAGAAAGCAAACGCCGCCAGCGCCGCCGGCAGGGTCGTGCGCCAGGGCATGTTTACCCGGCGCGCGTAGCGCCACGCGGCATTGCTGGTGCCAAAGACGCTGGCAAACTTGTTGGTGCCGAACAAGGTCGCTGGAACCTCATTCGGCAGGGTCGTGAACAGCGCCGGGATCTGGATCAGACCACCCCCTCCGACAACCGCGTCGATGAAGCCGGCAAACAGCGCGGCCGTTCCCAGGGCAAGAAAAATCGATACTTCGGCGGTGGTGAATTCCATTCAGCGCAGCGCCACGATGAAAAGCCGCTTGAAGGGGAACAGAGTATGACCATCACTGCCGCGCGGATAGACCACCGCCAGCGGCGCACGATAGGCGGCCAAAAACTGTTCTCTGACGACTGCGTCGAGACGCGCGAGATAGGGAAGCAAGGTTGTCCCCTTCATCCATTCAATGATTGCGTCGTCACCGCTGAGAGCCTGCCAGTAGATGGTCTCCCAGATCTCCAGATGGCGACAAAGCGGCGACAGCAGGCGGTGGTATTCGGCCGGAGAAAGGATCTTCCCCAGCGCTATCCCGGCCAGCGACTGTTGCCAGCGATCATCGTCAGCCAGCTTGCGCAGAATCTGATGCGACGGTGCAGCAAAGTTCGAGGGCATTTGCACAGCCAGCACGCCACCCTCGGCGAGCTGTGCGATCAGCCCGGGCAGCAGTTGCCGGTGATCGCCAAGCCAGTGCAGTGCAGCGTTCGAGAAAATGAGATCAGGCGCAAGCCTTGGCTGCCAGGCGACGATATCGCACTGCTGCCAGTCGATCGACGAGGCCGTCGATGCGGCTTTCCTGAGCATAGCCGCGTCCTTGTCCACGCCGACGATCCTCGCCTGTGGCCAATGTTCGACGAGCAAGCGGGTAATGTTGCCGGCGCCGCAGCCGAGGTCAAACACATTCGTTGGCCTGATGGCGCCAAGCCGGGCGATCAGATCGAGCGCCGGTCGCCGCCGTGCTTCGACAAATTTGAGGTATTGCTCGGGGTCCCAATTCATTCCTTGAAATCCTTTGTGTTGACGTGAGCAGCGCAGTCGACGGCAGGAAGGTCAGCAACGCCCTTATTTGCCGATACAGAAACGCCCGAAGATCTCGCCGAGCAGGTCGTCGGCACTGAACTCGCCAGTAATC
Organism: Candidatus Accumulibacter meliphilus; assembly: GCF_036625345.1. Lineage (NCBI taxonomy): Bacteria > Pseudomonadati > Pseudomonadota > Betaproteobacteria > Candidatus Accumulibacter > Candidatus Accumulibacter meliphilus. The sequence continues at coordinate 27,690 of NZ_JAZKTZ010000017.1, read as the reverse complement.
GTCGCCAGCGCCAGTTGTGCCAGACGCAGTTCTTCCGCGAACAGCTCCAGCCGGGGTAGTTGCGCCTGCGCCTGCTCGATGCGCCAGCGTGTTTCGCTCAAGGCACCCAAGTGGCGTTCGCGAGCGATGAAAACGTCTTCAGCCGGATGCCAGCCGGCAATGTGCAGCAAGGCCCGGCGCAGGAGTTCTAGGCCTTCGCCCGATTTGGCCGAAAGGGCAATGGCCACACCATCGGCGTCTTCGACAGCGGTCGCGCGGCGGCCAGCAAGATCGATCTTGTTATGCACCGTTACGCGGGCAAGATGGCCGGGCAGTTGCGCCAGAATGGCGCGGTCGGCGTCAGCAACGCCGCTGCGCGCGTCTACCAGCAAGACGACGACGTCGGCGCGCTCGATCTCGCGCCAACTACGTTCGATACCTATCTGCTCGATCGGGTCTTCGGTTTCACGCAGGCCCGCAGTATCAATCACGTGCAGCGGGATGCCTTCGAGCTGCAGGGTGCCGCGCACGACGTCGCGAGTGGTTCCCGGTAAAGCCGTAACGATCGCCAGTTCGTCGCCGGCAAGACGATTGAGCAGGCTGGACTTGCCGACGTTCGGCTGGCCGGCGAGGACGACGTGCAGCCCCCCCTGCAGGAGACGACCCTGCTGAGCACGGTCGAAGACCAGTGCCAGGCGCTGTTGCAGGCGATCGAGACGGCCGAAGGCATCGGCGGCTTCAAGGAAATCGACTTCCTCTTCCGGAAAATCGAGGGTCGCCTCGAGCAGCGCCCGCAGTTCGATCAGCTGCTCGAGCAAGGCATTGATTTCGTGCGAGAACTCGCCCTGCAGCGAGCGCACGGCGCTGCGTGCGGCAGCGGCGGTTGCCGCGTCGATCAGATCAATGACCGCTTCCGCTTGTGCCAGATCGAGCTTTCCATTGAGGTAGGCGCGGCGGGTGAACTCGCCAGGCTCGGCCAGGAGTGCACCCAGTTCGAGACAGCGCGCGAGGAGCATCTGCATGACCACCGGCCCACCGTGGCCGTGCAGTTCGAGAACGTCTTCGCCGGTAAAGGAATTCGGTCCAGGAAAGTGGAGCAGCAGGCCAGTGTCGATGACGCTGCCGTCGCCGGCCTTGAAAGCAGCGAGCGTCGCCAGGCGAGCGACAGGCCGCTTGCCGCTGAGCGCCGCGGCAAAGTCCAGGAGCTTCGCTCCCGAGACCCGGACGATGCCGATACCACCGCGACCAGGGGCGGTCGCGATGGCGGCGATGGTCGCTGCCGTTTTTTCCGGCTCAGACTTTTGGATCGTTGGCGGCTTTCGCGCCACCTTCCATCATCCGCGTAATCTGCCATTGCTGGGCAATCGACAGGGTGTTGTTGACCACCCAATAAAGGACCAGACCAGCCGGAAAGAAGAAGAACATGGCGCCGAAGATGAAGGGCATCATCATCATCACTTTGGCTTGAATCGGATCCGGCGGCGTCGGATTGAGCCGCGTCTGGATGAGCATCGTCACGACCATGATCACCGGCAGGACGTAATAGGGATCGCTCGCCGACAAGTCGTTGATCCAGAGAATCCACGGCGCATCACGAATTTCGACGGCACCCAGCAGGGCCCAGTAGAGAGCGATGAAGACGGGGATCTGCACCGCAATCGGCAGGCAGCCACCCAGCGGATTGATTTTTTCGCGCTTGTAGAGCTCCATCATTTCCTGGTTGAGCTTCTGTCGATCACCGGCGTGGCGCTCCTTGAGCTTGACCAGAAGCGGCGTCACGTTGCGCATCTTGGCCATCGACTTGTAGCTGGCGGCCGATAGCGGAAAAAACAGCAACTTGATACCGATGGTAAGCAGAACGATCGCCCAGCCCCAGTTGCCGACCAGTTTGTGGATCGCCTTCAGGCACCAGAAGATCGGTGAAGCAACATATTTCAGCAGGCCGTAGTCTACGACCAGCCACAGACCCTGAGCGCCAATGCCACCTTCGGACTCGGGCAGTGCTAGATGGTCGAGGGTGCTTTGCAACTGCGGGCCGGCATAAAGGGGAACAGAAAAATCCACCTTTGCTCCAGGCGCTGCGACCGGCACGGGAACGATCACGCCGACCCTTATTGTCGGGGTGGTCGTGTTGTCGAGCTTGCGCATGAAGTACTCACGCGGCAGTTTGTCAGCTGGCACCCAGGCAGCGACAAAATAGTGCTGGATCATGGCGATCCAGCCGTTGTCGGCCTGCGTGACAAACTTGGCTTTACCCGCTTCGACAGCGGAGAAATCGACTTTCTGGAACTTCTCCTGCTCGGTATAGACGGCGGGCCCGGTGAAGGTCATCACCATCCGGCTCTCGCCTTCAGGTGCCGCCGTATCGCGCTGGAATTGATAGTACGCGTGCGCCGCGACCTGCTTCTCGCCACCATTGTCGATCTCGTAGCCGACATCGATCAGATAGCTGCCGCGGGTAAAGGTATAGATCTTGCTCACCTTGACGCCATTGCTGGGCGCTGCCTCGAGGCGCAGCTGCAGCGTCTTGGCCTCGCCGCTGAGTTCTCGGTCACCGGGGACGACCGAGAAGACAGTCTTGTGGTTTGGCAAACCCTCGCCGATCAAGCCACTTTGCGCGGCGTACTGGTGACGTCGCTCGAAAAGAGAGAAATCCTTGCTTTTGCTCTCGGTGTCCTTGTAATCGTCCAGGGTCAGGCGAACGACATCACCTCCTTCTGCCGAGATCTCGGCGACGAAAAGGTCGGTCCTGATGGTCACCGTCTCGCCCGTTGGCATAAACGGAACGGCTGCAGCGCCGGGTACCGTCGGCACCGGCGAATGCAGGCTTGCCGATGGCTGCGGCGCTGCCGGGTCTGCCGTCGATCCGGGAGCCACTGCCCCGGCTGTCGCTATGGGTGCGACTGGTGGGGGCTGATTGTATTTCTGCCACGCATCCCAGAGCATGACCAGCGAGAAGGAGAAGACCAGCAACAGGAGCAGGCGTCGGTTATCCATGAAAGCCTATACGATTCAATTGATGTTCAGGGTACGGGGTCAAAACCACCCGGATTCCACGGATGACAACGGAAAATTCTCTGCAGGGCAAGGCGTGCTCCCTTGCCGGCGCCATGTTTTTCAACGGCTTCCGCCGCGTACTCGGAACAGCTTGGGAAGAAGCGGCAACGACGGCCAAGAAAGGGACTGATCGCGTAACGGTAAAAGCCTATCAGCGCGAGCAACAACTGTTTCATCGGCCCATCATCGAGGTGAAGTCATCTTGCTCAGCAGACGCTGGATCTCCAGCGCCAAAGCTTGCCGGTCAATTGGTTTCGGCTTGGCCGCCAGGCGCAGCACGAAATCGTTGCAGCGAAGGCGGGCACGCAGCAAGCGGAAATTCTCTCGTGCCAGTCGTTTGACCAGATTGCGATCAACCGAGCGGCGCAGAAAGCGCTTGGCGACGACCAGGCCAAGCCTGGCTCCGGCTATGTCGCCTGCGTCACGAGGGCGGTAATGTAGCAGAAAATGCTGGCTTTTCAGCGCCTTCCGGAAATCAAAAACGGATGAATAGTCATCCGTTTTCAATAGGCGGTAGCGCTTTGGAAAAGCTGCGGCGGCAAACGAAAAATTGCCGACGGAATCAGCTGAATGAGCTGAATCAGCGCTGCCGTTCAAACGGCCAGACGATGACGACCTTTGGCGCGCCGGGCACGGATGACGGCGCGACCGCCACGGGTAGACATGCGGACGAGGAAGCCGTGCGTGCGCTTGCGACGAACCACCGACGGTTGATAAGTGCGTTTCATGGTTAAACCCTTGAAGTCATTGCGAAGTAAACGCGTAATTAGACAGCCTGAGGGCAAAGCTTGTCAAGGCCATATTTTCAATTAAGCTGTGGATAACTTCGGTCTGACGGGTTAAAATTGTCGTTTGAGCGCTCCTGACAAGATAACAATTGCGAAGCGCAGAGGGTCAGCGGCAGGTCTTCCTTACCAGCCCCAGGTGGGTAGCCTGCACCAGGCGGGGATTGTGGTCCATCTCGATGATTTTCAAGCTGTCTTGTCATGGCGAGCGGTCGCCGTTACGTTTTTGCGTCGGCCCACTATTTCGGAATGTCAGTGCATGACTATTGATGGTTAGCTTCTGGTCCGCCTGTCTGAGCCAGTTCGAGCAGGAACTTCCGCCTCAGCAATTCAGTACCTGGATCCGTCCCCTCGTTCTGCAAGGGGAGGAGGACTGCACGCGCGGCTTGCGCCTCCTGGCGCCCAACGGTTTCATTCTCAAGTGGGTCAAGGAACGCTATCTGGCACGGATCGAAGAATTGGCGTGCGAGCATTTTTCGATGCCGGTCAACATCGTCTTGAGCCTCGGCGAGCGCGTCGCACCGCCAAGGCAGCAAGCGCCGGGGACAAACAGCGCTGCGCCGCGGAATGATAGCCGCCCAACGGCTGCGGTGACGGCAGCTGCCATCAACAGCAGCTCGCTCGCCGCGCGAGACCGGACGGCCTACGAGAAGACCCGCCTGATCAAGACTTTCACTTTTGAAAACCTGATCGTCGGCAAGGCCAACGATCTGGCGCGCGCTGCTTCGCGACAGGTTTCGATCAACCCGGGCGAGACGACCTACAACCCTCTCTTTATTTATGGGGGTGCCGGTCTTGGCAAGACGCACTTGATCCACGCCATCGGCAATCACATTCTCGATAACTTTCCCGAAAGCGTCGTTCGTTACGTACATGCTGAGGACTATTATTCGGATGTCGTGCGCGCTTACCAGCAGAAGTCCTTCGACGTCTTCAAGCGCTACTACCGTTCGCTCGATGTGCTGCTTCTCGACGACGTCCAGTTCTTCAACGGCAAGAACCGAACACAGGAAGAATTCTTCTACGTTTACAATGCGCTGAGCGAAACGCGCAAGCAGATCGTGATCAGCTGCGACACCTATCCGAAGAATATTTCCGGCCTAGAGGATAGGCTGATCACACGCTTCGATTGGGGCTTGACCGTACAGATCGAGCCGCCGGAGACGGAGATGCGGGTCGCCATCCTCAAGAAGAAGGCCGAAGGGGATGGCGTCGCCCTCGACGACGAGGTGGCATTCTACATAGCCAAACATCTACGCTCCAACGTCCGCGAGCTTGAGGGCGCACTCAAAAAAGTGCTCGCCTACTCGGCGTTCCATGGCCTCCTGATCTCGCTGGACCTGGCCAAGGAAGCGCTTAAGGACGTCATTGGCGCGGTCAACCGCCAGATCACCGTTGACAACATCCAGAAGACGGTGGCCGACTACTACAAGATCAAGGTGGCGGACCTGTTCTCGAAAAAGAGAACGCGAGTGATCGTCCGACCAAGGCAGATTGCCATGTGGCTGGCCAAAAATCTGACCACGATGAGTTACCCGGCCATCGGTGGCGCCTTCGGCGGTCGCGACCACACCACCGTGCTACACGCGGTACGAACGATCGATGATCTGCGGAGCAAGGACAACGAACTCAACCATGATGTACACGTGCTGCAGCAGGTCCTCAAGAGCTAGGGCGAAGCATGTAGTGAGGTGTAGAAGTCCGTGGAAAAAGTGCCGACAGATAGTGGATAAAGTGAACAGAAGGAGCCTGTGGACAAGTTATTAGATTTGGCCCACAGTCGAAGACAGGTTTTTTTCAGCTCTGAAAATAGACGCAATACGTTGAATATAAACGAAAATATAGAAGTATCAACAGACTTGTTCCGACTATAGTCTTTATAGGATTTATATATATGCTTCTTATTAAAACAAGACGCGACACTCTGCTGGCACCGTTGCAGGCCGTTTCGGGGATAGTTGAGAGGCGTCACACATTGCCCATCCTGTCGAACGTCTTGCTCGAAAAGCGGGGCGATGTGTTGACCCTTCTGGCCACCGATATAGAAATCCAGATCACCAGTTCGAGCAGCGATACGACCGGTGATGGCGATGGCGCGGTGACGGTCGGCGCGAGAAAGCTGCAGGAGATTCTGCGTTCCTTGCCAGAAGCTGCCGAAGTGAGCCTGGTTCTGGACGACCGGCGCCTGCAGGTAAAGGCTGGTAAGAGTCGCTTCAGTCTGCAGACCTTGCCGGCTGATGACTTTCCGTGCCTGGCGGTGGCCGAGGGCGAAGTCAAGCGTTTCACTGTCGCGCAGAAGGCGTTCCGCAGTTTGCTGGCGCAAACGCAGTACGCGATGGCGACGCAAGACGTACGCTACTACCTGAACGGGCTTCTGCTGCTCTTTGATGGCAGTCAGTTGCGCGCCGTGGCCACGGATGGACATCGTCTGGCCTACGCCAGCATGCCGCTCGAAGACGCTCCCCAAGCTTTGCGGGCCGAGGGTGCCGCGCGCCAGGAATTGATTCTGCCCCGCAAGACGGTGATCGAACTGAACAGGCTGCTCGCTGATAGCGACGAAGCGCTTTCGATCGAGATGCTGCCGAACCAGATTCGTTTCCAGTTCGGCCATATCAGCTTGATCTCGAAGCTGATCGACGGTCGCTTCCCGGACTACGAGCGAGTCATTCCGGCTAGCCTGAGGAACGTCGTTTCGGTCAGTCGCACGCTCTTGCTGCAGTCGATGGTCAGGGCGGCGATTCTGACCAATGAGAAATTCCGCGGCGTTCGTCTGATGCTTGCCGAGGGCTCTCTCAAGATCATGGCTGCCAACGCCGAGCAGGAAGAAGCGCTCGAAGAGATCGAAGTCGAGTACGATGGAGAAGCACTCGACGTCGGTTTCAATGTTGCTTACCTGCTCGACGTGTTGAACAACCGCTCGGAGGAAAGCATCGAATGGGGCTTCAACGACGCCAATTCAAGTGCGCTGTTGACCATTCCTGGCAACGAGCGATTCCGCTACGTGGTTATGCCAATGCGCATCTGAGGGGATGCGCGGGCCGAACAGCAACACCAGTGCTTAAACCGACGACAGATAGTTTGGATCAAAGAATGAGTGAAGAAAACGAGCAAGCCGCCTACGACGAAACGAGCATCCTGCAACTGGAAGGCCTGGAGGCGGTGCGCAAGCGCCCGGGGATGTACATCGGTGACACCTCTGATGGGACGGGTTTGCACCACATGGTTTTCGAGGTGGTCGATAATGCCATTGACGAGGCGCTGGCCGGTCACTGCGACGACATTGTCATTACCATTCATGTTGATAATTCAATTTCGGTGACCGACAACGGTCGTGGAATCCCGACCGGTGTGAAGTTCGATGACCGTAACGAGCCGAAGCGGTCGGCCGCGGAGATCGTGATGTGCGTGCTGCACGCTGGTGGCAAGTTCAACCAGAATTCGTACAAGGTTTCCGGAGGTTTGCACGGCGTTGGCGTCTCCTGCGTCAACGCCTTGTCAAAGTGGTTGCGGCTGACCATTCGCCGCGATGGTCAGAAGCATTTCATCGAGTTCAATCGTGGCAAGGTCGTCGACCGTCCACTCGAGATGCAACGGGGAGTCGAGGTATCACCGACGAGGATTCTTGGCCACACCGAGAAGCGCGGCACCGAACTGCACTTCATGGCCGACGAGGAAATCTTCGGCGAGGTCGAGTTCCACTACGAAATCATTGCCAAGCGTTTGCGCGAGCTGTCTTTCCTCAACAACGGCGTGAAGATCCGCCTGATCGATCAGCGCAACGGCAAGGAAGAAGACTTTGCTTTTCTGGGCGGGGTTCAGGGTTTCGTCGAATACATCAATCGCAGCAAGTCGGTACTGCATCCGAATATTTTCCATGCGGAAGGTGAATCGCTGAGTGTCAATGGCCCGATCAGCGTCGAAGTGGCCATGCAATGGAACGACAGCTACGCCGAACAGGTTCTGTGCTTCACCAACAACATCCCGCAGGCTGACGGTGGAACGCACATGACCGGCCTGCGGGCGGCGATGACGCGGGTCATCAATCGCTATATCGAAGAGAACGAGATCGCCAAGAAGGCCAAGGTCGATATCGCCGGCGACGACATGCGTGAAGGCCTGGCCTGCGTGCTGTCGGTGAAAATGCCCGATCCGAAGTTTGCCTCGCAGACCAAGATGAAACTGGTTTCATCGGAAGCGCGACCGGCGGTCGAAGAGGTGGTGGCGGCCAAGCTGAGCGAGTTTCTTCAGGAGCGGCCGCTTGACGCCAAGGTGATTACCGGCAAGATCGTCGAAGCGGCGCGGGCACGCGACGCAGCCAGAAAAGCGAGGGAGATGACGCGCCGCAAGGGTTTGCTCGACGGCGTCGGCTTGCCCGGGAAGCTGGCAGATTGCCAGGAGAAAGACCCGGCGCTTTGCGAGCTATACCTGGTCGAGGGAGATTCCGCCGGCGGTTCTGCGAAGCAGGGTCGCGACCGAAAGTTCCAGGCCATCCTGCCGTTGAAGGGAAAGATCCTCAACGTCGAGAAAGCGCGCTTTGACAAGCTGATTTCTTCGCAAGAGATCGTCACCCTGATTACCGCGCTTGGCACCGGTATCGGTAAGGATGAGTACAAGCCGGAGAAGCTGCGTTATCACCGCCTGATCATCATGACCGATGCTGATGTCGATGGTGCCCACATCCGTACCCTGCTGCTTACCTTCTTCTATCGTCAGATGCCCGAGTTGATCGAGAATGGGCACATGTACATTGCGCAGCCACCGCTGTACAAGGTTAAGCACGGCAAGACCGAGCGCTACATCAAGGACGACCAAGCGCTCAAGCAGTTTCTGCTGACTCTGGCACTGGAGGGTTCGGTGCTCACACCGAAGAGCGGTGCGCGGGAGATTTCCGGGGCTGTTCTGGAAGAGCTGGCGCGCGAGTATCTGCTCGCCGAAGCGGTCATCAACCGTCTGTCGCATCTGATAAATCCCGAGGTGCTGCACGCTTTGATCGATGCCAATCTGAAAGTCGACGTCGGCGACGAGGCGTCGGCAACAGCGACTGCAGTAGCTCTGATGGAAGCCGTTGGCGGCAAGCTGGGGATCAAGATCTTCGCGCGTTACGATGACGCCGAGGAGCGCTGGCAACTACGCCTGGAAAAAGTGCTGCATGGCAATCTCAAAGTTGGTGTCATCGATGAGGATCTGCTGGTCAGCGGCGATTACACGCAAATGCGCAAGACGGCCGAACTTCTGGCCGGCCTGTTTGGCCCTGGGGGCGTCGTGGTCCGCGGTGAAAAGCAGCAGGCAGTCGGCAGTTTTTCCGAAACGATGAAGTGGCTACTCGATGAAGTCGAGCGTACGGTCAGCAAGCAGCGCTACAAAGGGCTTGGTGAAATGAACCCTGATCAGCTCTGGGAAACGACCATGGACCCGAAAGTGCGGCGCTTGTTGAAAGTTCAGATCGAGGACGCGATTCGTGCCGACGAGATCTTCACCACCTTGATGGGTGAGCTGGTCGAACCGCGGCGTAACTTCATCGAAGTGAATGCTTTGGCGGCGCGGAATATTGACGTTTGAGTATTCTCGGCTGTGAAGTCATCTAGGGTGACTCACGGAGATCGGGAAAAAGCTCCGTTGAGCTCGGCTTTCGTTGCTCACGGTCTGCAGAAAGAGGCGGTCGGCTGTGGGCAACAAGCTCTTCGGCCTAGTGGTCGTTCGACGGGGAAGAGCCAGAAATGCTTTACGCATCAACCGGAAAGCCGTCTGAGAAAGTAGGTTCAATCGGCTAGGCGCTGCCAGCCACACCTCGTATAATTCCGACACCGGAGTTGTGGCTGCAACAACGAAATCGTGGTGGTCTATGTGTAAGCATCGTCGTCTTCCGACGATGGCACGTCGTCCATACAATCTGATCTTGGAGAAAGTACACAATCATGACGATACATCTCTACTTTTCGCTGGTCCCCGAAGCCCTGATCGCGTCCATGCTGGAACCGGAGGAGTTCGGGCAATACTACTCAACCGGGCATAGCTACAAATCCAAGGGGCAAGCGATCTTCTTCGAGGTCGATGTGAACTTTCGTCATGAGTTCTTCAACATCGATGAGGGCTTGAAGCGCTGTGTCGCGCACCCTGATGGTACCCCCAAGAACTCGGTTTATATTTCCGTGTACCGAGTACTTGAGCATATTCCGGTGAGCGCTCTCGGCAAACTGTATCTGGGCACCGCCTACGGCCAGACGCTTGGCTTGAGCCGCTCCGATTCGCTTCCGGCGAAAGGGAAGGGCTTGCACATGTATCAGGATCTGGCGCCGATCAACAGCCTGGTGGTGAGCGCGCAGGACCCGAAGACTTACTATGAAAGTATCACCAGTCAGCCAAACAAGTTCATTCGCTTCCCTGGCCTGTGCTTTGTCGAGTTGAGCCTGGGCGCACTGGCGACGGATCCCGGCGCCGGTGCCATCGGCGATTTGCCGTACTCGTTCGTTCACCATCTGCGCGAGGCTTTGCTGGAAGTGGATCCAAGCGGCAAGCAAAGCAAGCTGGTGCATCGGGTGCACTCACTTGAGTTTCCCTACCGGATGATCAAAAACGGTATCTATATGGGTAACGGCACTGATCTGGTGTTTTACGAAATTCCGTCGCATGAGACCTTGCGTCAGGACCACAGCCAGTGGTGGCGCTCCTGCAATCTGTAATGCCGTCTAGCAGGAAGCCGAGATGGACGACCATTTCGGCTGTTCTTTTAGCGCAACGCGCAAGCTGGCGGAAATAAGGTCTTTTTCAGGCCTGAAGCGCTGGCAGCGCTTTGCGGAATCGCGCGGAAGGTAATGGGTGCCGGGAAGACAAGCAGCAAAGGCGGCTCACGCCGTGAGATGCGGCTGCCGCTCGTGTGCAACTCGTTCTGCGTTCTGGAAAGGTCCCTGGGCTTCTGCAGCCACGAACGACGGGTAGGGCGCACGCACGCGGAATTCTGCCGGGCGAAGAAATTCCAGTTCATTCCCAAGTATGCGAATAGTATGTTGTGTGAATTAGCCGTTGGCATGATTCATACCATAGGTGGCCGCCTGAGCCTTTTGTCTTCAGGCGGCGACGGACCATTTCCCGTACTCGCAGTGTGCAATCGGGCTTGCACGTCGGCATCGTTCGACGCGCAGGGAGCATGGTCCCTGAATTCCGCGTCTCACCCCCAGCCCTTTCTTACGCACTGAGGCTAAGGGAAATTGTGAGTCGCCTACTCGACGACTTGCACATTAACAGTTGAAGGAAGGTCGTATCCATGGTCACCAATCTCTCGATTAGCATTGGCGTGCTGACCAGTGGCGGCGATGCCCAAGGCATGAATGCCGCAGTGCGCGCGGTAGTCCGCGCGGCGTTGCACCGGGGCGTCGGCGTGCACGCCATTCTTGAGGGCTATCAGGGCATGGTGGATGGCGGCGACCGCATTCGCTCACTTTCCTGGGACGATGTCGGCAGCATTCTACACCGGGGCGGAACGATCATCGGGACAGCGCGCTGCCCGGCGTTTCGCGAGCGCGACGGCCGGCTGACCGCAGCCAGAAACCTCCTCCAGCACGGAATCGACCGGCTGGTGGTGATCGGCGGCGACGGTAGCTTGACAGGTGCCAACTTGTTTCGGCAGGAGTGGCCGAGTCTCTTGGCGGAACTGGTTCAGCGCGGCGAGATCGACGAGATCACCGCGCAACGGCATCCGGCACTGATGATTACCGGCTTGGTCGGCTCTATTGACAACGACATGGTTGGCACCGACATGACCATCGGTGCCGATTCAGCGCTGCACCGAATCGTCGAGGCCATTGACGCCATTAGCAGCACGGCCGCCAGCCACCAGCGTACATTCGTGGTTGAGGTGATGGGCCGCCACTGTGGCTATTTGGCCCTAATGAGCGCGATCGCCGGCGGTGCGGACTATGTCCTGATCCCGGAAAGTCCGCCGCCAGACGACTGGCAGGAAGAGATGTGCGAGCGTTTGCGCAGCGGTCGGGCGGCCGGTCGCCGCGATAGTATTGTCGTTGTCGCCGAAGGGGCGTGCGACAAGGAAGGCCAGGCGATCACTAGCGAGCAGGTGCGGCAGGTGCTTCAAGACCGGCTTGGTGAGGACACGCGGGTGACTATTCTCGGCCACGTTCAGCGCGGCGGCACGCCAAGCGCCTTCGATCGTTGCATGAGCACACTGGTCGGCCACGCCGCCGTTCAGGAGCTGTTGTCGGCCACCGAGGACAGTGAACCGCAAATGGTTGGTATGCGCTACAACCGGGTACGACACGCGCCCTTGATGCTTTGCGTGGAGCAAACTCAAAACGTAGCCAGAAGAATTGCCGCGCATGACTATGCGGCAGCAATGGAGTTGCGCGGCAGCAGCTTTACGGAGATGTTTCATACTTTCAAGGCGATGGCTGGCGCGCCGCCCAGTGTCAAAGCGCCGGTTCGCCGGCGCCGGCTAGCTGTGCTGCACGGCGGTGGGCTTGCGCCAGGGATGAATACCGCGGCGCGCGCCGCCGTTCGGCTCGGGCTGGATCGCGGCCACACGATGCTCGGAGTGCGTGGCAGTTTCGAGGGTCTGCTGGCCGGCCGGATCGACGAGCTAAGTTGGGGCGACGTAGAGGGTTGGGCGGCCATGGGCGGCGCCGAACTAGGTACGACCCGGCAGGCGCCGACCGTCGAGCAGCTGTATACCGTGGCGCGCGCGCTAGAAACTCACGGCATAGACGGCTTGCTGATCATCGGTGGCTGGCTGGCCTACCGGGTCGCCCATACTCTGTACAGCGAGCGAGAACGCTATCCGGCCTTCAAGATTCCGATGATTTGTCTGCCCGCGAGCATTGACAACAACCTCCCCGGTTCGGAGCTGAGCATTGGCGCCGACACTGCTCTCAACGCCATCGTTGAGGCCCTCGATCGCATCAAGCAGTCGGCGATGGCAGCGCGGCGTTGCTTCGTGGTCGAAGTAATGGGCCGCTACTGCGGCTACCTGGCGCTGATGAGTGGTCTGGCAAGCGGCGCCGAGCGCATCTATCTGCCCGAAGAAGGGGTCTCGCTCAAGGACCTGCAAGCAGACGTGGAACGGATGATCGAGAGCTTTCATGGCGGTCGGCGTTTCTACCTCACGATTCGTAACGAACGTGCAAACGCCCAGTACACGACCGATTTCATGTGCCGGCTGTTCGAGGAGGAAGGCCACGGCCTGTTCGACGTGCGCCAGGCGATCCTGGGTCATGTCCAGCAGGGGGGTAACCCGTCTCCGTTCGATCGCGTGCTGGCCACCCGTCTGGCGGCTCATTGTATCGATTTCCTGACCGCGGAACTGCAGCGCGGCTCGGCCGCCGGGGCCTATATTGGCCTGGTCGAAGGCAAGGTGATGATCTCTGCGATCAACCGTATGCATGACGTCGTTGATCTGCAGCATCGGCGGCCGACGCAGCAATGGTGGCTGGATTTGCAGCCGGTCATGCGGACCATGGCGAAGCCGAAAGAGGAAGCTGTGGATGCCTGCCCCGGCCTGCTCGTCGCCGGAGAGCTCCGGCGATAGGCATTCCGCGACCTTGACGAGCGGGCTCTTGAAAGCCCCCACTTCTGCTCCAGGAGCATAGGAAGAGAAAGCGGACGGCGCCAGTACTCGAGGTCATCAGCCTCCTTGCTTTTGTGGCCTCCGCACTGCTCGTCCGCAGCCGCTAAGCTGCCTGGCGATAGGTGTTGATCGCATCGCGAGTGGCCATGGCCACTCGCCGTGCCGCGGCTGCGAAATCTTCTTCGTTGCCGGCATAGAGGATGGCGCGCGAGGAATTGATCAGCAGGCCGTCGCCCGTTGCCGTACAGCCGGCGCGGACGGTAGCTTCGATGTCGCCGCCCTGGGCGCCGATTCCCGGCACGAGCAGGGGCATGTTGCCGGTAAGTTCGCGGACGCGGGCGATTTCGCCAGGGAAGGTGGCGCCGACGACGAGCGCGCACTGGCCGCTCTGGTTCCAGTTGCCGCTGATCAGGCGGGCGAGGCGCTCGTAGAGCTTTTCACCACCGACGTCGAGGAACTGCAGGTCGCTGCCGCCGGGGTTCGAGGTTCGGCAGAGCAGGATGATGCCCTTGTCGCCGTAAGCCAGATAGGGTTCGATGGAGTCGCGTCCCATGTAGGGGTTGACGGTCAGCGCGTCCGCTTTGAAACGTTCGAAGGCTTCGATGGCGTATTGCTCGGCGGTACTGCCAATGTCGCCGCGCTTGGCATCGAGGATTACCGGTATCGTCGGGTGGGCGCTGTGAATGTGGCCGATCAGTGCTTGTAGCTGGTCTTCGGCGCCCTGGGCGGCGAAATAGGCGATCTGCGGTTTGAACGAGCAGACCAGATCGGCGGTGGCGTCGACGATTCCTTTGCAGAAAGTGAGAATGGCGTCAGGCTGGCCGCGCAAGTGGGCCGGGAAGCGCGCTGGGTCGGGGTCGAGGCCGACGCACAGCAGACTATTGCGGTCCTGCCAGGCGGCGTTGAGGGCGTGCATGAAGTTCATCGGATGATCATCGCTGGTAAGAAAAACTGCATTCTAACGGCCACGACTTGATCAGATGGCGGCGATCCTGCCTTGCCTTCGGCGAAAAAGGTAGACTCTGAGTCTTTTGAGTACGGAGGCAGCTTGAAGACACTGGAGCACGACGTCTACCTTGCCATGCGCGCCGGGGCGGCTGTTCTTGAGGCAGACGGTTTTGGGGACAAGGTCTTGGGGCTTGCTGACGGGACGATCCTCAAGCTCTTTCGCCGCAAGCGCCTGTTTTCGTCAGCAGCCTGGTCGCCCTATGCACAACGCTTTGCCGACCATGCCGAGGCTCTCCACCAGCGCCACATTCCGGCGCCGGTGATCATCGCTGTGTGGCGAATTCCTTCGATTGGGCGCGATGCTGTGCACTACCAGCCGCTGGCCGGGAAGACGCTGCGTGAAATGCTGCGCGAGGGCCTTGACCCGGCGATAGAGCCGGGCTTGAAAGCGGCGTTCACGGATTTCATCATTCGTTTGCATGAAGCCGGCGTGTATTTTCGCTCCTTGCATCTCGGCAACGTGGTTTACACGCCCGATCAGGAATTCGGGCTGATCGACATTTCCGACGCACGCATTGGGCCGCGCTCGCTGAGCAAGCAGCTACGCGCGCGCAACCTTCGCCGCTTGCAGGGCATCGACGGAGAGAGCGACTGGGTGGATTACTCCGTGGTGATGAACGGTGCTTTACAAGGCAGGCCTCGAACCCTATAATGCGCGCTTCTTTCGGGGGGGGTATAGCTCAGCTGGGAGAGCGCTTGCATGGCAT
Source organism: Candidatus Accumulibacter meliphilus (assembly GCF_036625345.1). Lineage (NCBI taxonomy): Bacteria > Pseudomonadati > Pseudomonadota > Betaproteobacteria > Candidatus Accumulibacter > Candidatus Accumulibacter meliphilus. The sequence continues at coordinate 12,583 of NZ_JAZKTZ010000017.1, read as the reverse complement.
GCAAGAGGTCCGCGGTTCGATCCCGCGTACCTCCACCAGCAAGGCGAAAGATGTCAGTTCCGGGTCCCCATCGTCTAGAGGCCTAGGACACTACCCTTTCACGGTAGGTACCGGGGTTCGAATCCCCGTGGGGACGCCAGCGCTACTGCAGTTCTTGCAGGCGCCACGCACAACGAGGTCGAGGCTTTGCTTGCCGCCTACCGGGAACCCGGGGCAGCCATCGCGTGCTCGGTTTAGGGTGCCAAATCCACAGCTTACGGCGGCGAGTGCGTCGCTATTGACTCGGCAGTTATCCGCTGATCACCAATAATGGTGTCCGCGGCGTGCTTTTCCGTAGCAGCGAGCGTGGCCGAAAGATATCAATATTCTTGCCAAAGTCCAGCGATTCCAGTAACTTGGGCGCTCACGTTGGGGGTGCCGCGCTGCTAGGGTGTGGCTGAGAGAGTCCCTTCGAACCTGTACGGGTCATGCCGTCGTAGGGAAGCGGAGCGCACCATGTTTGCTTTGTGCGCAGGGTGATAGCCTTCACTCCGTCTCGCTCGTCTTGCCGACCCCTTGCACGCTGCACGTTTGCGTAGCGCTTTTGCCTTACCCCTCTGCAAGGAAACACCATGAACGCTAACGAGAAGTTCATCGCCGCTGACGCTCACGTCGACCAGGCTGCGATCCAGCCCTTGCCGAATTCCCGCAAGATTTACGTTACCGGAAGTCGCGCTGATCTGCGCGTGCCGATGCGCGAAATTTCTCAGGCCGATACCGATACCGCTTTCGGCGGCGAGAAAAACCCGCCGATTTATGTTTACGACTGCTCGGGACCGTACTCCGATCCGCAGGCGACGATCGATATCCGCCAGGGCCTGCCGGCGCTGCGCGCGCAGTGGATTGCCGAGCGTGGTGATAGTGAGGCGCTCGGCGGCCTGAGTTCTGATTTTGGGCGTGTTCGCGCCGCTGATGCGGCGCTCGACGATCTGCGTTTTCCCGGTCTGCAGCGCCGCCCGCTACGCGCCCGGGGTGGCGCCAACGTCAGCCAGATGCATTACGCGCGGCGTGGCATCATCACTCCGGAAATGGAATACGTCGCCATTCGCGAAAACAACAATCGCCGCGCCTACATCGAGCAATTGCAGGCTTCCGGGCCTCAGGGCGAACGTTTCGCCGAGATTCTCTGCCGTCAGCATCCTGGCAACAGTTTCGGCGCCAGTATTCCGGAGGAGATCACGCCGGAGTTCGTGCGTTCGGAAGTGGCTCGTGGGCGAGCGATCATTCCCTGCAACATCAATCACCCGGAAAGCGAGCCGATGATCATCGGTCGTAACTTCCTGACCAAGATCAATGCCAATATCGGCAATTCGGCGCTGGGTTCGAGCATTCAGGAAGAGGTCGAGAAGATGACCTGGTCGATCCGCTGGGGCGGCGACACGGTGATGGATCTATCGACTGGAAAGAACATTCACGAAACGCGCGAGTGGATCATTCGCAATAGCCCCGTACCGATCGGCACGGTGCCGATCTACCAGGCGCTAGAGAAGGTCAATGGCAAGGCTGAAGACCTGACCTGGGAGATCTTCCGCGATACCTTGATCGAGCAGGCCGAGCAGGGCGTCGACTACTTCACGATTCACGCCGGGGTGTTGTTGCGCTATGTGCCGCTGACCGCCAACCGGCTAACCGGCATCGTTTCGCGCGGTGGTTCGATCATGGCCAAGTGGTGTCTCGCGCACCACCAGGAGAGTTTCCTGTACACGCACTTCGAAGAGATCTGCGCGATCATGAAAGCCTACGATGTGGCTTTCAGCCTCGGTGATGGCTTGCGTCCGGGGTCTATCTACGATGCCAACGACGCCGCCCAACTAGGCGAACTGGAAACGCTCGGCGAGCTGACCGACATCGCCTGGAAGCACGACGTGCAGGTGATGATCGAGGGTCCGGGCCATGTGCCGATGCACATGATCAAGGAGAACATGGAACTGCAGCTCGAGCAGTGCAAGGAAGCGCCGTTTTACACCCTTGGCCCCTTGACCACCGATATCGCTCCTGGCTACGACCACATCACCAGCGGTATCGGTGCGGCGATGATTGGCTGGTTCGGTACCGCCATGCTCTGCTACGTGACGCCAAAAGAGCACCTCGGGCTGCCGGACAAGGACGATGTGAAGGTGGGCATCATTACCTACAAATTGGCGGCACATGCTTCCGATCTGGCGAAAGGCCACCCGGGTGCGCAGATTCGCGACAACGCGCTGTCGAAGGCGCGCTTCGAGTTTCGCTGGGACGACCAGTTCAACCTGGGCCTGGACCCCGACAAGGCGCGCGAGTTTCACGACGAGACCCTGCCCAAGGAGTCGGCCAAGGTGGCGCACTTCTGCTCGATGTGCGGCCCGCATTTCTGTTCGATGAAGATCACCCAGGAAGTCCGGGAGTTCGCCGCGGCACAGGGAGTCAGTGAGGCACAGGCGCTGAGCAAGGGGATGGAGGCGAAAGCGATCGAGTTCGTGAAGGCCGGTGCAGAGGTGTATCGAAAGGTCTGAACGCGGGGCTTCAGCGCCGGCAGCGGGCCTTGCTTGCCGCTCAGGGGGATGGCACGGTCGCTGCTGGCGCGGCCTTCTGCGGCTTGCCGTTCGACCCCTGAGCAGCGTACAGGCAGGCGGCGATGCCGGTGGCGATGCCGTCGGCCATGCGTGCCTGGCGGCTGGCGTCGAGCAGCAACAACTCCTCGTCACGGTTTTTGATCACTCCCGCTTCGAAGAGTACCGCCGGTAGCGTCGTGCGGTAGAGGACGACAAGCTTGTCGTAGTAGTGCACCGCGTTGGTTGCGTCGGCCACCGCGCGCGGTGTTCCGGAGGGCGGATTGGCATGATGGCGGGCGGGCTGGAAACCCATCCGCCGCAGGCGGGCGCCGATTGCTGACGCACAGCGCAGGCTGGTCGCCAGATCGGGGCTGTCATGTGAAACGAAGAGCGCGAAGCCGCTGTAGTCATCGCTGTAGGTCTGCGGGCTTCCCTGCCAATCCCATTCCTGCAGTAGATCGGCGTGCACTGAATCGTGGTGGATTGAAATGAAAAAGTCGGTGCCGGCGGCCTGTTCGGGGCGGGCGGCCAGACTTTCTATCTTGCCGTCAAAGTTTATGGGTCGGACGTCCAGCTGGCGTAAGCCGAGTTCGCGGCTCACCCGTTTCGCAAGCACGCGGTTGAAGTCGAATTCACGGCCACCACGCGCGCTGCTTGCGCCGTGGGCAGCCAGCGTGTGACCGGCGTCGACCGCCACCTCGGCTGCGCCGACAGTGCTGGTCAGCAAGGCGAGAACGCCGCTGACGACGATGGTCGTCAAGCTGCGCAAGTCCAAGCGCTGATAGATGACGCCGCGACAGGATAGGGTCCTACGCACTCTAGAAATCCTTGGCGGCTTCCCAGAGAATGAAGCCGTCCTCTTTCTGCGTCCACTCCAGGAGTTCGATCAGTGGGAAGGCGCGCTGAGCCAATCCGATTGGCGGGTCATCTTCTGGATGATCACCTTCGCTACCTTCATTTTTTTCGGGGGCGGTGGACGGCGCGGGAAGCCCGGCGGCGACGTTGCGCCTGCCGCCGGCCACGGCCGTTCGCAGGCGTTCGATGGCTTCGGGTAGTTGCTCGGCGGTAATCACGCCGCGCGCCGTGCAGTCCTTACGAAGGATTTCGAGGAGTTGGCGGGCGGCAGCTGCGAACATCATGATCTGTCCGGAGGTGCTCGAGTTGAATTTGACCAGCATGCTCGGCTTTCCTTGAGGTTGAGTAGCGTACTGTCTATTGTCGTCGCTGGTGCAGCTGAGAACAATAGCCGGCCTTGGGCAAGGCGATTGCTGTGCTTCCTTCGGATGCTCGTGGTACAGGTCGTGTACACTGCGAGCATGAGTCCAAACCTTGAGCAACAAGAGTACTGTCGGCCGCTGAGAACCTGCGCCCGTTGCACCGCTTTTCCTGGGGAGCAATGATGATCGAGCTGGAACGTTTGTTGCGATCGCAGGGCTTTGGCAGCAGAGCTGACTGCCGGGCGCTGGTTCGCTCGGGCAGCGTCTGGGTTGCCGGGCAGCTCTGCGACAATCCCTTCGCGCGCTTCGAGGCGGACGGCCTGAGCTTCACGGTGGACGGTGTTGCCTGGGTTTATCGGCGCTTCGCCTATCTGGCACTACACAAGCCGGCGGGCTACGAATGCTCACAACGCCCTTTACATCATCCCAGCGTCTACTCGCTTCTTCCCGATCCCTTGCTGACCCGCGGTGTGCAGGCAGTTGGACGGCTCGACGAAGACAGCACCGGGCTCTTGCTGCTGACCGACGACGGGCAGTTCATACATCGCTATACCTCACCGAAAAAAGCGGTGCCCAAGGTCTATGAGGTGACAACACGACATGGCGTTGATGCGCCACAGATGTCCGCCCTGCTGGCTGGCGTGGTGCTAAACGACGACCCCAGGCCGGTTGCCGCGCAGGACTGTGTCCTTCTCGGCCCGCGCTGCCTGCGCCTGACGGTAACCGAGGGTCGCTATCATCTGGTCAAGCGCATGCTCGCCGCCGCCGGCAATCGGGTGGAGGCGCTGCATCGGATCAGCATCGGCGGTTTCGTGTTGCCAGCATCGCTCGCGGTGGGAAAGTGGATGTGGCTGGAGACGGCGGAGCTGGAACGGCTGGCGGCCGACAAGGTCAGCACGTTCTGAAACGAGAGGATCGCCGATGACCCTGACCGAGTTGCGCTACATCGCGATGCTTGCTCGTGAGAAGCATTTCGGCCGGGCGGCGGAGAAATGTCACGTCAGCCAACCGACCTTGTCGGTGGCCTTGAAGAAGTTCGAGCAGCGCTACGGCGTGGTTCTCTTCGAGCGATCGTCTGCCGAGGTGCGCTTGACGATGCTTGGTGAACAGATGGCCATTCAGGCGGAACGGGTTCTGGAGGAGGCGGGTAGACTGAAGGAACTCGTCGAGCAGGGCAAAGATCCCTTGTTGGGGCCCTTGCGCCTGGGGGTCATTTACACCATCGCACCGTACTTGCTGCCGCGTCTGATCCCCGCCCTGCATGCGCGTGCGCCGCGGATGCCACTTTTTCTGCACGAGAACTTTACGGTAAATCTGAGTGCGCAGTTGCGTCGCGGCGAACTGGATGTGATTGTCGTCGCCTTGCCATTCGGCGAAGCAGGCATCGTTTCGCGGGTGGTTTACGAGGAGCCGTTTTGCATGGTCTTGCCGAACGGGCATCCGCTCACGCGGCAAGCCCTAATCGACCCGGATCAGGTCGCTGCCGAGAATCTGCTGCTGCTCGGCAATGGGAATTGCTTCCGTGATCAAGTGGTGCAGGCGTGCCCCAAGCTTTCGGCAGCGGGCGGTACCGACGGCGCGCTGGAGGGGAGCTCGCTCGAGACGGTGCGTTACATGGTTGCCAGTGGCGCCGGTCTTTCGGTAGTGCCGGTCTCAGCGGCGGCGGCGTGGCCGCACGACGAGCTGTTGGAGTTTCGCGAGTTCCGTGATCCGGTGCCGGTGCGCAAGGTGGTGATCGCTTGGCGGGCGAGCTTCCCGCGGCCGCAGGCGATTGACGTCTTGCGCGCGGCGATCCTGGACGCACCGCCGCCCGGCGTGCTTGCGGGCTGACGAGTGCTGCTTGCGGCGCTGCGCCGCGCGGCTGTTTCACGTGAAACAGCCGCGCGCAGGGTTGTCCGTGAGTGAGCGGCTGCTGGTACTAGCTGGCCACCTTTTTGCGCGAGCTGGGTTTCTTTCCTGTTTCTGGCGTGTCAGTGTCGGTCTTGGTGGCGGCTGGCTTCTTGCTGGTCACTTTTGCTTCGCGTTTTTCGAACTCGAAGCCGACTTTTCCATCGCTGCCGCGTACCAGAAAGGCAGAAAACTTGCGGCGCGTACGCGCCGAGACGAAGCCGCGCAGCAGGTCGGTCCGCCCGGTACTCAATAGCTTCTGCATCTGTTCGGGCTCGATCGGCTGCTGGAGAATGATCGTCCCCGAACGGAAGTCACAGCTCTTGTTGGGCCCTTGCGATTTCTCGCAAACGTAGGCCATGCCGTGCGGGAATACGCGGGCGCCGCACTTCGGGCAGGCGCCCTGGGCTTCGCTCTGCGAGAAGTCGACTTCTTCGGCGGCGTCGCCGGCACTTCCCTGGCCAAAGTCAAACTCAGGTGCGTTGTCGGCGTTTAGTTTGATGATCGCGTTGAAGGGGCGTCCCATCTTGTTGCGGAAGCCGGTCAGTGGTCCGATCTTACGCTCGGTGAGCAGTTCATCAATCTCGCGGTCTTCGAACTGACGACCGGCGACAATCTTCCAGAGGGAGAAATCGCAGGCCTGGCACTGAAACTTCTTGTAGGTTTCCTTGATCAGGCCGCCGCACTTCGGACAAGGTGTTTTCAGTTCGCCGAAATCACCGGGGATGGTGTCGCTATCGTAGCTCTTGGCACGAGTAACGATGCCCTCGGTCATCGCCGCGATTTCGCTCATGAATTCCTTGCGCGACATCTCGCCCCGTTCCATGCGCGCGAGCTTCCATTCCCATTCTCCGGTCAGCTCCGGGGCCGTCAGCTCCGGAATGCCCAGGCCGTTGAGCAGGGTCATCAGCGAGAAAGCCTTGGCGGTCGGCTGCAGTTCGCGGCCGTCGCGGTGAAGATACTGTTCGGCGATCAGGTTCTCGATGATCTGCGCACGCGTTGCCGGCGTGCCGAGGCCACGTCCAGCCATCGCCGCGCGCAGTTCCTCGTCGTCCATCGTTTTGCCGGCGCCCTCCATGGCGGTCAGTAGCGTTGCTTCCGAGTAGCGCGGCGGCGGCTTGGTTTCATGTGCGTTGAGGAGTATCTCTTCCGCATGCACGACTTCTTTTGGCTGTACCGCGACCAGATTGCCGTCATTGCCCTCCTGTGCGTCGCGGCCGTAGACCGCCAGCCAGCCGGGATTGACCAGCACCTTGCCTTCGGTCTTGAAGGGCTCGCCCTCGACGCGCGTGATGCGCGTCGTGATCAGTGATTCGGCGGCCGGATAGAAGACCGCAAGGAAACGCTTGACGACCATGTCGTAGAGTTTCAACTCCGGTTCAGACAGATGCTTGGGCGCCTGCAGCGTCGGGATGATCGCGAAGTGATCGGAGATCTTGGCGTTGTTGAAGATGCGCTTATTGGGCATCACCCACTGACGAGCCAGGATATTCGCGGCGAAAGGCGCATAGCGGGCGAGTGCAGATTCGTCGCTCCCTTTTATCGCGTTCTCACCGGTGAGCATCGATAGCGTTGCCTTTACCGTATCGAGGTAGTCTTCGGGCAGGGCACGAGCATCTGTCCGTGGGTAGGTCAATACCTTGTGCTTCTCGTAGAGTGCTTGCGCCAGGCCAAGCGTTGCTTTCGCGGAGAAGCCGAAGCGGCCGTTGGCTTCGCGTTGCAGGCTGGTCAGGTCGTAGAGCAGCGGCGATAGCTGCGTCGAGGGCTTCGTCTCTTCGCTGACCTCACCGTCCTTGCCGGCGCATTTCTGCTGCAGGGCGACGGCGCGGGCATCGTCCCACAAGCGGTCTGCGCGCGCGTGCTCGTCGTGGTCCTTGCCCTTGTGCTTCTCGTCGAACCACTTGCCGCGGTAGTCGCCGGCGGCACAAACGAAGAGCCCCTCGACTTCCCAGTAGGCGCGCGGTTTGAACTTGCGAATGCGGTCTTCGCGGTCGACCATCAGCGCCAGCGTTGGCGTCTGAACGCGACCGACGGTGGTCAGGTGGAAGCCACCAGTTTTCGAGTTGAAAGCGGTCATGGCGCGCGTGCCATTGATGCCGACCAACCAGTCCGACTCCGAGCGGCAGACAGCAGCGTCGCCAAGGCCTTGCATGTCGGTGCCGCTGCGCAGGCGTGAGAAGCCGTCTCTGATCGCCTGTTGGGTCATCGACTGCAGCCAGAGGCGTTCGACTGGTTTGGTATTCCTGGCGTGCTGAACGATGTAGTTGAAAATCAGTTCACCCTCGCGGCCGGCGTCGCAGGCGTTGACCAGGCTGACGACATCCTTGCGTTTGAGCAGGCGGACCAGCAACTTGAGGCGCGACTCGGTTTTCAGAATCGGCTGTAGCGCGAAGTGCGGCGGTATTACCGGCAGGTGGGCGAAAGACCACTTGCCGCGCTTGACCTCGTACTCCTCGGGACAGGCCAGTTCAAGCAGATGTCCGACGGCCGAGGAGAGGACGTAGTCGTCACTCTCGAAATAGTCTTCGTGCCGAACGAAGCCGCCGAGGGCGCGTGCAAGGTCAGCAGCGACGGAGGGTTTCTCGGTGATGATCAGTTTCTTGCTCATGGGGTCTTCATCAGTCCGGGACAGTGGTCACAATAGTGCTGGCGGGATGGCGCAAGCTTACAGCCTTGGGCGGGCCATGATAAGAGCACTCTGCCGCGCTTGGCAAGCGAGGCGGGCGGCAGGACTGTTTGCGCGAGGATCGCCGAAGGGCTGCTTGACCTGCTGTAGTCGAAGCCCCAGCCACCTCATGATAGCGAAGGGGAGCGAGCCTCAGTGGAGCAGTCGGTGCTCACCGTCGTCGAGGAGTTCCTCGACGATCAGGGGCTCAAGCGCCTGCTCGCGACTCCAGAGAATCATCAAGACGATGATCTTGAACTTGGCCAGAGGGACCGGGTCGTCATCGAGCAGCATCGCACCTTCGACGACGAGTTCGCGCAAAGCCGGTGCCAACATGTCAGCCGTCTCAAGAAAGGCGATGAAAGCGAGACACTCCAGGCCCAGCTTGCGCTGTTCTTCCGCCAGGTAGATGCGTAGCGCACGCTGATCGCAGGGATGCTCGATCGCCGGCGTGGCTTTCAGCCCGTCGAGCCAGCGCAGGGCGGTGGTGATCGCCTTTTGCTCGAAACCAACGGCGCTCAAGCGCCGTTTGAGCGTCTTGGTCTTGGGGCGGGCGCTGAAGTCGTGATAGTTCTCGAAAAGGTAGACCAGGATGTCGATCATCAGAAAGGGCTCTCAGGCTTGGGAAATGCGTTGATAGCGACCGCCCGGCAAAGCGGCGACCTGACCATCCAATTCCAAGTGGAGGAGCATCACCGAAACGACGTCAGCCGTCAAGCCGCTCCGCTGCACCAGCTCGTCCAGGCTGCAGGGATCGAATCCCATCGTCGCCAGTAGTCCGCTGTCTTGTGGACGCGCGTCACCAGGGCATGCCGGCGGCGCAGCCGCAGCCAATGGCCGCAGTGGGCAAGAGAGCTCGTCGAGGACGTCCTGAACCGTCTCTACCAGCTTGGCACCTTCTCTGATCAACTTGTGGCAGCCGCGCGAATGTGGCGAATGAATCGATCCGGGAATGGCGAATACCTCGCGTCCCTGTTCGGCGGCGAGGCGCGCGGTAATCAGCGAACCGCTATCGACGGTGGCCTCGACGACCAGGGTGCCGTGCGAGAAGCCAGAGATAAGGCGGTTGCGGCGCGGGAAGTTGGCGGCTGCGGGCGGCACGCCGAGGGGAAACTCCGAAACGATTGCCCCTCTGGCGCTTATATCCAGGGCCAGCTGCTGGTTGGCAGCCGGGTAGAGACGGTCGATCCCGGTGCCGATGAAAGCCACGGTGTTTGACGAACTTCGCAAGGCGCCGCGATGTGCGGCGGCGTCGATGCCCAGGGCCAGGCCGCTGGCGATGGTCAGTCCAGCCTCGGCAAAGGCGGCGGCGAAGCGCTCGGCGTTGTTGAGTCCTTGCGGAGTCGGGTTGCGACTGCCAACGACAGCCAGCGCTGGTTTATTCAGCAGGTCGAGGCGACCACGGACGTAGAGCAGGGTCGGCGGATCGGCAATGTGCAGCAGCGCTTGCGGGTACTCCGCGTCGGCGAGAGTGAGCAGCTGTTGGCCCGGGACTTCAGACCAGGCCAGGGCCCTTGCAACGACTGCGCGATTGTCGGTATCGAGCAGCAGGCTTGCCGCCTTGCCGCCAATGACGCCGGCGATGGTGGCGCGGCCAGCTGCGAAGATGGTCTCTGGAGGCCCGAAGGCCTTGAGGAGTTTACGTTGCGTCTTGCCGCCAACACCAGGAATCAGCGTCAGTCGTAGCCAGGCGGCCAGCGACTCGGCTGCGCCCATCTCTAGGGTGTGCGGACGAAGTCGTTGACGTCTACAGTGCCTTCGGACTGCACGACCAGGCCGTAGGAAATCCGTTGGAAGGTACGGAAGACGAAGAGTAGGCCGATGCGCGAGGGCGGAATGTCGATCACCGCCTTGTGGCCCTGCTCGTCGCGTTCATGAATGATGCGATTGCGTTCGAGAGCCAGGACGTGTCCGATCTCGATCCCGTCGGCTGTGCCGCGGTTGATCGAGATGATCGAGCCGCGGCCGGCTGCGTCGACGCCGCCATAGACGGAAACCACGCGCCCATCGACGTCAAAGTCGGGTTTGTGCGGAACGTAGGCGATCAGCGGTGGGGGGCTGGCGGGCAGCAGGCGGTCGCCAAAGCCGACTTCCTGCGTGGCCGTGACCACCTCGAAGGTTGCCGGATTGCCCACTTCGACCTGCTTCGCAGTGCCCAGGTAGAAAGCTTCATAGCCCAGGATTTCGTCGCTTTGCGGGTCCCGCAAGGGCTTGCCGTTGCGATAGATATGCCAGTCACGAGGCGCGGGGTCGGCATTGGCAACGTAGGCCAGGTCGCCGTTGCCGAGAAACACCCGATCGAGTTGGGTGGCGACGATGCGCGCCACGTTGTCGAGCGCATTCGCTTCCACGACCAGCGGGTCGGAGAGAAAAGGCCGGATGACGTTTGGCGGAATCGCCGGGATTGCCTGCTCGTTCATTTCGGAATGAATCTGTGGGTTGAGTCGGTCACGCTGCAGACGCAGCATGGCGTTGCCTTGCGCGTCGTGATCGAGGACGATTACGTCACCCGGATAGATCCAGTGCGGGTTCCTGATTTCCTGTCGGTTCATTCGCCAGATCTCCGGCCAGCGCCAGGGTTCCTTGAGGAAGGTTCCCGAGATTCCCCACAGCGTGTCACCGGGCACGACCACATGCCGTGTGGGGGCGCTATCTGCCAGTTGGAGAGTCTGCCCGGCAGCGAAACTGAGCGCGCTGACCATGGCCAGAATGAACGCGGATATAATGCGGATCATCGTGTTATCCTCGTACGAGCCTTCGTACATGGCGGTGGGGCGGGATAGCGGCGTGGCCGCATCATGTTTCGGCTGCGGGGTTCGCCCTGTTTCGCTGTTTAAGCGCGCGTATGGCCGAAGTCATCCTGCGCCCGGCGCAACAAGCGTCGGAATACCCGAGACAGTACATTAGATTCTGCACGTAGTTATTTCTTCGATCAAGCCTTTTATGCCTCTACTACCGATACTTCGCTTTCCCGATCCGCGTCTGAAGCAGGTCGCCGTGCGCGTCGAAAGCATCGACGACCAGCTTCGCCGTCTGGCGCGCGACATGGCCGAGACGATGTACGAAGCACCGGGAATCGGTCTCGCCGCGACCCAGGTGGACATCCACCAGCAGTTGATCGTCATTGATGCCTCGGAAACGAGAGATCAACTGCTCACGCTGATCAACCCGGTGATCCTCGAGCAGAACGGTCTGCAGGTTTGCGAAGAAGGTTGCTTGTCGGTGCCCGGGATTTACGACAAGGTTGCGCGCGCCGAACACGTCGTGGTCCGCTATCTTGACCTTGCTGGCGAGGAGCAGACTGTCGAAGCCGTTGGTTTGCTGGCCGTTTGTCTGCAGCACGAAATTGATCATCTGCAGGGACAGGTCTTTGTCGACCACCTTTCGCCGCTCAAACAGTTGCGGATCAGGAACAAGCTCGCCAAGCAGGCGAGAATCACCGCGTGAAACTGATTTTTGCCGGGACCCCCGACTTCGCACGCCCTGCCTTGCAGGCGATCATCGCCGCCGGTCATGAGGTGGTTGTGGTCCTGACGCAGCCTGACCGTGCCTCGGGGCGCGGCATGGCGCAGCGTGCTTCGCCCGTCAAACAGCTGGCCCTGGGATCCGGGATCGAGGTCCTGCAGCCGTCGAGCTTGAGGGATCTTGCCACGCAGGAGCAGCTACGCGCGCTTGCTTCCGAAGCAATGGTTGTCGCCGCCTATGGACTGATTCTTCCGCAGGCGGTGCTGGATATTCCCGCTTTTGGCTGCATCAACATCCATGCGTCGCTTTTGCCGCGCTGGCGCGGTGCTGCACCCGTGCAGCGGGCGATTCTCGCTGGCGACGCTGAGAGCGGGGTGTGCATCATGCAAATGGAGGCCGGCCTGGATAGCGGCCCAGTCCTGCTTTGCGAGCGCCTGCCGATCACTGCCGACGATACGGCGGCGGCGCTCAGCGACCGTCTCGCTTTGCTCGGTGCTCGCTTGATCGTCGATGCTCTGGCTCGTCTGCCGCTGCCGCCGCAAGCGCAAGCAGAGACCGGTGCCACTTACGCGGCCAAGATCGACAAGGCCGAAGCGCCCCTCGACTGGCGTCTGCCGGCCGCGCAGCTGGCCCGCCGGGTCAGAGCCTTCAACCCTTTTCCCGGAGCTTCTTGCGTGGTCGACGGCATTCTGCTCAAGGTCTGGCGTGCCAGGGCGATCACCGGCAATGGCTGGCCTGGCGAGATCCTCGTTGCCGACCGCAACGCTCTCGTCGTTGCCTGT
>NZ_JAZKTZ010000016.1:0-86400 GCF_036625345.1 Candidatus Accumulibacter meliphilus | reverse complement strand
CGGAATTGCGACTCAGACGCCCCGCTAACCGCGTGATTCAAAAGCCTTATCGTCGTTTTTTGGACCTTCGTCACGCCGGGAACGGAAAACGTTTATTGGACAACGATGCTTATATCCTATTGTAAATACGCAATAACAAGTGCAATAAGCATAAATCTCATGCTAGAATCGCGTCAGGCAGCGGGGACCTGGGGGTGAGGGGTGACGCAGAGCGAGTTATTGGAACCAGCGGTTAAGCAGGAAGGCCGTTTCGACTTGGGCAGAGGCTATTGTCTGCACCTTCCGCGTGGCCCTCGCAGCCAGGGTGACCTTTATCATCATGGCAGTCTGAGCAAACGGGTGAATCTTGCCGACAAGGCCGAGCGGCGCCTCCTGGTGGTTGAGTTATTACAGAGGAAGCTGAACCAGACGCGCTTGGCCGAGGTGCTCAATCTCAGTCGCCAGACGCTGCACAACTATCGCGAGTGCTATCGGCTCTTTGGGGTGACCGGCCTGCTGCATGGCTATAGTCCGAGCCACAGCGTGAGCGAAGAACGGCAAGGTCGGCTGCATGTTGACAAACGCCGCCCCGGCTCCAAGGCCCGCGAACTCGAAGCTTTGCGGCGTGCCGAGAAGAGGCTGACCGCGGAAGTAACACAAGAGGAACTCGCGTGGGATGGCGAAGCCGCGGCGCGGTGTGCGCTGGAGGAAGCGCCCCTCGAAGAGGTCGTGCGTGTCGATCAGCCGAGCCGCCAGACAGTCGCGGAGCAGGCCTCACCGGAACAGGTTCCCGCCGCAGTGATCGAGCTTCCCTATGCGGAACACCATGACTGGGAAGCCAGCCGCTATGCCGGCATTTTCCCTGTCTTGCTGGTCCTGATGAGCCAAGGGCAGTGGATGCAACGACTCTCCCAGCTGTTCGGCAACGGTTGGCGCATCTTCCAGGTGTTCGTGCTGATGGCGGTGCGTAACATCCGCTCCATTGAGCAGCTCAAACATGAGCGGCGCGAGGAGGCGGGACGGCTCCTGGGCTTGGGGCGGCTACCCGCTCTCGACACGCTGTGGTCCTGGTTCCATGACGTCGCCGGCAAGTCGCGGGCCGAGGCGCTGTTGAAGGCGTTTTTTGCCGATCAGATCCGCTGCGGCCTGGTCGCCACCCGGCTGTGGTTTACGGACGGTCATCTCTTGCCTTATACCGGACAGGACAAGGTGCATGCGGCCTGGAATACACAGCGGCGGATGCCGATGCCCGGACAGACCAATCTGGTCACTTGTGACGAACAGGGGCGCATCGTCTATTTCGACATTCAGGAGGGCAAGGGAGACCTGCGCGCTCAGATTCTGAAGCTTGGCGAGTATGCGCGACAACAGTCCCTGGGAACCCCGCCGGTACAGGTCTTCGACCGTGAGGGCGATGGGCTGGGCTTTTTCAGCGAACTCGTGCGCCGCCGCACCCCCTTCATCACTTGGGAGAAGAACGCCAATCCTGCGCGGCTCAGGGCCTTGCCGGCCGCAGACTTCACGCACAGCGTGTCGATGAACGGCACGGATTATCGCCTGCTCGAAGAGACCAAGGCGTGCCTCTACCCACCTAAAACCGATCCCGATCCCGATCCCGATCCCGATCCCGACACCGGCATGGCCGAGCTGGCGCATACGTTCGACCTGCGTCGGGTGGTGTTGTGGAATTTGCGTACCAATCACCGCATCAGCGTGCTCTGCTGGGACGCTGACCTTCAGTGGTCGCCGCAAGAGGTGCTGACCGCGATGCTCAGTCGCTGGGGCGCCTCGGAGAACACTTTCAAACACCTCAAGGGGCGTCATCCCTATCATTACCATCCGGGTTTCGGCTTGGCCGAGAGCGACAAACAGGACATCGCCAATCCCCAGATCAAAGGGCTTGCGCAGCAGATTGCGAGCACCCAGGGCCATCTCGCCAAGCTTTACAAGCAACAGGCCAAGACTCAACCCAGCTTCAATCGGGACGGAAGTGAGCGCCACAACAGTCGGCATCGGCGGCTTGCTGCGGCCATCGCCGTGAGCGAAACGCAACTCAAACAACTCCAGGCTGACAAGGCTCGCTTGCCCGAGCGCGTCAATGTCACGGGGCTGTCCGATTACCGCTCCTTCAACGCCATCGATAACGAGGGCAAGAATCTCTTCGACTTCGTCACGAGTTCCGTATGGAACGTGCGCCGCCAGCTTCTCGATTGGCTTGACGACAGCTATGCCAAGGATAGCGATCGGGTGGACCTGCTCTATGCGATTTTCAACTGCCATGGCTGGGTACGCAGTGACGAACACTGGGTGGTCGTTCGCCTGGAGCCGCTACAGCAACCCGCACGCCGTTATGCCCAAGAACAGCTGTGCCGTAAGCTCACTGGTCTCGGCGCCAGGATCCCCGGCGGAAAATGGCTGCGCATCGAGGTCGGCCAGTCTCCGCTATGAGACGGCCTTCGCCGACCTACTGTCCAAAATTAGACCACGTTCGCCGGGGATTCCGGGAGGTCTGCAGTTTGGGGGCGGGGTGGCTTAGTCCAGGTGTAGGAGCGCGGGGTCAATCCAACTGAAAGCGAGCGCGACGACGGCGAGCGCAAGCACCAGCAGCGTTGCGACCAGCAGGCTACCCAGGATCATTTGATCGGTAAAGACCCGCCTTGGCCATCCCGCCAGACCGAGATAGCCAGCGAAGGGCACGTAGTGGTCAGTGCTGCCGGGAGCGTCCGCCTCGTTCTTGGCAATGAAGCGCAAGCCGCAGCTGCAGCAACGAAATGGAGCCTCGTTCTTGCGGCGAAGGGTCATTCCTTCCCGTAGGCCGCGTCGCCTTGAACGGCGGATGTCTTCGGAGTTACAGTCAGGGCATTTCATGATTTAAGCCAAGCCTCCAGTCGTTGATTCGAGTCCCCGCAACGGAGATCAGAGAGTGGTCGAGAATCAGCGAGGGCGATGTGCTTGATTCTAGGGATTCCTCGGCAGGTGTCTGTGCGCATTGTCACTTTTCGTCGTAGCTTGTCGAAATTTTCGTCGGCGCTTTCGCGCCCGGGTGTGGTCAGTGCGTGAGCAACGGCTTGGCGCCAGAGTGGGCGGTCGTGGGGTGCTACACTGCGCCACATGCGCCCGACTCTTCTTCTTGCCGCAGTACTGGCCACGACTCTCGTCGACGCCACTGCAGGAAACTTCGCCGTTTCCGGCGCAGTAATCGTCAGGCCTTGGTACTCACCTTACGGGGCAGTTTTTCCGCCGTCGTTTGCCGACGACTCGCTTGCACCTTGCCCGGCATGGAACTGTGCGAATTACGGGCAACTGCGACGCTTCCTCGATCGCTACGAGCGCAACTACGGCGGGCGTTTTGCGCCGAATTCGAATTCGCCACCCGCCGAGTTTTCGCCGCTGCCACGTGACGTGGCGCCGACGCCGGAAGCGCACATCCAGCCGCGCTACCGCGGTGCGAGTCAGATTCGTCCCGAGTTCGAACAGGCGGGGCAGAGGCTCGATGGGCCTCCTGCGGCCGGCAAGCAGGCTGCGCGCTAGTGCTGCGTCTTCCGTGTTGCGACAACAGCGACCTGGTTCGACTGTGCGCCGGTCAGGCCTGCGCGCTGACTCCGGCGGACTCGAAGCTGGCCATTTCGTTGAGGAAAGCAACGGCACTGCGGACCAGTGGCCAGGCCAGCGCTGCGCCGCTTCCTTCGCCAAGGCGCAGTCCGAGATCGAGCAAGGGCTCGGCGTGCAGGGCGCGCAATTGGGCCTGGTGGCCCGGTTCGGCAGAACGGTGACAGAAAACGCAATAGTCGCCAATCGCCGGGGCGATTTCGGCGGCCACCAGAAGTGCCGAGGTGACGATGAAGCCATCGATCAGCAGCAGCATGCCACGCTCGGCTGCGGCGAGCATGGCGCCAGCCATCATCGCAATTTCGAAACCGCCGAACTCGGCGAGCACGCTCAACGCTGACGCATCAGGCGCCAGCGCTGCACGGGCCGCAGCTCGTGCCAGCAGTGTCTGTTTGCGTGCCAGTCCGGCGTCGTCGAGGCCGCTGCCGCGGCCAACGCAGTCGGGCAAAGGCGTGCCGGTGAGCTGATGGGTAAGCAGGGCGGCGGCAGCGGTGTTGCCGATGCCCATTTCGCCGAAACCGATCACCTGGCAGCCGTCGTCGGCGAGTTGGCGAGCGATCGCTGCGCCGCGCGCGATGGCCGCCTGGCAGTCGTCCTCGCTCATTGCCGCCTGCTCGATGAAGTTGTTCGTGCCGAAGGCGACCTTGGCGTCGACCAGGCCGTCGCGGACGCCGAAGTCGTGCGCCACGCCGGCGTCGATCACCTGCAGTTGCAAGCCGTTGTGGCGAGCGAAGACATTGATCGCTGCGCCGCCGGCGAGGAAGTTCTCGACCATCTGCCAGGTCACTTCCTGCGGGTAGGCCGAAACGCCGGCACGGGCGGCGCCATGATCGCCGGCGAAGACCAGCAGCTGCGGCTTGCCGAGGGTCGGCGTCAGCGATTGCTGCAGCTGGCCGATCTGGTGTGCCAGGCGTTCGAGTTGGCCAAGCGAACCGGGGGGTTTGGTCTTGCCGTCGATGCGCGCCTGCAGCGCGGGAAGCGGAATGGTCGGCGGGATGGAGAATTGCATCGTCTGGCGAGCCCCGGCAAAGGCTCGATTATACCCGCCCCCCGGCATGCTAATCTTCGCGGGATGCGAGAACTGATCATTGGCGGGGCCCGTTCGGGCAAAAGCGCCCTGGCCGAGCACCGGGCCCGCGAGAGTGGCCTGCAGGTGCTCTACCTGGCGACGGCGCAGGCGCTCGACGGCGAAATGTCGCAGCGCATCGCGCACCATCGGCAACGGCGCTGTGCCGACTGGGGGCTGATCGAGGAGCCTATCGATCTGGCCGGTGCCTTGCGCCGGCACGCGGCACCGGGCGTCTGCCTGCTGGTCGATTGTCTGACCCTGTGGTTGTCGAACCTGCTCTTTGCCGGCGACGCCGCGCGCCAGGTCGATGCAGGCGAAAGCGTTTCCTGCCCGCTTTTTTCTGGCGCCACCGCCGCCCTGGTCGAGACCTTGCCGGCATTGCCCGGACAGATCATCCTGGTCAGCAACGAGGTGGGCTGGGGCGTCGTACCCATGGCGGCGCTGTCGCGCCTGTTTGCCGACGAGCAGGGCCGCCTCAACCAGCGGGTGGCGACGGTATGCGAACGGGTGACGCTGGTGGTCGCCGGCTTGCCGCTGATCTTGCGCTGATCTTGCGTTGATCCGGCCTTGATCCGGGGCTGTTTTCGACAGGCGTGATGAGTGCTATTCTCCTGGTTGTCAGACAACTTGTCTGCCCAGCGAGGAGCAGTGAGCAATGTACAAGCGAATCATGGTCGCCCTGGACCAGAGTTTCATGACCAACAGGGTGCTGGAAACAGCCATCGAACTGGCCAAGAGCACCGGTGCCCAGGTAGCCATCTGCCATGCCATTGACGAAACCGTGTTCGCCCAACGTGACGTGGCGATGATGCTGCCGAACAGTGTCGGCAAGACCGAAGCACGCCTGCGCATGGGGGCGGAAGTTTTTCTCGGCACGGCTGCCGAGACCGCGCGCGCAGCCGGACTCGAGGTCGAGATCAAGGTCGTCGAATCGGAGCAGAAGCACGTCTCTGACATGCTCATTGAAGCGGCGGCTGAATGGCAGGCTGACCTGCTGGTCGTCGGCACACACGGCCGTCGCGGTGTCGAGCGCTTTTTCGTCGGCAGCGTCGCCGAGCGCCTGGTTCGCAAGGGGCGCAGGTCCTTGCTGCTGGTGCGCGGCGAAGACCCGGACGATTAACGCTTACGACCTGTCGAGCTGAGCCGTGCGTGGTGCGGGCAGGAGCGCTCGCGCTGGTAGCCAGGCCGCTAGTTGACGCAGGTCGAGGTGCGCTTCGACGGCGTCGGCGAGGCGATCGATGTCGGCTTCCCGGCGCTGCTGCGCGTCGAATGCCTGCCTTGGCCGGTGGCCTGCCCAGGTCAGCAAGGCGGTCAGCGCGGCTGGCGAGTCGAAGAGGCCGTGGCAATAGGTGGCCAGAATCTGGCCATCGCTAGACAGCGCGCCGTCCGCCTCACCGGCGAGCCGCAGGGCCGGGGTGGCCAGGGCCGCGCCCTCGGTGACGCCCATGTGGATGCGGTAACCGCTGACGCTCGCCGCGCCCGGCAGCAACAACTCGCCGTTGACGTTCTGCAAGGTTTTTTCGACGGCCAGCCGCGTTTCGTAGTCCAGCCAGCCGAGCCCCGGCGAGCTGCCCGGAGGACCTTCGAGTCCCAGCGGATCGTGTAACTGGTGGCCGAGCATCTGCAGCCCGCCGCAGATGCCGATCAGCTTGCCGCCGTAGCGCAGATGCCGCCGGATCGCTTCCTCCCAGCCTTGCGCGCGCAGCCATGCGAGGTCGGCCTGCACCGCTTTTGACCCCGGCAGCACGATCAGGTCGCAGGCCGGCGCGGCCTCGTTGGGCCCAATGAAACGAAAATCGACTTCCGGGTGGAAGCGCAGCGGGTCGAGGTCGTTGTGGTTCGAAATGCGCGGGTACACCGGTGCCACCACGCGCAGCGCCGTGTCCTTCTTGGCCAGTGCTTCGCGCGGCAAGGCGTCTTCGGCGTCGAGGTAGAGGCCATGCAGATAGGGCAGGACGGCGAGCACAGGCTTGCCAGTGCGCTCCTCGAGCCAGCGCAGGCCGCTTTCGAGCAGGCCGATGTCGCCGCGAAAGCGGTTGATGACGAAGCCCTTGACGCGTGCCTGTTCGGATGCCGAGAGCAGGTCGAGGGTGCCGCAGAAATGCGCGAAGACGCCACCACGATCGATGTCGGCGATCAGGATCACCGGGCAGTCGACGGCCTCGGCGAAACCCATGTTGGCGATGTCGCGGTCGCGCAGATTGATCTCCGCCGGGCTGCCGGCGCCTTCGACGAGCAGGCATTCGTACTGTGCACCCAGGCGCTGCCACGATTCGAGCACCGCCTGCATCGCACGCGGCTTGTAGGCGTGGTAATCGCGCGCGTCGAGGTCGGTCAAGGCCTTGCCGTGGATGATCACCTGCGCCCGCTTGTCGGTCGCCGGCTTGAGCAGGACCGGATTGAAGTCGGAGTGCGTCGGGATGCCGGCCGCCAGCGCCTGCAGCGCCTGCGCGCGGCCAATCTCGCCGCCGTCGATGGTGACCGCGGAATTGAGAGCCATGTTCTGCGGCTTGAAAGGCGCGACGCGCACGCCGCGGCGGTGCAGGATGCGGCACAAGGCGGCGACCAGGGTCGTTTTGCCGGAGTCGGAAGTACAGCCTTGAACCATCAGGCTGGGGGTGGGACGCTCGTTCATCGTAGAATCCAGGTTTTCGTTGCTGCCATTTTCGCATGCCGACCGTGTTCTCCTCAGCGTTCCTTGCCGTTCAGATACCCGCTGCGCTCTTTCTGCCGCTCGCTGCGCTGGCCGGCGTCGGGCTCGATCGACTGTTCGGCGAGCCGCGGCGCTGGCATCCGCTGGTCGGCTTTGGCGCCCTGGCCAACGCGGTCGAGCGCCGTTTGAACCTTGCTGGCGGGCGCCGCCTGCATGGTCTGCTGGCCTGGTCCTTGCTGATCCTGCCGCTGTTCGCTCTGGCCGAATGGCTGATTCCGGCGGGCTGGCCGGGTTGGCTGCTGCATGTGCTGCTGCTTGCCCTGGCCCTCGGTGCGCGCAGCCTCGGCGAGCACGCTCGGCGCGTTGCCGATGATCTGGCGAGCGGCGATTTGCTGCAGGCGCGGCAGCACGTCGGCTGGATGGTTTCGCGGCAGACCGAAGACCTCGATGCTGCCGGGGTCGCCAGCGCCTGCCTCGAATCGACGCTGGAGAATGGCAACGACGCCATTTTCGGGGTGCTGTTCTGGTTCGCCCTGCTCGGTGGGCCGGGGGCGCTGCTTTTTCGCCTGGCCAATACGCTCGACGCCATGTGGGGTTACCGCAATCCGCGTTTTGCCGACTTCGGCTGGGCGGCCGCAGGTTTGGATGACCTGCTCAACTTCATTCCCGCACGCTTGACGGCGCTTTCCTACGCCCTCTGCGGTCGCACGCGCAGCGCTTTGCGCTGCTGGCGCGAGCAGGGCGCGAACTGGAAGAGCCCCAACGCCGGCCCGGTAATGGCTGCCGGCGCCGGCAGCCTGGGAGTCGCCCTGGGCGGGCCGGCTTGCTATCACGGTCATCTTGAGGAACGACCGCCACTCGGCCAAGGCCGGCCGGCCGCTGCGGAGGACATTGCGCAGGCCTTGACGCTCGTCCGGCGCAGCATGCTGCTGTGGTTGGCGCTGCTCGTCTGCTGGGGCCTGGCGCGTGCTTGAACATGGCGGTCGACTGCGCGCCGCTGCCGAGCAGTATGCGGCCTTCGGCGACTGGACGCTGGCCGACTGGCTGGACCTGTCGACCGGCATCAGTCCGCATGCCTATCCGGTGCCGGCGATCGACCCACGTTGCTGGCAACGCCTGCCGGAGGACGACGATGGTCTGGACGCGGTTGCTGCCGCGTACTATGGCAGCGAGCGGCTACTCGCCTTGCCCGGCTCGCAGACAGCGATCCAGCTCCTGCCGGGGCTTTTCGCGCCCTTGGCAGTGGCTTGCATGACGCCGATCTACGAAGAACATCCCCAGGCCTGGCAACGCGCCGGCCATCGCGTGCGCCGCCTGGAGAACGTTTCGCTGCCGCGCGCCCTCGCCGTGGCGACGCCGATGATCGTGCTTTGCAACCCCAACAACCCGACCGGCAGGCGCTTGCCGGCCGCCGAGCTGCTCGCTGTGGCTCGGCAGTTGCAGCGGCGCGGTGGCTGGCTGGTGGTTGACGAAGCGTTTGGCGACGCCGAGCCCGAGAACTGCCTGGCGGCTCTGGCGGGGAGTAGCGAGGCCGCCAATCTGATCGTCCTGCGTTCGCTCGGCAAGTTCTTCGGCCTGGCCGGTGCGCGCGTCGGCTTCGTCTTTGCTGCCGCCGACCGGCTGGCCCTCCTGCGCGAAGCGATCGGTCCCTGGCCCTTGTCGGGTCCGGCGCGTGCGGTGGCCAGCCAGGCCTTGGCCGATCGCCGCTGGCAGGCACAGACGCGCCAGGAACTGGTCGCTGCCGCGGCGCGGCTGACGGCGCTGCTGCAGCCCTTTGGCGAGCTCAGCGGCACCGCCTTGTTCGTCAGCCTGGCCACGCCGCACGCGGCTTCGCTCTTCGAACACCTGGCGCGGCAGGCCATTCTGACCCGGCATTTTCCGGCGCACGGCTTGCTGCGCTGCGGCTTGCCCGGTGGCGAAAGTGAGTGGCAGCGCCTGGCTTCTGCCCTCTCTACCTGGGTTGCCTGATATGCCCGCTTCGTGCTTGCGGCTCGCTCTTGCCATTTGCCTGCTGAGTAGCGTCGGTCTGCTGCACGCGGCGGCGCCGGCGGTCGAGGTGATCGATGATGTCGGGACCAGGCTGCGCCTCGCGCAGCCTGCGCAGCGCATCATCAGTCTGGCACCGCACCTGACCGAAACGCTGTTTGCCGCGGGCGCCGGCGAGCGCGTCGTCGGCAGTGTCGAGTACAGTAATTACCCGCCGGCGGCAGCCGCGATTGCACGCGTCGGCAGTTACGCGCAGATCGACCTCGAACGCGTCATCGCCTTGCGCCCGGACCTGATCATCGGCTGGCAGAGCGGCAACGCCGCTGCCCATCTTGCGCGCTTGCGGGCACTCGGTTTCGCGGTCTACGTTTCGCAGCCCGATCGTATCGAGGACGTGGCCAGCGAGATCGAGCGCCTCGGCGTGCTGGCTGGCAGTACGGCGGTCGCCGACGCGGTCGCCGCCAGCTTTCGCCAGCGTCTGGCCGCGCTGCAGATGCGCTACGGCCAGCGGCCGCCGGTGCCCACCTTTTATCAGATCTGGAAGCAACCCCTGATGACCGTCGGCCGTCGCCAGATCATCTCCGACGTCATCCGCCTGTGCGGTGGCGAGAATGTTTTCGGCAGCCTCGAGACGATGGCGCCGACGGTGACTGTCGAAGCGGTCATCGCTGCCAATCCGGAAGCGATCGTCGCCAGTGGCATGAGTGAATCGCGCCCCGAGTGGCTCGATGACTGGCAAGGCTGGACGTCGATCAAGGCGGTAGCGCGCGATAATCTGTTCTTCGTCCCCCCCGACCTGATCCAGCGCCACACGCCGCGCCTGCTCGAGGGCGCCGAATTGCTCTGCCAGCATCTCGAGACGGCGCGTAGCCGCCGGCCGCAAAAGTGAGCGCTGTCTTCTTGCCCCCAACGTCTCCATCTCCAACGTTCCCCGTGGCCGCCATGACTTCCATTGCCTCGCCTTGCACTTTCCCTCGTGATCGCCTCGCTGCCTGGGCGGCATCGGCGTCCATCGCTGCGACGGCTGTTCCCGTGCCGGCGCCACCGGGTGGCAGCAGCCTGAACCCGGCAACATCTCCAGTCGAGTAGAAATGAAGCACTTTCTTTCCGCCGTGGCGGCGAGCCTCCTCGAAGCGCGGAGCAAGTTTCTGGTGCTCCTGCTCTGTGCCGCGTGGTTGGCCATGCTGGCCGGCACAAGGTCGCTGATGCTGCCTGACGAGGGGCGCTATATCGGGGTTGCCTGGGCGATGCTCAACAGTGGCGACTGGCTGACGCCGACCCTCGATGGCTTGCCGTATTTTCACAAGCCGCCCCTTTTTTACTGGCTGACCGGACTGTCGCTGAAGCTCTTCGGCGTCAACGACTGGGCGGGGCGCCTGGCGTCTGTTTTCGGTGCCTTGGTCGCCGTCGGCGGACTGTTCTTCTTTGTCAGACGCTATGCCGAGCAGCGCCTGGCGACTCTGGCGGTGGCGGTGCTGGTGACCCAGCCCATGTTTTTTGCCGGCGCTCAGTATGCCAATCTCGACATGCTTGTCGCCGGCATGATCTCGGCGACCATCGTCTGCGGGGCGAGCGCCATTCTGCGCCTCGATAGCGGCCAGTCGTATCGCCCTGTGCTGGCCGCAGCCTACGTTTTTGCGGCTCTGGGAGTTCTTGCCAAGGGCTTGATCGGTTTTGTCCTTCCCGGCGCGATCCTGCTGGCGTGGCTCCTGTTGCGCAAACGTTACCGCTTGATACCGGCGCTGCTGTCGTTGCCGATGATCGGCCTTTTCGTTGCTGTTGCCGCGCCGTGGTTTGTCTGGATGCAGATCTTGTACAGCGGTTTCTGGGACTACTTTTTCGTCTATCACCATTTCCAGCGCTTCTCGCAGACCGGTTTCAGCAACGCGCAGCCCTTCTGGTTCTACGTCCCGGTGCTGCTTCTCGGCGCCTTGCCGTGGTCGCCGTGGATCGTTCGCGCCTGCTCCTGGAAGTTCCTGGTGGACCCGGAGAGGGTCGAGATCCGCAGCCTGATGCTGGTGTGGATGCTCGGCATTCTCGTGTTCTTTTCGCTGCCGAATTCGAAGCTCCTTGGCTACGTTCTGCCGGCGCTGCCGCCGCTGGCTTTCCTGATTGCCGACGCGCTGCTCGGCTGGCTGCAGCAGCGCAGGGAGGCGGCAACGGATGGAGCGGAGGGGCAGGAGCAGCAGGGGTCGCGAGCCGAGCGCTCGCTCTATCTGGGCGGCAGCCTGCTCCTTGCCGGCAGCTTGTGCGTCTCCTTGATTGCTCTGGTGCTGGTTTTCGATTCGACTTCCACGCGAAGCTTGAGCAAGCAGGTGGCGCCCTTGTACAGCCCCGATGAGCAGATTGTGATGATCAACGAATACGAGTACGACCTGCCCTTCTATCTGCGGCCGGTGAACGACCCCTGGGTGGTCAGCGGCTGGCAGGATGTGACGGCGATTGCGGCACACGACAACTGGCGCAAGGAGCTCTATGACGCTGGCCAGTTTGACCCCGCAAAAATGCGTGCCGTACTGCTTCTCCCCGGCGAGTTCGTGGCGCGATTGTGTGCCTACACCGGCGCTTCCTTGTGGGTGTGGGGGAAAACCGCGCAGGCGCACGACGATTCATTCCTCCCCGAGCAGGCGATCGTATTTGCCGATGAAAAACGAACCGTCTGGCGGCTCGACGCCGAGCAACGTCGGCAGCTCAAGGACTGCCAAGCGGCGACGCCTGGCGGCTGACCGCGAAAGCGCTGTGCACAGGCATGGCGCAGCCCGCTTTTCAAGCTGCTGCCAAGCCGCTACGGCAGCTGCTCGATCCAGGCGGCGATCGTCGCCGCCCCAGCCTGCCAATGGGCGTCGAGCATCAGGGTATGGCCGGCGGCCGGAATGACGGCCTCCTGCGCCTGCCAGCGGCTGCTGGTGAAGCGTAGCAGGCTCGCCTGGAAAACTGCGTCGGCCTCGCCGCCAACAACCAGAACCGGCAGCTTCGGCCGGCGTCCGCCGATGCGCATCGCCAGTAGCGTCAGATCGAGGAGGGCGCGCCGGGATTCGGACTGGAACAGCTTTCCGAAGCGGAGCAGATCCTCGGTTTTCGTGTCGCGTGAGTAGTACACGTCGCGTATCGTGCGCAATGTTTTCTCGCTGTACTCGCTCTGCGTGGCGCGCGCCTGCTCGCCGAAGAACGACGGTTGGCTGCAGGCGATGTTCATCGTCGCACCAAGAATGCCGCCGGGCGGTACCGGCGCCATCAGGATCGCGGCTTGCGCCGGCTGCTGTTCAAGGACGCGCTCGACGACGACGCAGCCCATCGAGTGTCCGATCAGGATCAGCGGCTCCGCGATCCCTTGCGCGACCTGCGTGACGTCTTCGACATAGTCGTCGAGCCCGAAGGAGTCGAGCCGCTCGCGGCCGTCGCTGGTGCCGTGGCCGGCGAGATCAAGCGCCCGGCAATCGAAACCGAGACGGCTGAAGTAAGGTAGGAAGTAGGCGTCCCAGCAGCCCGCCGTGGCGTAGCCGCCATGGACAAAAAGGAGCCGCGGCGAACGCGTCGGGCCGACGGCTGGTCGGTGCAGGGTATGGATTCGTCTGGTTTTCATGCCGGCTTCGACTTTAGCACGGGCCGGCCTTGGACCTGACTGAGCAGGGGCAGACTGGCGCAAGTTTCAGCGAAACTCGAAGGCCTCCTGGTGGAAGGCGCCAGGGGCGAGTCCGCGGGCGGTCAGTCCTGCGCGTATGGCGAGGCCGAAAGCAGTCGGACCACAGAACCAGATACTGGCTTCGGCCCAGGCTGGCACTTCGGCGAGCAGCCGCTCTACGCTCAGGCTATCGCCGCGGCTGCTGTCGATCACGTGCAGGCAGACGCCGGCAGCCGCGGCGCCGGCGGTCAAGCGAGCCACGATGTCGGCGTCGACCTGGCGCGTGCAGTAGAAGAGATCCACCGGAGGGTGCTTGCCGCCGGCGACGGCGAGTGCTTCGAGACGGGCGACAAAGGGGGTCAGGCCGATGCCGCCGGCGATCCAGATCTGGCGCGCCTGCTCGGCGACAAAATCGAAGCGGCCGTAGGGTCCCTCGACGATGATCGGGTCGCCGGCCCGCAGCCGACTGGGCAGCGTGCGCGTATAGTCGCCGAGACTCTTGATGCCAAATCGTACCTGCCCGTCACCCTGCCAGGCCGAGGCAATCGTGAAAGGGTGCGCGCCCTCGCGTGGGTCGAAAGTGACCAGGGCAAACTGGCCGCTCTGGTGACCCTTCCAGCCATGCAGCCGGGCATGTACTTCGAGCACGCCCAGGCCGATCGGGTGGACTTCGCTGACCTCGCCGAGCGTACGGCGACGGGCGCCTATCCATCCGCTGAGTGAGAGGATGGCGGCGACCGTGCCACCGAGCATTAACAGCGCCGCCAGTGGGCCGGCGATTGCGGTCCAGAACGGCGACGGCATGAACACCACCGAGTGCACGACGAAGAGCAGGAAGAGGATTGGCATCAATCGGTGCAGGCGGGCAAAGTAGCGGTAAGGAATGCGTCGCAGCAGCGCTACGGCGACCAGAGCGAGGGCCACATAGAGGCCCCATTCGGCAAAGTCCTTGGCGATCGGGCGCCAGGACTCAAAGATCTGCAGCGCCAGGCTCTTGGCATCTTCCGGCTTGGCGAGGAGGCCGCTGCGGCGCAGGGCCTTGCTGGCGAGCTTGAGCGCGTAGTGGGTAGCGCCCAGGCCGATGGCGAGCAAGGCGACTTGCCGGTGAACGCGATACAACTGGTCCAGTCCGCCGACGAGCGCTTCCAGGCGCGGCCCGCGCAGCGCCAGGAGCATGGCTACCGACATCAAGGTCGCCGACAAATAGCCGCTGCCGTGGAGCAGGGCCACATAGAACTCCCACGGACGCTCGGCGGCAGGAGTGAGCAGGGCGGTCAGCGGTTGGCTGCTGATCCAGGCGGCGCTGAGTGCTGCCAGCAGGACATAGACGTAGCGATGCATGAGCGAGAAGGAGAGAAGTTGCGCCGGGCTCGCTGGCGGCGGGTGAGCCGGATCCGGGAGGGAGCTGAAAGGAGCTGACAGGAGCTGGCTCCGGGGCCGTGGGGACCCCGGAGTTGCCAACGTCACGGCCCGAAGGCCGTGTCGCAGGTCAGAGGCGTGCTGCGGCCAATGCCTGGTTGAAGGTGGCGCTGGGGCGCAGCACAGCCTTGCACTTCTCCGAATCGGCGGCGTAGTAGCCACCGATATCGACCGGCTGGCCCTGGACTGCCCGGAACTCTTCGACAATCTTTGCCTCGTTCTCGGTCAGCGTTTTGGCCAGTGGGGTGAAGTGCGCCGCCAGTTCCTGGTCTTCGCTCTGTGCGGCCAGTGCCTGTGCCCAGTACATCGCGAGATAGAACTGGCTGCCCCGGTTGTCTAGCTCGCCGGTACGTGGCGACGGCGACTTGTTGTTGTCGAGCAGCTTGCCGGTCGCTTCATCGAGCGTCTTGGCAAGAAGCGTGGCCTTGGCGTTGTTGGTCTTCATGCCCAGGTCTTCGAGCGAGACGGCCAGCGCCAGGAACTCGCCGAGCGAATCCCAGCGCAGATGGTTTTCCTCGACCAGCTGCTTGACGTGCTTGGGCGCCGAACCGCCGGCGCCGGTCTCGTACATGCCGCCACCGGCCATCAAGGGAACGATGGAGAGCATCTTGGCGCTGGTGCCCAGTTCCATGATCGGGAAGAGGTCGGTCAGGTAGTCACGCAGGATGTTGCCGGTCACCGAAATGGTGTCGAGGCCGCGAATGATCCGCTCCAGCGAGTAGCGCATGGCGCGCACCTGGGACATGTGCTGGATGTCGAGACCGCTGGTGTCGTGATCCTTGAGGTAGGTCTCGACCTTCTTGATCAGCTCGGCTTCATGCGGACGATAGGGGTCGAGCCAGAAAATTGCCGGCATGCCGGAGTTGCGTGCCCGGGTGACCGCCAGCTTGACCCAATCGCGGATCGGCGCATCCTTGACCTGGCACATGCGCCAGATGTCGCCTTCCTCGACGTTCTGCGTCAGCAGCACTTCGCCGGTCGCCAGATCGGTGACGTTGGCCACGCCCGCTTCCGGGATCTCGAAAGTCTTGTCGTGCGAGCCGTATTCCTCGGCCTGTTGAGCCATCAGGCCGACGTTGGGCACCGTACCCATGGTCACCGGATCGAAGCTGCCGTTGGTCTTGCAGAAGTTGATCATCTCCTGATAGATGCGGGCAAAGGTCGATTCCGGCATCACCGCCTTGGTGTCCTTGGGGCGGCCATCGGCGCCCCACATCTTGCCGCCGATGCGGATCATGGCCGGCATCGAGGCATCGACGATGACATCGCTGGGCGAGTGGAAGTTGGTGATGCCTTTGGCCGAGTCGACCATCGCCAGCTCGGGACGGTGCTCATGGCAGGCGTGCAGATCGCGCAGGATTTCCTCGCGGCGGGACTCGGGCAGGGTGGCGATCTTGTCGTAGAGGTTGGACATGCCGTTATTGACATTGACCCCCAGTTCGGCGAACAACTCGGCGTGCTTTTCGAAGGCCTCCTTGTAGAAAATCCGCACGCAGTGGCCGAAGACGATCGGGTGCGAGACTTTCATCATCGTGGCCTTGACGTGCAGCGAGAACATGACACCGGTTTCGCGGGCGTCGTCGAGCTGCTCTTCATAGAACTCGCACAAGGCCTTCTTGCTCATGAACATCGAGTCGATGATCTCGCCGTCCAGCAGCGAGACCTTGGGCTTGAGCACAATCGTCTTGCCGCTCTTGGTGAGGAGCTCCATCTTGACGTCGCGCGCCCTGTCCAGCGTCATCGACTTTTCGCCATGGTAGAAGTCGCCATGGGTCATGTGCGCCACGTGCGTGCGCGAAGCCATGCTCCACTTGGCCATCGAGTGCGGGTGCTTGCGCACATAGCCCTTGACGGCCTGCGGTGCGCGGCGGTCGGAGTTGCCTTCGCGCAGCACCGGATTGACCGCGCTGCCCAGGCACCTGGAATAGCGGGCCCTGATATCCTCTTCCACTTCGGTTTTCGGGTTCTCGGGGAAATTGGGCACATTGAAGCCGTGCGCCTGCAGTTCCTTGATCGCCGCCATCAATTGCGGCAGGGAGGCACTGATGTTCGGCAGCTTGATGATGTTGGTTTCCGGCAGCAGGGTGCGGCGACCGAGGTCGGCGAGGGTGTTCGGAACCTTCTGTTTGTCGCTCAGGTAGTCGGGAAATTCGGCGAGGATGCGGGTCGCGACGGAAATGTCGCAGGTCTCGACCTCGACGCCGGCCGGCCCGGCAAAAGTTCGGATGATTGGCAGGAATGCGCAGGTCGCCAGCAACGGCGCCTCATCGGTGAGTGTGTAAATGATCCCGGACTTCTTTTCTGACATGTTCATCCCCTGATTGATATATGGCGTGCAGCTTGACGAATGTGCGAGCAAGCCAGCACTCCCGGCGAAGCGCCTCGGACGTCAGACAACCGCCAAGCGGCAGATCACCGGGGGTCAGCTCTTCTCTTTTGCCCGTTTGGCGCCAGAGTTGCCAATGCTGGGAGCTTGCTCACAAGGGCGTAGTGTAAGCCGAAACAATCGCCTATGTCCCTATGCGTGTAGCGCCGCACGCGTAGGCGGCGGCGATCGCTTCGCCTTGCGCAGGGTGCTTACGCGCATCGCCCGGCTACCGCTAATCCTGTTCTCGCTCTACTCGATCCATGGCCGAGGCCGGCAAATGGGTGACCTCGCTCTCGGAAGCGACGACCGTGTCGGCAAACTTTACAGTCAAACGGGAGGGAGACTTGTCCTGAGGCTGTAAAGACCTCGTGAACAACATGTAGGACAAGGATTTAAAACAGTATTGTCTGTGATCTGTGGGCCATGGCACGAAACCTGCTATTTGCTCTATGACACGAAGCAGCCAACATCGCAACAGGTGATCGATGCCTTCTCGTCGGTCCGGCAAAAAGTTCTCGCGCCGGTACCCTTCCATGCAATTTTTCTCTTGGAGAATGAGTAATGAATATCAAGAACTGCCGTAGTGGAAATCGGGCGCTGGCGGCGCTGGCTCTGGTGAGCTTGGGTTGGAGTACGGGAGCCATGGGCGTGACCTTGACCGGGACGATTCGGGACTTTTGCGCGCCGAGTATCGGCAGTACCTGTACATGGCTGTCAGACTTCGAAGGTGCCATACCGGGTTTGACAACGGGAATGGTGGCCTCAACCCTGACGGGCGGGCTGCCGACAGCGGGTGGGGCTATCGTAACCGGTGGATCGACGGTGGCGAACTTTGCAAAATGGTATGTCGACTCCCCCGGCTTCAATCTCTCGACCCCCACTTCGCTCTCCTTGACCGAGGGTCCCGCGGGAACTTTCAGTTACAGCAGCAGCGCTTTCTTTCCCATTGACGGCTTGCTGTACGGCAACCAGGGCCGCTCACACAATTACCACTTCACCATGCACTTGGAGGGACTGCTGTCTTTCAGCGATCCCACCGCCGGTGCGGACAAGAGCTTCACCTTCACCGGCGACGACGACCTGTGGATCTTCGTCGATGGCAAACTCGTGATGGATCTTGGCGGCGTCCATGGTGCGGTAAGCGGCAGCTTTACCGAGGAGGATCTGAAAGCATTGGGGCTGACCGCCGCTACGTCCTACGATCTCGACATATTTTTCGCAGAGCGGCACACTACGGAGTCAAATTTCGCCATCACCACTACCCTGGAGATTGCTCCTCCTGTGGATGTCCCCGAGCCCGGAAGCTTGCTCCTTGCCGGTTCGGCGCTGGTGGCACTCTTGTCTGGCCGGCGGCGACGGGCATAGGCTGAAGCGGGCTCCGATCCGCATAGCCGCGGCGTTACCCATAACGGGGAGGGCAGGGTAGAGGGCAGGTTTTCGCCTGCCCTCTACTCATCAGACCGTGCATGCAGTTTCCCCGCACACCGCTTTCCGATGCTCTTCACGCAAGGCATGCGCCGAGTTCCAGCCCGTCCTGCTAGCAGCCTGTCGGACTAACCGTCGGCAAAGCCGGCGCGTTTCACCATGTGAAAAAAAAAGCCGGATTTCCCTGGTTTTCGGGTGTTTCCGAGGGATTTCCCCTCATTTTCCCTACTGTGGGCGCAATACGGCCAAGCGCTTCAAATTCCAGGCGAGGCAAACCAGCGTCCACTCGCCGGTGACCTTCTTCAAGCCGCGCAGGGAGAAGCGGCGAAAGCCCATCACCGATTTGATGATCCCGAAGACCGGCTCGATCGTCTGCTTGCGTAAGGCGTAGCGCGCTCGTCCATCCTTGGTCTTCAGCCGATGGGACATCGCCTGTACTGGCGTGGCATTGTCGGGCAAGGGGGCCGGCTCGCTGTGGCGCTCCCGCCAATCCGGATGATGCTCGTCGCGTCCGACGGCGATCAGGGGCTCGATACCGGCCGCCTCACACGCCTTGATGTTCTTCTCGCTGCAGTAACCGCTGTCGGCGATCAGACATCCCACGGCGCCGAGCACCTCGGCCTGGGCCTTGAGGGTGGCCAGCATTGGCTCGACCTGCTCTTTATCGTTGGGAGCCTGCGTGACCCCGGTGGCGACGATCAGCATCGTTGCCGCATCGGCCGCCGCCTGGGCGTTGTAGGCCTGTTCGAAGCCGCCACCGGCGACCGGCATGATGCGGGATGTCAGCGGCATTCCGAAAGTCCGTTAATGCTGGCAATTTGAAAGTCGTGGATTTTCTTCGTCGATCTTCTTCGACGGCTTTCATCTGAAGGGTTTCCTGGCTCTTCTTCCTCGCTCTTCGCTCTTCTTCGTTCTTCGTTTTTCCCCTTCCCGAGATTACTCGCAGTAGCGCCGTGTCGTATGTCTTTGCGTTGCACGATGCGGCGCAAGGAGGGCGAGCCATGGCACACCAGGGACGGCACAACTGTCTGTTTTGCGGAGAATTCTTCGCAGCAGATGCGCGCAACGCGGGCCACCAGAAGTACTGCTCCAAAGCGGATTGTCGGAAGGCCAGTCAGGCGGCGAGTCGTCGCGCCTGGCCCGCCAAACCGGAGAACCAGGACTACTTTCGCGGCCCGGAGAATGTCGCGCGGGTGCAGGCTTGGCGAGCGGAACACCCAGGCTACTGGCGACGTTCGCCACGGACAAGCGGTGCGAGACCACAGCCAGCGCTTGCGTTACAAGAGGTCTGCCGAGCTCAAGCGCGTGAAATCACTGAGGATTCTCAGGAAGGGCCGGGAACTGTCAATTTGCGGCACATCAGGCCAGCGAATCGCGGCGTAATGCGGCCAGCAGAAGTGGCTGTTTTAGCGGTTTCGGATGGGTCGGTTTTACGCCGCTTTCGGGCTTCTTGCAAACGGGGTAAGTGGCGAGCGGTAGGGTGTCCAGGGGACCGTGGAATGTGTGCCGCAGGCACACGGAAAGGAAGTTCAGCATGGACTGACTGGCTGTGTAGAAAGCTACATGGGAGATGAGGGTAGGTCCCTCGGGGTCGGCTTTCAAGAGCGGGCCTCAAACCACCCCAAGCTGCTGCGGTCAAGAGCCGTGGTAGCGAGCGTTGGGGCAAGAGTTCAAGGATTACCTTGGGCAGGTATGGATCAGAGAGACGAACGAAAGTGAACCTTCGATGACGCGTCGTTAACCGGAGTTGTCGTCAAAACCAGAGGCGATTCCACCTTCTGGGACAAGCTTGCCGGGCACCTGATTACTGGGCAAGCGGCGGCCGGCGTATAGGAGGCGTGAAGCTGATCCAGGCTTCTGTGTGGAACTGCGGGAACCAGTCGTTCCGATGTCAAGGGAGAAGCACAAGGGGCAGAAACCACGAGGCGAGAGTACCGATGCGGAGCACTGGGACGGACCGACCCGTACGAGCGATGAAGACTGGTAATGCGGCTGGAGCAAAGGGGTCGGATCAAGCGGTTGCATTTGGCGTTCAACTGGCAACAGGAGGAAACGGATGAGTGCAACAAAACCATTTGCCATTGACAAATGGCTGGTGTACGAAGCGTATCAAGCGGTCAAAGCCAATGCGGGATCGGCAGGGGTGGATAAGGAATCGATCGGCGACTTCGAGAAGGATCTGAAGGGAAACCTCTACAAGATCTGGAACCGGATGTCGTCGGGAAGCTACTTTCCGCCGCCGGTCAAAGCGGTTGCCATTCCCAAGAAGAATGGCGGGGAGCGCATATTGGGTGTTCCAACGGTGGCAGATCGTGTGGCACAGACGGTTGTCAAGCGGTTGATAGAGCCCTGTTAACGGTGTCGCTTTTCCGTAGAAATCTGGCGTCGACGGCCTGACGAGGCGAGAAAGCCAGTCGGTTTGCTTTCGCTTTTGACTTTCAGCCAAGCATGTATATGCCGGTTTTCCGGTTTTCCGGTTTGCCGCCGGCCAGGCTCCCGGCGGACGGGTTGCGCAGCAAACCGTCGTCTGGCAAGCGAAGCGCGGCAGGAATGGGCGACCAGGGATCGGGGAGCGCCGTCGGCTATCGACTCATGGGGTTTCAAGGGGATCTGATCTGCGGCCCGGCATAACCCCCGTGGCAGTAGCGTTCGCGTTGCCGATGCGGTAGAAAGCGGAGCGGCCGGTGGAAAGGCAGGCGCGACACCGGTCCCAACCGCGAAGCCAGACCCGATGCCGCGCCCCGTAGCCCCCACAGCGGCGACGTTGCCTGCCTAGTATTTCACGAAGCGCACCTCGCCGTCTGATTCCCATTGGCCGGGACGGCCAATGGATCTCCCTGGAAGACGTTACCTGTGCGCCGCTTGCCGCACAGCTGTGCTCATTTGCAGCCACTGTGATCGTGGTCAGCGCTACTGCACCACGCAGTGTGCCGACGAGGCACGCCGACAGGCCACCGGTGCTTCGGGTCGCCGCTATCAAGACAGCCGGCGCGGCCGTCACGCCCACGCCGAACGCCAGCGTCGTTACCGGGCCCGGCAACAGAAAGTGACGCATCAGGGTTCCCCACCCAGGGTCGCTCCTGATCAACTCCCCTTTGAACCGACGTTGCCGGTCGCACCCCTGCCAGGGCACTGCTGTCGTTGTCATCGTCCCTTGCCGGACGGGGTGCGCCAGGACTTTCTGCAGCGTCGGATTCGCCGTCACCCACCCGACCGGAGAAGACATGGCTCTCAGCCCCGAGATTGAAGCGCAGATCCTGCGTTATTACCACGCCGAACGCTGGCGTATCGGCACCATCGCGACCCAACTGCACGTGCATCGCGACAGCGTCGCCCGCGTGCTCGCCCAAGCCGGCTTGCCGGCACTTGGGCCCGTTCGCCGTCCGTCGGTGATCGATCCCTACCTGTCGTTCATCCTCGAAACCTTGACGCAGTTTCCGCGCCTACGCGCCTCCCGCGTGTACGACATGGTCAAGAGTCGCGGTTACCCGGGACGCCCGGATCACTTCCGGCACCTGATCGCCCGTCACCGACCGCGCCCGAAAGCCGAAGCTTATCTGCGGCTGCGCACTCTGCCGGGCGAACAGATGCAGGTCGACTGGGGTCACTTCGGCCACCTGGAAATCGGTCGGGCACGCCGGCCGTTGATGGCCTTCGTCGCTGTCCTCTCCTGGTCGCGGCAGATCTTCCTGCGCTTCTATCTCGGCGCCTACATGGAGAATTTCCTGCGTGGCCACGTCGGCGCGCTGACCGCCTGGGGCGGCTGCCCGCGGGTCGCCCTGTACGATAATCTCAAGAGCGCGGTCCTTGAGCGCCAGGGCTCGGTCATCCGCTTTCATCCGACGCTGCTGGCCCTGGCCAGTCACTACCGCTTCGATCCGCGCCCTGTGGCGGTGGCGCGGGGGAATGAGTATGGTGTGGTCAAAAATATGTCGTGGTGGATCTCAATTGCCCTGCGTTACCGCTCGATTTGAGATTTTTACCACGACATAATTTTAGGCCAATACTGGTATTCCACCGTTCATCAATTGGGGAATATCATGTTTGAGACTCTCTTTACACAGCCGCATGTTCTTGCAGCCCACAATTTGGCTCCCTGCCTGGAATCGAGGAAGCGCTTCCTCTTGCATTGTCAGGAACAGGGATATTCGCCCATGTCGATCCGGAAGATCGCCTGGATTCTGCTAGTTTTTTCAAAGAGCATGGATTTGTGCCGGCCGGGGCCAATAACGCACGAGGAAATCGCTTTTGCGGTCGACCATCGGGTTCGTCTCACTCGAAGCGGACGAACGAACGATTCCCAGAGCTCGCGCCGGTTGTTCATACATACGGCCACGGCCTGGTTGCGCTTCCTGGGACTGCTGAAGGAACATCAACCCAAGCAGAAACCGTTCACCCGCTATATTGATCACTATGCCGATTTCATGCATGATCAGCGGGGACTTTCACCTGTCACGATTACAAACTGCCGCGGCGAGATCGTCAACTTTCTGTCGACGGTCTGGCATCCCGACACGACGCTCGATACCATCACCATTCACGATATCGATGCCTATCTGGCGTATCAGGGCAAGCACGGCTGGGCCAGGACATCGTTGCACGCACTTGCGAGCACGCTTCGCAATTTCTTCCGGTACGCCGAAGGACAAGGATGGGCTACCAACGTTTCTGTCGGTATTGATCTTGTACGGCGCGTGCCTTCGGCATGGCGAAGCCTTACGGCTGACCATGCAAGACGTTGACCTCGAAGGCGCCGTTCTGTGTATCCGGGAGAGCAAATTCTACAAGTCGAGGCTGATCCCGCTTGGAGCAGACCTGAACGGCGCGATGCAACGATACACCCGGCAACGCAACCAGGCATTCGACAACGAACCCAACACGCCATTTTTTTGCTTCCGCGATGGTCGTCCATTAAACCAATCGGCTGTCCAACGCGCGTTTCAGCGACTGCGCATCCTGGCAAATGTCCGGCGCGAGGGTGGCCCAGCCTGCCAGCCCAGATTGCATGACCTTCGCCATGCGGGAACTGTGCACCCCTTGATCGCTTGGTATCGCAGCGGCGCGGATTTGCAGCTGTTATTGCCACAACTCTCCACCTATCTTGGCCACATCGATCTAGCGGCCACCCAGCGCTACCTTACACTGACGCCCGATCTGTTAAACGAAGCGAGCAAGCGTTTCGAAACTTACGCATTGGAGAAGCATCATGAATAAATCATCCATGCTGGGTCCCTGGATCCGGCGATTCCTGATCGAACATCTGGTGGCCGAACGCAACCTTGCCATCAATACCCAGAAAAGCTACCGCGACATGCTCCTCCTGTTGCTGCCTTATCTGGCCACCAAGGTCGACAAGCGGATCGACCGTCTGACGGTGGACGATCTCTCCCCGCAAATGGTGCGTCTGTTTCTGACGCACATGGAAGAACAACGGCACTGCGCGGTCAGCACACGCAACCAGCGGCTCGGCGGCATTCATGCCCTTGCCCGTTTCATCGGCGAACATGCACCGGAATACGTCGCTTGGTGGGCGCAGATCCACTTGATTCCCATCAAGAGAACCAGCCACCCGCAGATCAGCTATCTCAACAAACCGGAAATGGATGCTCTCCTCGCCGCATCCGACGTGCCTACTGCGCAAGGGCGCCGAGAACATGCGTTGCTATTGTTCATGTTTAACTCCGGCGCGCGCGCAAGCGAAGCAGCTCAGCTCAGGATCGGCGACGTCGACTGGCACACGCGATCAGTCAGCATTACCGGTAAAGGGAACAGACAACGCCGCTGCCCCCTCTGGCAATCCACGCTCGACGAGTTGCGTTCGCAAACCGAAGGAAGGACCACACCCGAACCGGTGTTCCTCAACCGTTTCCACCAGACTATGACGCGCTCCGGCATCCATGCGCTGGTCAAGCGCTGCGCTGCTCGCGCTTGCACCATGGCGCCGTCAATGGCTGGCAAGAATGTTCACCCGCACGTCATACGCCACACGACTGCCTCGCTGCTGCTTCAGGCCGGAATCGACATCAACACGATACGCGGCT
Organism: Candidatus Accumulibacter meliphilus; assembly: GCF_036625345.1. Classification (NCBI taxonomy): domain Bacteria; kingdom Pseudomonadati; phylum Pseudomonadota; class Betaproteobacteria; genus Candidatus Accumulibacter; species Candidatus Accumulibacter meliphilus. Next base: position 62,229 of record NZ_JAZKTZ010000016.1, on the reverse strand, counting down.
GGCTTGGACACGTTTCGCTGACAACAACCAATATCTGCGCCGAGATCAATCTGGAAACAAAGGCGCGGGCGCTGGCGGCATGTGAAGTAGAAAGCGATGCGGGAGAACAAAAGCATTGGCGCGACCAGCCCGACCTGATGGCATTCGTCCGCACCTTGTAGCCGAATACTATGTGCTGTTCGATTTCCGTAATGACATTGCCTTGGCCAAGATTGCTATCGAGCAGCACATATTTTTGACCACACCATACTCGTGATTATGGGCTTGAGCCCATAATCACGAGAAGGGACGCGTCGAGCGGGCCGTGCGTTTTATCCGCGATGCCTTCTTCGCCGGCCGCCGCTTCACGGATGTGGACGATTTGAATGCCCAGGCCGACGCTTGGGTCAGCGGGCCTGCGGGTGAGCGGCGCTGCCCGGAGGACGAGGCGCTGACGGTGCATGAGGCTTTCGAGCAGGAGCGAACGCGCCTGCTGACGCTACCGGGGAACGCCTTCCCGACCGACGAGGTCAAGGCCGTCTGCGCCGGCAAGACGCCCTACGTGCGCTTCGACCTGAATGACTACTCGATCCCGCATACCTGCGTTGCGCGCACGCTGACGGTCGCTGCCAGCCTGGATCAGGTACGCATCCTCGATGGCCAGACCGTGGTCGCGACGCATCGACGCACTTATGACCGCCGGCAACAGATCGAAGTCCCCGAACACATCGCAACCCTGGTTGCGCATAAGCATCAAGCGAGCGCGCATCGCGGCACCGATCATCTGGTGCAGGCGGTGCCGACGAGCCGCGAGCTGCTGACGCAAGCGGTCGACAGGGGCGAACCGCTGGGACGCACGGTGCGCGCGCTGACTGAGCTGCTGGAAGCTTACGGCGTGGCCGAACTGACGGCGGCGATTGCCGACGCCCTGTGGCGGGGCGTGCCGCATCCCAATGCGGTTCGGCTGGCCCTGGAGAAGCGCCGGCAGGCGAAGGCGGAACCGCCGCCGCTGGCGGTGCCTTTGCCGGAGCACCTGAAACGGCGGGATGTCCCGGTGCGCCCGCACAAGCTTGATGACTACGATCAGCTGATGGAAGGGACGCCGGATGACGAATGACACCCACCGCCAACGGGCGGCCGCTTTGCAGTTGCATGGCCTCCTCGCGCATTGGGCCGAGTGTGCCGAGCAGCCCTGGCTGGATCCTTTGCTGTCCTGGGAAGAAAGCGAACGCGCCCGCCGCTCGCTCGAACGACGGCTGCGCTGCGCCCATATCGGGCGCTTCAAGCCGCTGGCCGATTTCGACTGGGCCTGGCCGCAGCAGTGTGATCAGCGGGCGATCGCCGAACTGATGACGCTGGACTTCCTGCCGGCGGCGACCAACGTCCTCCTGGTCGGCAGCAGCGGCCTGGGCAAGACGATGATCGCTCAGAACATTGCGCATCAGGCAATCCTGGAAGGACACACGGTGTTGTTTGCCACCGCTGGGCAGCTGCTCGGTGATCTGGCCGGCCTGGACAGTGACTCGGCGCTGCGTTACCGACTGCGTCGCTATGCGGCACCTGATTTACTGGTCATCGACGAGGTCGGCTATCTCTCTTACTCCAACCGCCACGCGGACTTGCTCTTCGAGCTGATCAACCGGCGTCACGAGAAGAAGAGCACCTTGATTACGACCAACAAATTATGCGGTGCACCGCATAATTTGTTTAATGCGGAGTTGAAGATTATGCAGAGCCAAGGGCTCTGAACGGCAAGATTTCCCTGTTGAATCAAGAGAGCATGGCGGCAGCCCAGGCTGATCCACTCCACATAATATCGATGGTCATCCGGCCAAAGGTATCCATGAAAGGAGAGGTCATGTTCGAGAGATTTTTTGATTCTTGTGGACGAATTCGAGCGCTTCGCGGTGGTCCTGGCGGAGATTTGCTCGCTGGCTTTGCGGAAGCGCTGAGCGAGGCGGGGTATGCGCGCATTACGGCTCGTAGGCATATTCGTGGGGCGGAACACTTTCTGTATTGGGCAGGCAAGGCGGGCATAGCTGCTGACGGTTTTGACGATCAGGTGGTTTCACGCTTCGCTCTTCATCTGAAGCAGTGTCGGTGCCCAGGCTACGGTCATGGCAACCGGCGCGATGTGTTGCGTGGGGCGCGCTTGTTTGTGGAACAGGCTCAGCGGGCGGGCAGCGGTGTCGCCTGCGCGACGACACGGGGCTCTACCGAACCGGTTTTGCTCTGCGCATTCGAGCAGTGGATGCGTGAGCAACGCGGAACCTGTGCGGCGACCTTGTATAACTACAGCATCCCGCTGCGGCGGTTGATCGCTCGTGTCGGCGGTGATCCGCGTCGTCTGGATGCGCAGGGTTTGCGGCAGCTTGTCCTTGAAGCAGTCCAGAAGTCCGGGTGGGCGGCGGCCAAGAAGTGTACAACAGCGGTGCGCATGTTCCTGCGTTTTCTGATCGCTGAAGGTCAGTGCCCCGCGGGTCTGGATGCGGCGATTCCGGTTGTCGCGCATTGGCGTCTTTCGTCGCTACCACGCTATCTGCCAAGTGATGACGTGGAGCGTGTGATCGCTTCGTGCAATCTGAGCACTCCGCTCGGGAAGCGCGATCGCGCCATTTTGCTTCTGTTGGCCCGCCTTGGCCTTCGCGCTGGTGACATTGTTGAACTGCGGTTGGCCGATATCGACTGGAAGGGCGCCTGGATTACGGTCTGCGGGAAGAGCCGACACACCACACGCTTTGCGCTTACCCAAGAGGTCGGCCAAGCCGTTGCGGATTACCTGCTGGAGGGACGACCACGAAGCGATGTCGACGCCGTTTTTCTTCGTGCTCGTGCGCCGTTTCGAGGCTTCGCGAATCATTGTGCCGTCTCCGTGATCGTCGAACAAGCGATGCGCCGAGCTCAGGTCAAATGCCCCAGCCGGGGCGCCGCCCATGTACTTCGTCACTCGCTGGCTGCCTCAATGTTGCGGCAAGGAGCTTCGTTACAGGATATCGCCACGGTGCTGCGCCACCGCTCGATCGAGACCACGCAGATTTACGCCAAGGTGGATGTCAGCGCTTTGCGGCAGATTGCCCAACCCTGGTCGGAGATGCCATCATGTTAAGGAAGGCGGTAGAGTCGTATCTGGCTGTGCGCCGCGCGTGCGGATTCGCGCTGCATTCCGAGGGCCACCTGCTGAACAGCTTCGCGGCTTTCTCCAGCGCGAGAGGCGAAGAGCACGTTTGCTCACGAATCGCCATCGAGTGGGCCGGACTTTCCCAAACGCTTCACCAACGCGCCCGCCGGCTCGGCGAGGTGATCCGCTTTGCCCGCTACATGCGAGCGGAAGACCCACGCCATGAGCTACCCGAGCCCGTTTTTGGTGGCGAGTCGCGGCAAAGGCCAACGCCTTACATCCTCTCCAGAAATGAAGTGGAGCGCTTGGTGGCGGCAGCGTTTCAGCCGGTTTACCAGGGCTTGCGGCGCGACACTTACAGCACGCTTTTCGCGTTACTTGCCTGCACAGGCCTTCGCGTCTCGGAGGCGATCGGCTTGTGCTATGAGGACGTCACCGCTGATGGGCTGGTGATTCGATCCTCCAAATTCCGCAAGAGCCGCCTCGTTCCGCTCCATGACACCGCCCAAGCGCACCTCGTGCGCTATCTCGAACGACGACGTCGTCAGCCTCCATTCGATGATCCTCACCTATTCGTCTCCATGCATCGAAAGCCGCTGCGCTTGGGGAATGTCGAATCCGCATTCCAGACGGCCGCCCGGAAAATCGGTCTGCCACGCAATCGCGGGCAGCCTCGTGCGACGCCGCATTCGCTGCGCCATACCTTCGCCGTCCGGGCCCTGGAGACTTGTCCGGATGATCGCGATCACATCACGCAACATCTGTTGTCGCTGTCAACCTATCTCGGTCATGCCCAGGCGGCCAACACGTATTGGTACCTTGAAGCAACGCCGGAGCTGATGCGAAACATCGCCGAGCGGTGCGAACGCTTCCTCACCGGAGAGCGGCCATGACCACGACTCCGATCGCACCCCACATCACGGCCTTTCTCCAACAACGCCTGCCCCTCGAACGGAATGCCAGCGACAACACCTGTGAGTCGTACGCCTACGCATTCAAGCTGCTGTTTGAGTACGCCAGCGATCGCCTCAAGGTGGCACCCTGTGCGCTCAACCTTGAGCAGCTCGACGCCGGTCTGGTAAGCGCCTTCCTGAATCACCTGGAAACCACGCGCGGCAATGGAGCGACGTCGAGAAATACGCGCCTTGCCGCGATCCGCTCGTTCATGCGTTTCGTGGCTTATCGCGTTCCTTCGGCGATGGAGCAGATTCAGCGCGTCCTGGCGATTCCGCTCAAGAAGGCCGAAACGCGGCTGGTTCGTCACCTTACAGGTGATGAAATGCAAGCGCTTCTGCACGCGCCCGTGCCCGACCATCGAGAAGGCATCCGCGACCGCGCCATGCTCCATCTTTGCTATGCGGCAGGATTGCGCGTGTCGGAGTTGGTCGGCTTGCAACTGGCCGATCTGAGTTTACAGCCGCAGGCAAGCGTACTCGTTCATGGTAAGGGCAGAAAAGAACGTTGCTTGCCGTTGTGGAAGGAAACCACCTCCGCTCTACGCGCATGGTTGGCAGTACGCGGAGACGTGCGGGTGCCCGAACTGTTTGTGAATGCTCAAGGCGAAGCGATGACACGTTCCGGTTTCGAGTACATCCTGCATAAACACGTGGCAACGGCATCGCAGCACTGTCCCTCGCTGTCGACCAAACGCGTAAGCCCTCATGTCTTGCGACACACCTGCGCGCTGACGGTCTTGCAGGCGACCAAGGATCTCCGAAAAGTGTCTCTTTGGTTAGGGCATACGCATCTCCAGACCACCGAGATGTACACCCGCGTCGATCCGTCGGTAAAGCTTGAAGCACTTGAATCCATCATCCCGCCGAAACTACGCTCCGGGCGCTTCAAGGCGACCGATCACCTGATCGCCCTGCTCAAAACCCGCTCCCTTATGCGCAGTGAACAGCCCAAGAAATAGCATCAAATCAGAGCCTCTGACCACGGGGCTCTGCATAATCTTCAACTCCGCATTAAACAAATCGTTCTCCGCATGGCCGGAGGTCTTCCCCGGCGCGAGCTGCGTGGTGGCGATGATCGACCGCCTGGTCCATCACGCCGAGATACTCGCCATCAAGGGGGAGTCGTATCGGCGCAAGGAGGCCCAGGAACAGGCCGCCGCCAGATCCAGAAAGCGCTCGGCGAAGGCGGCGACGTGAAGCACTCTCATCCGCCGTCCGGCCTGCATGACGGTCTCGACTTGCTCATCGACTCTCGCTGGTCGCCTGATCAGGCGCTGGCGGTCATCGAGTTGCTTGATGATCTGCGCGATCGGATCTGGGCGCACTACGAGCTCGCTCTGCAGGCCAAGTTCCGAGAGGATCGCGTGACACGCCGCGATGTCCGGGTCAGCGATCCGCCGTTCTAACCAAAATCAACACTCTCAAGACTCAGGGGCCCGCCGGGCCCCTGTTTCGTATACGTCACATCGCACACTTCGCCGCCAAATTCCGCCGCCATTTAGTGCCGCCAGATTTCTGCGGATCTACACAGCCGCTAACAAGCCCGGGATAGAAGCCAAGTTTCTACCGGATTCCTACGGTTACCGGCCCGGAAGATCGGCGCTGGACGCCGTGGGGGTAACGCGGGAACGATGCTGGAAGTATTCCTGGGTTCTGGAGTTTGATATCAAAGGCCTGTTTGACAACATCGACCATGCATTGCTGGACAAGGGTAAGCGCGCAGCGCACCCACCTCTCCGCGTGCAGCTCAGGCAGGCAGTTTGATCGGCAGCAACTCGTCGATGCGGCGGTTCGGCCACGAGGGGAGCTTTTCCAGCGTGTCGGTCAGCCAGGCCATGGGCTCGATGCCATTCAGGCAGGCGGTCTGCAGCAAAGACTGAATCACCGCCGCACGTTTTCCGGCGGCTTCGGAACCGGCAAACAACCAGTTCTTTTTCCCGACGCAAATTGGTCGGATGGCATTCTCGACGGGGTTGTTGTCGATCGGGTAGAAGCCATTTTCCGCGTAGCGGGCGAAGGCGGCCCAGCGGTTCAAGCTGTAGTCCATGGCGTTGGCCAAGCCACCCCCATCGGCCACCGACTTTCGGGTGTGCAAGAGCCACAGCTGCAGGGCAGGCAGCCGGGGCTGACTGTACGTCTTGCGCAGAAGCGCCCGTTCCTCCACCGTCTTCCCCTTGGCCTGGGCCTCGATCGCATACAACTCACCGATACGACGCACCGCCTCCGCGGCGATGGGGCTGCCGTTTGCCTGGTGAAGCTCGAATAGCTTGCGACGGGCATGCGCCAAACAGGCGAGTTCGATCACCTGACCCCGAAACAAGACCTTGTAGCCACCGAAATCATCGACCATCAAGGCCCCTGTCCAGGCACCCAGGAAATTCACTGCATGCACCCCGGCCCGGCTAGGCTGGTAATCGAAGACGATGATCGGTGGGTCATTGCCCAACGAATAAGGATAGATCGTGCGCAGCCACGATCTGATCCGTTTGTTGGACGAGCCCGGGCCGGAGGGCTGAGCGCCCCTTCTGCAAATATCTTTTTTGGATTTACCACGCAGGCATAAACGCCGGAGGGCCGGGAGCGAGAAGTCCCGGCGCGCTGCTGGACAGGCAACGAAGATCTTGCGAATCCGGCCGTTTTGGCGTCCCGGCCACCGAACTCCGGGCGACCGCATCAATCAGCTTGGGGAAACTGAAGTCCCGAACGCGGCCAGATAGCGCTGTGAAGGCGGATTACATGATCAGATGGCGACCGCAACGACCGGTGGCACAGCAACGACACCGGACGACGTCGATCGAATCCGCGTCCTGACGATCACCATCACGGCGCCACAGCACGAGCAAAGCATCGCTGGCCGCTCCTTGCGCGGTGGCGTGAAGCGGCTGGGATCGAACTTCAGCAAGAGATGCAGCAAGCCGATCAGGCGCTTGCAATTGGCGTGCAGGAAGCCGAAATTGCGCGCGCGGCGAAAGCCTTTGGGCAGCACGTGCTGGAGAATCAGCCAGAGGAAATCAGCACCGGTGAGCGAGCGCTTTTCCGACTTGCCGGTTTTCGCGTTGCGATAGCGGAAGCTCACCCGGCCATTCTCGCAGGCAAGGATGTCCTGTTCACGGATGACACCGCGGTAGAGGTAGCGACCGAGGTAGATCAGCGCCTTCTCGCCGCTGCCCACCGATTGGCAGTGCGCCACCCATTCCCGCGGATAGCACGCCGGCAAGCAAATGCCGGCCGCCTCGATCGCCGCCAGCATTTTTGCCCGGAACACCTTGGCCATCGCCTTCTCGTTGAACAGATAGACGCCGTTCTTGCCGCGCCGCTTGCGTCGCCAGCGCTGCTTCGCTGCATCGAGCGCCGCCGCAGGGACGACGAGATGGACATGCGGGTGGAAGTCGAGCCGGCGCGAGTGCGTGTGCAGGACCGCGATCGCCCCCGGCGTGCCTTGTAACTGCCGGTCGTTCTGGCTAAAGCGGTGCACCGTTTCCCAGGCACAGCGCATCAACAAATCGAAGACGACGTCGGCGTGCGCTGCAGCGAGCCCACGCAATTCAGCCGGCAGCGTGAAGGTCAGCAAAAAGTAGTCGGCCGGGACGAGGCGCTGCATCTGACGTTCCAGCCATTGCTGGCTCTCGTGGTGCTGGCAGTGCGGGCAAAGGCGATGGCCGCAGGAATGCGGAACGAGTTTTTGGTGATCGCAGCCTTCGCACTGGACCTGCATCATCGGGCTGGCCGGGCTGCGGCAATCGCGCATCGCCGAGAGCGCCCGAAGCTGCTCGAAGCTCAGCCGGTGGCGAAATTGCGTCATGAAGTCCGCTTCGAACTGGGCGATGACAGAGCCGAAGCGGATCATCGCGGCGTCCCCTTGCCCACGCGATAGCCGTCCATCAGCGCGTTGATGCGCTCGATGGCGTGATGCCTGGTTTGATCCGTCAGATGGGTGTAGCGAACGGTCGTGAGAATCGAGTGATGGCCGAGAATGCGCTGCACCTCGGTGAGCTCGACGCCGGCCTCGACCAGGTGCGTGGCATAAGCGTGGCGCAAACTGTGTGGCGAAATGTTTTTTTTAGCCCGCAGGATTCGACCACCGCTTTCAGTGCTTTCTGAACGCCGCCGCGGTCGAGCGGCGTCCTGGCCGTGCGTGCTCCCGCCGAGCCGCCGCGGCGATTGGGAAACAGCAGGACGGGATGACGGTGGCGCTGCCAGAAACGGCGCAGGAGTTGGTAGGTGGCCGTCGGCAGCGGCACCAGGCGATCCTTGTTGCCCTTGGCATCGCGGATATGCACACGCCCGCGCGCGCCGTCGATGTCGGCGACCGTCAGCCGCAAGCCTTCGCCCAGGCGCAGGCCGAGACTGTAGAGGGTGAAGAAGAAGACCCGGTAACTGAGCACCTGCGTGGCCAGAAAAATCCGCTCGGTCTCCTCGACCGTGACGATGTCCGGCAGGCGCTGCGAGCGCGGCGGTTTGATCAGACCGGGCGCCACCCAGGGTTTCTTCAGCACGTGCTCGTAGTAGAACTTGAGCCCGTACAGATCGAGCTTGAGCGAACTCCAGGAGTGCGTCTCACGCAGGTCGGCGAAGTAATCCAACAGGTCGGACTCGCTCAGATCGTCGATCTGATGAGCGAAGTAGTCTCCCACCCGGCGCACGGCGCGCGAATACGCCTCGATCGTCTTCGGCTGCAAGCCCTTGAGCGTCAGGTGCTTCTGGTGGAGCTCGTAGTTCGTGTCAAAATTCGTCGTTGCGACAGCGGATATGTCTTCCATCTTGCGGTAACCTCGCATTCATCATGAACATCCCTCGGATGAGGGGCGAGGTGACATCTTGACTTCAACACGACTACAGCGCCGCCGTTTCCTCCGCGTAGCGGCTTCGTCCAACCCCTGTTTAACCTACCCCAAAAAACCTCTTGCATAATCAATTGCTTGCAGGGCAAATGAATTTCTAATGGCACAACAAGCGCGTAATGTGCTGTCAGGCGATCAGTTTTCGGAGTCCTCCGGGTTGTGAGTGGATGCCCAAGGCGCGATAGATGGCCATTTGCTCTGGCTCGGCGTTGGTGGCCTTGCGGACATGGAGCGTGCGGCCATCGCGCTGGCGGAAAGTCGTCGTCGTCCGGCACTGCATCGAGAGGGTCTCGCGCAAAGTCGTCCAACTGTCGTGAATGCCAGCCGCCTTCAGCTTGACGCGAAGGAACTGCACGCACTGGTAAGCCAACACGGTAATGAACAGATGGCCGTCGGCGCGATCTTCCTTGTGATGGTAGATCGGGCGCAAGCCCAGCTCGCTCTTCAGGCTGCGAAACACACTTTCCAGGTCAGTCAGCAGAGTATAGGTGCGCCAGAGCCGCTCTTCATCCCAGTCGAGTTGATTGGTACGCAAGCAATAAACGCCTGGGTGTGTCGCCTGGCTCCCCTCGCGGGGCACCTTCTGCCAGGTGATCCCGGTGACGCGCTTGCCCGACTCGTCCGTCACCAGGTTTACCGTGTAATGCTGGCTGGTGCCGCGACTCTTCTGCTTCAGTCGACCGAGTCGTTCGAGCAATTTGTCTGGGCGTTTCTCGGCACGCGGTTTGGCCAGGCCATCGAGCATTTGCTGCAATCCGGCTTCGAAGCGCTGGCTGAAGGATTCGAGCATTGCCTCCTCCTTGAGTTGGCGACCCGGTGAATGGCAATTCAACTGAAGCTCTTGACCGTCTTCACTGAGCGTCTTCTGCAAGTGCAACGGTTGCTCGTCGGCGGTCTCGATCGTGATCGCCTGTGTTTCATCGAACTGCCGGGTTCCCCCGCGACGAACGACCAGGTAGCGATAACCGTGTTCGACCAGCCAGGCGACATTGGCTTCGCTGGCGATGCCCGCGTCCATGATCACCAGCGCCCCTGCCGGGGCGGCCAAGCCGGTCAGCATGCCGGCAAGCGTGCCGGCTTCGCTGACATTGCCTTCGAAGGTCTGCGAGCGGCGCACAAAACCACTGCCGTCGAGCACCAGGCCAAGGGTCACCAAGGGGCAATCGCTACGCTTCTCCTTGGAACGGCCACGCTTGGCCTTGCGATTGCTCGGGACTTCGCCTTCGAAGTAGGTGTTGGTCAGGTCGTAGAGCGTGATCGTCTCTTCCAAACCAAAGAGCGTGCGAACGCGGCCAAACAAACGTGCTTCAATCACCTCCCGATGCTTCATCAGGATGTCCGAACCCCGGTAAAGACCCATGTGTGACATCGACAGGAAGTCGACGTCGATCAGTTCGCCCAAGGCGCTGTGCGTCTGCAGCCAGTTCCAGGTTGCCCGCTCGGAGCCCGGATGGGCCATTCTGCCGATCAAATTGCCGATAATCGACGCCCACAGAACGCCATTAACGCCCAACTCCCGCAACTGGTCGATGATGCCCAGTTCGGCCAGCGCATGCAGGCCGACGTGCTCGACGCCGACCGAACGCGGCTGCATCGTTTGCAGCGAGTCAACATCGACTTCGACGAATGTCACCGGCGGACGCGGGTTTTCGGCAGGGTCGCTGGCCTCTGTCGCCGACGCGTCGCTCATCGGTGCCCGCACGATCAGCTGCCCGGCGTAGCGCTGGGCCGCACTTTCGATATGACCTGTGCATGACAACGGCAGCAGCGCTTCCTGGGGCTGTAGCAACTGTTCGATACGACGACACAGTATCGGCCAGTCTTCCTGCTTGATTGCGAAATAACGCCCGAGATTCAGCAGGGTGATCTGACGGACCTTGCCTGCGATGCGTTCGCCACGCACCAGCCGGTAGGTGAAGTAGCCCTCGCCGGTGACCTTGTTGTTCGTTCGTGTCTGTCGGATATACATGCCCACGATCGTACAAGAAATGCAAGGGAAAAAACCAGAACGGCAAAACTATTATGGCACAACATTTCACCTCCGGAAAACCGCCTCTTTCAAATCAACGACTTAAAATCAGCGCGGGCTAGAAAAACCCGAAATATGACAGCGAGGTGTTAAAGGGAGGTTGGGCATCCACTCACAACCCGGAGGACTCCGAAAACTGATCGCCTGACAGCACATTACGCGCTTGTTGTGCCATTAGAAATTCATTTGCCCTGCAAGCAATTGATTATGCAAGAGGTTTTTTGGGGTAGGTTAAACAGGGGTTAACATGATGGCATCTCCGACCAGGGTTGGGCAATCTGCCGCAAGGCGCTGACATCCACCTTGGCGTAAATCTGCGTGGTCTCGATCGAACGGTGGCGCAGCACCGTGGCGATATCCTGCAATGACGCTCCTTGCCGCAACATTGAGGCGGCCAGCGAGTGGCGAAGTACATGCGCGGCGCCCCGGCTGGCGCATTTGACCTGAGCTCGGCGCATCGCTTGTTCGACAATCACGGAGACGGCACAATGATTGGCGAAGCCTCGAAACGGCGCACGCGCACGAAGAAAAACGGCGTCGGCATCGCTTTGCGGTCGTCCCTCCAGCAGGTAATCCGCAACGGCTTGACCGACCTCTTGAGTCAGCGGAAAACGTGTGGTGTGTCGGCTCTTCCCGCAGACCGTAATCCAGGCGCCCTTCCAGTCGATATCGGCCAACCGCAGTTCAACAATGTCACCAGCCCGAAGGCCAAGGCGGGCCAACAAAAGCAAAATGGCACGATCGCGCTTCCCGAGCGGAGTGCTCAGATTGCACGAAGCGATCACACGCTCCACATCATCACTTGGCAGATAGCGTGGTAGCGACGAAAGACGCCAATGTGCGACAACCGGAATCGCCGCATCCAGACCCGCTGGGCACTGACCTTCAGCGATCAGAAAACGCAGGAACATGCGCACCGCTGTTGTACACTTCTTGGCCGCCGCCCATCCGGACTTCTGGACTGCTTCAAGGACAAACTGCCGCAAACCCTGCGCATCCAGGCGACGCGGATCACCGCCGACACGCGCGATCAACCGCCGCAGCGGGATGCTGTAGTTATACAAGGTCGCCGCACACGTTCCGCGTTGCTCACCCATCCACTGCCCGAATGCGCAGAGCAAAGCCGGTTCGGTAGAGCCCGGTGTCTTCGCCCGTGCGCAGGCGAAGACACCGCTCGCACGCTGAAGCTGTTCGACGAACAAGCGTGCACCGCGCAACACATCGCGCCGGTTGCCATGACCGTAGCCTGGGCACCGACACTGCTTCAGATGAAGAGCGAAGCGTGAAACCACCTGATCGTCAAAACCGTCAGCAGCTATGCCCGCCTTGCCTGCCCAATACAGAAAGTGTTCCGCCCCACGAATATGCCTACGAGCCGTAATGCGCGCATACCCCGCCTCGCTCAGCGCTTCCGCAAAGCCAGCGAGCAAATCTCCGCCAGGACCACCGCGAAGCGCTCGAATTCGTCCACAAGAATCAAAAAATCTCTCGAACATGACCTCTCCTTTCATGGATACCTTTGGCCGGATGACCATCGATATTATGTGGAGTGGATCAGCCTGGGCTGCCGCCATGCTCTCTTGATTCAACAGGGAAATCTTGCCGTTCAGAGCCCTTGGCTCTGCATAATCTTCAACTCGCATTAAACAAATGGCTCATTATGGATTCTAGGTTGGTGCGCAACGAAAGCGACGTTAGAGGCGCACTAGACAACGCCCAAGGAATTCCGTATGCTCTCCTGGGAAGGAACACCTAGGAGAAAGGGGCATGTACACGACGCACACTGCCAGCACTGGGCTGGTTAAAATCCAGGACCTTATCAACGATGCCAAGTGCTTCGAAGTCGTTCGGGACCTGCGCTGGCCAGAGGGTGTTCGCTGTCCGCATTGTGCGGACGAGCACGTTATCAAGTTTGGTCGCGATGAGACCCAGGAACATCGCCAGAGGTACCGCTGTAAGTCCTGTGAAAGGTACTTTGACGACTTAACCGACACGATCTTCGAAGGGCATCACCTACCCTTGCGCACTTGGATCTTGTGTTTGTATTTCATGGGGTTGAACCTGTCGAACACGCAAATCGGCAAGGAACTGGGCCTCAACAAGGACGACGTTCAGAAGATGGCGACCCAACTTCGAGAAGGGGTAGTCAGTCGCAAGCCCGCCCCAGCGCTCCAGGGAACCGTTGAGTGTGACGAGGTCTATGTGGTGGCGGGGCACAAGGGACATCCTTTGGCAGTAAAAAAAACACCGTAAGGGCCGCAGAAACCGCCTGAAGGGGGCTCGCGGTCGCGGCACGCTTGCCAAGGAGAAGCCTCCGGTTTTCGGCATGATCCAGCGCGGCGGTCAAGTCGTCATCCGCATGCTCGAAAACGTCCGCCAAGTCATGATACAAGCGCTGATCCAGGCCACCATCGCGCCGGGCACCCTAGTGCTGACCGACGAGTATGACATCTACGGCCGTCTGCCTGAGTGGGGCTACAATCACAAGACCGTCTGCCACAGCGCCCGCGAGTACGCCCGCGATGAAGACGGCGACGGCTTCCATGAGGTTCACGTCAACACCATCGAGGGCTTCTGGTCCTTGCTGCGCTCCTGGCTGCGGCCTCACCGCGGCATCTCCCAGGAAAGTCTTCCTCTCTACCTCGGCTTCTTCGAGTTCGTTCACAACGCCAAAAATCGCGGAAAGCGACTTCTCGAATCCCTCTTGGGGTTGCTCCTCAGCTAACAACCCGAAGCCCATAATGAGCCTTGTCCTTTATGGAAAGCCAACTTCGCGCAACAATTCACCAGAAGATCGTTGATTCGCAGGCTCTGCCGCTGCCAAGGCTCACGCGTCGTGATATCTGGTTGCCAACCGTCAAAGGCAAGGCCACGGCGATTATCGGTATGCGCCGGGCCGGCAAGACCAGTCTGCTGCGGCAAGTTCTCGCCGATCGTGATGCGCATGGCACGTCACGCGAGGGCTTGCTCGATATCAGCTTTGAAGATGAGCGTCTCGCCGACCTGCTGGTCGAAATATTCTACCAACTTTGCCGCGTCGGCTTCGCCTCGTCGCAATGACGTGCGGGCGATCTGGAGCCCAACCTTGCTGCCCTCGCGTTTCCCCCTACAAGCGCCCCAATCGAAAAATACTCCAGCCCGGTCCGGCGTCGCGCAACTCGTCGGTGTTCGGCTTGAACGCCAGGCCCCAGAGCGCGGTGCCCCGCGCGGGCGTCCGCTTGGCATATTCACGATTCTGCGCATGTCGGTGAGGGGGTTTCCGTCGCGTGCACCACAAGCTTGAGTGCTGGCTCGCGAGAGACATCGTTGATCAACGTCAGTGTCGCTCATTATCCGGCCTGCTGGAAAGCGCGAGCGTACACCATGGCAAAATCCCTGCTCGATGCAGCCGGCAAGAGCCGACTGGTGCGCCGATGCAACCATGGCGGTTGGGCAAAATGACAGGGCTTGGCTGCGCTGCTGCACAGGGCGGGCCACGGGGACTCTGCCAGGCGGGTAGCAGACTCTCACCCCTCACCAGTGCTAGAATCGCGCCTCGTACTTTCCCGTCCGGTGTTGGCTTCGCTCTCGCACCTCGCACACCGCCGGGGCAAACAACAAGCCGACAACAAGGAACAGCACACGATGGCTGAGGAAGGTGAGTTTTTTCGCCCGGTGAAGGATTTTTGTCAGCGCACGGTCGTCACCTGCAAGCCGGATGACGCACTGGTCGATGTGGTCAGCATCATGCGCGAGAAGAATATCTCCAGCGTCGTGGTCTGTGACCAGAAACTACCCTGCGGCATCATCACCGACCGCGACCTGCGCAACAAGGTAGTCGCCTCGGGTACCGACCCCTCGACGCTCACCGTCCGTGCGATCATGAACAGCCCGCTGGCGGTAATCGGCGAGGACGACCTGCTCTATGAAGCGCTCTACCGGATGTCACGCATGAAGATCCATCGGCTGGCAGTCGTCGATGGCAAGGGCAGACTCTCTGGAATAATCACCGACAGCGACATCATCCGCCTGCAATCGCACTCACCGCATCAACTCGTCCTCGACATCGAAGCAACCAAGGACATCGACGAAGTAAAGGTCGTGTACGGCAGGATTCAGAGCCTGGTCCTGCACCTCAGCGGCAGCGGCACCAGCACGCGCGACATGGTACGACTGATTGCCCATCTCAACGACCAGATTCTCTTGCGGCTGATCGCGCTGATGCGCGCCGGCCGCTTTGCCGACTTGCCTGCACGCTTTGCCTTTGTCGTCCTCGGCAGCGAGGGACGCGGCGAGCAGACCCTGCTCACGGACCAGGATAATGCCATCGTCTATGGCGACGAACTGAGCCCCGCAGAAATCGCGCAGATCGAAGACTTTTCGGAAGAGCTGGTCGCTTCGCTGATCACCATCGGCATCCCGCCCTGCCCCGGCGGCATCATGGCCAAGAACAAGGAGTGGCGGCGCAGCATTGGCAAGTGGCGCGAGCAGCTCGACCGCTGGCTACGCACACCGACCCCGAAGCATGTACTCAGTTGTGGCACATTTGTAGACATTCGCACGATATACGGCGACCGTTCCTTTGAACGGGAGCTCAAGAAACAACTCTACGAGCACGTGCAGCGCGACAAATTGTTCCTGATGCGAATGGTCGAGAGTACCTTGCGCTTTGCACCACCTCTGGGCTGGTTTGGCAAGATCAAAGGCGAAAGCGGTGGCGAGCACTCCGGAATGCTGGAGATCAAGAAAGCCGGCATCTTTGCCATTTCCGAGGGCGTCAAAGCGCTGGCGATTCTCGCCGGCAAGCTCGAAGGCAGCACCCACCAGCGCCTGGAGGCGCTGGTCAAGGACAAGGTGATCAACCCGAAGATGGCCGACAATATTGCCGAAACCTTCGATTTTCTGGTCCTGATGCGCTTGCGCGGTCAGGTCGAAGCCGTGCGTGAAGGGCGCAAACCGGATAACTACATTCCCCTCAAGCGTCTCAACATGATGGAACTCGGCCGCCTGCAGCTGGCGCTCAAGGGAGTCGAGAAATTCCAGGAGTTCGCCAAGGCCCACTTCAACCTGAATCTGCTCAGATAGGACTGACTCTGGCCCGCGCGACCGCCCCCGCGCCAGCTTTGCAAGTGGCGCCCTGGCAAGGCCACCGGCGCCAGGTTTGCGCAGACCGACGAGGTCAGTAGTTGTTGGTCTCGCTATTGTCGTCGACCTTACTGTCGTCGGCCTTTTTCACACCCGGCTTGCGTCCGCGCGCCGGCGTCGGCGGATCGCACGACAGTCGGCAGCTGGTACCCTCAATCTTCCGACCGTCAATGAAACGGGTCACCCGGCAACAGATCAGGTCTCCCGATGAAGCGAGCCGCGCGACCTCGTCGCGTAGTTCGGCGATCGGAATATCGAGCGACGCTGCCATGTCGACATCGAGCTGCTCGCCGTTGGCTCTGAGGAAAGCAAGGATCGAATCGGTCATCTGAACTCCCAAAGAATGCTTTTGCCAGTCGGCAAAATGTGTCAGTGTGCGCCGCAGATGCCATTCTGGCAAATCGCGCCCGGGCACAAGCCGGTTCTGACGCCTGCGCAGGGCGCATCACGGCAGCTATGGGCCGGCATAAAAGCAGCGCGGAAACGCCCACTGTGCTCAGCGCAAAAAAAGCCCAGTGCTGTAACACCGGGCTTGAACGAAGTCAGCCACCAGAAAGCACTGGCGACCGATCGGTCTGGTCAGGCAGTCTTGGCAATCATTTTCACTGCCGGTTCGGCACTGGCTTCGGTCGCCGGCTTGGCGATCTGGGCCAGGTTGGCAAGCATCGAGTTGACCATTGACAGCATCGCCTTGCCCGACGACACCGCAAAAGTCACACCCGGAGGGGTGTTCTTCCTGGCTTCCTGAAGCACTCCGACCACACCCCTGCCGGCCTGCGACAGTTGGCCACCCAAGACCTGGACGACGGCTGACGAAGACTCGTTGGAGATATGGTAAGCACGACGCGAATAGGCGACCGACTGCGAGACGGCGGCAACCGCCATGGGTTGTTGCAACGCCTTGAGGCCGGCCATATCGCGAACCTCGGACAAGGCCTTGAAGTTCTCGGCACCCTGTTTGGCGACGGCACGTGCCGTATGAAGATTCAGCGCAGCCAGTTTGCCCATTCCGTCAAGCGACGCATTGACCACCGACTTCCACGCTTCCAGGCCGACCTGGCTCTTGCTGGTGAATTGCTCAGCTACGTTGTACACGATACTCTCCTTGAAATTGCGAAACCGAAACACCGCCCGGGCTGCTGCCGCCTGAAGCCGTTTGCTGCACTGCAGCGGATGAGCCATTCTAGCCTTCGGACAGTGATTGTCAAGCACTTTTGTTGCGTTGCAACAAAAGCAATGCAGCAAGCCGCGAGCGACAGACAGAAGGCAGTCACGCGCGGATCCCGCGCGATATTCAGCACGGCGACCAGCACGCCTTCGGCGACGCACACCATCGACCTTGAATGAGTGCCATGCAGGAACAGACGCCCTACCTCCTCATCGGCGGCGAAGCCACCGTCGCCAGCCTCTGCGAACGCTTCTACGAACTGATGGCAACGGTCCCCCAGTTCGCAACGATTCGCGCGCTGCACCCTGCCGACCTGCAGTCCTCGCGTGACAAGTTGTTCATGTTTCTTTCCGGCTGGCTGGGCGGACCCGACCTCTACGTGCAGAACATTGGCCAGCCGATGTTGCGCCGACGTCACTTGCCTTTTGCGATCGGCGAGGCCGAGCGTGACCAGTGGGTGGCGTGCATGCTGCTGGCCATGGAAGCGGTGGGAATCGAGGAAGCACTTCGCCAGAAGCTGCTGCTTTCCTTCTTCAAAACGGCCGACTTCATGCGCAACCACCCCACCTAGGCGAGCGGTATTTTGCAGCGCAGCACGGCTGGCCCGCCTGTGATAGAATAACCGCCCCTGTTGAGAGGCTTGACCCCTTATGTCCCGTGCCATCCGTAACATTGCCATCATTGCCCACGTCGACCACGGCAAGACCACGCTGGTCGACAAGCTGCTGGTTCAGGCGGGCTCCTTCTCCGCCCACCAGCACATCACCGAGCGGATGATGGACTCGAACGATCTCGAGAAGGAACGGGGGATCACGATTCTGGCCAAGAACCTGGCGGTGGACTACGGCGACGTGCATATCAACATCGTCGATACGCCGGGACACGCCGACTTCGGTGGTGAAGTCGAACGGGTTCTGTCGATGGTCGATGGTGTCCTGCTGCTGGTCGACGCCGTCGAGGGTCCGATGCCACAAACGCGCTTTGTGACCAAGAAAGCGCTCGCCCTCGGTCTGAAGCCAATCGTGGTGGTCAACAAGATCGACCGCGACGGCGCGCGGCCGGACTGGGTGGTCGATCACACTTTCGACCTCTTCGACAAACTCGGCGCCAGCGACGAGCAACTCGACTTTCCGGTGATCTATGCTTCCGCGATCAACGGCTATGCGACGCTGGATCTGGCACAACCCTCGCCGGACATGCGGCCGATGTTCGAGACCATTCTCAAGCACGTTCCGCCACCGCACGCCGACGAGATCGATGGGCCCTTGCAACTGCAGATTTCAGCGCTGGACTACTCGAGCTACGTTGGGCGCATCGGCATTGGCCGCCTGCAGCGTGGCCGCCTGAAGCCGGCCCAGCAAGTCGCCATCATGTACGGCCAGGCAGATGCCGACGGAAATTTCGAGCACGGCGCACCAAAGACGGCGAAAGTCAATCATGTGTTCGGTTTCCAGGGCCTGGAGCGAGTACCGATGGACGAGGCCGTTGCCGGCGACATCGTGCTGGTAACCGGCATGGATGACCTCTCGATCGGTTGCACCATCACCTCCATCGAGCAACCCGAAGCGCTGCCGATGCTGCGCATCGACGAGCCGACACTGAACATGACCTTCATGGTCAACAACTCGCCCTACGCAGGGACTGAAGGCAAGTTCGTCACCAGCCGGCAAATCGGCGAGCGCCTGCGCAAAGAGTTGCTCACCAATATGGCGCTGCGTGTCGAGGAGACGACCGACACCGACAGCTTCCTGGTTTCCGGTCGCGGCGAATTGCATCTGACCATCCTGCTCGAGACCATGCGCCGAGAGGGTTACGAACTGGCCGTCGGGCGCCCGCGGGTGATTGTCAAGGAGATCGACGGCGAGCCGTGCGAGCCCTATGAAATGCTCACTCTCGACGTCGAGGAAACACATCAGGGCGGGGTCATGGAAGCGCTCGGCTATCGGCGCGGCGATCTGCAGGACATGTCTTCGGACGGACGCGGCCGCGTCCGTCTCGAATATCGCATCCCGGCGCGCGGCCTGATCGGTTTCCAGGGCGAGTTCCTCAACCTGACGCGTGGCACCGGGCTGATCAGCCACGTTTTCGACGAGTACGCACCGGTCAAGGGAGACATTCCTGGCCGCCGCAACGGCGTCCTGATCTCGGCCGAGCGTGGTGAAGCCGTCGCCTACTCGCTGTGGAAGCTACAGGATCGCGGGCGGATGTTCAGCAGCCCTGGCGACAAGCTCTATGAGGGCATGGTAATCGGTATCCACAGCCGCGAAAACGACCTGGTGGTCAATCCGATCAAAGGCAAGCAACTGACCAACGTCCGCGCCTCGGGCACCGACGAAGCGGTGCGCCTGGTGCCACCGGTAGCGCTGAGCCTGGAGTCGGCCGTCGAGTTCATCGCCGACGATGAACTCGTCGAAATCACCCCCAAGAATATTCGCATCCGCAAGCGCCTGCTGACCGACAACGAGCGCCGACGCGCCTCGCGCTAAGGCTGATCGGCGGTGCTTGAGCGCGTTTGGGCCTGTGAGCCTTTGAGCGCTTGACTACGCGCGCTGTCGGCGGAAGCCTTCGGCGAAGGCCATGGCTGCCGGAAAGAACTCGAGAAAGTCGCTTTCAAACTGGGCGTAGCACTGCACAAGTTCGCCCCCTGCGCCGCTCAGCGTGTTGCTGCGTTTGAGCCGGTGCACGGCGATCTGGTCGAGCGCCCGGCCCACCGCCGCCGGCTCACGATAACTGGCCAGCCAGTCCTCCTGGCACATTCTGGGCAGAATCCGGGCCAGACGATCGGGGAGCGGTCGCCGGGAGAGCAGCGCATAGACGGCGGCCGAAAAGGATTCCAGCGGCTGCGTGGAAAAACGCGCCCAGTGCGCAGCCAGGAAATGATCGTAAAACATATCGACGACGATGCCGCTGTAGCGGCGACGCTCGACGCTGACCCGTTGCCGGCTGCGCGCAAAAGCCCGGTGCGCATCCGCGAAACTGTCGATGCGCCGGTGCAACAGCAGCCCTTGCACGACGGCCGTGCTGAACTGTGGCGGCGCTGGCGACAGCGGCCCCTTGACGAAATCGCCGAGCAAGCCACCTAGGCGGTAGTCGTCGTCGGGCCCGGCCAGCAGCGCGTGTGCCAGGTAGTTCAAGACGGCAGGCGGGGAAACGGTCGATTCTGCTTGTCGTCTACCGTGTCTGCCGTGTCTACCGAACGCAGACGCGACCGGTTCGAGTGCGGCAAGTGCAGCGTCACCAGCTCGCTGCCGAGCAGCGTTACCTGACCATCGCGACGATTGTTACCGGTATCGCTGAACTCGAAACGATAGACGCGACGCAGTCGCAAGCGACCCTCATCATCGCGTCCCGGGCGCAAGGAAGCGAGCGCAACGGTGTCGTCAAGAAGCAGCAGATCCTCGGCAGCACAGGCCGCGCGAACAGCTCGCATGCCGGCCTCGCGCGACTGGAAGCTGTCGAACCACAAGGCACCGCCGGCAAGCATCGCCAGCAGGCTGAGCACCTCCGCCCAAGGCATCAGCGGCTGCCGCGGGCGCGGCCAGCGACACCCATGCTACCGCCGCAGCTGGCGGCCCGGCGGCGCCGAGCGCCGCAACCTGAACACTTGAATGTCATCACCAATGGCCTCGTTGTCACAAGTCGCGGCAGCGCCGGGTCACCGCCTGCACGGCTGCCACATTTTCGCATCGGAAAAGCGACGCCGAGCGCATCGCTCCTCTGCGATCGCGACGCGCTTGGCTATACTAGCGAAAAATGGCCATGACCACATCCCGACCGGCTTCACTGCCGCCGCGCGCGGCTCGCTTCCTCGCCCCCCTCGTCATCCTGCTCGCTGCGCTTCCCAAGCCGCTGTCGGCCCTGGAAGCGAGTGATCCCTTTGACACCAGGGCCATCACCCCACCTCGCCCGGCCCTCGATCTCTCGGCAGCCGAAAAGGCCTATCTGCCATGCCAGGCGCTGCCCAACGACACCCCCTATGGCGTTCTCGAAGTCGTCGACCTGGCACTGTGCAAGAATCCGACGACACGCGAAATATGGGCCATCGCACGCCTACAAGCGGCTGAGGTCGGTGTCGCGCAGGCCCAGTTCCTGCCGGCGCTCGACGGCCAACTGGCGGCCAATCGCCTGCACGGCAACTCGCGCAGCGCCACCGCGCGCAATGCGTCGCTGACCCTGTCCTGGCTGCTGGTCGATTTCGGTGCCCGCTCGGCCAATCTCGAAGTCGCCCGGCAGTTGCTCAGCGCCGCGTCGGCAACGCTCGATGCCACCGTGCAGAGTGTTTTTCTCAGCGCCCTGCAGTCCTATTTCAACACCCAGGCGGCGCGGGCTGCGGTCACGGCTGCGCTGGAGTCGGAAAAAGCCAGTCGCGAAAGCCTGACCGCCGCCGAAGTGCGCTACCGCGTTGGCAGCGGCACGCCAGCCGACCGCCTGCAGGCACAGACCGCCTGGTCGCAAGCGACGCTCAACCGAATCAGAAGCGAAGGCGTGCTGCGCAACGCGCTCGGCAGGCTGGCCAATGTGATGGGACTGGACGCCAACCATCCGCTGCGTCTCGACGACATCCCGACCACCCTACCCGACAGCGGTTTCGACCGCGACGTGGCCGCGCTGATTAGCGAAGCGCGCCGGCGACGACCCGAGATGCAAGCCGCCGCAGCGGAACTGAAAGCCGCTGAAGCGGGCATCGACTACGCGCGCGCCGCCGGTCGGCCGACGATCTCACTGAGTGGCGGCCCGCAATGGGAACAGCTCGACGGTCTTTCGGGCCAGGGCAATTCGATCGGCCTGAGCGTCCAGCTACCGATTTTTTCCGGCTTCAATACCACCTACCAGATACGCGCCGCCGAGGCGCGCAGCGAGCTTCAGGCCGCGCGCCTCGAAAACACTCGCCAGGAGGTGGCGCTGGAGGTTTGGCAAAACTATCAAAGCCTGAGCACCGCCACCCAGACCGTCCGCAGCAGCGCCGACCTGCTGAGCAGTGCCGAGCAGTCCGAACGCGTTGCCCTCGGGCGCTACAAAGCCGGCGTCGGCAATATCCTCGACGTCCTCAACGCGCAGAGCGCACTCGCCGCGGCACGCCTGCAGCGCATCCAGGCGGTGCTCGACTGGCAGGTCTCGCGCGCCGCACTGGCCAGATCGATCGGCGCCCTCGACAGCAGCCTGCTGCTCGCGGTCAGCACTGAACAAAACGCCCGCAAACCATGAAAATCTCCCTCACAAAATGGCTTCTTGGCCTACTCGCCGTCGCCCTCGCCACTGGCGGCATGTACTGGCAGCATCAGAACGCCACCCTGTCGCCAGAGCAGCGCTACAAGCTGCAGGCCATCGAGCGTGGCGAGATCACCCAGACAGTATCGGCCAACGGCACTCTCAACCCGGTGGTGCTGGTGAACGTCGGCACGCAGGTCTCGGGAACAGTGACCCGGCTGTACGTCGATTTCAACGACAAGGTCGAGAAGGGGCAGGCCTTGCTCGAACTCGACGACTCCTTGCTCGCCGCCCAGGCTAGGCAATCGGCGGCCAACGTGAACAACGTCTCGGCAGCACTCGATCTGGCACGCGCCAACGAAGCACGCATGCGCGCCCTGTTCGCGCAGGAGTACGTTTCCCGCCAGGAATTCGAGCAGTCGATCCAGACCCGCCGCTCGTCCGAGGCGCAATTGGCGCAAGCCAGGGCAGCGGCCGACAAGGATCAGGTCAATCTCCGCTACACCACGATTCGCTCGCCGGTCTCAGGCGTCGTCGTCGACCGCGTCATCGACCTGGGCCAGACGGTCGCCGCCAGTCTGCAGACACCGACGCTGATCAAGATTGCCCAGGATCTGTCGGAAATGCGCATCGATTCGAGCTTTGCCGAAGCCGACATCGGCAAGATCAGGGAAGGACAAGCCGTGCGTTTTACCGTCGACGCCTTCCCGGAGCGGAGTTTCGAGGGCAGCGTGCAGCAAATTCGCCTCAACCCGACCACGCAGCAGAACGTCGTCACCTACAACGTCCGCGTTTCGCTCTCCAATCCCGAACACATTCTTCTGCCCGGAATGACCGCCTACGTCAGCATTGCCGTCGCCCGGCGCGACGATGCTCTGTTGGTCCCCAACGCGGCGCTGCGCTTCAAGCCTCCAGAGGACGCCAACCAGTCGCTCCCCGCGGAGTCGGCGGAGTCGGCGGAGTCTACGAAGTCCGCGGAGCGCCCCCCAGAAACCGGCAAGGCCACCGGCAAGGGCCGCACGCGCGACGCCAACCGCGGCGGCAGCGGCGGCAGCAGCGGCACCGTACACGTTGTCGATCGAGGCCAGCTGAAAGCCGTACGTCTGCAACTCGGCATCACCGACAACCGCAACAGTGAAGTCCTCGCTGGCGAGCTGAAGGTCGGTGAGCGGGTGGTCATCGGCGAGAACCCGCTCAATGCGGGCGGCAAGCCGAGCAGCGTCGGGCTGCGCTTGTTCTGATGCCGCCGCCACTGATTCGCGTCGCCGCACTCGGCAAATCCTACGCCACGGCTGCCGGACCCTTCGCGGCGCTCGGGGGCATTGATCTGAGCGTCGAAGCCGGCGAGTTCGTGGCGATCATGGGTCAGTCCGGATCCGGCAAGTCGACCCTCATGAATGTGCTCGGCTGCCTCGACACACCGACCAGCGGCGACTATTTCCTGCTCGGCCGCAATGTCGCTCATCTCGGCCACGACGAACTGGCAGCGCTGCGCAACCGCAGCATCGGCTTCGTCTTCCAGGGTTTCAATTTGCTGCAGCGGATGACGCTGACCGACAATGTCGCCCTGCCGCTGGTCTACGCGGGCGTCGAGCGCACGCAGCGACGCCTGCAAGCGCAGCAGGCGCTCGACCGCGTCGGGCTCGCCGGCTACTTCGACTCGCTGCCCAGTCGCATCTCCGGCGGCCAGCAGCAGCGCGTGGCGATCGCCCGCGCGGTGGTCAATTCGCCAGCACTGATTCTCGCCGACGAACCAACCGGCAACCTCGACAGCCATACCAGCGAGGAAATCATGGACCTGTTTTCGGAGCTCAACCGCGCCGGGATCACTATCGTCCTGGTCACCCACGAGGCCGAAATCGCCGCCTACGCACGGCGGCAGGTGCGTTTCCTCGACGGGCTCATCGTCAGCGACGTCGCCACCGCGGCAAGGGCGCCCGGCGAATGCTGAAAGCCATGCTCGGTGAAGCCTGGCAGGCGATGGGTGCCAACCGCATGCGCACCGCCTTGACCATGCTCGGCATGGTCATCGGCGTCGGCTCGGTGGTCCTGATGATGGCCATCGGCCAGGGTGCGCAGTACGCCGTGGCACAGACCATCAGCACCATGGGCAGCAATCTGTACATCGTGATCTCCGGATCGACCAGCTCCGGCGGTCTACGCAGCGGCGGTGGCGGCGGCCCATCGCTGAACGTTGCCGACGCCGAGGCGATAGCCCAACTCGACGGCGTCAGCCACGTGGCACCGGTCCATCAGGGGCGACAACAACTGGTGCATGGCGCGAACAACTGGAGTGCGACGGTAGTCGGCACGACACCCGCGTATTTTGACGCACGGGCGTGGGCGGTGACCAACGGTTATCTTTTCGGTGACTCCGACCTGCGCTCGGCGACCCGCGTCGCGCTGATCGGCCAAACCACCGCCGCCAACCTTTTTGGCAGCGACGATCCCGTCGGCAAGACCATCCGTATTCAGCAGAGCCCATTCCTGGTCATCGGCGTTCTCACCAAGAAGGGCCAGAACCTCGACGGACGCGATCAGGACGACACGGTCATCGTGCCGCTGAGCACCGCCCAGCGCAAGGTTTTCGGTACGCCCTTTCCCGGATCGGTGCGGGTGATGCTGGTCCAGGCCGTTTCCGCCGAAGCCATGCCGGGCGTGGAAACCCGCATGATTGCCCTGCTTCGCCAGCGCCACCGGCTGCGTGAAGGACAGGACAACGACTTCTACGTTCGCAACCTGACCGCTGCCGCTGACTCCGCTGCCGAAACGACGCGCGTGATGTCAGTGCTGCTCGGCGCCATTGCCTCGGTATCGCTGCTCGTCGGCGGCATCGGGATCATGAACATCATGCTCGTCTCGGTCACCGAGCGCACTCGCGAGATCGGCATCCGCATGGCCATCGGCGCCCGCCAGAAGGACATCCGCAGCCAGTTCCTGCTCGAAGCTCTGATGATCTCCATCGCTGGCTGCCTGATCGGCCTGCTGCTCGGAATCGGCGGCGCGCTGCTGATCAACGCCATCTCCGATATGGTGATCGTCATCTCCGGTGGCTCGGTGCTGGTCGCTTTCGGCGTTGCCGCGGGGATCGGCATTTTCTTCGGCTTCTACCCGGCGCGTCGGGCCGCCGCGCTCGACCCGATCGAAGCGCTGCGCCATCAATAGGCCTGGCAACTGAGCCTCTTGCAAAACTGACACTGCAGGGCTGATTTTTTCGCCGCTGGGGGCGAAAGCGGAGGACGCAGGCGGCCATTTCTGGAATGATGGGTTTCTCAAGACCAACATCATAACGCCCGCAAAATGGATACTACCCAACGCGAACTGATCATGCAACGCTGGAACGTGATTCACAGCACTGACGCATGACCCAGCCGAATCGTGTCCGTTTGCCGGTAACGCCCGCTTTTGCGGTCGAGGCGGTCAGATTGCGGTTGGCTGGCGGCAAAGGACGGGGGGGATGGAGTCAGTCAGGAGGATGTCGAAAGGTTTTTTGGACTTCGCTACGATCGCCAGGCGAGCCTTTCCGGACGCGGCGTACGCCGCGCTTGAGAGGATGTTTCGGTGACGCCTGGGTGAGCTCACTCAAGTTGAAGCAGGAATGGCTCGGCGAGGAGCACGCGGATGCGTGCTGGGTCGAGCCAGGGGGCGGCGCAGGAGCTTCGGATGAAGGCGATGGCACCGCGCACGCCGAGTTCCTGATAGAGGTCGCGTAGCTGTCGGGTGAAGCGTGCCAGGGTATTGAACACATGCGCCAGGCGCATCAGGAGGTGATAGCCCTGCATGGCATTCCAGTCGAGGGCAAAGGCATGCTCGTAGTGGTAGCCCTGGTGCTTCTCGACCAGGAAGCCCGCTTCGATGCCCCAGCGCTGGCGGGCGCCGAGGTTGCAGCGCTCATGGACATTGTTTTGGCTGAGCGGCTCGCTGGAGAGCCAGGCGTGGCGCCCCGTTTTGGTCACGGTCGCGGCCTGTTGATCGATCCACTCCCAGCTTTCCTCACAGACCACCACGTGCAGTTTGAGACGCTGACGCCCGTTCGAACCAAAGGCATAGTCGATGGCGTTGACCCAGATGAAGCGTTGTCGGCGTCGTCCCCAGCAGCGCTGCACGGCTTGCGGCTTCAGGGCATGGAGCGCGCGGAACTCCTGCCAGACCGTGGACAAATCCTTGTCCTTGAGCACGATCATGAACTGCCAGTGGGCGCGCAAGCAGCGCCGCATCACCGGCCCGTTGGCGTAGAGGCCGTCGAGCAGGAGCAGGATCGGCAGGCGGGGGAACAGCGTCTTGAGCCGGTCGCTCAAGCGCACAAAGCCGCGCAGCTCGCAGTCCTGCTTTTGCGCTTCGGGTTCGCCCAGCGCGTGTTCGAGGAACTCGCTGAGCAGCGGGATGACCAGGCCGTTGTGGAAGGCAAAGCTGGCCTCGAGGACGTAGACGAAGTACTGGGTGTGGCGGGTTTCCTCCTTGCCGACGGTGCGCTGCAGGAGTTCCTCCGCCCAGAGGGTGTCGCCAGCGAGCTTCTGTGAGCCGTCGATGGCGATCGGATAGCAGTGGTCGATCAGATAGCGACGAAAGTTCTTGCCGCGAATCAGCCGCTTCACCAGATCGACGTGGGCCTGTTCGAGCTGTTCAAGGTCAATGTCGCGCAACAGCCGAAACAGGGTGTCGGCGTGTGGCAGGGTATCGATCTCCGGGAACAGCAGGTGGAGGTTGGCCATGAACTGGGGACGGGATATTTCGCGGTTGGTCTCGCGCCGGGAGGAGAACTGAAAGACGAACATCAGCAAGCCGTAGAGCAGAAGCACGGTCAGCTTGTGCCGGCGCTTTTTGGGATCTCTCGGGTCGGGAATTTGTTCCAGTTGAGCGAGCAAGGCGGGCAGCTCTTTGCGCAGGAGGCGCATCTGTTTGCTCACGGCGTCCTCGCGGTGTTCCTCGTCGACGGTCGCGAAGGCCGAGCTTCTGTTGGGCAATGGAGCGGCTGAGTGGGGGACTTGTCCCGTTGCGCGCAGCTTCGCGTTCAGTACCTTCTCCTGCCGTTTCTTTTCCGAGCGCAGTTTCTTGATGGCCACGCGTGTCGGGCGACGGCAAGGTTTGCTCATGACCGCGGGCTCCCCGGCGCGGCGCACAGCGAGGCGCAAGCATCCGAGGTCAGCGCTTTGACCCACACCTGGCGGGGCGTGCTGTGATAGGACTGGCCAGGGCGGGCCAGCCCGCGCCCGCTGCTTGCCCCAAGCAACTGCCAACCGGCGGCACGGTAGCAGGTGCCGGCATAGTGACGCGGATCGACGAAGGTCTCCAGCAGCAGGGGCTCGAAGCCCCAGTGCTCGAGCCAGTCCGCGCGTGCGCGGCGCGCGAGTTGCCCGAGCACATGGCTGGCCAGATGGGGTACGCGGACGTGCGGAAAGATCAGGAAGCGGCTGTTGTTCACCACCCGCGCCAGGTTCTCGCGGCGGGCCTGGGGCGTCCAGCCGATCCAGCGGTCGCGCACGGCTACCGCGCGGGCAGCACCGGCCAGAAGGACGCAGCCCAGCCGCCGGTCGCCCGCCTTGATGAAGTAGCGCAGCCGGTAACCGAAGGCCCCCTGGAAACCCAGCGGGTGCCAACGCGCCACCAGCGCATCCCACTGCGCCACCCGGGTCGCGTCGCGAACCACTGCCAGGGACACCGGCGCGAGCGCCGACAGGGCGCAGTGCACCGCCGGCTCGGCAACGGGGGTGGCGGATGCCGAGGGC
Organism: Candidatus Accumulibacter meliphilus; assembly: GCF_036625345.1. Taxonomy (NCBI): domain Bacteria; kingdom Pseudomonadati; phylum Pseudomonadota; class Betaproteobacteria; genus Candidatus Accumulibacter; species Candidatus Accumulibacter meliphilus. Next base: position 34,080 of record NZ_JAZKTZ010000016.1, on the reverse strand, counting down.
GGCGCGCAACGGCGCGGCGGCGAGGGCCTCAACGCAGGTAGGACCAGCAATCCGGCCGCCTGCAAACGTTCCAGGAGCTCCAGGCAGGCGCTGATCTTCGCCGTCCCCGTCGGGGTCGTCCACCCCAGGTGCTCGCAGACCGTCGCCGCCAACTCCTTGCGTGCCAATCCCGGCAGCCACGCGACCGTCGCGCAGAGCTCGGCAATCTCCGTCGCGCTGAACACGCGACCACAGTGCACCCATTCCCCCGCACTCGTTGCAAGCATCGCAAAACCTCCGACTGAAGCGCAGATTGATTACGCTCCACCTATCCTGCCAGAAGTCCGCCCGGCTGTCTAGCCCTCTTGTGCGAAGGTTTTTTCTTGCTACCCACCGCCAGGCCTTGAAAATACCGGGCTGCTGCGTATTCCACACCAATATAGTTACTCAACCAAGTGTGAGCAGGGCCAGAGGCAACTGCCAGACATGCTCTTCAATTTATTCTAAAAGCATGGTCGAGCGAGCCAGCAGGCGAGCCGACCGTCTTGTCGGCGAGCACGCCGACAAGACGCCAGCATTGGCTTTTTGAAGGGCACGCATGGCGTGGTCGCCCCTTGCCGAGCGCACATGCGGTGGTTCCGCTTTCGGTAGTCTAACTACCGCCGGCAGGTAGCTGTCGGTGAAAGCGGGACATGCAGCCGCGGATTACGAATAATTCCACGCAAACATTCGATGTTCACCAGTTTGGTTTCGAATCCGCGGGTGCGCTTGAGCGCGATAACGAATACTCAGGGATTGTCGCTTCATCGACTCTCTATATTGCTTTCGCAGCGCCCAGGCAGGCACGTCCCGTTCCTCCACTCTAGCAGCCTGTCGGACTTTTCCTGCGCCAGATCCAGATATGATATAATCATACCTCTTCGAACAACCGGGTCGTCGCATGTCCAAGTTTATCGTCGCTGACCGCCAGACCGACTATCTGCTACCGCCGTCGGTAGACGACTGGCTGAACCAGGATCAGCTGGCGCGATTCATTGTCGAGGTGATCGACCAGCTCGATCTCTCCAAGCTGACACGCGAGTACGCGGGGCGCGGATCGAAAGCCTACCATCCGGCCACCCTACTGGGGATTCTGGTCTATGGCTACATCACGGGTATCTTCTCCAGCCGCAGGCTGGAGCAGGCAAGCTACGACTCGATAGCCTTCCGCTTCATCGCCGCCAACCTTCATCCCGATCACGACAGCTTGGCCACTTTCCGCCGACGGTTCCTTGACGAACTGAGCGACCTGTTTCTGCAGGTCCTGAAAATGGCCACGGAAATGAAAGTGCTCAAGGTGGGTAACATCAGTCTTGATGGCTCGAAGTTTGAAGCCAACGCCTCGCGGCACAGTGCGCTATCGCACGGGCACATCGAAAAGCTGGAAGTCCAACTCAAGGCCGAGGTTCAGGAATTACTGGCGCTGGCAGAACAGGCGGATCAAGCCGATATCCCGACGGGAGTCAGCCTGCCCGAGGAACTCAAGCGTCGCGAAGATCGGCTGACCGCCATGGCCGCCGCCAAGGCCAAGCTTGTCGCTCGGGCCGAGGAGCGCTTTCAGCGCGAGAAAGCCGAGTACGACGAGAAAATGGCCCGCCGTGCGGCCCGAGGCGACCGGCAAGAAGCCCGGCGGCAAGCCCCCCAAGGCTCCCGAGCCCGGACCACGAGACCGTGGATCAATCTGACCGACGAAGAGTCCCGCATCATGCCGGTCGCCGGTGGCGGCTTCGAACAGGCTTACAACGCCCAGGCGGCGGCCGATGCGGCAACGATGCTGATCGTCGCCACCGGGGTCACGCAGGCTCCCAAGGATAAAGAGCAGGTCGAGCCGATGCTGGCCACCCTCAAGGCCCAGGCCGAGGTGCTCGGCGCCGTGGAATGCCTGATCGCCGACAGCGGTTACTGCAGCGAGAAGAACATCAAGGCGTGTGAGGCGGCCGGTATCGAGCCCCTGATCGCCGTCGGACGCGACGAGCATCATCCGGATTGGCGGGAGCGCCACAGCGAGCCGGCCCCCTTGCCCGACAATGCCACGCCAGTACAGGCGGTGTCCCATCGGCTGAAGACCAAGGATGGACGAGCGCGCTACGCCTTACGCAAGCAGACGATCGAGCCGGTCTTCGGGATCATCAAATCGGTGATGGGCTTTCGCCGCTTCTCCCTGCGCGGCTTGAAGAAGGTCACCGGCGAGTGGACGCTGGTTTGCCTCGCCTGGAATTTGAAGCGCTTGGCCGTATTGCGCCCACAGTAGGGAAAATGAGGGGAAATCCCTCGGAAACGCCCGAAAACAAGGGAAATCCGGCTTTTTTCCCACATGGTGAAACGCGCCGGCTTTGCCGACGGGTAGTCCGACAGGCTGCTAGCACTTGGAGGTATGAACTATGACTCCTGAACCCAACCCAGAATTCGCCGCCTTCATCGGCATCGACTGGGCCGATGCGAAACACGACATCTGCCTGCAAGCGGCCGGAAGCCGCCAGCGTGAATTCGCCGTGCTGTCCCATCGCCCCGACGCCATCGATGAGTGGGCCGCCGCGCTCAGGCAGCGCTTTCACGGCCAGGCGGTGGCCGTCTGTCTCGAGATCGTCCGCGGACCGCTGGTCTACGCGCTGCAGAAACATGACTTCTTTGTCCTGTTTCCGGTGAATCCCGCCACCCTGGCGAAGTATCGTCAGGCCTTCCAGCCCAGCCACGCCAAGGCCGATCCGGCCGATGCGCAAATCGCCCTGGAGATCCTTCTGTGCCACCGCGACAAGCTGAAAGCCTTGCAGCCACAGAGCGTCGGCATTCGCACGCTCGAACGCCTGCTGGAAGAGCGACGGGAATTCGTCGATGAGCAGACGCGGATCACCAACCGCCTGACCAGCGCGCTGAAGGAGTACTTTCCCCTGCCAACGCGTGGTTCGACGAGAAAGCGAGTGCCCTGTTCTGCGACTTCCTGAGCCATTGGCCCAGCCTCAAGCAGCTGCAACGCGCCCGCCGGACGACACTGCTCACCTTCTTCCGGGAACATCATTGCTACCAACCGCGCTTGATCGAAGAACGCCTGGCGGCCCTCCAGCGTGCCGCACCGCTCACCGACGATGCGGCAGTCATCAAGCCGAAAGCGCTCATGGTCGAGGGTCTGGTAGACCAATTGCGCGTCACGCTGAAGGCCATCGCCCGCTTTGATGCCGAGATCGAGGCCGTCGCCCCGACCCTGCCGGATTACGCGCTGTTCCAGGCACTGCCGGGCGCCGGTCCCAACCTGGCGCCGCGCTTGCTGGTCGCTTTCGGCGAACGACGGGAGCGCTTCGCCACCGCCGCCGATGTCCAGATGTTTGTCGGCGTCGCGCCGGTGACGGAAAGCAGTGGCAAGCAGCATTGGGTGCATTGGCGGCTGCAATGCCCGACGTTCCTGCGCCAGACCTTCGTCGAGTGGGCCGCCCAGACCATCACCCGTTCCTTCTGGGCCGGCGCCTACTATCGGCAACAACGCGCCAAAGGCTGCGCGCATCAGACCGCTGTTCGGGCCTTGGCCTTCAAGTGGATACGCATTCTCTTCCGTTGCTGGCAGTTGCGCACGCCGTATGACGAGTCGGCCTACCTGAATGCCTTGCAGCGCCGAGGTTCACCCTTGCTGGCGAGTTTGGCGTTGCCATCGCCTGCCACGCATTGACCGGCAGAGAAGCGATGTTGCCCAGGACATGAACGCACCACGGTGCCGGCGGTCGGCTGAACCGGCACCACGTCACCGGAGCTGAAGATCATGAACGTCATTCTCGAAACCGAACGCGATCGTCGGACCCTCGCGTGGTTGATTCAACAAGTCGGCGAGCCTGCCCTTGAAAGGGTCTGCAGCCGCTTGGCGGGCAGGCGCAAGTGCTATCCGTCCAACCTCGCCAAGTGCCTTGGCCTGGTGCCACCGGACAGCCTCGCCGGACCCTCACCGGACCAGGTCCAGGCTTATCTAAACGACATGCGAGCGCTGCTCAAGCACCCCACGTTGGAAAGGCGGGTCAGCCTCACGCAGCCGTCAAAAAACCCTTGACGAGTACCTCAGGGCGTAAACTGGACAGTCATTTGTAATAGGCTCATTATGGATTCCAGGTTGGTGCGCAACGAAAGCGACGTTAGAGGCGCACTAGACAACGCCCAAGGAATTCCGTATGCTCTCCTGGGAAGGAACACCTAGGAGAAAGGGGCATGTACACGACGCACACTGCCAGCACTGGGCTGGTTAAAATCCAGGACCTTATCAACGATGCCAAGTGCTTCGAAGTCGTTCGGGACCTGCGCTGGCCAGCGGGTGTTCGCTGTCCGCATTGTGCGGACGAGCACGTTATCAAGTTTGGTCGCGATGAGACCCAGGAACATCGCCAGAGGTACCGCTGTAAGTCCTGTGAAAGGTACTTTGACGACTTAACCGACACGATCTTCGAAGGGCATCACCTACCCTTGCGCACTTGGATCTTGTGTTTGTATTTCATGGGGTTGAACCTGTCGAACACGCAAATCGGCAAGGAACTGGGCCTCAACAAGGACGACGTTCAGAAGATGGCGACCCAACTTCGAGAAGGGGTAGTCAGTCGCAAGCCCGCCCCAGCGCTCCAGGGAACCGTTGAGTGTGACGAGGTCTATGTGGTGGCGGGGCACAAGGGACATCCTTTGGCAGTAAAAAAAACACCGTAAGGGCCGCAGAAACCGCCTGAAGGGGGCTCGCGGTCGCGGCACGCTTGCCAAGGAGAAGCCTCCGGTTTTCGGCATGATCCAGCGCGGCGGTCAAGTCGTCATCCGCATGCTCGAAAACGTCCGCCAAGTCATGATACAAGCGCTGATCCAGGCTCTTGGGGTTGCTCCTCAGCTAACAACCCGAAACCCATGAAAATCCTGAGTTGTCCTTACCGGTGCCGCCGGCTTCATCGGCATGAGCACCGCACTGCGCCTGCTGGCGCGCGGCGACGAAGTCGTCGGGCTCGACAATCTCAACGACTACTACGAGGTCTCGCTCAAGGAAGATCGCTTGCGGCAGCTCACCTCGCTGCCGGGCTTTCGCTTTGCGAAGCTCGATGTCGCCGATCGGCCGGGTATCGAGCGGCTGTTCGCGGCGGAGCGCTTCGAGCGCGTGATTCACCTCGCCGCGCAGGCCGGCGTGCGCTATTCGCTGCAGAACCCGCACGCCTACGTCGATAGCAACCTGGTCGGCTTCGTGAATATTCTCGAAGGCTGTCGCCACAACCAGGTGCAGCACCTGGTCTATGCCTCGAGTTCGAGCGTTTACGGCGGCAACACCCGCATGCCGTTCTCCGAGCATGACAGTGTCGACCACCCGGTGAGCCTCTACGCGGCGACCAAGAAGGCCAACGAGTTGATGGCGCATACCTATAGCCATCTATACGGCTTGCCGACCACGGGTTTGCGCTTTTTTACGGTGTATGGGCCGTGGGGCCGGCCGGACATGGCGCTTTTTCTGTTTACCCGGGCGATCCTCGAAGGTCGGCCGATCGACGTTTTCAACCACGGCAGGATGCAGCGCGATTTTACCTACGTGGACGACATCGTCGAAGGCGTCATCCGGGTCATGGATCGCTGCGCCACGGCCAATGCCGGCTACCTCCGGACGAGGCTGATCCGGCGACGAGCAACGTGCCTTACCGGGTATTCAACATCGGCAATCACCAGCCGGTGCCGCTGCTCGATTTCATTGGTGCCATCGAAGACGCGATTGGCAGGAAGGCGGAAAAGCGCTTGCTGCCGATGCAGGACGGCGACGTGCCGGCGACCTGGGCCGATACGGCATTGCTGGAGGACTGGGTCGGCTTCGCGCCGGCGACGCCGGTGGCGGAAGGGGTGAAGCGTTTCGTGGCCTGGTATCGGGACTACTACAAGGTTTGAGGTGGGCTGAAGTTGCAGGGACAACCGCACATGTGCCTGGCGATTGTGGTGAGAGAGTTTTGGGTGTTCGGGTGTTCGGGTGCCTGGTCCGGATGCGGCGGAAGAGTAGTGAGAGCTAGTGAGGGTGGAACTGGATTGCCGCGTCGGCTGCGCCTCCTCGCAATGACGGGGTGAGGAGTGGCGGGAATGGCGGCGAGTGCGGCGGCGTTGGTCGATTGGTGTTTCTGCTGGCTTTGCGAGGTTGTCGTTAATGAAAATTACGGTCATCGGTACCGGCTACGTCGGTCTGGTCTCTGGAACCTGTCTGGCCGACGTCGGCAACGATGTGCTCTGTCTCGACCTTGATGCGGACAAGATCCGTATTCTCAAGGAGGGTGGGATCCCGATTTTTGAGCCTGGGCTGGCGGCGATGGTCAAGGCAAACGTGGACGCGGGACGCCTGCGCTTCACGACCGATGTCGAAGAGGCTGTCGCCCACGGCCTCTTGCAGTTCATCGCCGTCGGCACGCCGCCGGACGAGGATGGTTCGGCCGACCTGCAGTACGTGGTGGCGGCGGCGCGCAAGGTGGGCCGTTTCATGAGCGAGTACAAAGTGGTGGTCGACAAATCGACGGTGCCCGTGGGCACTGCCGACAAGGTACAGGCCGCCATTGCCGAAGAACTCGCTGCGCGCGGGGCGAGCATCGACTACAGCGTTGTCTCCAACCCCGAGTTCCTCAAGGAAGGGGCAGCGCTGGAAGACTTCATGAAGCCCGACCGGATCGTCGTCGGCACCCAGGATCCGCGCGCGATCGAAGTAATGCGCGAGCTCTATTCACCCTTCCAGCGCAATCACGAGCGTTTGCTGGTGATGGATGTGCGCAGCGCCGAGTTGACCAAGTACGCCGCCAACGCGATGCTGGCGACGCGCATCAGCTTCATGAACGAATTGGCCAATCTCAGCGAACGGCTGGGGGCGGATATCGAACTGGTGCGCAAGGGCATTGGTTCCGACCCGCGGATTGGCTTTGATTTCCTCTACCCCGGTGCCGGTTACGGCGGCTCGTGTTTTCCGAAAGACGTACAGGCGCTGATTCGCACCGCCAACGGCGCGGGTCATGAGCTCAAGGTTCTGCAGGCGGTTGAAGAGGCCAACGACGCGCAGAAGAGCGTGCTCACGCAAAAGATCGTCAAGCGCCTCGGCGACGACCTCTCGGGCAAGACCATCGCCCTCTGGGGCCTGGCGTTCAAGCCGAACACCGACGACATGCGCGAGGCGCCCAGCCGGGTGTTGATCGCCGAGCTGCTGGCGCGTGGCGCGCGCGTGCGCGCCTACGACCCGGTGGCCAGCCGTGAGGCACAGCGCATTTTTGCCGGCGAAACGCGGATCGAGTTTGTCGACAAGCCGATGCTGGCCGTGCAGGGCGCCGACGTGCTGGCGATCGTCACCGAGTGGAAAGAGTTCCGCGCGCCGGATTTCCCGGCCATCAAGTCGCTGCTCAAAACGCCGGCGATTTTCGATGGGCGCAATCTCTACGACCCGGCCGTGCCGCGCCGGGCGGGGCTGGAGTATTTTGCGATTGGGCGCCTGTAGCGGGGCGCGAGGGGCGGCGCGGCGGCACCGTTGGTGACGCGGGTGGCGGCGCGGTTGGGGTTCCGGGATGGCTGTCGATCTCGCGGTCAGCAGGTGCTGGATCAGCACTTGCTGCCGTCGGGTACGCGCGCAAATCCGAAACCGCCACCGTGACTCGGCTGGATGCAGATGGTGATGCCCAGTGAGCGGGCGGAGCGGGCGATGTCTGCCGGGAAGGCGGCGAAGGGGATGGCGCGTTCGACGACCGACTTGATGAAGGCAATCTCTTCCTGCTGGTCGCCTGCGTTGAGTACCTTGAAGGTTTTCAGGCTGCCGTCGGGATTGATGCGGAAGTGGACGGCGGCCATGCGCATGCCCTTGCTTCTGGGGTCGTTGCGCACAAAGGCGGCGCTGCGGTTGAGGCGTTTGACGACGCCGTCCACATAGAAGTCGAGGCTGAACTGCGCTGGTGGCGGGGTGTTGGGGAGGCGCTCGATAATGGCTGTGCCCTCTTCGTCGTTGCGCGCCTGTTGCTGGCCCTGGCTGCGCGCCATGGCTAGCGCGCTCTGCGCCAGCTTGGGTTTGGCTGCGGGTTTGGCTTCCGCCTCCAGGTCGTCGAGAAAACGCTTCATCTCGTACTTCTCGCCCGTGAACCACCGCGGTGCCTGGGCGACCGCTGCTGCCGGCGCTGCGGGCACGGTGATGACCGGCGGCTGTGGCTGGGTCGGTTTGAGCGTTGGCTTTTTCACGGCGGCGGTGGCTGGCGGCTTGGGCGTTGGTTTCGGTGTTGGCTTGGGCGCTGGCTTGGCCTCCACGCGTTTCGGTGGCGTCGGCGGAGGGGCTGGCTTGGCTGGCTTCGGCGGGGCAAGCGGCCGGCGCGGTTTCGCTGGACGCGGTGGGCCTGGTCGCGCTGCCTGCGGGGTGGGCGACAGAGTGGCTTCGAAGCGCGATGACATGGCGCGCAGGCGTGTCGGTTCTTGCCGGGGAAAGAACAGCACCACGCTGTGCACGACCAGCGACAGGGCGACGGCCCAGGTCAGCGAACGCGTCGTTCGTGAGCGGGGTGCGCAATCCATATCGATCGGGAGCATTCCTGGCTGGCTGCCAGGCGGGTTCGGAGGGGGCATTGGCGCGAGGTGTTTGGTGGGCCAGCCCATCGCCTCTGAGCAAGCGCTGCGGCCCGGTGGGCGCAGCCGCCGGCTGCGGCGCCGCGACTTGCGGCGGAGTGTATGCGCCCTTGACGGTCGGCGTCAATCGAGGCGATGCCGGCTCGGTCTTGCGGCGGCCGGCTTGGCGCTTGTCTCGCCAGCCTGGGGCGGAGTACGCGCGACGCGCCATTCTGGTGCGCCGAGAGCGCGAGCCGCGCCCCGCGAATGTGCGCGCTGACGATAAACGAGCTTTGCGGCCGTCGTTTCGCGTGCTTTCGTGCGCTGGCACGGTGATTGCTTAGTACCCCTCGCTGGAAGAAATTTTTCCCGATTACCCAGTTTCCAACTTTCGAGGAGCAATCAGATGCTACGTCGCAATTTCGTGAAGACCGTTTCCGCCGTTGCCGTTAGCGCGGCTTTGGGGCTGAGCTCCTTCAACGCGCTGGCCGCCGAGACGATCAAGGTCGGTGTCCTGCATTCGCTTTCCGGGACGATGGCGATTTCCGAGACGGCGCTCAAGGAAACCGTGCTCATGGCCATCGCCGAGATCAACGCCAAAGGCGGCGTGCTCGGCAAGCAGTTGGAGCCGGTGGTCGTCGATCCGGCGTCGAACTGGCCGCTCTTCGCCGAGAAGGCGCGGCAGCTGCTGAGCCAGGACAAGGTGGCGGTGACTTTCGGTTGCTGGACTTCGGTGTCGCGCAAATCGGTGCTGCCGGTGTACAAGGAGCTCAACGGCCTGCTTTTCTACCCGGTGCAGTATGAAGGCGAGGAGCTCGAGTACAACGTCTTCTACACCGGTGCGGCGCCAAACCAGCAGGCGATTCCGGCGGTCGAGTATCTGATGAGCAAGGATGGCGGTTCGGCCAAGCGTTTCGTGCTGCTCGGTACCGACTATGTCTATCCGCGCACGACCAACAAGATCCTGCGTGCCTTCCTGAAGTCCAAGGGTGTTGCCGACGCCGACATCATGGAGGAATACACGCCTTTTGGTCATAGCGATTACCAGACGATCATCGCCAAGATCAAGAAGTTCTCCAGCGAAGGCAAGCGCACGGCGGTGGTGTCGACCATCAACGGCGACTCGAACGTGCCCTTCTACAAGGAACTCGGCAATGCCGGCATAAAGGCCACCGAAGTGCCGGTGGTGGCTTTCTCGGTCGGTGAAGAAGAGCTGCGCGGCGTCGATACCAAGCCGCTGGTCGGCCATCTGGCGGCCTGGAACTACTTCATGACCCTGAAGAACCCGGCGAACGACGGCTTCACCAAGGCTTACCGCGCCTGGGCGGTGAAGCAGGGTTTGCCGAACGCCGACAAGGCGGTGACCAACGACCCGATGGAAGCTACCTACATCGGCGTTTATATGTGGAAGCAGGCGGTCGAGAAAGCCAAGTCGACCGACGTCGACAAGGTCATCGCGGCGATGGCCGGGCAGACTTTCAAAGCTCCGTCCGGCTTCGATATCAAAATGGACGAGAAGAACCACCACCTACACAAGCCGGTGTTCATCGGCGAGATCCGCGCCGACGGACAGTTCGACGTCGTCTGGAAGACCCCCGGCCCGGTCAAGGCGGCGCCGTGGAGCCCGTACATTGCGGGTAACGACAAGAAGAAAGGCGAGCCGGAAGGCAAGTGAGCGTCGTTTGCTGAATGAGTAAATGAGTGGTTGAGTGGTTGAGGGCACGGGCGGCGCGCATTGCGGCGGCCCGTGCTTGATCCTGGAGAAAGCATGCGTACGATTGGATTATTGGTTTTCGCCTGGCTGTTGAGCATGTCTTCGGCGCTGGCGGCGATTGACCCGGCGCTGCTCAGGCCGCTGGCGTCCGACGGCAACGACGCCAAGATCGCCGCAATCACGGCCCTGACCGAGGGCGCGCAGCGCGAGGCGCTGCCGGTACTCAAGGCCATGCTCAAGGGATCGCTGGCGCTGGCCGGCGAGCGCGTGGTGATCGTCGATGGCGAACAGGTGATCGATGCGGCGACCAGTACCGCGATCATCCCGGCGCCGGAAGTGACCGAATCGATCGGCATCAACAATCGTCTGCGCCGCGAACTGACGTCCACCCTGGCTGCGCTGCGCCTGTTTTCCAGCGAACGCGAAGTGCGTTGGGAAGCGGCGCAGGAACTGGCGTCGGGTGCCGACGCCGAGCTGCTGCCGCTGCTCGAAAAGGCGCTGGCCGCCGAAGCCGATGCCGGGATCAAGGCCACTCTGCAGATGGCGCATGCGCAGGGCAGCCTCGGTTCGAGCGACGCCGTCGTTCGCCTCAACGCCGTGCGCCTGCTTGGCGACAGCGGGGATCCCAATCTTCTGCAGTTGCTTGGGCCGCTGACCGAAAAGCGCGATGGCAACTGGATCGAGCCGGACAGCGCGGTGCGCGCCGCCGCCGGCACCTCGATGCGGGCCATCGAAAAACGCCTGGCTTTCGCCGAGAACGTCGGGCGCGCCTTCACCGGCGTTTCGCTGGCTTCGATCCTGCTGCTGGCGGCACTGGGCCTGGCCATCACCTATGGCGTCATGGGGGTGATCAACATGGCGCACGGCGAACTGCTGATGGTCGGCGCCTACTCGGCGTGGGCGATGCAGAGCGTCTTCCAGGCCTATTTCCCGAATTTTCTCGACTGGTATCTGCTGGCCGCAATCCCGGCCGGCTTTCTCGCCGCGGCACTGGTCGGTGTGCTCATGGAGCGCCTCGTCATTCGCCACCTCTATGGGCGGCCGCTGGAAACGCTGCTCGCCACCTGGGGCATCTCGCTGTTCCTGATCCAGGTCGCACGTACCGTCTTCGGCGCCCAGAACGTCGAAGTCGCCAACCCGGTGTGGATGGCCGGCGCGATCGAAGTGCTGCCGAACCTGCTGCTGCCGTGGAACCGGATCATCATCATCGGCTTTTCGATTGCCGTACTGGCTGCCATGTGGTCCATCCTCAATCTCTCGCGGATGGGCATGTTCGTGCGCGCGGTGACCCAGAACCGGCCGATGGCCGGCTGCGTCGGCGTGCCGACCGGGCGCATCGACACCATGGCTTTCGGCCTTGGTGCCGGCATTGCCGGGCTCGGCGGCGTGGCTTTGTCGCAGATCGCCAACGTCGGTCCGGACATGGGCCAGGGCTACATCGTCGATTCCTTCATGGTCGTCGTGCTCGGCGGTGTCGGCCAGCTCGCCGGCGCGGTCTGGGCGGCGCTCGGTCTCGGCGTGCTGACCAAGTTTCTCGAAGGCTGGACTGGCGCCGTGGTCGCCAAGATCGCGGTCCTGGTGATCATCATCATCTTCATTCAGAAGCGTCCGCAGGGGCTGTTCGCCCTCAAGGGCCGCTTCGTCGAGTCGTGAGGGAGCATCCATGAGTTCTGCACCTGCACGCACGCCTTTCATCGTTCGCCTCGGGCGCAGCTTCGATGCGCGCAGCTGGCTGCTGGTCGGGCTGTTCGCCGCTTTTGCGCTGCTTGCCGTGCCGGTCATGCATCTGCTGCTGCCGCCCGAGAATCCGCTGCACCTGTCGACCTACTTCATCACCCTGACCGGCAAGATCCTCTGTTATGCGATTGTCGCCGTGGCCATGGACCTGATCTGGGGTTACGGCGGTATCCTCTCGCTCGGCCACGGGCTATTCTTCGCGCTCGGCGGTTACACCTTCGGCATGTACCTGATGCGCGAGATCGGTCGCGACGGCAGCTACCAGAGCGATCTGCCCGATTTCATGGTCTTCCTCGACTGGCAAGAGCTGCCCTGGTTCTGGACCGGCAGCGAGCACTTCCTGTGGACCGTGCTGCTGGTGTTGATCGTGCCGGCGCTGATCGCCTTCATCTTCGGCTACTTCGCTTTTCGCTCGCGCATCAAGGGGGTCTATTTCTCGATCATCACCCAGGCTCTGACCTACGCGGCGATGCTCCTCTTTTTCCGCAACGAGACCGGATTCGGCGGCAACAACGGCTTCACCGATTTCAAACGCATTCTCGGCTATTCGATCACCGCGCCGGAAACGCGGGTGGTACTTTTCGGCCTCTCGGCGCTGGCCCTGATCGGCACCCTGTTGCTGGCGCGCTTCCTGGTGACCTCGAAGTTCGGCCGCATCCTGACGGCGATCCGCGACTCCGAATCGCGCGTCATGTTCATCGGCTACAACCCGCTGTGGTACAAGCTTTTCGTGTGGACCCTGTCGGCCATGTTGTGCGCCATCGCCGGGGCGCTCTACGTGCCGCAGGTGGGGATCATCAATCCCTCCGAAATGGCGGTTGCCAACTCCATCGAGATCGCCATCTGGGTCGCCGTCGGCGGGCGCGGCACGCTGATCGGCGCGGTCATCGGCGCTTTCATCGTCAACCTCGCCAAGAGCTGGTTCACGGTCAGCTTCCCGGAGTACTGGCTGTTCTTTCTGGGTACGCTGTTCATCGTCTCGACGCTGTGGTTGCCGCAGGGTGTCGTCGGGCTCTACCGGCGGCTGCGCGCCGGGCAGGGCAGCAACGGTGGGCAGGACAGTGAGTCGGATGCGGCGCCAGTGGCATCGGCTACTTCCGTCGCTCCTATCGCTCCCGTCACCAAAGGAGCGGGCGCATGAACGCGACGAATGCGATGAACGCGATGAACGCGAGTGAGCTGCCAGTCAGCGACAATCCCGACTGGGACAGCGGTACTGCCGAGCTCGGGCACCTGCTCAAGCCGGGTGAGCTCGACCTGTCGCACAAGGTCGTTCTCTATCTCGACGAAATCACGGTCAGCTTCGACGGTTTTCGCGCCCTCAACAAGCTGTCGCTAGCCATCGACGCCGGTGAGCTGCGCTGCATCATCGGACCGAACGGCGCCGGCAAGACGACGATGATGGACGTCATCACCGGCAAGACGCGGCCTGACGAAGGCAAGGCTTTTTTCGGCCAGACGCTTGATCTGACGCGCCTCTCGGAACCGGAGATCGCCCATCTCGGCATTGGTCGCAAGTTCCAGAAACCGACCATTTTCGAGAACCACACGGTTTTCGAGAATCTCGAGCTGGCGATGAAGACGGACAAGCGCGTCTGGCGCAGCCTGCTGGCGCAGCTCGATTCGGCGGCCGGCGACCGCATCGCTGAAACGCTGCAGACGATCCGCCTCGGTGCTCACGCCGACCGCCTGGCCGGTCTGCTTTCGCACGGCCAGAAGCAGTGGCTGGAGATCGGCATGCTGTTGATGCAGGAGCCGAAGCTGCTGCTCCTCGACGAACCGGTGGCCGGCATGACCGACGAGGAAACCGAACGCACCGGCGAACTTTTTCTGAGCCTGGCCGGCAAGCATTCGCTGGTCGTCGTCGAGCACGACATGGCTTTCGTCAAGCAGCTCGGCGGCAAGGTTACCGTGCTGCACGAAGGCAGCGTTCTCGCCGAAGGCGCGCTCGAGGAAGTGCAGGCGGATGCGCGGGTCATTGAAGTTTATCTGGGGCGCTGAGAATCCATGAGTGCAACGAACACCACGCTGAACGTCAAGAACCTCAACCAGTACTACGGCGGTAGCCACATCCTGCGTGACCTCAGTTTCACCGCCGAGGCCGGCAAGGTGACCACCATTCTCGGGCGCAACGGGGTTGGCAAGTCCACCCTGCTCAAGTCGCTGATGGGGATGGTGGCGACGAAAGGTGGCAGCATCGAGTTTGCCGGCCGCGACCTGAGTCGCAGCGCCTCGCACCAGCGGGTCAAGGCCGGCATCGGCTATGTGCCGCAGGGGCGCGAGATTTTCCCGCGCCTGACGGTGCACGAGAACCTGCTGATGGGGCTCGCCAGTTGTCCGGGCAGCACGCCGATCCCCGAGCGCATCTTCGCGATGTTCCCGGTGCTCCGGCAGATGCTGCGCCGTCGCGGCGGCGATCTTTCCGGTGGCCAGCAGCAGCAGCTGGCGATCGGCCGTGCGCTGGCCATGGGCCCCAAGCTGCTGATCCTCGACGAGCCGACCGAAGGCATCCAGCCGTCGATCATCAAGGACATCGAGCGCGCCATCCGGGCGCTGGCAGAAAGCGGCGAAATGGCCATTCTGCTCGTCGAACAGTACTATGATTTCGCGCGATCCCTTGCCGATCAGTACCTGGTCATGGAACGGGGCGAGATCATCATGCGCGGACGAGGCGAAGACATGGATAAAGATGGGGTTCTGGCAGCCCTGGCCGTTTGATTGCGGTGCCGGCGGCAAGGGACGGTAGGGATGGCAGGGATGGGCAGGCCAGCGAGGAAGCGGCGCGCCCCGGCTGGCAGGCGCGGCTGGCGCTGGGTTTCGAGCGCCGCGGCGCGAGCAGCGCGCTGGTGCAGCGGGAACATTGCGGACCCTTGCGCGTGCAGAAGGCGCTCTACCCGGAAGGTCCGGACGTTTGCCATGCGATTCTGCTGCACCCGCCGGGTGGCATCGCCGGCGGTGACAGCCTGGAGATCTCGGTCAATGTCGGCGCTGGCGCACGCGCGCTGCTGACCACGCCGGGCGCCGGCAAGTGGTATCGTGCGGGCGGTCGGCAGGCGCGGCAGTCCTTGCGCGTGCGGGTTGGCGAGGGCGGCGTGGTCGAGTATCTGCCGCAGGAGACGATCGTTTTCGACGGCGCCGAAGCACAGATGCAGACGCACATCGAACTGGCTGCCGGCGCGCTGTTCTGCGGCTGGGAAATCCTCTGCCTGGGACGAACGGCGTCTGGCGAGCGCTTCAGTCATGGCCGTCTGGAACTGGCGACGCGCATCGAGAAGCAGGGGCAGCCGCTGTGGCTGGAGCGCGGTCGGCTGCTCGGCGGTTCCTCCTGGCTGCAGGCTGCTCCCGGTCTCGCCGGCTTTCCGGTCAGTGCGAGCTTGCTGCTCGCCGGCCGGGCGGTCGCGCCCGAATGGCTGGCTGCCTGCCGTGCCTTGCCAGTGGCCGATGGCCTGCTGACCGGGGTGACCGCCTTGCCCGAGCTGCTCGTTGCGCGCTGTCTGGCGCCCGGTGCCGAGGCGGCGCGGCGATGGTTGAGCGAGGTATGGCAGCAATTGCGCCCGCTGGCGCTCGGCAAAGCGGCCGTCTTGCCGCGTATATGGAATACTTGAACCTTGAACGCCTGTATGGCGGACTGCCTGAATATCGGTAGTGTTGAGAAAGTCTGAGGAAGCCCTATGGAACTGACGCCGCGAGAAAAAGACAAGCTGCTCCTGTTTACTGCCGCGCTACTCGCCGAGCGCCGCAAGGCGCGCGGCGTCAAGCTCAATTACCCGGAGGCGGTGGCGCTGATCAGCGCGGCGATCGTTGAAGGCGCGCGTGATGGGCGCACGGTCGCCGAACTGATGAGTTTCGGCACGACGATTCTGAACCGCGACGAGGTGATGGACGGCGTGCCCGAAATGATCCACGACATCCAGGTCGAAGCGACTTTCCCGGACGGCACCAAACTGGTCACCGTTCACCACCCGATCATCTGAGGAGGGGCCATGATTCCCGGAGAAATGCAGGTCCAGCCCGGCGAGATCGAACTCAACGCCGGTCGGCAGACAGTGCAACTCACTGTCGCCAACACCGGTGACCGCCCGATTCAGGTCGGTTCGCACTACCACTTCGCCGAAACCAATACCGCGCTGGCTTTCGACCGTGCGGCGGCACGCGGTTTCCGGCTCGATATCGCCGCCGGAACGGCGGTGCGCTTCGAACCCGGGCAGACGCGCAGTGTGCAGCTGGTGGCGCTGGCCGGCCAGCGACGCATCTATGGTTTCAACGGTCTGGTGATGGGAGGGCTGGAATGAGCGTCAGGATTTCCCGGCAGGCCTACGCCGAGATGTTCGGGCCGACCGTCGGCGACCGCGTGCGCCTGGCCGATACCGAGTTGTGGATCGAAGTCGAGGACGACTTCACGGTCTACGGCGATGAAGTGAAGTTCGGTGGTGGCAAGGTCATTCGCGACGGTATGGGGCAGGGCCAGCAAGTGGCGGCTGAAGTTGCCGATACCGTGATCACCAACGCCCTGATCGTCGACCACTGGGGAATCGTCAAGGCCGACATCGGCATCAAGGAGGGCCGCATCTGCGCCATCGGCAAGGCCGGCAATCCGGATATCCAGCCGGCGGTGACGATTGCCATCGGCGGCAGCACCGAGATCATCGCCGGCGAAGGCATGATCGTCACCGCTGGCGGCATCGACGCGCATATCCATTTCATCTGCCCGCAGCAGATCGACGAAGCGCTGATGTCGGGAGTCACGACCATGCTCGGTGGCGGCACCGGCCCGGCCACCGGTACCTACGCGACGACCTGCACGCCGGGGCCGTGGCACATCCAGCGCATGCTCGAAGCCGCCGACGCTTTTCCGATGAATCTCGGTTTCTACGCCAAGGGCAATGTTTCGCTGCCCGAACCGCTGCGCGAGCAGGTGCGCGCCGGCGCCATCGGTCTCAAGCTGCACGAGGACTGGGGAACGACACCGGCGGCGATCGATAACTGCCTGGCGGTGGCGGACGAAATGGACGTGCAGGTGGCGATCCATACCGACACCCTCAACGAATCCGGATTCGTGGAAACGACCCTGGCCGCCTTCAAGGGGCGGACAATCCATACCTTCCACACCGAAGGTGCCGGCGGCGGGCACGCGCCCGACATCCTGCGCGCGATTTCCGAAGCCAACGTCCTGCCGTCGTCGACCAACCCGACGCGGCCGTACACGGTGAATACCGTCGACGAGCATCTCGACATGTTGATGGTCTGTCATCATCTCGACCCGGCGATCGCCGAAGACGTGGCTTTCGCCGAAAGTCGCATTCGCCGCGAAACCATCGCCGCCGAGGACATTCTGCACGACCTCGGCGCACTGTCGATGATGTCCTCGGACTCGCAGGCGATGGGCCGGGTCGGCGAAGTGATCATCCGCACCTGGCAGACGGCGCACAAGATGAAAGTGCAGCGCGGGCATTTGCCGGCACCGGCGGTCGCGGCCAACGGGGAGAAAGCGAGCGCCAACGACAACTTCCGCGTCAAGCGCTATCTCGCCAAATACACCATCAACCCGGCAATCACGCACGGCATCGGTCACCTGGTCGGCTCGATCGCGGTCGGCAAGCTCGCCGATCTGATCCTCTGGAAGCCGGCGTTCTTTGGCGTCAAGCCGTCGCTGATCGTCAAGGGCGGGATGATTGCCGCCGCCGCCATGGGTGACGCCAACGCCTCGATCCCGACACCGCAGCCGGTGCACTACCGGCCGATGTTCGGCGCTTTCGGGAAAGCGCTGCGCACTTCCGTGACTTTTGTTTCGCAGGCGGCGCTGGCTAATCCGGAGCTCGCTGCACTGCAATTGAGCAAGCCGCTATTTGCCGTTCGCGACACCCGCCAGGTGCGTAAAGCGGACATGGTGCATAACGGCGCGACGCCGAAGATCGACGTCGATCCTGAAACCTATGCCGTACGCGCCGATGGTGAGCTGCTGGTCTGCGAGCCGGCCAGCGTGCTGCCGATGGCGCAACGCTATTTTCTTTTCTGAGCTCAGCATGCTTTTTGCCGAATCCTTTGCCGATGACCAGACTCCCGCCAGCGATCGCCTGGTGCTGCCTTACGAGGTCCGCCGCAAGAGTCGGCAGCGGGTGACGCTGCTCAGCGGTGAGGAACTGGGCTATGTGCTGCCGTCCGGTACCGTACTCAAGCAGGGTGATCGCCTGCTCACCGGCAACGGCCTGGTCGTCGAAGTCGAGGCGGCGCCGGAAGTGCTGCTCGAAGTGCGCACCGGCGATAGCCTGCTGCTCGGCC
This sequence comes from Candidatus Accumulibacter meliphilus, assembly GCF_036625345.1. Taxonomy (NCBI): domain Bacteria; kingdom Pseudomonadati; phylum Pseudomonadota; class Betaproteobacteria; genus Candidatus Accumulibacter; species Candidatus Accumulibacter meliphilus. Next base: position 15,800 of record NZ_JAZKTZ010000016.1, on the reverse strand, counting down.
GTGCCGCTTACCACCTCGGCAATCGGCACGTACCCGTACAGCTCGGCAAGCGCTTTCTACGCTTCCAGCCGGACCACGTACTGGCCGAAATGCTGGTCGGTCTGGGTTGCCCGGTCAGCGAGATCGAAGCTCCATTTGACCCCGAGGGCGGCGCCTACGGCGCACACACGCATGCCCATGCGCGTACGCACGGCTATCGTCCGCTGCCTGGCGCGGATGTCACCGAAGCCCACCATCCCGGCCACGGCCCGCACCGCGCGCCAGCCAAAATTCATGAGTTCAAGTGAGAACGTGCAAACGTGGATCCTTGAATCCCTGAGTCCTTGATTCCTTGATTCCTTGACTCCGTCACTGCCTCGTCTGCTGCAGCTCGCCAGTCCGGCGCTACCGGTCGGCGCCTACACTTATTCGCAAGGTCTCGAGTGGGCGGTCGAAAGCGGCCGGGTGAACGACCAGGACAGCGCGCTGGCCTGGATCGCCGCGCTGCTCGAAGAAGGAGTCGGTTGCTTCGAGGGGCCGCTCACCGCCCAGTTGCAGCGCGCCTGGGAAAATTCGCAGCACGGCGAAATCGCGCGCCTCAACGCCGACTTCCTGGCCAGCCGCGAGTCCTCCGAACTGCGCGCCGAGACCGTGCAGATGGGCTATTCGCTGCGCCGACTGTTGCACGAGCTGGACGATTTCGCCGTGCCACCGGCTTTCGACGCGCTGGCAGAGCTTTCCTTTCCGGTCGGCTGGGCGCTGGCGGCAGTGGTCTGGAAAATCCCGGTCGCCGATTCGCTGACCGCGTATCTGTGGTCGTGGTGCGAAAACCAGGCCATGGCGGCGCTCAAGGCGGTGCCGCTCGGGCAGACTGCCGGGCAGCGCATTCTGTTGGCTCTGGGTAGTCGCCTGCCGGCTGTAGTGGAGCGCGCGCTTGCTCTTCCCGAAGAGCGCTGGAGTAACTTCGCTCCTGGCCTGGCGCTGGCTTGCAGCGGCCACGAAACGCAATACACGAGACTCTTCCGATCATGAAAGAAAGTGTGAAAGAAAGTAGCCCCAAGATGAACCCACGTCCCGCCCTGCGCATCGGTATCGGCGGCCCCGTCGGCTCCGGTAAGACCGCGCTGACTCTGGCCCTGTGCCTGGCGCTGCGCGACAAATACAGCCTCGGCGTGGTGACCAACGACATCTACACCGCCGAAGACGCGAAATTCCTCGTCCAGCACGCCGCGTTGCCGCAGGCACGCATTCTCGGTGTTGAAACCGGCGGCTGCCCGCATACCGCCATTCGCGAGGATGCGTCGATCAATCTCGAAGCCGTCGCCCGCCTGACGACTGCTTTTCCGGATATCGAGATCGTCTTCGTCGAGTCCGGCGGCGACAATCTGGCGGCGACCTTCAGTCCCGAACTCTCCGACCTGACGATCTACGTGATCGACGTCGCCGCCGGCGAAAAGATCCCGCGCAAAGGCGGCCCCGGGATCACCAAGTCCGACCTGCTGGTGATCAACAAGACCGATCTCGCACCCATGGTTGGCGCGTCGCTGGAAGTGATGGACCGCGACAGCCGGCGCATGCGCGGTGAGCGGCCTTTCGTGTTCAGCAACATGAAGACCGGTGAGGGGTTGGCCGAGATCATTGCCTTCATCGAGGCGCGGGGGCTGTTGGGCTAGCGCAGCGCGGCAGTCCAGTGCCATTCTCTCGCTAGGCGTTTGCCGGAGAACGACGACCCAGCTGGTCCTTTGACAGAAATCGCCTTAACGTGAAAGTCGCGCACGCGACTCACGAAACTCCCGTCTCCCCTCGCGGGAGAAGGGTCAGGGGAAGAGGGAAACGGTCATGACTGTCATGACTTGGGGTGTCTCCACGTGTCATGACCGTTAGCTGCGTACCCTGTGCCAATGACGCCAGGCGAGCAGGATCAAGGTGATTACGGTGAGCGGCAGGGCGAAGCTGCCCATCACCAGCGAGAAGCCGCTTTGCGCGGCGTGGCCGGCGGCATCCAGCACCAGGTAGGTGGTGTAGGCCGCGTAGTAGGCGAGGAACAGCGCCCCTTCCCAGCGCGCGATCAGGTGGCCGGTAAAGAAGATGGGCAGGCAGGCGCCGGCGACGACGACCATCACTGGCAGGTCGAAGGCCAGCAGCGACGCTGGCACCAGCAGATCGCCCGGGGCGATGCTGGCGGAGATGCCGAGCACGGCGAGGATGTTGAAAATATTGCTGCCCACCACGTTGCCAACGGCGATGTCGCGCTGGCCGCGTACTGCCGCCATGACCGAGGTCGCGACTTCCGGCAGCGAGGTGCCGGCGGCGACGATGGTCAGTCCGACGACCACTTCGCTCATCCCCAGGCGCCGGGCCAGGGTGACCGCGGCTTCGACCAGCCAGTTGGAGCCGAGCACGAGGAGCGTCATTCCCGCTGCGACCAGCAGGAGCTGCGCCAGCCAGTGGGCGTCCCAGGCGGGGCCGCCGTCGACGGGCGGCGGGAGCTCGGACGCGAGCGGCGCGCCTGCAAGGCTCTCGCGGCGGCTCTGGCGGATGACCAGGAAAGTGTAGGCGAGCAACAGGCTGACCAGCAGCAGGCCGTCGCCACGGCTGATACCCCCGTCGCTGGCGAGCAGCCAGAGCAGCAGCGAAAGAGCGACCATCATCGGCACTTCCTGCCGGATCAACTGGCGATGCACCAGCAGGGGCGCGATCAGCGCTGACAGGCCGAGAATGAACAGGACGTTGAAAATGTTGCTGCCGACCACGTTGCCGAGCGCGATGTCGACCTGACCAGACCACGCGGATTGCACGGACACCGCGAGTTCGGGCGCACTGGTCCCGAAGGCGACCACCGTCAGCCCGACCACCAGCGGCGAGATGCCGAACGACAGAGCGAGTTTCGAAGCGCCGCGGACCAGCAGTTCGGCGCCGACGATCAGGGCGATGAGACCCGGGATGAACCAGAGCATGTGATGTTTTCCGTGTACTTGATGGGCGAAGTGGCCGGCCAGCGCGCAGGCCGCCAGCGCTGCCGCTGCCCCTTGACTCCGCGCAAGCCGGCTCCAGGGCGGGTGGCGCGGCGATCATCGCACGACCGCCATTTCGACTCAAGGGCGCGCGTCGGCGATGCAAGCGCCGGCAGAAAGTGCACAATGACCGCTTCACTCGTCTTCGGAAGCACTAAATGTCGTTCCAGCCACGCGTTCTTGTCTGCCTGGCTTCCGAGCAGACCCTGCAGAACACGCTGCCGGCGCTGCGCTTGCGGCCGGCTCAGGTGGTCATCGCTGCCAGCGATGCCGAGCCGGCATGTCAGGGTGCGTTGCAGGTCAGTCGCGTTCTGCGTGAAGCGGGCTGGGCGGAAGATGCAGTGCGTATCGTTCGCCACACGCCCGACCACGACCTCGGGCGCATCAGCAGCTACGCTCGCGAACTGGCGGCGTCGCTGGGTAGCGAATTCCCTGGCTGGCCGATCGATCTCAATGCCAGTGGCGGTACCAAAGTGATGTCCTTCGGTTTTCTCCGAGCCTTTGCCGGCCTGGGCGATGCCTGGTACTGCGATACCCACCACGATCTGCTCGAGCCTCTGGGAGGCGGCGAGCCGCTGGCCTTGCCGCCGGACATGCTGCGCCTGACCGACCTGTTGCAGATGCAGGGTTACCGCGTCGTCGCCGATCCCACCTGGGGCGCCGATTTTGCCCTCGCCGCCGCCGCGCGCGCTTTTCTGACCGAGCATCTGGCGTCTTCCGCTGCGCAGCTCGGCGGCTTCTTCGGCTACGTCAACCGACTGACTCGGCAAGTTCTGCCAAAGACGCGCCCGGATGGCATGGTCATCCGTCCGTTTCAGAGCGAAATCGTTGCCGAACGGCCGCTCTTCGCCAATCACCACCAGCTTGCCTGGGCCTTCGAACAGGCCGGTATCTGGCACTGGGACGGCGACTGTCACTTCGCTTTCGGCAGCGAGACCTTGACCCGCTACGCTGGTGGTGGCTGGCTTGAGGAATGGGTCTGGCTGACCCTCGCTGGCTTGCAGGCCGATGGCTTGATCCCCGACGGCCACTGGGGCACCAATGTGCGCATCGACGCCGAGGGCGCCCCGGAAGGCGCCGGGAACGAACTCGACGCCGCACTGGTGTGGCGCAACCAGCTTCTGGTACTCGAATGCAAGACCGGCGTGCAGATCACTACCGAGGGCGGTAGTCAGGCCATCCTCAACCGTCTCGACAGCCTGCGTCGGCATGTCGGCGGGGCGATGGGCGAAACATGGCTGCTGACCGCCCGGCGACTGCATCCCGGCACCGGTTCGGCGGCGCGCGAACGCGCCCGCGCCTACCGTATTCGCCTGATCGAACCCGAGCAACTGGCCGACCTGCGTAGCCAAATCGAGCACTGGATGCATATCGAGGAGGCTTCCCCTGGTCGCTCGTGACGCCCGTCGGCGCTCTTGACTACCAGGCGGCGCCACCCGTGCCTACCGGCGAGGTGGGGCAGCTGGGTCGCGCCGCGCTGGCTTTTCGCAGCCGCTGGGCGCTGTGCTAGAATCCTGCCCTCGCGGATGCGGCTGCTCGGGCCGCTCGATCTCTTCCGCGGCTGTCGCTGTCGCTGGTCGCGCTTTTCCATTTTTGTGCTGGGGTTTCCTTATGCCGGTTGTTACACTGCCTGACGGTTCGCAAAGAGAGTTCGCACAGCCGCTGACGGTTGCCGAAGTTGCGCAGAGTATCGGCGCCGGTCTGGCGCGCGCTGCGCTTGCCGGCAAGGTCGACGGGCGTCTGGTTGACACCTCGTTCTTGATTGTCGCCGACGTGCAGCTGGGCATCATCACCGAGAAGGATGCCGAGGGCCTGGAGGTGATTCGCCACTCGACCGCACATCTGATGGCCTACGCGGTCAAGGAGCTTTTTCCGGAAGCGCAGGTGACCATCGGGCCGGTCATCGAAAACGGTTTCTACTACGACTTTGCCTACCAGCGCCCGTTTACCAACGATGATCTGGCGGCCATCGAAAAGCGCATGGGCGAGCTCGCCAAACGCGATATCCCGGTCGAGCGAGAGGTCTGGGAGCGCGCAGCGGCGGTGGCTTTCTTTCAGTCCATCGGCGAGTGCTACAAAGCCGAGCTGATCGAGGCCATCCCCGAGGGGCAGGAGGTGTCGCTCTATCGCGAGGGCGATTTCGTCGACCTCTGTCGCGGGCCGCACGTGCCGTCCACCGGCAAGCTGAAAGTGTTCAAGCTGATGAAGCTGGCGGGTGCCTACTGGCGCGGTGATCATCGTAACGAACAGCTGCAGCGCATCTACGGTACGGCATGGGGCAAGAAAGAGGATCAGGAAGCATATCTGCATATGCTCGAGGAGGCCGAGAAGCGCGACCACCGCAAGCTCGGTCGGCAGCTGGACCTGTTTCACCTCCAGGAAGAGTCACCGGGAATGGTTTTCTGGCATCCCAAGGGATGGACGATCTGGCAGGAAGTTGAGCAGTACATGCGTCGTCTGCTCAGCCGGCACGGCTATTGCGAAGTGAAGACGCCGATGATCATGGATCGCTCCTTATGGGAGCGCTCGGGGCATTGGGAGAACTACGCCGAGCACATGTTCACCACCGCTTCCGAGAATCGCGATTACGCGGTCAAGCCGATGAATTGCCCGGGGCATATCCAGATCTTCAATCAGGGCTTGCGCAGCTACCGGGACCTGCCTTTGCGTCTGGCCGAGTTCGGTTCCTGTCATCGCAACGAGCCTTCAGGGGCTTTGCACGGCATCATGCGCGTACGCGCTTTCGTGCAGGATGACGCGCACATCTTTTGTACGGAAGCGCAGGTGCTGCCGGAGACCGAAGCCTTCATCGACCTTTTGGAGAAGGTCTATGCCGATTTCGGGTTCACCGACATCATCGTCAAGCTGTCGACACGTCCAGAAAAGCGTATTGGTTCCGACGCGCAGTGGGACCGCGCCGAGGCCGCCCTTGGCGAAGGGCTGAAGGCCAAGGGTCGGAGCTTCGCGGTGCAGCCGGGCGAGGGCGCTTTCTATGGCCCGAAAATCGAGTTCTCGCTGAAGGATTGCCTTGGTCGCGTCTGGCAGTGCGGCACCCTGCAGCTCGATTTTGCCTTGCCCGAGCGCCTCAATGCGCACTATGTTGGCGAGGACAATGATCGGCATGTTCCGGTGATGTTGCATCGGGCAATTCTCGGTTCGCTGGAACGTTTCATCGGCATCCTCATCGAGAATTATGCCGGCGCCATGCCATTGTGGCTGTCGCCGACGCAGGCGGTGGTGCTCAATATTTCGGAGAAGCAGGGCGCGTACGCTGAACAGGTGGCGGCGACGCTGCGCAATGCCGGCCTGCGCGTCGAGGCGGATTTGCGCAACGAAAAAATTACCTATAAAATACGAGAACATAGCTTGAACAAGCTGCCCTACCAGATCGTCGTTGGCGACAAGGAAATGGCAGCGAACCTGGTGGCCGTGCGCACACGCGGAGGTCGGGATCTCGGACAAATGTCGATCGAGGCTCTGACTGGGCAACTTCTGGATGAAGTGGCCGCGCGAAGTGGTACGGCTTAACTTCTGTAGACACAAGGAGCGGAACCATCGCACTGCAAAAGGCGCAACGCGTTAACCAAGAGATCAATGCAATAGAAATCCGGCTCATCGGCGAGGATGGCGAGGCATTGGGGGTCATGAGTTCCAGGGAGGCGCTGTCGCTCGCTGAGGAAGCGGGGCTTGATCTGGTCGAGATCGCTCCGATGGCGCGACCGCCGGTTTGCCGGATCGTCGATTTTGGCAAGTTCAAGTACCAGGAGCAGAAGCGCCAGCACGAGCAGCGACAGAAACAGAAGCAGGTGCAGGTCAAAGAGGTCAAGTTTCGCCCCGGTACCGACGAGAACGACTACCAGATCAAGCTGCGTAACATGACGCGCTTCCTGGACGAAGAAGACAAGGTCAAGGTCACTTTGCGCTTCCGCGGTCGAGAAATGGCGCATCAGGATATCGGCATGCGCCAGATCGAGCGTATCAGAGGCGATTTGCAGGAAATGGCGGTGGTCGAGCAAATGCCGAAGATGGAAGGGCGGCAGATGGTCATGGTGCTGACGCCGAGCAAAAAGAAATCGTCGTAGATGTAGATGTAGAAGCAGGTCCTGATACAAATCCTGGTAACAAAAACAAGTGCGGTCGGGTCGAAAGTGCTCCCGTCGGGAGACACCTGGCAGCATGTTTATAAACGGAGCATGAAATGCCCAAAATGAAGACCAAGAGTGGAGCAAAAAAACGCTTCACGGTCAGTGCCAGCGGCCGCATCAAGCGCGCGCAGGCGTTCAAGCGTCACATCCTGACCAAGAAGGACACCAAGACCAAGCGCCAGTTGCGCGGGATGACCGAAGTTCATGCAGCTGACAAGGCCATGGTTCGTTCCATGATGCCTTACGCTTGAGGAGATAAGAGATGCCCCGAGTCAAACGCGGTGTAACCGCGCACGCCCGCCACAAGAAAATCCTCGCCCTGGCCAAGGGTTACCGCGGTCGCCGCAAGAACGTCTATCGTGTCGCCAAACAGGCGGTGATGAAGGCCGGTCAGTATGCCTATCGTGACCGTCGCCAGCGCAAGCGTCAGTTTCGCAGTCTCTGGATTGCCCGTATCAACGCCGCGGCCAGAGAACTGGGCATGAAGTACAGTACCTTCATGAATGGCCTCAAAAAGGCGCAGATTGAAGTGGATCGCAAGGTGCTCGCCGACCTGGCTGTTTTCGACAAGCCGGCTTTTGCCGCTCTGGCCGTGCAGGCCAAGGCCCAGCTCGACGCCTGAGCTCGACCCGTGTCAAGAAAGGAGGCGCTAGCCTCCTTTTTTTCGGTGAACCATGCATAACTTCGATCAAATAGTCCAAGCCGCGTCGGCCGCCTTTGCGGCGACCGACGACTCCGACGCCCTGGAGCAAATCAAAGCCACCTATCTCGGCAAGAGCGGCCAGATTACCGCCTTGCTGAAAGGCTTGGGCAAGCTTCCCGCCGACGAGCGCAAGAGCGTTGGTGCGAGCATCAATCTTGCCAAGGATGCTGTCGAAGCAGCGCTCAACGCGCGCCGCGAAGCGCTGCGCCAGATGGCGCTGGCCGCGCGCCTCGCTGAAGAGGCGCTGGACGTGACGCTGCCGGGTCGAGGCCAGTCGCGCGGGGGCCTGCATCCGGTCACGCGGACGCTGGAGCGTATCGAGTCGCTGTTCGGCTCGATCGGTTTCGAGGTTGCTGACGGCCCGGAAATCGAGGCCGACTTTCAGAACTTCACGGCGCTCAATACGCCGGCAGATCACCCCGCCCGTTCGATGCACGATACCTTCTATTTGCAGGACGAGTCCGGGGGCCTTGCCGAGAACGTTCTGTTGCGCACCCATACCAGCCCGATTCAGGTGCGCTACATGCAGGCCCACGTCGCCCGTCATGCCGGCGCCGAAACCATGCCGGAAATCCGCGTGATCGCCCCGGGGCGTGTCTATCGCGTCGATTCCGATGCCACGCATTCGCCGATGTTCCATCAGGTCGAAGGACTGTGGGTTGGCGAGCGGGTGAGTTTTGCCGACTTGAAGGGCATTATCGGTGATTTCCTGCGCCGCTTTTTCGAGAGCGATGACCTGCAGGTGCGCTTCCGTCCCTCGTTCTTTCCCTTCACCGAGCCGTCGGCAGAAATCGACATGGCCTTCATGAGCGGTCCGCTGAAAGGTCGCTGGCTGGAGATTGCCGGTTGTGGCATGGTCCATCCGAACGTCTTGCGCCACGTCGGCATTGACTCCGAGAAGTACATCGGCTTTGCCTTTGGCATGGGACCGGACCGGCTGACGATGCTGCGTTACGGTGTCAATGACCTGCGCCTGTTCTACGACGGCGATCTGCGCTTTCTGCGCCAGTTCGTCTGACCGCGGCCTGTGACCGCTTGTGACCCATTCGCCGATCATGCCTTCTCCTGAGTTCTCGCGTTCATGAAATTTTCAGAATCCTGGCTTCGCAGTTTCGTCGACCCCGTTTGTTCGGGTAGCGAATTTTCGCATCTGTTGACCATGGCTGGTCTCGAAGTGGAGGAGGAAGAGTCGGTCGCTCCGGCCTTCGACAAAGTGCTCGTCGCGCAGGTGCTCGAAGTCGAAAAGCATCCTGATGCCGATCGCCTCAATGTCTGTCGTGTCGATGTCGGTTCGGGCGAAACGCTGCAGATCGTTTGCGGGGCGCCGAACGCGGCTGCCGGGATCAAGGTGCCGTGCGCGCTTCCCGGCGCCGAACTGCCGGGCGGCTTCACGATCAAGGTCGCCAAGGTGCGTGGCGTCGCCTCGTCGGGAATGCTCTGTTCGGCCAAGGAGCTCGGTATTGCCGAAGACGCCGCCGGCTTGCTCTTGCTGAGCGGCGATGCGCCGGTGGGCGAGGATATTCGTCGCCATCTCGATCTCGATGACCGCTTGTTGACCCTCAAGCTGACGCCGAATCGGGCGGACTGCCTGTCCCTGGAAGGTGTCGCCCGCGAGGTCGCCGCGCTGACCGGAACGCCGGCGCGCTTTACGCCGGTCGATGATGTCGAGGTGTCCATCGCCACTGCACGGGCCATTGTTCTCGATGCGCCGGAAGCTTGTCCACGCTACTGCGGGCGGGTGATCGCCGGCGTCGACGCTGCGGCGCCGACCCCGACCTGGATGAGTCGTCGCCTCGAGCGCAGCGGTATCCGGCCGATTTCCGCCGTGGTCGATATCACCAACTACGTAATGCTCGAACTCGGCCAGCCACTGCACGCTTTTGACAACAGCCGTTTGCACGGCGCCATTCACGCGCGCATGGCGCTTGCGGGCGAAAAAATCACCCTGCTCAACGAGCAGACCCTGGAGTTGCAGGACGATGTGCTGCTGATCGCCGATGAGCAGCGGCCGCTGGCGATGGGCGGAGTGATGGGTGGCGAAGAAAGCGGCATCAGCCTGGCCACCAGCGAGTTATTCCTCGAGTCGGCTTTCTTTGCGCCGACGGCGATTGCCGGTCGTGCCCGTCGTTACAGCTTTGTTTCCGACGCGTCACATCGTTTCGAGCGCGGCGTCGATTTCGGCGGCACGCGGCGCGCACTCGAACGAGCGACGCGTCTGGTTCTCGATATTTGCGGTGGTCAGGCCGGGCCGGTGAGTGAAGCGCGGGCGACCCTGCCCGAGCGCCACGAGGTTCGCCTGCGCCCGGCGCGCGTCGCCAAGGTGCTTGGCGTAGCGCTCGACGGCGCACAAATCAGCGCGCTTTTTTCACGTCTCGCGCTGCCGTTTCGCAGGGACGCCGACGACTTCATCGTCACCCCGCCGAGCTACCGCTTCGACATCGACATCGAGGAAGACCTGATCGAAGAGCTGGCTCGTTTGCACGGCTACGAAAACATCCCGGCGACCTCGCCGACGGGCTTGCTGGCGATGTTGCCACAGACCGAGCGGGCACGACCCCTGGCGCGTGTGCGCCAGATCGTCGCCGATTGCGGCTATCAGGAGGTGGTCAACTTCGCTTTCGTCGACGCGGCCTGGGAGCGTGATTTTGCCGACAACAGCAGATTGATTCGCCTGGCCAACCCGATTGCCAGTCAGCTGAGCGTCATGCGCTCGACGCTGATCGGCGGTCTCGTCGCCAACGTTGCCAGCAACCTCAAGCGGCGACAGGCGCGGGCGCGTTTTTTCGAGACCGGACGATGTTTTTTTCGCGACGCCGAGGGCGAACCGGTGGCCGGTTTTCGTCAGCCGTGGCAACTCACGGCACTGGCTTACGGCAGTGCTTTTCCCGAGCAGTGGGGCTGTGCCGCACGCAAGGTCGATTTCTTCGACATCAAGGGCGATCTCGAGCGCTTGCTCGCACCGCGCATGGCCCACTTCGAGGCTGCGCAGCATCCGGCCCTGCATCCCGGGCGCAGTGCGCGCGTCGTCGTCGCTGGCCAGGCCATTGGCTTCGTCGGCGAGCTGCATCCGCAGTGGCAGCAAAAATACGAACTGCCGCTGGCGCCGGTCGTCTTCGAAGTCGATCTGGATGCTGTAGTCATGGCCAGCCTGGCGCAATACACGGAGGTCTCGCGGCAACCACCGGTCATACGTGATATGGCTATCGTGGTCGATCAGAAAGTCGATTTGCAGCCCTTGATTGACGGCATGATCGCCAATCGTTCGGAAATCGTTCGTGAAATCAATCTGTTCGACGTCTATGTCGGACCTGGGGTCGAGGCTGGCAAGAAAAGCCTTGCCTTCCGAATACTGATGCAAGATACTCGAAAAACATTGCAGGAAGTCGAAGTCGAGGCCGCCATGCAGCACTTGGTGGTCTATCTGCAAACGACATTCGCGGCGCAGCTTCGGGTCTGAGAAAGGGAGGGTATGACGCTTACCAAAGCAGAGCTGGCCGATTTTCTGTTCGAGAAGGTCGGCCTGAACAAGCGCGAGGCCAAGGACATGGTGGAGGCTTTTTTCGAAGAGATCCGCAATGCGCTGGAACGGGGGGATAGTGTGAAGCTCTCCGGATTCGGTAATTTCCAATTGCGCGACAAACCGCAGCGGCCAGGCCGCAACCCAAAAACTGGCGAAGAAATCCCGATCACTGCGCGACGCGTGGTCACTTTTCATGCCAGCCAGAAACTGAAGGCCGAGGTGGAGCACGCTTATGATGGAAGCCAATCCTAGAGACATCGGCAATGAGCCGTTGCCGGCCATACCGGCCAAGCGTTACTTCACGATTGGCGAGGTGAGCGAGCTGTGTGGCGTCAAACCGCACGTGTTGCGCTATTGGGAGCAGGAGTTTTCGCAACTCAAACCGGTCAAACGCCGTGGCAACCGCCGCTACTATCAACACCACGAAGTGCTCCTGGTGCGCCGTATCCGGGAGCTTCTCTACAGTCAGGGTTTCACGATCAGCGGTGCTCGCCATCGGCTTGACGATGACGAGCCGATGGCCACCAGCAACGCCGCGGTGATGAGCAACGAGGTGCTGCGTGCCGAGTTGCTGAGCATTGCAGAAATGCTGCGGCTTGAAGGGTGCTAACGACGATTTCGGTTATAATTCGCAGCTTGTCGGGGCGTGGCGCAGCCTGGTAGCGCACTTGCATGGGGTGCAAGGGGTCCCGAGTTCGAATCCCGGCGCCCCGACCAAAAGAATCAAGAAGTTAGAGCAAACAAAAAACCGGCTTTGAGCCGGTTTTTTGTTTGCTAGTGCGGATGGCGGTACGGTTTGCCAGCTGCTACCGTACCGCCATTTTTCCCGCCGCGGATCCTTACGCGCAGCCTGGACTGAGGCTGTGCGCCGCTTCGACCGCCAAAAGCGCCTGTTTACGGTCGCCGCCCCAGCGATAATTGCCGATGTCACCATTCTCGCGAATGACGCGATGGCAGGGAATCAGAACGGCGATACGGTTGCGGGCCAGCGCGGAAGCGACCGCGCGTTGGGCGTGAGGATGTTCGATGCGCGCGGCCAATTCTCCGTACGAGACCACCTCGCCGGGAGCAATGTCGATCAGCGCTTGCCAGACTTTGAGCTGAAAATTCGTGCCACGCAGGAGAATGTGCAGCGGTTGTTCTTCGCCGACCAGCGAAAAAACGCGTCCGATGCTGCTTGCCAGCGCTGCATCGTCGCGGTGCAGTCGCGCGTGCTGCCAGTCGGCCTGCAGTTGCCATGTGGCGTCGCCATCGGCGTCGTCGGTGCTGTCATTCGCGTTCACGAACTGCAGATGGCAGAGGCCGCGGGCGGTGGTGCCGGCAATGACTCGCCCGAACGGCGTCGGCCCGAAGCCGTAGGTGATCAGCAGCCCCTCGCCCAGGGAACGCACTTCGCCCGGGGTTGCCGCATCGCAGGCGACCATCAGGTCGTGCAGCCGACCGGGTCCGGAGAGCCCTGCCGCGTGCGCTGCGGAGAGCACATCGTACTCGCCACGCAACAGCGATCTGGCGTGTTCGGTGGTCAGGTATTGCAGAAAGCGCTTCGGCGAAATGCCGACCCAGACGCTGAACAGGCGCTGCAAATGGAAATGGCTCATGCCGACGTGTGCGGCGATCTCCTGCAGGCTGGGCTGGCAGGGGCTGCGCTGTCTGACGAAGCGAATTGCCCGGGCGACCGTTTCATAGGCGCGGCAGCGGGCGGCGAGTTCGTTCATGCCGTTTGCCCGCGCCGTCCGAGCAGGCCGGCGGTCAGCGCGATGCCGGTCAGGATCAGCGTGCCGCCGAGCAGGGTGTGCCAGCCGACGGCTTCGCCGAGGAACAAGGTCCCCCAGAGAACGCCGAAGACCGGGATCAGAAAAGTCACCGACAGCGCGCGCGTCGGGCCGACATCGTCGATCAGGCGAAAATAGAGCAGGTAGGCGGCGCCGGTGCAGACGATCGCCAGCAGGGCGACGGCTGTCCAGTCGCCGACATCGGGCGTCTGCCGCACAGGGGCCAGAAGGAACAGCGGCAGCAGCACCAGGGTAGCCATCCACATGCTGCCGTGCGCATTGCCGAAGGGCGTAGCCAGGCCGGGGCGGGCCTTGGTGTAGAGGCTCGCCAGGCTGTACGAGAGCGGCGCGAGCAGCCCGGCGGCGACCGCCGGCCACTCAGCGCTGCCGGCCAGCGCGAGGTTCTGGCCAACGAGCACGCTGACCCCAGCCAAGCCGCAGCCGAGGCCGAGGGCGACGCTGCCGGTCAGCGGCACGCCCAGCCAGAGCGCGCCGATCGCCGCTCCGAAGAGCGGCGAAGTGGCGTTGAGAATCGCCAGCAGCGAGGCCGGCAGCGATTGCGCGGCGTAGGCAAAGAGCAGGAAGGGGAGCGCCGAGTTGAGGACGCCAATGCTCAGAAAGTGCTTCCACAGGCGGCCCATTCCCAGCGACTGTTTCAGGACGCGGGCGACCAGCCCGAGGAATACGGCGGCGATGCCGACGCGAAACATGATCAGCGCAACGGGACCGAAGGCCGGGACGCTGACGCGCATGAACAGAAACGAAGCGCCCCAGATCGCAGCGAGAAGGAACAGTCGGGTGATACTGGCAGCGTTCATGCAAGGCTTTCGTAAGGAGGGGGTGGGCGTCGATTGTCGTCCCGGCAGCGGCCCCTGACCACCCGATTCTTGCGCATCGTGACGGCTGCGCCTGGTCGTGGCTGGCTACCTCCCGCCCTTGCTGCCTCCCTTGTCCCAGCCATAGCGAACGCTTCGCTGCCAGCGAGTGTCTGCCTGGCGCCGGGCATTCCTGGGCGGCAGGGAGGGCTGCCGCGCGCCTGCTTTCGCGCTGGGCGTCGGCAGTGGTTTGGCGGAACGGGCAGGCTTGTCGGTCATCGGGCTGGCTGCGGAGCGGCGGCTGAACGCTATGGTAGACTTTGCGCCTATTCTAACGCTCAAGAGAAAACCATGTCCGGCAACACCATTGGCACGCTGTTCACCGTGACTTCGTTTGGTGAGTCACACGGTCCGGCGATCGGCTGTGTGGTCGATGGCTGTCCGCCCGGGCTGGCCATTTCGGAAGCCGACATCCAGTGCCAACTCGACCGCCGTCGGCCGGGGACCTCACGGCATGTGACGCAGCGCCGCGAGCCCGATCAGGTGGAGATTCTTTCGGGGGTCTTCGCGGGCCGCACGACGGGAACGCCGATCGGCCTGTTGATCCGCAATCAGGATCAGCGCAGCAAGGACTACGGCAATATTGCCGAGACCTTCCGGCCGGGGCATGCGGACTACGTCTACACGCAGAAGTACGGTTTTCGCGATCATCGCGGCGGCGGTCGCTCGTCGGCGCGCGAAACGGCGGTGCGTGTCGCCGCCGGGGCGATCGCCCGCAAGTGGTTGGCTGAGCGTTACGGGGTCACGATCAGCGCCTGGATGAGCCAGCTTGGGCCCATCGAGATCCCCTTTCTCGACGCCGCGGCAATCGCCGGCAATCCCTTCTTCGCGCCGAATGCGGCGATTGTTCCGGAGCTGGAGGATTACATGGATCGATTGCGCAAGGCGGGCGATTCGGTGGGCGCGAAGATCACCGTCGCTGCCAGCGGTGTACCGCCCGGTTGGGGCGAGCCGGTCTACGACCGCCTCGACGCCGAGATTGCCTACGCGATGATGAGCATCAATGCCGTCAAAGGGGTCGAGATCGGCGCCGGTTTTGCCAGCATTGCCCAGCGCGGCAGCGAGCATGGCGACGAAATGACGCCGCAGGGTTTTCTCAGCAATCATGCCGGCGGAGTGCTCGGCGGTATCTCCACAGGTCAGGACCTGGTCGTCAGTGTGGCGATCAAACCGACCTCGAGCATCCGCTTGCCGCGACGTTCCGTAGACCTTGCCGGCAATACGGCCATGGTCGAAACGCATGGCCGGCACGATCCCTGCGTCGGTATCCGCGCGGCACCGATTGCCGAGGCGATGCTGGCGCTGGTCTTGATCGATCATGCCTTACGTCATCGCGCCCAGTGCGGCGACGTGCGCTGCGCCACCCCGCGAATTCCTGGTTCGGCAATCATCAATGTTGGGGCGAAGTGACGGCAGCCTGTGGCTCTGGTTATAATCGCATGGTCTGGTCGCGCATCGGGCCGGCCGGGATCAGCGAGAGGCTACGATCATGCAAATTGAGCACCACGACCTGCACCACGAGTTCCCCGAGTACCTGGATTCGATTCACGCCCTGAAAGCTTCGAGCGAGCCGTTTGGCGAGATGTATGACGAATACCATCAGCTGACGCGCGAGGTCGAGCGTCTCGAAGAAGAAGACCTGCCGGTCGGCGATTTCACGATCGAAACGATGAAGAAGCAGCGCGTACTGCTCAAGGATCAGATGTACCGGATGCTGGTTGCGTTCAAGAACAGCGATTGAGCGATTGAACGGCTGAGCAACCGGGCAATGGAGTCTGCGAGCCGCTAGCCG
>NZ_JAZKTZ010000015.1:0-91552 GCF_036625345.1 Candidatus Accumulibacter meliphilus | reverse complement strand
TAGCTGCCATCCGCCTTGACGGTCAGGTTGCCGACGCCGGCGATGCTTGTGGTGGCACCGACCGCCCCTGCCGGGACGACAATCGTCACGCCGTCGACCACGAACTGGGTGACGGTCTTGCTATCGCCCGGGTCGCTGTCGGTATCGTTGGTCAGGACGTTGCCGCTGACCGGGGTGTCTTCCGGCGTGCTGGCGGTGTCGGGGTTGGCAACAGGTACGGCATTGGTGACGACGACGCTGATCGTCGCGATCTCGCTGACGCCACCGCTGCTGACGGTATAGCTGAAGCTGTCCGGTCCAACGTAGCCCGGCGTCGGGGTGTAGGTGATCGTGCCGTCGGGATTGAGCACGGCGCTGCCTTGCCCAGGAGCACCGATGGCCGTAACTGCTGCCGCCGGATCTTCGAAGTTGTCGGCGGTGGCGCCGTTCGTTCCGGCGAGAGGATCGAACACGAGCGCTGCAGTGCTGCTGGTAGTGACGCTGTCGGCTGTGATGTCGGCGACCGCAGTGACGATGATTTCCAGCGTGCTGCTGGCGGTCGCGCCGGCAACGTCACGAAGCGTGTAGGTCACCGTCGGAACGCTGCCATTCCAGTCCGCCAAAGGCGTGAAACTGTAGCTGCCATCCGCCTTGAGCGTCAGCGTGCCGACGCCGGCGATCAGGGTGCTACCGCCGACTGCGCCGGCGGGAACGGTGACCGTCACGCCGTCGACCACGAACTGGGTGACGGTCTTGCTGTCGCCCGGGTCGCTGTCGGTGTCGTTGGTCAGGACGTTGCCGCTGACGAAGGTGTCTTCCGGCGTGCTGGCGGTATCGGGGTTGGCGACAGGTGCGGCATTGGTGACGACGACGCTGATCGTCGCGGTCTCGCTGACGCCACCGCTGCTGACGATATAGCTGAAGCTGTCCGGTCCGACGTAGCCCGGCGTCGGGGTGTAAGTGATGGTGCCGTCGGGATTGAGCACGGCGCTGCCGTGGGCTGGCATGCCAATGGCCGTGATTGCCGCCGCCGGGTCTTCGAAGTTGTCGGCGGTGGCGCCGTTCGTTCCGGCGAGAGGATCGAACACGAGCGCTGCAGTGCTGTTGGTGGTGACGCTGTCCGCGGTGATGTCGGCCACCGGCGTGACGGCAAGTTCCAGCGTGCTGCTGGCGGTCGCGCCGACCGTGTCACGAACGGTGTAGGTCACCGTCGGAACGTTGCCATTCCAGTCAGCCAACGGGCTGAAGCTGTAGCTGCCATCGGCCTTGACGGTCAGGTTGCCGACGCCGGCGATGCTTGTGGTGGCACCGACCGCCCCTGCCGGGACGACAATCGTCACGCCGTCGACCACGAACTGGGTGACGGTCTTGCTGTCGCCCGAGTCGCTGTCGGTGTCGTTGGTCAGGACGTTGCCGCTGACGGGGGTGTCTTCCGGCGTGCTGGCGGTATCGGGATTGGCGACAGGTGCGGCATTGGTGACGACGACGCTGATCGTCGCGGTCTCGCTGACGCCACCGCTGCTGACGGTATAGCTGAAGCTGTCCGGTCCAACGTAGCCCGGCGTCGGGGTGTAGGTGATGGTGCCGTCGGGATTGAGCACGGCGGTGCCTTGCCCAGGAGCACCGATGGCCGTAACTGCTGCCGCCGGGTCTTCGAAGTTGTCGGCGCTGGCGCCGTTGCTTCCGTTGAGTGGATCGAACACGAGCGCTGCAGTGCTGCTGGTAGTGACGCTGTCGGCGGTGATGTCGGCAACCGCAGTGACGATGATTTCCAGCGTACTGCTGGCGGTCGCGCCGGCAACGTCACGAATGCTGTAGGTCACGACCGGAACGCTGCCATTCCAGTCGGCCAGAGGCGTGAAAGTGTAGCTGCCATCCGCCTTGACGGTCAGGTTGCCGACGCCGGCGATCAGGGTGCTACCGCCGACTGCGCCGGCGGGAACGGTGACCGTCACGCCGTCGACCACGAACTGGGTGACGGTCTTGCTGTCGCCCGAGTCGCTGTCGGTGTCGTTGGTCAGGACGTTGCCGCTGACGGGGGTGTCTTCCGGCGTGCTGGCGGTATCGGGGTTGGCAACAGGTACGGCATTGGTGACGACGACGCTGATCGTCGCGATCTCGCTGACGCCACCGCTGCTGACGGTATAGCTGAAGCTGTCCGGTCCCACGTAGCCCGGCGTCGGGGTGTAGGTGATCGTGCCGTCGGGATTGAGCACGGCGCTGCCTTGCCCAGGAGCACCGATGGCCGTGATCGCCGCCGCAGGATCTTCGAAGTTGTCGGCGCTGGCGCTGTTCGTGCCGGTGAGCGGATCGAAGGTCACTGACCCCGTGCTGTTGGTGGTGACGCTGTCCGCGGTGATGTCGGCCACCGGCGTGACGGCAAGTTCCAGCGTGCTGCTGGCGGCCGCGCCGGCAACGTCACGAATGCTGTAGGTCACCGTTGGAACGTTGCCATTCCAGTCCGCCAAAGGCGTGAAACTGTAGCTGCCATCCGCCTTGAGCGTCAGCGTGCCGACGCCGGCGATCAGGGTGCTACCGCCGACTGCGCCAGCGGGAACTGTGACCGTCACGCCGTCGACCACGAACTGGGTGACGGTCTTGCTGTCGCCCGGGTCGCTGTCTGTGTCGTTGGTCAGGACGTTGCCGCTGACGGGGGTGTCCTCCGGCGTGCTGGCGGTATCGGGGTTGGCGACGGGGGCGGCATTGGTGACGACGACGCTGATCGTCGCGATCTCGCTGACGCCACCGCTGCTGACGGTATAGCTGAAGCTGTCCGGTCCGACGTAGCCCGGCGTCGGGGTGTAGGTGATCGTGCCGTCGGGATTGAGCACGGCGGTGCCTTGCCCAGGAGCACCGATGGCCGTGATGGCCGCCGCCGGGTCTTCGAAGTTGTCGGCGCTGGCGCCGTTCGTGCCGGTGAGCGGATCGAAGGTCACTAACCCCGTGCTGTTGGTGGTGACGCTGTCCGCGGTGATGTCGGCCACCGGCGTGACGGCAATTGCCAGCGTACTGCTGGCGGTCGCGCCGACCGTGTCACGAACGGTGTAGGTTACGACCGGAACGCTGCCATTCCAGTCGGCCAGAGGCGTGAAAGTGTAGCTGCCATCCGCCTTTAGCGTCAGCGTGCCGACGCCGGCGATCAGGGTGCTACCGCCGACTGCGCCGGCGGGAACGGTGACCGTCACGCCGTCGACCACGAACTGGGTGACGGTCTTGCTGTCGCCCGAGTCGCTGTCGGTGTCGTTGGTCAGGACGTTGCCGCTGACCGGGGTGTCTTCCCGCGTGCTGGCGGTATCGGGATTGGCGACAGGTGCGGCATTGGTCACGACGACGCTGATCGTCGCGGTCTCGCTGACGCCACCGCTGCTGACGGTATAGCTGAAGCTGTCCGGTCCGACGTAGCCCGGCGTCGGGGTGTAGGTGATCGTGCCGTCGGGATTGAGCACGGCGGTGCCGTGGGCTGGCATGCCAATGGCCGTGATTGCCGCCGCCGGGTCTTCGAAGTTGTCGGCGGTGGCGCCGTTCGTTCCGGTGAGCGGATCGAAAGTCACTGACCCCGTGCTGCTGGTGGTGACGCCGTCCGCGGTGATGTCGGCGACCGGCGTGACGGCAAGTTCCAGCGTGCTGCTGGCGGTCGCGCCGACCATGTCACGAACGGTGTAGGTCACCGTTGGAACGTTGCCATTCCAGTCAGCCAACGGGCTGAAGCTGTAGCTGCCATCGGCCTTGACGGTCAGGTTGCCGACGCCGGCGATGCTTGTGGTGGCACCGACCGCCCCTGCCGGGACGACAATCGTCACGCCGTCGACCACGAACTGGGTGACGGTCTTGCTGTCGCCCGGGTCGCTGTCGGTGTCGTTGGTCAGGACGTTGCCGCTGACGGGGGTGTCTTCCGGCGTGCTGGCGGTATCGGGGTTGGCGACAGGTGCGGCATTGGTGACGACGACGCTGATCGTCGCGGTCTCGCTGACGCCACCGCTGCTGACGGTATAGCTGAAGCTGTCCGGTCCCACGTAGCCCGGCGTCGGGGTGTAGGTGATCGTGCCGTCGGGATTGAGCACGGCGCTGCCTTGCCCAGGAGCACCGATGGCCGTGATCGCTGCCGCCGGATCTTCGAAGTTGTCGGCGGTGGCGCCGTTCGTTCCGGCGAGAGGATCGAACACGAGCGCTGCAGTGCTGCTGGTAGTGACGCTGTCGGCGGTGATGTCGGCGACCGCAGTGACGATGATTTCCAGCGTGCTGCTGGCGGTCGCGCCGGCAACGTCACGAAGCGTGTACGTCACCGTCGGAACGCTGCCATTCCAGTCCGCCAAAGGCGTGAAACTGTAGCTGCCATCCGCCTTGACGGTCAGGTTGCCGACGCCGGCGATCAGGGTGCTACCGCCGACTGCGCCGGCGGGAACGGTGACCGTCACGCCGTCGACCACGAACTGGGTGACGGTCTTGCTGTCGCCCGGGTCGCTGTCGGTGTCGTTGGTCAGGACGTTGCCGCTGACCGGGGTGTCTTCCGGCGTGCTGGCGGTATCGGGGTTGGCGACGGGGGCGGCATTGGTGACGACGACGCTGATCGTCGCGATCTCGCGGACGCCACCGCTGCTGACGGTATAGCTGAAGCTGTCCGGTCCAACGTAGCCCGGCGTCGGGGTGTAGGTGATCGTGCCGTCGGGGTTGAGCACGGCGCTGCCTTGCCCAGGAGCACCGATGGCCGTGACCGCCGCCGCCGGGTCTTCGAAGTTGTCGGCTGTGGCGCCGTTCGTTCCGGCGAGAGGATCGAAAGTCACTGACCCCGTGCTGTTAGTGGTGACGCTGTCCGCGGTGATGTCGGCCACCGGCGTGACGGCAAGTTCCAGCGTGCTGCTGGCGGTCGCGCCGACCATGTCACGAACGGTGTAGGTCACCGTTGGAACGTTGCCATTCCAGTCAGCCAACGGGCTGAAGCTGTAGCTGCCATCGGCCTTGACGGTCAGGTTGCCGACGCCGGCGATGCTTGTGGTGGCACCGACCGCCCCTGCCGGGACGACAATCGTCACGCCGTCGACCACGAACTGGGTGACGGTCTTGCTGTCGCCCGGGTCGCTGTCGGTGTCGTTGGTCAGGACGTTGCCGCTGACGGGGGTGTCTTCCGGCGTGCTGGCGGTATCGGGGTTGGCGACAGGTGCGGCATTGGTGACGACGACGCTGATCGTCGCGGTCTCGCTGACGCCACCGCTGCTGACGGTATAGCTGAAGCTGTCCGGTCCGACGTAGCCCGGCGTCGGGGTGTAAGTGATGGTGCCGTCGGGATTGAGCACGGCGCTGCCGTGGGCTGGCATGCCAATGGCCGTGATTGCCGCCGCCGGGTCTTCGAAGTTGTCGGCGGTGGCGCCGTTGCTTCCGTTGAGCGGATCGAACACGAGCGCTGCAGTGCTGCTGGTAGTGACGCTGTCGGCGGTGATGTCGACGACCGCAGTGACGATGATTTCCAGCGTGCTGCTGGCGGTCACGCCGGCAACGTCACGAATGCTGTAGGTCACGACCGGAACGCTGCCATTCCAGTCGGCCAGAGGCGTGAAAGTGTAGCTGCCATCGGCCTTGACGGTCAGGTTGCCGACGCCGGCGATCAGGGTGCTACCGCCGACTGCGCCAGCGGGAACTGTGACCGTCACGCCGTCGACCACGAACTGGGTGACGGTCTTGCTATCGTCCGGGTCGCTGTCGGTGTCGTTGGTCAGGACGTTGCCGCTGACGAAGGTGTCTTCCGGCGTGCTGGCGGTATCGGGGTTGGCGACTGGGGCGGCATTGGTCACGACGACGCTGATCGTCGCGGTCTCGCTGACGCCACCGCTGCTGACGGTATAGCTGAAGCTGTCCGGTCCGACGTAGCCCGGCGTCGGGGTGTAGGTGATCGTGCCGTCGGGATTGAGCACGGCGGTGCCTTGCCCAGGAGCACCGATGGCCGTGATGGCCGCCGCCGGATCTTCGAAGTTGTCGGCGGTGGCGCCGTTCGTGCCGGCGAGAGGATCGAACACGAGCGCTGCAGTGCTGCTGGTAGTGACGCTGTCGGCGGTGATGTCGGCAACCGCAGTGACGATGATTTCCAGCGTACTGCTGGCGGTCGCGCCGGCAACGTCACGAATGCTGTAGGTCACGACCGGAACGCTGCCATTCCAGTCGGCCAGAGGCGTGAAAGTGTAGCTGCCATCCGCCTTGACGGTCAGGTTGCCGACGCCGGCGATCAGGGTGCTACCGCCGACTGCGCCAGCGGGAACGGTGACCGTCACGCCGTCGACCACGAACTGGGTGACGGTCTTGCTGTCGCCCGAGTCGCTGTCGGTGTCGTTGGTCAGGACGTTGCCGCTGACCGGGGTGTCTTCCGGCGTGCTGGCGGTGTCGGGGTTGGCAACAGGTACGGCATTGGTGACGACGACGCTGATCGTCGCGATCTCGCTGACGCCACCGCTGCTGACGGTATAGCTGAAGCTGTCCGGTCCGACGTAGCCCGGCGTCGGGGTGTAGGTGATCGTGCCGTCGGGATTGAGCACGGCGGTGCCTTGCCCAGGAGCACCGATGGCCGTAACTGCTGCCGCCGGATCTTCGAAGTTGTCGGCGGTGGCGCCGTTCGTTCCGGCGAGAGGATCGAACACGAGCGCTGCAGTGCTGCTGGTAGTGACGCTGTCGGCTGTGATGTCGGCGACCGCAGTGACGATGATTTCCAGCGTGCTGCTGGCGGTCGCGCCGGCAACGTCACGAAGCGTGTAGGTCACCGTCGGAACGCTGCCATTCCAGTCCGCCAAAGGCGTGAAACTGTAGCTGCCATCCGCCTTGAGCGTCAGCGTGCCGACGCCGGCGATCAGGGTGCTACCGCCGACTGCGCCGGCGGGAACGGTGACCGTCACGCCGTCGACCACGAACTGGGTGACGGTCTTGCTGTCGCCCGGGTCGCTGTCGGTGTCGTTGGTCAGGACGTTGCCGCTGACGAAGGTGTCTTCCGGCGTGCTGGCGGTATCGGGGTTGGCGACAGGTGCGGCATTGGTGACGACGACGCTGATCGTCGCGGTCTCGCTGACGCCACCGCTGCTGACGATATAGCTGAAGCTGTCCGGTCCGACGTAGCCCGGCGTCGGGGTGTAAGTGATGGTGCCGTCGGGATTGAGCACGGCGCTGCCGTGGGCTGGCATGCCAATGGCCGTGATTGCCGCCGCCGGGTCTTCGAAGTTGTCGGCGGTGGCGCCGTTCGTTCCGGCGAGAGGATCGAACACGAGCGCTGCAGTGCTGTTGGTGGTGACGCTGTCCGCGGTGATGTCGGCCACCGGCGTGACGGCAAGTTCCAGCGTGCTGCTGGCGGTCGCGCCGACCGTGTCACGAACGGTGTAGGTCACCGTCGGAACGTTGCCATTCCAGTCAGCCAACGGGCTGAAGCTGTAGCTGCCATCGGCCTTGACGGTCAGGTTGCCGACGCCGGCGATGCTTGTGGTGGCACCGACCGCCCCTGCCGGGACGACAATCGTCACGCCGTCGACCACGAACTGGGTGACGGTCTTGCTGTCGCCCGAGTCGCTGTCGGTGTCGTTGGTCAGGACGTTGCCGCTGACGGGGGTGTCTTCCGGCGTGCTGGCGGTATCGGGATTGGCGACAGGTGCGGCATTGGTGACGACGACGCTGATCGTCGCGGTCTCGCTGACGCCACCGCTGCTGACGGTATAGCTGAAGCTGTCCGGTCCCACGTAGCCCGGCGTCGGGGTGTAGGTGATGGTGCCGTCGGGATTGAGCACGGCGCTGCCTTGCCCAGGAGCACCGATGGCCGTAACTGCTGCCGCCGGATCTTCGAAGTTGTCGGCGCTGGCGCCGTTCGTGCCGGCGAGAGGATCGAACACGAGCGCTGCAGTGCTGCTGGTAGTGACGCTGTCGGCGGTGATGTCGGCAACCGCAGTGACGATGATTTCCAGCGTACTGCTGGCGGTCGCGCCGGCAACGTCACGAATGCTGTAGGTCACGACCGGAACGCTGCCATTCCAGTCGGCCAGAGGCGTGAAAGTGTAGCTGCCATCCGCCTTGACGGTCAGGTTGCCGACGCCGGCGATCAGGGTGCTACCGCCGACTGCGCCGGCGGGAACGGTGACCGTCACGCCGTCGACCACGAACTGGGTGACGGTCTTGCTGTCGCCCGAGTCGCTGTCGGTGTCGTTGGTCAGGACGTTGCCGCTGACGGGGGTGTCTTCCGGCGTGCTGGCGGTATCGGGGTTGGCAACAGGTACGGCATTGGTGACGACGACGCTGATCGTCGCGATCTCGCTGACGCCACCGCTGCTGACGGTATAGCTGAAGCTGTCCGGTCCCACGTAGCCCGGCGTCGGGGTGTAGGTGATCGTGCCGTCGGGATTGAGCACGGCGCTGCCTTGCCCAGGAGCACCGATGGCCGTGATCGCCGCCGCAGGATCTTCGAAGTTGTCGGCGGTGGCGCCGTTCGTGCCGGTGAGCGGATCGAAAGTCACTGACCCCGTGCTGTTGGTGGTGACGCTGTCGGCGGTGATGTCGGCGACCGGCGTGACGGCAATTGCCAGCGTACTGCTGGCGGTCGCGCCGACCGTGTCACGAACGGTGTAGGTCACCGTTGGAACGTTGCCATTCCAGTCAGCCAACGGGCTGAAGCTGTAGCTGCCATCGGCCTTGACGGTCAGGTTGCCGACGCCGGCGATCAGGGTGCTACCGCCGACTGCGCCAGCGGGAACTGTGACCGTCACGCCGTCGACCACGAACTGGGTGACGGTCTTGCTGTCGCCCGGGTCGCTGTCTGTGTCGTTGGTCAGGACGTTGCCGCTGACGGGGGTGTCCTCCGGCGTGCTGGCGGTATCGGGGTTGGCGACGGGGGCGGCATTGGTGACGACGACGCTGATCGTCGCGATCTCGCTGACGCCACCGCTGCTGACGGTATAGCTGAAGCTGTCCGGTCCAACGTAGCCCGGCGTCGGGGTGTAGGTGATCGTGCCGTCGGGATTGAGCACGGCGCTGCCTTGCCCAGGAGCACCGATGGCCGTGATGGCCGCCGCCGGGTCTTCGAAGTTGTCGGCGCTGGCGCCGTTCGTGCCGGTGAGCGGATCGAAGGTCACTAACCCCGTGCTGTTGGTGGTGACGCTGTCCGCGGTGATGTCGGCCACCGGCGTGACGGCAATTGCCAGCGTACTGCTGGCGGTCGCGCCGACCGTGTCACGAACGGTGTAGGTTACGACCGGAACGCTGCCATTCCAGTCGGCCAGAGGCGTGAAAGTGTAGCTGCCATCCGCCTTTAGCGTCAGCGTGCCGACGCCGGCGATCAGGGTGCTACCGCCGACTGCGCCGGCGGGAACGGTGACCGTCACGCCGTCGACCACGAACTGGGTGACGGTCTTGCTGTCGCCCGAGTCGCTGTCGGTGTCGTTGGTCAGGACGTTGCCGCTGACGGGGGTGTCTTCCGGCGTGCTGGCGGTATCGGGATTGGCGACAGGTGCGGCATTGGTGACGACGACGCTGATCGTCGCGGTCTCGCTGACGCCACCGCTGCTGACGGTATAGCTGAAGCTGTCCGGTCCAACGTAGCCCGGCGTCGGGGTGTAGGTGATCGTGCCGTCGGGATTGAGCACGGCGCTGCCTTGCCCAGGAGCACCGATGGCCGTGATCGCCGCCGCAGGATCTTCGAAGTTGTCGCCTGTGGCGCCGTTCGTTCCGGCGAGAGGATCAAACACGAGCGCTGCAGTGCTGCTGGTAGTGACGCTGTCGGCGGTGATGTCGGCGACCGCAGTGACGATGATTTCCAGCGTGCTGCTGGCGGTCGCGCCGACCATGTCACGAACGGTGTAGGTCACCGTTGGAACGTTGCCATTCCAGTCAGCCAACGGGCTGAAGCTGTAGCTGCCATCGGCCTTGACGGTCAGGTTGCCGACGCCGGCGATGCTTGTGGTGGCACCGACCGCCCCTGCCGGGACGACAATCGTCACGCCGTCGACCACGAACTGGGTGACGGTCTTGCTATCGCCCGGGTCGCTGTCGGTATCGTTGGTCAGGACGTTGCCGCTGACCGGGGTGTCTTCCGGCGTGCTGGCGGTGTCGGGGTTGGCAACAGGTACGGCATTGGTGACGACGACGCTGATCGTCGCGATCTCGCTGACGCCACCGCTGCTGACGGTATAGCTGAAGCTGTCCGGTCCCACGTAGCCCGGCGTCGGGGTGTAGGTGATCGTGCCGTCGGGATTGAGCACGGCGGTGCCTTGCCCAGGAGCACCGATGGCCGTAACTGCTGCCGCCGGATCTTCGAAGTTGTCGGCGGTGGCGCCGTTCGTTCCGGCGAGAGGATCGAACACGAGCGCTGCAGTGCTGCTGGTAGTGACGCTGTCGGCTGTGATGTCGGCGACCGCAGTGACGATGATTTCCAGCGTGCTGCTGGCGGTCGCGCCGGCAACGTCACGAAGCGTGTAGGTCACCGTCGGAACGCTGCCATTCCAGTCCGCCAAAGGCGTGAAACTGTAGCTGCCATCCGCCTTGAGCGTCAGCGTGCCGACGCCGGCGATCAGGGTGCTACCGCCGACTGCGCCGGCGGGAACGGTGACCGTCACGCCGTCGACCACGAACTGGGTGACGGTCTTGCTGTCGCCCGGGTCGCTGTCGGTGTCGTTGGTCAGGACGTTGCCGCTGACGAAGGTGTCTTCCGGCGTGCTGGCGGTATCGGGGTTGGCGACAGGTGCGGCATTGGTGACGACGACGCTGATCGTCGCGGTCTCGCTGACGCCACCGCTGCTGACGATATAGCTGAAGCTGTCCGGTCCGACGTAGCCCGGCGTCGGGGTGTAAGTGATGGTGCCGTCGGGATTGAGCACGGCGCTGCCGTGGGCTGGCATGCCAATGGCCGCGATCGCCGCCGCAGGATCCTCGAAGTTGTCGGCTGTGGCGCCGTTCGTTCCGGTGAGAGGATCGAACACGAGCGCTGCAGTGCTGTTGGTGGTGACGCTGTCGGGGACAACATCGACCACCGGGTTGATCGTGACGTTGACGGTCGCGGTTTCGGTCACACCCGTCGGACTGGTAACCGTGTAGGTATAGCTGTCGCTACCGTTGTAGTCGGGGCCAGGGGTGTAGGTGATGGTTCCGCCGCTGTTAATGACGACGCTCCCGTGTGTGCCCT
This sequence comes from Candidatus Accumulibacter meliphilus, assembly GCF_036625345.1. NCBI lineage: Bacteria > Pseudomonadati > Pseudomonadota > Betaproteobacteria > Candidatus Accumulibacter > Candidatus Accumulibacter meliphilus. The sequence continues at coordinate 80,442 of NZ_JAZKTZ010000015.1, read as the reverse complement.
GCGTCACGCCAGTGACGACCGGATTGCCGTCAAAGTTGTCATTGGCCAGGACGGTGGTGGTGACAGGCGTGTCTTCGTCGGTCACGGCGGTGTCGTCGACGCTGTCGGCCACCGGGTTGATCGTGACGTTGACGGTCGCGGTTTCGGTCACACCCGTCGGACTGGTAACCGTGTAGGTGTAGCTGTCGCTACCGTTGTAGTCGGGGTCAGGGGTGTAGGTGATGGTTCCGCCGCTGTTAATGGCGACGCTCCCGTGCACTCCCTGCGTCACACCAGTGACGACCGGAGTGCCCTCGAAGTTGTCATTGGCCAGGACGGTGGTGGTAACAGCGGTATCTTCGGCGGTGGTCGTGGTGTCATCGACGATGTCTACCACCGCACTGACATCAAAAGTGATGGTGTTGGCGCTGGGGTCGGTGTTGATCCCGCCGTTCAGAACGCCGCCATCGTCACCTACCTGGAAGGTGAAGCTCGCAACGGCAGAGCCATTGAGGTCCGGTGGTGGTGTCCACGTCAGATTAGCAATGTCGGCGACGGTGATCGATTGTGGGACGCTCAGTACCGTGCCGGATAATTTCAGAGTGCCGGTAGCGGGCAGCGTCGAGATCAGCACCGAAGCCAGGTTATTGGCCGGGCTGTCGTGCGCATCGGTGAAACCAAAGTCGGCTGCCTGAAACTGGTAGGCGGTGTCCTCGATCGCCGTAATGGTTTTGTCGGCACCTGCAGGAGCGTCGTTGACCGAGATAATGCTGGTGCCGAGAAACACCGCATTGCTGCTATTGCTGTAGCGCGTACTACCGCCCGATAGCGTCGTATCGTTGGAGACGTCGACGCTGTCCTCGGCAGCGGGCAGAACGCCGACCGAGTTGTCGGCCAGGCGCACGCTCAGGCTGCCGGGCGTGCCGTTCCAGTCGGCGGTGGCCTGGAAGCGCAGGGCGTAAGGGCCGGGCAGGAACAGACCACTGGCTGAGGTCAAAGCGGTGCTGATGTTGGTCCAGCCGCTACTACCGTCGGCCGAGTACTGCCACGTCCCTTGTGCTGCAGTCGCCGCATTGTCAGTGATGACAATGCCGGCAAAGAGGTTGGCAACGGAGCCGCCCGTGAAAGCCGTCTGATCGTCCCTGGCGTCGCTGAACGCGGCGTTGCTGCCGGCAGTGTCGAACAGGTTGGCGATGGTCTCCTGACTCGGACTGGCGGCATCCTCGAGCGAACCTGCCAGATCCACACTGGCGAGCAAGCGCGTCGGCGCGTCGTTGATCGCGACGACCGTCAGGGCGACGGTGTCGGTGGCAGTGGAAAACGGGGTGGTGTCGCCGATGCCGATGCTGCTTACGTTCACTTTGGTGCCGACGGCGCTGGCGGTGCCGTCGGTCTGATCCCAGGCGCGAAACTTCAATCCGAACAAGCCGGGGGCGGGGGCGAGCGTGCCGTTGCTGTCGAGGTTCGGCTGGAAGTAAATGCGGTCGCTGTCACGAAGCAGCAAAGCGCTGTTTTCCGCAACGAGGCCGACGTCAAGCCAAGCGCTACCGCCGTTGGTGCTGTAGAACCAGGTGCCCATAGTGGTATCGGTTTCAATGATCGCGATGCCGTACACGGCACCCGCATCGACATCGCTGACACCGCCGGTCAACGCTGACACCAAAGAGCCAACCGCAGCCATTGGAAGCGCGTCGTCTTCCGCTACGGTGATGGCGAGGGCGGCGTCTGCCAGCACCGGCGCATCGTTTACTCCCCGCAGAGTGATGGCTTGAGTTACGGCGGCCTCTTCGGCGCCGCCCAGCCCTTGTGGACCGGCGGTGACGTTGTCGCCGGTATTGCCGTCGTTGATCCTCCACACCAGTTCGTTGAGAATGTCGAACTGCCCGTCGGCGAGGCTCTGCCTGGTGTTGCGATACGTCAGCGCCTGCGCCACCTGCTCGACTTCTGCTGTCGTGGTCCCAGCAGTAAAAATAACCGAGAACGCTCCACCAGTATTGCTGAAGGTACCAACGACACTGGTGCCGATACGCAAATCACTCCCCTCAAAATTGACCCCGACGTCGCCGCTACCGGTAACCCCAAAAACGTCTTCGGGGTCAGGGCCGCTACTGCCCTGCAGTGAGAGTATCGCGCTTCCCCAGTCACCACTGCCGCTGGCAAGGAATGACAATTCGGGGTCACTCAGCACGGCATTAGGCGCCAGTTGGCTCGCAGCCGCATCTTCGAAGAACTGGATCAACGGATCAGCCCCCAGGGCCAGCACCGGCGCATCGTTATTGGCGCTGATGGCAACTACCACTGCACCGCTACCTTCCAGCGCCAGCGGCAGCGGCGGATTGCCCGGCGGGTTGACGGTACCCTGCGCCGTCAGACCGGTATTGGTATTGCCATCGTTGATGATGTAGCCGATGGTCACCTGCGTCGGCGGATTGTCGTTGCCGTTGCTGTAGGTCACCGCCTGCAGGACCTGGTCGGCCTGCGCGCTCGAGGTCCCGTCGTTGAAACTGATCGTCAACACACCTCCGGTGTTGGTAAAGCTACCCACCACGGTCGTGCCGATGCGTACATTGGCCGCGTTGAAATTGACGCCGGTGTTGCCGGAGCCCGTCAGCCCGAAAGCGTCGTCGGTGGCAGCGGTGCCTGGAGTTCCAAGCGCTGCAGTGCGCTGCAGCGTGAGCACCGCACCACCCCAGTTGTCGTAGCCGACAAGCTCGGGATCGGTGAAGGTCGCGTCAATATCGAGGACCACTGGCGGACCGTCTTCTCTGAAAGCCACCGAGCCACCACCGAGACCCGCAAATCCCGGCGCGTCATTCACGCCGCTGACCAGCAGCGGAATATCGGACAACGCGCTCATGTCACCGCCCGAGCCGCTGTTGCCCGCATCGTGAAAAACCAGGTGCAGGCTGTCGTTGCCGGAGAAATTGCTATCCGGCGTGTACTTGAGATGACTGGCAACAATCGCGGCGTTGATGTCGGCAATGCTGCCCGTGAGCGTGATGCTGCGCCCGCTCGGGCTGCCGGAAGGAACGGCCACTACCCCAGTCGACACATCGAGAGTGAGTGTGCCATGCAGCGCCGTAATGACGATGTTGGTGTTGCTGCCATAACCGCTGTCGTGGATATCCTTGTCGTCGGCGAGGACGATGTCGTTGATGGCTGTGGTGGCGTTCTCGCCTACCGTTGTGGTCGCCCGCGTCATCTGTACACCGTCTGCTGAATCGACGTCCAGGGTCGGCGTGTCATTGACTGCAGCCAGATTGATCAGCGTGCTGGCGTTGGCCGTGCCAGCGGTGGTCATGGCACCGCCGCTGCTGTTACCCAGATCGCTGACATTGATGGCCAGGGTACGCTCGGCGTCGCTCGCGTTTAGACTGTTGTCGTCAAGCGGCGAAGTGTATCTGAGCGTGGCGAGTGCGCTATTGATCGCGCTGACCGTGCCTTGCAGGGTGAAGGCAGAGGAGCCCAGCGATCCGCTGGTAACGCTGGTCGCTCCCGGCGTCAGGGTGATGCTTCCCGTCGGAATGCTCAGCGCGACCTCGACCGCACCGTTGCGGGCGTCGACGTCGGCGATGCTGATCGTGTTGCCGCCGGTGAAGTTAAACTCGACATCTTCGGTCGCGCTGACCGTCGCCGGCCGGCTTATCGTCGGTGCGTCATTGACCGAGGCGATGTTGACAATCTCCACGGTGGTGCTGGCACTATGGACGTCAGAGCCGCCGCCCGCAGCACCCGCCCCGGCGTTGTTCAGATCGTTGAAGGTGACGGTGATCGTCTCCGAGGCATCCGGGTTGTCGCCGGGTACGTATTCGACCGTGTCCAGTGCGCTCTGCAACTGCGCCAGAGTGCCGGTAAAGGTCAAGGTGCTGCTACCGCCACCCCAGTCACCAGCGCCGCGATCGGTCGCCTGGCTGCCGGCGGTAACGGTCACCGCGGTGGTGTCGAGAACGAAGGCGCCGTGTGGCACGGCGAGGGTAAGCTGCCCCGTGTTGCTGCCTTCAAGGCGCGCCAGATCGACATCGCCGAGCGTAAAGATCGGCCCCACAGTGATCCTGGTGTTCTCGCTTGCCCCGACGGCGTCGATGACCGGCGTGCTGTTCGAGATCGTCGGGACATCGTTGAGCGCGACGACCGTCAGCGAAACGCTGTCGGTGGCCATGGAGAACGCGGTCGTATTGCCGTTGGTGGTGGTATCGACGCTCCCGTCGCCGTTGGCGCCGCTGGTTCTGTCCCAGGCACGCAAGGCCAGGGATTCCGTCTGCACACCGTTGTAGTTGGCGTTGGGGACGAAGTAGATGCGGGCGTCGGACGCCAGCAAGCGCGCGTTGCCGGCGTCCGCTGCGTCAAGGTCGAACCACGTGCCGCCGTCGTCGATGCTGTAGCGCCAGGTGCCGTTGCCTGCATCCGGGCCAAGCCAGATGGCAACGCCGGTAAGCGCGCCGGTGTCGACGTCACTGATGCCGCCGACCAGGCTCGAGATGAGCGTGCCGACCGCCCCGCTCGCCGCACCGGCGTCCTCGTTCTGGGTCACCGCGAGCACCGTATCGGCGAGCACCGGTGCATCGTTGAGCGGCGTGACGACAAGCGAAACGGCGTTGTCTTCGGTCGAAAAAGCCGTGCTTCCGCCGCTGAGAGTGCTGTTGGCGCGGCCACCAACGCTGCCGGTGGTCTGATCCCAGGCGCGGTAGGTGAACGTGGCAGAGGTGGCATTCTGGCCATCGGGAATGAAACGCAGCCACGCGTCCGGATCGAGCAACAGCGAACTGGTCACCGAAACGCTGCCGATGTTGCTCCATGAGCCGTTGCTGCCGTTCGTCGAGTCGAGCGAGAACTGCCAGGTGCCATTGCCGGCGATCAGACTGTCGATGGCAATGCCCTGGACGGCAGCGTTGTCGACATCGCTGATGATGCCATTCAGGTCCGAAACCTTGACACTGCGCCCGTTCACGGTCTCGTCTTCGCTGATCGACGTCAGCACGGTGTCGACATCGGTCATCAGCGGTGCGTCGTTGCGCTGCTTGACGACGATGGTATTGCTGGCGATGAGCGTATCGTCGCCCTGCAGGGTGGTACCGGCATCGTCCACAAAGCTCGCCGTACCGCCGCCGTCGACAAATGTGTAGCTGAGCGAACGCGTCGCCTGCGCGGTGGCTTGTGAAGCGTTGGCAGTGTCCGTGTTGTGGAAACTCAGGTTTTGGAGCACTGCCTTGACCGCGGCGACATTGGCGCTGGCATTGAAGGTGATACGAAGATTGGCGCCGTTGGCGCCGTCGAGGCTGCCGTCGATAGTGCCGACCTGCACCGGCCCGGCCCCGAAGTTGTAGCTGACCGCCCTACCGGCAACGCTGACCTGACCCGACGCCGCGCCCTGATCGCGCACCGAAAGCTGATCGCCAACCGTGCCGCCCGAACTGTAGGCAATCGTCAGCGTCGTTCCAGCGTTGTAGCTGGCGCCATTGGCCAGGTCGACGTCGTTGAAGAGCAGCGAGGTGTCGATCAGGGTGGCGCCGTCGTCCTCGAAATAGGTCAGCGGATTCAGCCCGGAAAGCTGCGGCGCGTCGTTTACCGGCGTGACACCGATATTGAAGGTGCCGACAGGTTCGTTGCCGCCACTACCATCCGAAATTTCGAAATCGAAGCTGTCGCTTGGCGGCACCTCGGCGCCGTTGTGCCGGTACTTCAGGTAGCCGCCCTGTATGTCACCCAGGGTAAACGATGCATCGACGCCAAGAGCGGTGATGGCACCGGCCTTGTCGAGATATAGGGTGCCGCTCTGGGTAGCGGCTGTGACGCGAAACTGCGTTTGCCGTTGCGTATTGTCGACGTCCGTCTCTGAGGTCAGTGGCGAGCCGAGCATGGCCGTGGTGATGTGTCGAACGCCACCTTCCGGGACCGTTGTGCCGGTGTTGTTGAAAATTACCGGCGGGTCATTCTGCGGCAGGATGTTGATGATGACCGTGGCGAGATTGCTGTCCAGCGCAACCGGCGCAACAGGCGAATTGTCGTTCAGGCGCCAGGTGAAACCATCGACAAGGGACTCGCTACCGTCCTGTACGTAGCGTAGCTTGCCGCCGGTAAGCATGGCGTAGGTAAACTGCGCAGCGGCGGTCCCCTCCTCGCCAGTAACGAGCGCCACGAAGCCACTGCCCCAGTCGATTTCCAGCGTGCCACGCACCGGCAGGCTGGCGATCGTGTAGGTCGCCGTGCTCAGGCTGTTGTCGCTGTCGCTGGCCGCCAGGATGCTGGCGTCAAGGATCTGGATCCGCCCGGGGTTGTCGTCCGGGCCACCCATACCGGTGTTGTAACCTTCTTCAACCCTGAAGAGGCCATTGCTGGCCAGCGGCGCATCGTTGACATTGGCGACAGTGAAAGTCACCGTGCGACTCGGACTGCGAGCGATCTCGCCCTTGTTGATGGCCAGCTGGTTGCCGTCGAGGTCTTCGACGGTCACGAAGTCCTGCTCGGTGATGGGGTCGCCGATCAGCACGTCGCCGACCTGCACCACGCCGCCGTCGCGCAGGTGAACCGTGAGCGAATCCGTACGCAGTTCCGAGTCGGCGCTGTGGAAGTAGGCGATGTTGCCATTCCCGACGTCCAGAGCGCTGAACAGCTCGTCCTGGTCGAGCGCGACCCAGGTCGCTCCGTTCCAATGCCGCAGCTCGCCACCGAGCGGAGCGGTCTCCAGAACATAGGACAGTGCCGCCGGATCGCTATCCGGATCGATGTGCTGCAGAGTGGCGAGGGTCAGCTTGACGGCGTTGGCGACTCCGATCAAGCCGAAATCGTTGCTGCCGTCGACCGCGCTCTCTTCCATCAGCGTGTCGCCGTCTTCGTTGACCGAAATTTCATCGGCACCTGGCGTCTGCTTGATGGTGGGGGCGTCATCTACCGGCGTCACGATCAGGTCGATGGTCGACGGGTCGCTTACCGTACCACCGTTACGGCTGACCTTGAAGGCATCATGGTATGGCGTACCATAGGCTGACGGTTCGTCGCCAATATTCACGTAAACAACGGCACCGGCTGCCAGATCCGCGGCGCTGAAGTCGTCGCCAGTCCCGAGCGCGACACCGTTCAGGTAGATGCTGCCGTACGCCGGCAGCAGCGACAGGGTGTAGCTGGTCGACCCCGTCAGCGTCGTCGTGTCGATGGCGGTAAAGAAACCCTCTGTCGTAATGGCACGCAGCGTGCCGCCCGCACCGGGCACGGTCGGTGTGAGCGGCTGCACATCGATGTACAGCGTACCGGTACTGACCGCAGCATCCCCATCATTGATCGAGAAGTCGAAGTGATCTTCGGCCGTCGCCGAATCGCTATCGGTGGCACCACCGCCATGCGTATAGGTGAGCAGGCCGGCGTTCAGGTCGGCTTCGGTGAAGGTGGCACCGACACCGATGATCACCCCATTCAAGCGCAGCAGACCCGCGCCAGGAAAGCTGTTCACCGTATAGACACGCTTGGCGGCATCGCTATCGGGGTCGCTGCCGGTCAGGAAAGCCTGGGTAATCGCCACCCCCGGACCGCCCTGGTCCACGTGCAACAACTGCGTGACCGGTGTCGGCGGATCGTTGCGCGCGTCGATGGTGAGGGTGACGGTGTCGCTATCGACGGTTGGCGCGAGCGTCGCGCTGTGGTCGCTGGCGACTACCTCGAAACTGGCGGTCGGGTGGTACGGTCCTGCAAAACCACTGCCACTGACCGCTGCCGGCTCGGCGCCGCTGGAGATGAAGTGCAGCGGATTGGCCTCCAGCTCTGCCTTGCTCAATGACAAGGGCGCGGTCACATCGACATAATTACTGCCATTCCAGTACTGCAGGCGACCGACGGCCGCATCCGGCAAGCTGCTAATGGTCAAGGTCATCAGGCTCGGGTCGCCGTCGCTGTCACTCAAGCCGAGGTTGAGCACTGCAAAGTCGCTCGCCTCGCTACCGATGCGCTCGGGCACCGCCTGCGTCGTCCCGGTGATCGCAATCTGCGCGTTGACGTCGAGAATAGTGATCGGCAGCAAGACGGGATTGATCACGCCACCAGCACCGTCGCGCAACGACAAGGAGACGCTGTCGCTGGCATCCGCCGATAGCTCGCCACTGGTATGTCGATAGCTGATCTTGTCAGCCAGCACATCAAGCTGGTTGAACACGCTGCCGACGCTGAGCGGGATGCCGTTCCTGAGCAGCACTCCCTTGCCGGGCAGCGCCTCAACCCGGTAGGTGAGCTGATCGCTCTGGTTGTCCTGATCGCCGACCGGGAGTTCGGTGGCAGTAATCGTCACCGTAGCGCCTTCGTTCAGCAGCAGAGGTATCGGCGTCAGTGCCGGCACGTCATTGCGCGCGCTGACAATGAAGTCGGCATCGAGACTGGCGGCGCTGAACGGCGTGACGCCGCCACCCGGCGCACTGACATTGGCGGTGTCGCCGGCACTGGCGCCATTGCTGCCATCCCAGACGTAATACTGGATGCGAGCTACTCCCGACTCCTTGGCATCGTCGGCGTTGCTGTCGGCGACGAACCGCAGCTTGGCGTCGGCCGGCAGCAGCAAGGCGTCGCTGCTGGAAAATAGTGCCGCCGGCGTCCAGCTGGCACCGTTGTCGAGCGAGTACTCCCAGACGCCGGTCATGCCGTTGGTGACACTGCTGCCGAAGATGGCGATACCGAGAACCGTTCCCGCATCGACATCGCTGACCACCGGATTGGCGTCGACGTCGGCAAGCAAGCTGCTGACCAGTGCGCCCGAGTTTTCGTCGCTGGTCGCGTTTTCGGGAATCGAGCTTGCCACCAGAGTAGCTGGCGTTCCGATGACTTTCGGCGCGTCGTTACTGCCGGTGACAGTCACCGTAATATCTGTCTGTACCGACGTATGGCCGTCGCTCAACGTGTAGGTGAAGTTTTCGCTGACCGTCTGGCCGCCTTTCAGCGCCTGCACCGTCGCCAGGCTGTTGTCCACTGTGTAGCTGTAGCCACCGTTGGGGTTCACCACCAGGCTGCCGTAGATACCGACGAGTGGATTGCCAACACTACCGTCGCTGCCACTGCCGGCGACAACCGTTCCGCTGCGCAGCGCGATGACGCGGAGCGTGTCGATCGGCGCGTCAAGGTTGATGTCGTTGGCGAGCACATCACCGACGACAGTACCGGCGTCTTCCGTTGCGGCGATGGCGTCGGCCGTCCCCACAGGCAGGTCGTCAACCGGCGTGACCGTCAACATGATGTCTGTCGGCCCGACGCTGATACTGCCGTCGTGCGTAGAAACAGCAATACTGGCAGGGCCGAAGTAGTCGGCCGTCGGCGCGAAAGTCATGCCGTTCAGCGCATCGTTGACCTGGGTCAGCGTGCCACTGAAGCTGACGGTGTCGCTACCATTTGCGCCACCGGCAATCACTACCCCACTTCCTGCTTGCAGCGTAATCGCACCGCCTGTAACTGCCAGGGTCACGGTCTGGGCGTCGCCAACATCAGCGTCCGCAATGCTGACGCCGGTGATTGCCAGCGGCGCATCTTCGCTGGTCGTGCGCGTACCGCCGCCGTCCACGATGGTCGGTGGCGCCAGCAGTTGCGCAAAGTCGGCCAGCACGAAGGCAGTGGTTTCAAGCGGTCCGGTGCTCACTTCGAGCAACCAGTCGCCGCCCAGTGCCGCACTCCCTGTGGCGTCGGTCGACGCCGCAACATCCGCCTGCGTCAGCGCGGCCAGAGTGTCGACGAATTCGCGGTTATCGGCGGCAACATCGCAGCCGTAGAGCAGGATGTCACCGTCTACTGCCAGTGCCGATCCGATCCCGGTCAACACGGCGCCTTGCCGCTGCAGTTCGTTCTGATCTACCAGGCCCTGCCCGAGAAAGATGCCGTCGCGGCTACCATGGCTGAGAATATGGATGGCAGTCAGGTTCTGCTCGCCGTCGAGCGCTGCGGCGAGTTGCGTCAAGCCATCGGACTGCTGGTCGAGCACCACCACTTTCGCCGCAGCAGCGCGCAATTTCTCGACATCGATGCTCTGCACCACGCGGCTATCGACGACGATCACTTCGCTCGGCGTCGCCTCGACGGGCGCCGCTGTTGGCGCGTCGCGAACTGCCGCCACGCCGTCGTCCTGCACTACGGCGGCGACCTCCGCCGGCGCGGCGCCGTCAAACAGGTGTCGAGGCTCGAGCGCCATCGTCAGTCGACGTGGCGACCAGGGGGAAAGCGAGGGGCGGTTTCTGGTCATGACGGTCCTCTACGGGCGGGCTGCGAATGCGAGCGTCTGGTCCATGCAGTTGACGGCAGCGCACGGCCTGCGTGCCTATCGGGTCGCTCACGGCAAGAACATTGCGCTTCCCGTGCCGTCACGATAAACCCGTCCGCAATACATGAAAACGTGAGTTTAAGGGACTTTGCGCCGTCTTGAGGAAGAATCGAGCACTACCGACGAGTTCCATCACAGCCACCCTGCTCCCGTTTCCAGCGACAAGGGTAGCGCCAGAGGCGTCGTTACTCACCGTACCAAGCGCCGCATCCGCGGACCGGTACACGCCTACCCATGTTCGCCGTCGCTATCCACAACGCTGATTTCGAGCACCTCACCGTCGATCGCCTGCGAGTCGACCACCCGATGCAGGAACTGATAGGCCACCCGCCATTGCACGCGCCCGCACAGCAGAGTCACCGTCTTGTCGTTGAGACGAATGACCTGGCCACTTCTTTCCTGCTGATCGCGGCCGACGAAGCCGACCATCTCGCCGACAGCGACCTCATTGCGACCCAGCCCCTGGCGCGGCTGCTCGCGAATCTCGACGTCGGCCCCATCGACGTTGATTGCGGCATACTCAATCAGCCAGCGCGTTTGCGTCGCAATCTCCAGAACCAGCACGCGCTTGCGACGCAGTTCGATGATTAGTGCGCTGGAGCTCGCGTTTTCCCTCGGCTCGAAATAGGAAATCGTCTGCCCGACGCGCAGCCGCGAACGAATCGAATCAAGCCACTGCGGCTGTTCGAGTACGCGGTCGATCCCCGCCCGCATCCGGTACAGCTCGAAGGCGGAAGCCTGATTGAGCGCTTTGAGCACATCGGAGAAATTCATTCTGGAGCCTCTTTGTGGGAACTGGTGGGTGGCAGTCGAAGCGTCGCAGCCACTACGGAGAACATCGCCGCCGTGGCTGCAAACCTGCCCAGCGGCCCAGTTACCGATTGTATCGCCGCGAAAGCCTTTGCAGCGACCCCGGGCGGACAGCGAACGGCCGAAACTTGCAACATCGCGGGTGATCCCTTCGCGCCCTTCCTGGCAGCTATTCCTCGGGGAATCTCACCATCAACTGCTGCACGATCCACGTCGCCTCGGCTTCCGTAAGAAAGCGATGCCACGGTGGCATTGCCGTCCCCGGGCGACCGCCGTAGATGGTGGCTACCAGTGAGTCGACGGGCTTGTCGCGCAAGGCCTCGGGCGTCAGGGCCGGACCCAGGCCACCGTGCAAGGTCATGCCATGGCAGGAACCGCAGTCCTGACGAACGAGGTGCACGAGTTGCTTCTGGCGTTCGGGGGTCGGTGCCTCAGGCTGAGGAGCAGCCTCGGCAAAAGCGCCGCGGGAAACAAGCAGCAGAGCGAGAACAAGAACGATGGGCATGGTCTGCGAGTCGGTAGGGTTGGGCTCGGTGGCGCCTTGGCTCGCCCTCTTCCGCGCTAACGAGAAGAAGGCGGCGAGCCGGCATTTTATCCGAAGACGGCCTTGAAAACGGCTCGCGCGGCGTCCGATCGCTGTCCATACGGCACAGCAGTGGCAGTTTGCGCGCTCGTCTCGCACGGCCCATAATGCGCGCTGGCATCCGCGGCTGATGGCGGCGGGAAACAGATACAGCGGGAGACAAGCAATGGATCTTTGGACATGCCCGGCAGTGGTCACCGGGGCAGCATCGGGCTTGGGCGCAGAAACGGCGCGTTATCTCGCCGAGGCGGGAGCCAAGGTGACGGTCATCGACATCGATGCCGTCGGCGTACAAAAAGTTGCCAACGAGATCGGCGGCCTGGCCATTCCCTGCGATGTCGCCAATTCACTCGCTGCGGAGGAGGCCCTGGCGACGGCGCGCGATGCGCACGGCGCGGCACGCGTGCTGGTGCACTGCGTGGGCCGCGGCCACTCGGAGCCGACAGTGGGTGTCAATGGGCCGATGCCGCTCGAGGACTTCCGCCAGCTAGTTGAAGTGAACCTGATCTCGACTTTCAACATGATGCGCCTCGCCGCTGCCGACATGGCGCGCCTGCAGCCGCGCTCAAACGGCGAACGCGGCGTCATCCTGTCGACCGCTTCGGTCGCCGCCTATGATGGGCAGAGCGGCGAAGCGGCCTATGCGGCGTCGAAAGGCGGCGTGGTGAGCATGATCCTGCCGGCGGCGCGCGAACTCGGCCCGCTGGGCATCCGCGTCGTCGGCATCGCGCCCGGGCTGTTCGGCACGCCGACCCTGTTCGCCATGGAAAAGAACCTCGATTCGCGACTGGCACACCAGATCCCGTTTCCGCATCGCTTCGGCGATCCGTCCGAGTTCGCGATGCTGGTCCTGCACGTGTTGAAAAACGTGATGATCAACGGCACCGTGCTGCGCCTCGACGGTGGTCACCACCGCTGAACACGCGCCACGACGTAGCCAGCGATAACCGCCACCACTCACCCGTCAGCGTTGGCTGGTAAAGGATGCTTGTGAGCAAGACCCTCGTATTGCACCTCGTCTCGCATGCCTCGGGCGAACTGGTCGAGTTGCTGGCGCGTAACGCCATCGCTCAGTTCGCAGGGCTGGAAGTCGAGCGCCGACTATGGAAGATGGTCCGTCACCTCGGCCAGGTGCCCGAGATTCTTGGCGAAGTGGCGCAGAGGCCGGGCTACGTCCTGCACAGCATCAGCCACGCCGACGTCCGGCAGGCGCTCGAAGAGGGTTGCGACCGTCTGCTCGTCCCCTGCCAGTTTGCCCTCGAACCGCTGATCACGAACCTCGCCGAGTACTCCAACACGACTGTTCAGTTCCACAGCAGTTCCGGCGACGCTTTCGACGAAGACTACTACAGCCGCATCGAGGCCATGAAATATACCCTGGCCCACGACGACGGCATTGCCAGCGAAGATCTCGACGGCGCCGACGTGATCGTCGTCGGCGTCTCGCGGGCCACCAAGACACCAACCTGCATGTACCTGGCCTCACGCGGCATCAAGGCCGCCAACGTGCCACTGGTGCCGTTCTCGCAGCCGCCGATGGGGCTGCTGAAAGCAAAGGGACCGCTGATCGTCGGGCTGACGGTGGACCCGACACGGCTGGCGCGCGTCCGCTCCGCGCGCTTGCGGTCATGGGACAACGAAGACAGCCAGTACAACGACTTCAACGCCTTGCGCAAGGAGGTGCAGGACGCGCGTCGCCTGTTCGTCGCGCGCAACTGGCCGGTGATCGACGTCACCCACCGCTCGATCGAGCAAGTGTCGGCAATGATCATCGATCTGCTCAGGGCACGCGCCAACGACGCGCCCACTATAGAGGGAGGCGTCGCGGGCGTTCCGATGCGCCTGTGAGAGCCGTTTCTTGCCGCCCGTCGACCTGTCGTTGCTGCTTGCTGCCGCCAGGCTTGAGATCAGGAATCCGGCAGGGTGAGAATCCACTTGACCAGGATACGGATGTTCTCCTTCCCGGCGCGCTTGTTGGCCGACATGTAGTCGTCACCCCAGACGCCACCGCCGCCCGTATAGACTTTTTCCACCAGCACTTCCTCGACTTCCGGTTTGCCGCGATAGCGTTTTGCGACATCGCGCCAGGCGGGGCCACGTACTTTTATCTCCACGTCGTGGCAGCCCAGGCACCGACTCTCGTCGGCCAGTTCGAGCATGGCCGGGTCGACCGGCGGTGGTGCGGCGAGCGCCAACTGCGAGCACATGGCGGCCGATAGCAAAAAGATGGGCACTTTCATTGTCGATTCCTTGTGGCAGTTGAGGTGCCGGGAATTATGCCGGCAATCGAGCCAAAAAAAAACCGGGGGGCCATGGCCCCCCGGTTCAGAACAGGCGCTCAGCAGAGATCAGTAGACGTCGTGCTGGGTGTTGTAGACGTTGAACTTGCCGGTCGGCGTGACCAGACGTGGGTCCTTGATCACTTTCTTGACCGTACGCGTCTTGTCATCGACGACGACGATTGCCGACGGCTCGGTCTTGTTGCCGGTCCAGACAGAGAACCAGATTTCGTCGCCCGCTTCGTTGTACTCGCCATGCACCACGCGCTGGTTGCCTTTGGTCTTGCCGAGATCGGCAGCAGCAGCCAGGTTGATGACCTGCGACTTGGCGTCCGGATTGCCGAGCTCGTCGATGTTATAGACGGAGACCGAACCGGCCAGCTCAGGATCTGGGTTCAGCGGCGCGTCCGCCCAAAGGTTCTTGGACTTCGGATGCGTCTTCACGAACAGCGAGTTGGCACCGTGGTTCTTGAGTTCCTGAACGACTTTCCAGGCTTGCTCCGGATGGCCTTTGGGATCAGTACCGATCAGAGTGATCACGTCGGCACCCAGGTGCGACGTTGCCCAGACCGGACCGAACTTCGGATGGACGAAGTTGGCACCACGACCCGGATGCGGGATCTTGGCAGTGTCTACCAGTGCCGCCAGCTTGCCTTCCTTGGTGTCGACCACGGCGACCTTGTTGGACGCGTTGGCCGCAACGAGGAAGTAGCGCTTGGTCGAGTCCCAGCCGCCGTCGTGCAGGAACTTGGCCGAGTTGATGGTCACTTCCTTGAGGTTGGCAATGTCGGAGTAGTCAACCAGCTTGATCATGCCGGTTTCCTTGATGTTGATCACCCACTCCGGCTTGTCGTGCGAAGAGACGATCGAAGCCACCCGCGGCTCCGGATGGTACTCGCCATCGACCGTGACGCCACGCGTCGAGACCAGCTTCAGCGGCTCGAGGGTTTCACCATCGAGAATCGCGTACTGCGGCGGCCAGTAGGCGCCGACGACTGCGTACTTGTCCTCGTAGCCCTTGTACTTCGAGGTGTCGACCGAACGCGCTTCGTAGCCGGCCTTCATCGTGGCGACGATCTTCGGCTCTCGTACCACATGTCGATCAGATCGTAACGACCGTCACGGCCAATGACGTGAACGTAACGCCCGGAAGCCGAAATGCGCGAGATATGGACCGCGTAGCCGGTCTTGACGATACCCCAGATCTTCCTTGGTGTCGCCATCGATCAGGGCCACTTCGCCCGAGTCACGCAGGGTGACCGCGAAGACGTTCTTCAGGTTGACGTTGTTCATCTGCTTGGTCGGGCGCTCGGCGACCGGCACGACCAGCTTCCAGCTCTCCTTCATGTCCTTCATGCCCCATTCCGGCGGCACGTCGGCCGGCATCTGGACATACTTGGCCATGTCGGCGAGTTCCTTCTTCGACAGGATGTCGTCGAAGTTGGGCATGCCGCCCTCGGTACCGTAGGTCATGATCTTTTCAAGGCGCGACGAACCGAGCTTGGTGGTGTTCTGCGGCTCGAGATTCTTGCCGGTCGCGCCCTTGCGCAGCATGCCATGGCAGCCGGCGCAACGTTCGAAATAGGTCTTGCCGGAAGCCGCCTTGTCCTCGGCCGACAGCGTCGGCGTCTCGGCAGCCGGCGCTGCGGCGGCCTTCTCGGCCTTGGCCGCGAAGGCCACATTCATGGCCAACGGCAGTGCTGCCAGCATCAATACGTTACGAATTACCTTCTGCATGCTTGTTTCCTCTCCTCTTGAAATTTCTCGACTGTCGCCCGGGTCATCATCCGTGTCAGACTCGGCGCAGGATGACACGCCTGCATAGGTCCATTCCTTGACCTCCATCAAATATCAGTGATGCGCAGAAAGCCTATGGTCGCGTCCGAGTTGAAAAGCAAGGCGACGGGCGCTTATGCTTGCACCTCAGCCAAAAAACCGGAAAACAAGGAATGATGCAAACACCCTCCTCCCCGCCAGTCGGAACCGTCTACATCGTCGGCAGCGGGCCCGGTGACCTCGACCTGCTCACCCTGCGTGCCGCGCGGCTGATCGGCGAAGCGGACGCCATCGTCTACGATCATCTGATTGCCGAAGGGGTCCTCGAACTGGCGCGTATGGACGCCGAGAAAATCTACGTCGGCAAGAAAAGCTCCAATCACACCGTGCCGCAGGAGCAACTCAATCAACTGCTGGTTCGTCTGGCACGTGCTGGCAAGAAGGTCGTTCGCCTCAAGGGCGGCGACCCCTTCATTTTCGGGCGAGGCGGCGAAGAGATCGAAGCCCTGGTCGACTCGGGCATCCCTTTCGAGGTCGTTCCGGGAGTGACCGCCGCCGCCGGCTGCGCCGCCTACGCCGGCATCCCGCTGACGCATCGCGATCATGCCCAGGCGGTGGCCTTCGCGACGGGCCACCTCAAGGACGGCACGATCAATCTCGACTGGCCGGCGCTTGGCCCGTCCGAAGCTGACCGTCGTCTTCTACATGGGCGTCGGCGGCCTCGCCGAAATCTGCCGCCAGATGATCGCCCACGGCCTGCCGGCCAGCCATCCGGCGGCCGTCGTGCAACATGGCACGACGCGCCGGCAACGGGTGTTGACCGCCGATCTGGCAACCCTGCCGGCGAACGCGTCGAAGCCGCCGGCATCGGCTCGCCGGCGCTGATCATCGTCGGCACCGTGGTTCGCCTGCAGGAGAAGCTGGCCTGGTTCAGCCGCCGTCAGGCAGCGCCACCTGATGCTGGCACCGGGCGCCGTCCCTTGCAGCCCCGCTCAGACGACCATCGCCAGCGCCAGGAGAAGCGCGTAGACGAACTGCAAGCGGGCCGTGCTGGCCAGCAATTCGTTGAAGAGCGGACCCGCGGGCTCACGCCGGAAGCGCTGCAGCAGCCGCAACGCTGGCAGCAGTACCAGCAGCGGCAGGGCCAGCCAGAGCCCGCGCCCGGCATCAGCAGCGCCAGCACGGCAAGAACAGCAAGCGGCAGCAGCAGTTCCAGCCGCATAGACCCATTGCGTGCCTCGCCGGCCGACGACGACCGCCAGGGTCCGCCTGCCGGCCCGGGCGTCGGTCTCCAGATCGCGGTAGTTGTTGACCGTGATCACCGCCGCAGCGAACAGCCCGAGCATGGCCCCGGCCAGCAGAGCGGCCGGGCTGATCGACAGCGTCTGCAGGTAGTAGCTGCCGCCCACCGCGGCCAGACCGAAGAAGAGCACGACGAACAATTCGCCGAGCGGGGTATAGGCGATCGGCCATGGGCCGCCGGTGTAAGCCCAGCCGGCGAGCAGCGACGCCAGCCGATGACGACGATCGGCCAGCCGCCGTGGTAGACGAGATAAATTCCGAAGTTGAACGCCAGCGCCAACGCGAGCCACGCCGCGCGCCGTACGGCGACGTAGCCGGCAGCCAGCCCATGGCCGTCACCCGCGGCGGCCCGAGGCGATCGGGCGTATCCGCTGCCGCGCTCGAAATCGCCGACGTCGTTGTGCAGATTGGTGCCGATCTGGATCAGCAGCGCGGCGAGCAGGGCAACCAGCGCCGGCTGCCAGAGCAGCCGCCGGTCTGCGACCAGGCGACAGCATGGCCAACGATCAGCGGCGCGACGGACACGGTCAGCGTCTTGGGTCGGATGGCAAGCCACCAGGCGCCGAGAGGCGATGGCGGCACGGCAGGTTCAGCATTGCGCGGAGAGTCGTCGGGGGTCGTTGCGATTTGAGGAGTTCAGGGCTTTTGCCGCCCACCCTCTGGCGCAGCGCCGGAAAAGGTGCCGGTTTTTGCGGCATGCGCCCAAATGACCAACAAGGCAGCCCCGCAAATGATGAAACCAAACTTTAACCCGCATTTCTGCGGGTTAACTGATTGGTGCCGAGAGGGGGAATCGAACCCCCACGATGTCACCATCGGCGGATTTTGAGTCCGCTGCGTCTACCGATTCCGCCATCTCGGCCTCGGCCCGAAGTTCGCGGGCCAGAAGAGCTGCGGATTATCGCTGATTCTCCGGCCGCCGACAAGCTACAAAATCGCCTGGCCAGCAACAAGGCACGCCGCCAGCCATCCCCAGCCTGCTCTTCCCTGGCCAGCCCCCCTAAAACACCTAAGCACCTAAGTACGCTACGCACCCCATGCTCACCCTTGACGACTTTGACTTCGACCTGCCGGGCGAACTGATCGCCCAGCACCCGACTGGCGAACGCAGCGCCAGCCGGCTGCTGCAGCTCAGCGACGGCGCGCTCGCCGATCAGCGCTTCACTGCCCTTCCGCGGTGCTGGCTGCCGGCGACCTGCTGGTGTTCAACGATACGCGCGTGATCCGCGCCCGCCTCCTCGGCCGCAAGGAGAGCGGTGGCCAGATCGAAGTGCTGGTCGAGCGCATCGTCGATGCTCGCCACGCGGTGGCGCAGATCCGGGCCAGCAAGTCGCCGAAAACCGGCAGTCGGATCATTCTCGAAGACGCGATCAGCCTGGTCGTCGACGGCCGTAGCGGCGAACAGGGTGAGTTCTTCGACCTGCACTGGCAGATGAGCGGGCCAACGGCGGGGCAGACGAAGGCGACCTGTGGACGCTGATCGAAAGGACACGGCCGCTTGCCGCTGCCGCCCTACATCACGCACCCCGCCGGCGCCGACGACGAAGCTCGCTATCAGACCGTTTTCGCGCGCCACCCCGGCGCCGTCGCGGCGCCGACAGCCGGCCTGCATTTCGACGATGCGCTGCTCGCCCAACTCGCACAGCGTGGCGTCGAAGTGGCGTGGTTGACGCTGCACGTCGGCGCCGGCACCTTCCAGCCGGTGCGCGTGCATCACGTCGCCGAACACCGCATGCACGCCGAGCGCTTCGAGATTCCCCAGGCAACCATCGCCGCCATTGCCCGCACCCGCGCCCGCGGCGGCAAGTCGTCGCCGTCGGAACGACCAGCCTGCGCGCACTCGAAGCGGCCGCGCAGCGCGGGGAACTGCGCGCCGGCCCCGCCGAGACCGATATCTTCATCACCCCCGGCTACGAGTTCCGTGTCGTTGACCGGCTGATCACCAATTTCCACCTGCCGAAGGTCGACCCTGCTGATGCTGGTTTCGGCGTTCGCCGGCGTCGACGCCATTCGTTGTGCGTATCGACACGCGATTGCCGAACGCTACCGCTTCTTCAGCTACGGCGACGCGATGCTGCTCACCCGCGGCAGCTGACATCTGACCGTCTCCCACAGAACCACGCACCTGCCACCATTTCCGCAGCTCACCCGCCAATGAACAGAACTGCCCTGAACGCCGCCGCCTCTAGAAATGCTCGACCGCCACGGGCTGACGCCCGACCAGCACAGGGTCGCACTGGCCAGCGCGCTGCTGTGGACTTTTCGCACCAACACCGACCTGCACCGGGCTGCTTTCGCTGAGTGGCCTGCAAAACAGCTCGGGAAAGGCCTTTACTGCCGCCGACGTCAAGGCGGCGACCCAGAAACTGCGGGAAAACGGCCTGCTGGTCGACGATCCCTCGCGGGCAGCCACGTTTCACCTCGTCGATGCGCTGCGCACCGCGCTTTACCGGCAGTTGCTGGAAAGCAGCCAGGGCGACTCGCTGCCCCGCCTGATCGCCGACGTCGACCGCTTTGACCCCACCCGATCGGCGTACTACTGGCCTACGGGGAGCATCCCGACGACCATCGCCTACGTTCGCGCCAAATTCCTCTCGGGCGCTGCCAGCGAAGAGCTGTCGCACCTGCGAAGCGTCCTGGGCCGGTCGCTGGACTGGAACGTGATCGTCGGCGAAGCCATCCTCTGGCCCTTTGACGGAGAGAGTTTCCAGCGCATCGAGCCGATCTGGCGCTCGCGGCTGGCCTATCAGGCGATCGCCAGCGTCTGCATCTTCTCTGCGCAGGCCTACCTGCCGGTCGCCGACTGGGCGGTAGAGGCCTTGGCCGACGATCGCGAGGCCTTGTCGACCGATCTGCGCCTGGTCCTCGGCGACCTGGCCATGCAACGCGGCGAAAGCGCCCTGCTGGAAGCCGCGCTGGAGGGACTCGACGACGGATTGAGCGCCGCGATTCGTGCCGCCAGGCTGGTCATCGACGGGCAGTGGGGTGCCGGGCAGGCGGCATTCGAAGCGGCGCTCAAGCAGTGCAAGAGCGAGCTCGGCGGTGCTGGCAAACACCTGCTGCCGGACAGCGTGGCCTGGTTCTATCCGCTGTCACTTCTGGCGCAGGCGACGCCCCGGCACCTCGAACTGGCGCGCAAGTTCTGCGTCGCGGAGTCCGGCAAGCGGGCGCCCAGCCCTTACGCCGGCTGGGGACGCTGGGTGCATGCGATCGACGTTCGCCTCGGCAAGGCGCCGCTCGAACGAGCCGCTTTCCGGCCCACGCGCGACGTCGAGGCGCGCTGGGTGCTCGACTCCCTGTGGGCAGTGCTGCTCGCCGCCTGGCTGGGTCGCGAAACGATCGCCGAAAGGAATCCGCAAACGGTAGCGGAGCAGTGGCGGGCATCGATCGACCTCCTGCGCCAGGACCTTGACAGTTGCCGACTAAGAACGCTGACCCACATCCTCGACGGCAGCCAGGCCGTGCTCGAAGGACGCGATCCGCCTGAGCGTTTTTTCATCGCCAGTGGCGGCGAGCAGTGGCAGGAAATCCTCCTCGCGCTGCAATCCCTGGGCGGCAATGCAGCGGCCAGCGGCAACGGCGAAACGACGCGCCTGCTGTGGGAACTCGAGATCGGCAGCCAGGGTGACCTGCTCGCCGTCACGCCGCTCGAACAGAAGCGCGGCCAACGCGGCTGGGGACGGCCGCGGCCGCTGAGCCTGGCGAGAATCGCCGGCAACCCGCAGCTGGCCGGCGCCGATCTGAAAGTCGCTCGCGCCGTTCGCCTCGAACACGGCTACCGCAATCGCTACCGCATCGATCTGGCAGCCGCCATCGCCGCCCTTCCCGGCCACCCGTGCATCGTCCTGCCGGGCGCGGCAGAGCAGTTCGTCGACTTGAGCGAAGCCGCTCCGGAACTCGAGCTCCTGCGCGTCGACGGGCGCTACGTGATGCGCGTCGAGCCGCCGCTGCGGGCGCCGGTCGCGGCCAATCCATACTCAGTGCCAGACGCCGACGAGCGTCGTCAAGCGGAGGCCCTGCGGCTCGTCACGCTGGTCGCGGATGGGCCACAGCGCCTGCGGCTGGTTCGTTTTTCGCCGGCCCAGCAGCAGGCTGCGCAGCTCGTTTCGGGTCGTTTTTCAGTTCCCGCCGACGCGCCGAACGCGCAGGCAGAAGTGGCCAAGACCCTGCAGGCACTGGCCACGCATTTTCACGTTCATGCCGACCCGGCACAGGCGACGCGGCAGGTGCCCAGCTACTCCCGCCTGCGCGCCGAACTCTCGCCGCTCGGGGACGACCTCTCGCTGCGCCTGGTGGTCGCACCGCTCGGTGCGGACGGTCCACGCCTGCCAGCTGCCGCCGGCAGACTGCGCCTGATGGCGGTGCGCGGCAGCGAAACGGTCGGCACCGAGCGCGACCTGAACGAGGAGCGCCAGCATCTGGAATCGGTACTCGACGCCCTGCCCTTTCTCGACAGCGGCGAGCGCGATGGCGCGGCAGCGAGTGGCTGATCGAAGACCCGGAGGAAGCACTGGCGGTGGTCGAAGCACTGCCGACCTTGCCGGCGATTGCCGCGGTGGACTGGCCGAAGGGCAAGAGCGTTCGCGTGCTCACCCTCGACAGCCGCCAGCTGGGCGTGAAAATCAGCCGTGAACGCGATTGGTTCCGCGTCGCCGGGCAGGCGACTCTCGACGAAGGGCTGGTCGTGCAGCTGGAAACTCTGCTCAGCGCGGCCCGCGCCAAGAGCCGTTTCGTGCCCATGGGCAACGGCGTTTACGCCGCCCTGACGCGCTCGCTGAAGCAGAAGCTGAGCGATCTGGCAGCGGTGCTGGAAACCGACAAGGAACGGTGGCAAGGTGCCGACCATCGCCGCCGCCTGGCTCGACGAGATTCTCGACGGCACCGAACTCGACGCCAGCAAGGACTTCCGCCAGGCCATCGACCGCCTGCGCCAGGCGCAGGCCCTGACGCCGAAACTCCCCAGCCTGCTGCAGGCCAGCCTGCGCCCGTATCAGGAAGACGGCTACCAGTGGGCGATCCGTCTGGCGACTGCCGGCGTCGGCGGCTGCCTGGCCGACGACATGGGCCTCGGCAAGACCCTGCAGGCGCTCGGCGTGCTTCTCGAACGCGCCGCTGGCGGCGCCGCGCTGGTCATCGCGCCAACTTCGGTCTGCGGCAACTGGCTGGCAGAAACACTGCGTTTCGCACCCAGCATCAACGTCCGCATCTACAGCGAAGCGAGCGACAGCGAACGCGAGGAACTGGTCACCAAGGCCGGACCGCAGGACCTGCTGATCGTCTCCTACACGCTGCTGCAACTGGCCCAGGAGCGCTTCGCCGGGCGCACTTGGCATACCCTGATCGCCGACGAGGCGCAGGCGATCAAGAACGCCGCCGCCAAGCGCTCGCAGGCGGTCTTCGCCCTCGACGCCGACTTTCGTCTGGCGCTGACCGGCACCCCGGTCGAAAACCGCCTGTCCGATCTGTGGTCGATCATGCGCTTCGCCAATCCCGGCCTGCTCGGCAGCAGCCGCCGCTTCGACGAGCGCTTCGCCGGCCCGATCGAACGCAACCGCGACCGCGAGGCACAGCACGTGCTCAAGCGTCTGGTCGGCCCCTTCGTTCTGCGCCGCACCAAGTCCGAAGTCCTGCAAGAGCTGCCGGCGCGCACCGAGCTGATTCTGACGGTGACCCCGGAAGCTGCGGAAGCGGCACACTACGAAGCGCTGCGCCGCGAAGCCGCGAACGAGATCGACGCCAGCCTCGACAGTGCGCCGCAAGCGCAAGCGCGCTTCAACATCCTCGCCCAGCTGACGCGCCTGCGTCGTGCCGCCTGCGACCCACGCCTTTGCAGCCCCGAACTCGGTATCGTCGGCGCCAAGGTGCAGGCTTTCGCCGAACTCGCCGCCGAACTGGTTGCGAACGGACATAAAGCGCTTGTTTTCAGTCAGTTCGTGGACTTTCTTGCAATGTTACGCGAACAGATGGATGCGGCCGGAATCGCCTATCAGTACCTCGATGGCAGCACTCCCGCCGCCGAGCGTACGCGGCGCGTCGCCGCTTTCCAGGCCGGTGACGGCGATCTCTTCCTGATCAGCCTCAAAGCCGGTGGCTTCGGGCTCAACCTCACCGCTGCCGATTACGTGGTCATCACCGATCCGTGGTGGAACCCGGCCACTGAAGACCAGGCCATGGGTCGCGCGCATCGCATCGGGCAGCTGCGGCCGGTGACCGTCTATCGCCTGGTCACCAAGGGCAGCGTCGAGGAACGCATCGTCGAGCTGCACCACGAGAAACGCGCCTTGGCCGAAAGCATCCTCGAAGAAGGCGAAGCCAGCGCCCTGCCCTCGACCGAGGATCTGGTGGCGCTGATTCGCGGCGCGGGCTGATTCGCGACGCCTGGACCAAATTCGCGGCGCGGGCTGATTCGCGACGCCTGGACCAAATTCGCGGCGCGGGCTGATTCGCGACGCAGGCGGTGACCACTCCCGGCAAATAGTCATTTGCCTTGACCGGAAGCGCCGATTTTTCTATCCTGCCGGGGGTACGCGCGGGGCGGCGCAGCCGCCCAAGTGCCCGCTCGGTGCACCAACCATACTGACATACTGACAGCGAAGGAAAAAAGGGATAGATCATGGCTGAAGAAACCACAACCAGCACGACCAAGAAGAAACCAGCCGCCAGCAAGCCGGCGACGAAACCAACGACATTAGCTGCCGCAGCAGCCACCAAGCCGTCCGCAGCCAAGCCGCCTGCGGCGCCGAAAGCCGCAGCCGCTGCGGCGAAGAAACCGGCGGTGAAGAAAGCCGCAGTGCCTGCGGCCGCCACCGCCCCTGCAGCGAGCAGCCCACAGCCGGTGGCCGCTGCGTCGCCCCCCGCTGCCACGCCAGTCGCAGAAAAGCCCGGCGCCGAAGAGCGCTACTGCATGATCCAGTCCGCGGCCTACTTCATTGCTGAAAATGACGGTTTTCAAGGCTCTTCCGCGCAGTACTGGATAGACGCCGAACGTGAAGTGGCCGCACGACTCGGGGAAGTGTAAGACCCGCATAGCCGCGAAGATCTCGCTTTACGGCCTCCGCGTCGCGGAGTTCCGCTTACTGATGAGGGGTTTGTAGCCATGCGCAAGCGAGTAATCCCGGATGTCCCGCAGGCCGATGCTTCGCCGCCTGGGGACTGGCTCAATCTCGAAGACCTGGCTGAGGTGGAAATCAGTTCGGAAGAGGCGGCTCATCCCATTGAGTCGGCCCTGGTGCCGGGCGGCGGCAGCGGCTGGCGTGCCGCAGTTCCGGGCAGGCAAACCATCCGCCTGCTCTTTGCACAGCCGCAGACGCTGCACAGGATCTGGCTGTCCTTCGTCGAAACCTCGGTGCAGCGTACCCAGGAGTACGTTCTGCGCTGCTCTGCCGATGGCGGACAATCGTTCCGGGACATCGTCAGGCAGCAATGGAACTTCAGCCCGGACGGGGCCAACAGCCAGAGCGAAGACCATCGCGTCGAGCTCGCTGCGGTCAACATCCTCGAACTGATCATTACCCCGGACATCGGCAACCAGGCGGCGTTCGCGTCGCTGGCACAGCTGCGCATCGCCTGAGAAGCCGCACTCGCGCGCGCCGGCTGGCATCCGTCGCCCGGCCCGCCACGCAAATGTACGAACAGGCACGAAAATGCACGAAGATGCACGCGCGCCGACGCCGGGCTCGCCAGCTTGCTACAATGGCGGATTGACTCTGCTGCAGGCTCCCGACGATGAAACGCAACCGCTTCTCCTCCCGCAAGCGTATTTCTGCTGACGCCACCGAAGTCGGCCGTCTGGCCATCGGCCTGGCCGAGTCGGGCAGCAAGCTCGAGGATCTGTTCTGGCAGAAACGTCTGGCAGAACTCGTGGACCAACTGCTGCACGATGGCGCCGAGGAAGACTTGAACGCCTCGCTGGACCGCCTCTTCGACACGCACGCGATGGCGCATGACGATCTCGCCGACATCGTCGAGTCACAGGCCGAATCGTGCATCATGCTCGATCGCGGCCAGGATTTTGACGTCCTGCTGATTGCGGTTCCGGTACTCGGCTGGTCGCGCTTCTCGATTCCCGCGGCGGCGATTCCGCAGGGCCTCCTGCAGACCTTGAAGGTCCAGCTTGGGGCGCACGTGTTTGCCGCCGGTGCCCGCGTCGCGCTGGCCGATTACCTGTACAGCCCGGACCAGCTACCGCACAGTTTTGTCGAGACCTGGCAACTGCTGCAAAAACTCGGTGCAGCGGCGCTCGCCGGCTGTGATCTCAGCGTCGACGCCGCCAGCATGCCGGAAACAAACCGCTTCCTCTCCGACACCCGCTACGTGATCGGTGCACTGGCGGTACCGCGTGGCCTGCCCCTTTTCCGCTGGAACGAGGAAGACAAGAGCACCCGTGAGACGGCGCTCAAGGAGTGGCTGCGCCAGGGCGCCCCCTGCTTCGAACCGCTGCTGACCGGCTGTGCCTATCAACCGCTGCTCGCCGACGCCTACCATGCGGCCTGTCGCGCCGCCGACAGCGCCTCGCGCCCCTACTCGCTGAACGCCTCGGTGGCCTTCCTGCAAGCGACACTTGGTGAGTCAGCCGACAATCTGCGCGCCATCGTCGGCGGCTTCCACGACAAGCGGCTGGAAGAATACCGCATCGGCTTTGGCCCGCGCGACGAGGACGTCATCTACCACGGCGTGGTCTGGCCCTTGCTGGGCATCGAAGACGAAACGACCGACGTGGCCGGAGAAATCGAGAGCGTGTTGCGCAAGACCGGTCTCAAGGAAGTCACCGTCCTCGACCAGCAGTTCCCCTATGAGTTCTGCGACGACTGCGGCGCGCCGCTGTATCCCAATATCGAGGGTGAGACGGTCCATGCCGAGATGCCCGAGCAGGACGACTCGCCCTCGCAGACGCTGCACTGAGCGGCGGCGAGCAAACTCTGATGAGCAATAGCGATCTGCTGCAGCGCAGCCTGGCGGCCGTCTGGCACCCGTGCACCCAGATGAAGCAGCACGCCGACGGCGACGGCGCCCTGCCGATCGCCCTGCCGATGATTCCCATCGCCAGCGGCAAGGGCGTCTGGCTGCACGACTTCGATGGCCGACGCTACCTGGACGGGATCAGCTCCTGGTGGGTCAATCTCTTCGGTCACTGCAATCCGCGCATCAACGCCGCCCTGCACGCGCAGCTCGAGCAACTCGAACACGTGCTTCTGGCCGGCTGCACGCACCAGCCGGTGGTCGAGCTTTCCGAGCGCCTGGCAGCACTTACCGGCGGCGCGCTCGGCCATTGCTTCTACGCTTCTGACGGTGCGTCGGCGACTGAAATCGCGCTCAAGATGTCATTTCATTCATGGCGTAACCGCGGCCATGGCGACAAACAGGAATTCCTTTGTCTGCGTGGTAGTTACCACGGTGAAACCATCGGCGCGCTGGCGGTTACCGACGTCGCCTTGTTCAAGGATGCCTACGCACCACTGATTCGTCCGGCGAGCACCGTGCCGACGCCTGACGCACGCCTGGCGCAAGAGGGAGAATCTGCGCTTGATGTCGCCCGCCGCGCCGCCGCGGCGCTCGAGCGCCATCTCGACGAGCACCACTCGCGCATCGCCGCCCTGATCGTCGAACCGCTCATCCAGTGTGCCAGCGGCATGGCCATGTACGACCCCGAATACCTGCGCCTGGCGCGCGCCCTCTGCGACCGCTATCAGGTGCACCTGATCTGCGACGAGATTGCCGTTGGCTGTGGTCGCAGCGGCACTTTCTTTGCCCACGAGCAGGCCGGCATCCGGCCGGACTTCCTGTGTTTGTCGAAAGGCATTTCCGGTGGCTACCTGCCGCTGTCGATGGTACTCACCACTGACACCGTCTATGCCGCCTTCTACGACGACCGCGTCAGCCGTGGCTTTCTGCATTCGCACTCCTACACCGGCAACGCCCTGGCCTGCCGAGCCGCTCTGGCGACGCTCGACATCTTTACCGAAGACCAGGTCATCGAAACGAATCGAGCACTCAGCGCGCATCTCGCCAACTGCCTCAAGCCGCTGGCCGATCACCCGCGCGTGCGTCATCTCCGCCAGCGCGGCATGATCGCTGCGTTCGACGTGCTCAGCGACGACACGCAGTTCTCCGAGCGCTTCTACCGCCAGGCGCTGGCCCGGGAAATCCTGCTGCGACCGATCGGCAACACCATTTATTTCATGCCGCCGTATGTGATCAGCCATGAGGAGTGCGAGTTTCTCGTCGCGCGCGCCATCGCCGCACTGGACGCCGCGCTGCACTCATGATCTGGGAAGAACTGCAAAGCGAACTCGACGCCCTGCAGGCAGCCGGCCTCCGACGCACGCGTCGCACCCTGGACCTTCCCTGCGGTCCGCAGGCGCGCGTCGATGGGCGCTCGCTGATCAGCTTCTGCAGCAACGATTACCTGGGACTGGCCAAGGACCCGGCGCTGATCGAGGCGGCCTGCCTCGGTGCCCGGAGCTGGGGCGTCGGCAGCGGCGCCTCGCACCTGGTCAGCGGCCACCTGACGCCGCACGCCACCCTCGAGCAGAAGCTGGCCGATTTCACGGGCTTTGCCCGCGCCCTCCTGTTCTCGACCGGCTACATGGCCAATCTGGGAATCGTTCCGGCGCTGGTCGGGCGCAAGGACGCGGTCTTCGCCGACCGTCTCAACCACGCTTCGCTGATCGACGCCGTGCAGCTCTCGCGAGCCGACAGCCAACGCTACCCGCACGCTGATCTGGCGGCACTCGAGCGCCTGCTCGCCGCCAGCCCGGCGCGCCGCAAGCTGATCCTCAGCGATGCGGTATTCAGCATGGACGGTGATCTGGCGCCTTTGCCGGGGCTGCTGGAGCTCGCCGAACGCTTCGACGCCTGGCTGGTGATCGACGACGCGCATGGTTTCGGCGTCCTCGGCGCGCAAGGCCGCGGCAGTCTCGCGCATTTCCAGCTACCCGCGGCCAGACGCCTGCTGTACATGGGTACCCTCGGCAAGGCAGCCGGGGCGGCCGGCGCTTTCGTGGCTGGCGACACGACGGTCATCGACTGGCTGGAACAGCGCGCGCGCACCTACCTCTTCACCACGGCCGGCAGCCCGGCCACCGCCTGTGCGCTACTCGCCAGCCTGGCGTTGATCGCCGACGGTGACGCTCGGCGCAGCCGGCTATGGCAGCTCATTGCGCAGTTGCGCGACGGACTGGCCGGCACACGCTGGCGCCTGCTACCCTCGCCGACGGCGATCCAGCCGGTGCTCATCGGCGACAACCACGAGACGCTGCGCGTCGCCAGCGCCCTCTACGATCGCGGCCTGTGGGTGCCGGCGATCCGGCCGCCGACGGTGCCCACTGGGAGCGCACGCCTGCGCGTATCACTGACCGCAAGCCACACTGAGGAACAGCTCGCGCAACTGGTCGACGCGCTGCGCGAACTGGCATGAGCGCAATCATCGGCAGCGGCCCGGATCTGGCCCTGATCCACGGCTGGGGGCTGGGCAGCTGGGTCTGGCAGCCAGTGCTCGATCGCTTGTCGCGCCACTGCCGCGTACACCTGATCGACTTGCCCGGCTACGGCCAGAGCGCCGCTGACGGCGATGCGCGCACCACTTTCCCTGATTTCCCGGCGACGGCGCAGGCGCTGCTCGAGGCGCTGCCGGAGCGGGTCACCCTGTGTGGCTGGTCACTCGGCGGCCTGCTCGCCATGCGCGCCGCGCTGCTGGCGCCCGAACGCGTCTGCGGACTGGTCCTGGTCGGCAGCACGCCCAGTTTCCTGCAGCGCGCCGACTGGCCGACCGCACAAACGCCGGCACTGGTCGACCACTTTTCGGCCGGCGTCCAGGCGCAGCCGCAGCAGACCCTGCAGCGTTTCGTCACTGTCCTCAGCCAGGGGGACGCCAAGGCGCGAGCAATCACCCGTATGCTCCTCGCCGGTCTGCGCGCAGCGCCCCAGCCCGCCAGCAACGCGCTGCGCGGCGGCCTGGAATGGCTACGCGAGCTTGACCTGCGGCCCCTACTGCCAGGCATTGCCACGCGCAGCCTGATAGTCCACGGCAGCGAGGACCCGCTCAATCCGGCCGCGGCGGCAACCTACCTGGCGAGACAGCTGGCCAACGCGCAACTGGATATTTTCGATAATGCCGGGCATGCCCCTTTCCTGGCCAACCCGGATCGCTTCGCGCGACTGCTGGACGATTTCTGTCATGCCCCTGTTACTACCCGCTAAGCCGCGCGTTCGTGAATCCTTCGCGCGTGCCGCCGCCTCCTACGACAACGCGGCCGTCTTGCAGCGCCAGGTCGGTGAGCGCCTGCTGGCCGATTTTTCACCGCTTCCAGAACCAGGCACGATCATCGATGCCGGCTGTGGCACGGGTCATGGTTGCCGCCTGCTACGCGCACGCTGGCCGAGTGCCCGCATCACGGCGGTCGACTTCGCGACAAGCATGCTCGCCGTCGCGCGCAGCGCTGCCGATCACTGCCTGGCGGCAGACATCGAAGCGCTGCCCTGTGGCGACGAGCGCTTCTCGACCTGGTGGTCCAACCTGACGGTGCAATGGTGCGATAGCGGCAAGGTGTTTGCTGAAGCGCGGCGCGTTCTGCGTCCCGGTGGGCAACTGGCGCTGAGCACGCTCGGGCCGCAGACCTTTGCCGAACTGCGCGCGGCCTTCATCGGCATCGACCGCCACCGCCACACCCTAAGCTTCAGCGAGCCAGACGCCATTGCTGCGGCGCTGACGCTTGCCGGCTTCGCCGAAGTCAGACTGCAACGCCAGACGATCAACATGCACTACCCGGATCTGAAAACCCTGCTGCGCGCGGTCAAGGAAATCGGTGCCCACTCGGTCGGCGAAGGCGCGCGCAGCGGCTTGCTCGGCCGTAGTGCCTGGCAGAGGGTCCAGGCCGCCTACGAGCAGCACCGCACGCCGGCTGGCCTGCCGGCACGGTACGACGTCATTCTTGCCTACGCCAGGAAGTGAGCGACCACATGCCATCTCAGCCCACAGCGCAGAAGACCGCCTGGTTCGTCACCGGCACCGACACCGAAATTGGCAAGACCTTCGTCGCCTGCGCACTGCTGCATGCGCTGCGCCGGGCCGGGCTGAGCGCCGTAGCGATGAAACCCGTTGCCGCGGGTTTCGACGCTAGGGGACGCAACGACGACGTCGAGAACCTGCTCGCCGCGTCGTCGCTGCAGCCGCCGCGGGAATGGGTCAATCCTTACGGCTTCAAGGCGGCGATCGCGCCGCACATCGCCGCCGAGGAGGAAGGCCGGCGCATCGAACTACCGCACATTGTCGCCACTTTTGCACAACTGCAGGCTCTCGCTGACGCGGTTGTGGTCGAGGGTGTCGGCGGCTTCTGCGTGCCGCTGGGTCGCGCCTACGACACCGCCGATCTGGCGGCCGCACTGCAGCTACCTGTGCTCCTGGTCGTCGGCATGCGCCTTGGCTGCATCAACCACGCGCTGCTCACCCAGCAGGCCGTCGCGGCGCGCGGCCTGGCCCTGGCAGGCTGGGTAGCGAACCGCATCGACCCGGAAATGTCGCGCTTCAGCGAGAACCTGGCGGCCCTGCAAGAGCGGCTCGCGGCGCCCCTGCTCGGCGTCGTCGAACACGGTACGACCCCCGAAAAAGCGGCCCTGGGGCTGCGGCTTCCACAGCAAACCGAATGAGGTGATCGACGCGCCACGAACGCACCGCGAAAAAAAAGCCCGACCGCAAAACGGTCGGGCTTTTCTGCTTTTTGAAGCGCCTACAGCGGACTGCAGACCGCGTTAAAGGCGTTCGAAAATCGCCGCAATACCCTGGCCGCCGCCGATACACATGGTGACCAGCGCATACTTGCCGCCGGTGCGCTGCAACTCGTAGATCGCCTTGGTGGCGATGAAAGCGCCCGAGCAGCCGACCGGGTGGCCGAGAGCAATGGCGCCGCCGTTGGGGTTGGTCTTGACCGGATCGAGGCCGAGACCCTTGTTGACCGCGATCGCCTGCGCCGCAAAAGCTTCGTTGGACTCGATGACGTCCATCTGATCGAGCGTCATGCCAGCTTTCTTGAGCACCAGCTTCGTCGACGGAATCGGACCTTCACCCATGATCTCGCTCGGCACGCCGGCGACGGCGTACGCGACCAGACGAGCGATCGGCTTCTGGCCGGCCGCAGCGGCGACATCGGCAGCAGCCAGCACCATGAAGGCGGCACCGTCGTTGATACCCGATGCGTTGCCGGCCGTCACCGTTCCGTCCTTGATGAAAGCAGGCTTCATCTTGGCCAGCGTCTCCATCGTCGTGCTCGCCTTGACGTGTTCGTCGGTGTCGAAGGTGACCTCGCCCTTGCGGGTTTTCATCACGATCGGCACGATCTGCGACTTGAAGCGACCTTCGGCGATGGCCGCGGCAGCACGGCGCTGCGACTCGACAGCCAGCGCATCCTGCTCTTCGCGGCTGATATCCCACTTCTTGGCCAGATTCTCGGCAGTCACACCCATGTGACCGACGCCAAAGGGGTCGTTGAGCGTCGCCACCATCATGTCGATCGCCTTGGCATCGCCCATACGTGCCCCGGAACGCATCGCCGTCAGCATGTAGGCGCCGCGCGACATCACTTCCACACCGCCGCCGACACCGTAATCGGAGTCGCCGAGCAGGATGTTCTGGGCGGTGCTGACAATGCCCTGCAAACCCGAGGCGCACAGGCGGTTGACCGCCATGGCCACCGAATCCATCGGCAGGCCGGCCTGGATCGCCGCCACACGAGCGACATAGGCAAAACGCGAATCGGTCGGAATACAGTTGCCGACGGTGACGTAGTTGATCTGCTGCGGATCGACACCCGAGCGGGCGATCGACTCTTTCATTACGGTGCCGGCCAGTTCATGCGGCTCCATGTTGGCCAGTGAACCACCAAAGGTGCCAATGGCCGAACGGACTGCGCTTAGTACAACGACTTCTCTGCTCATGAAGAAACTCCTGTAAATAATCGATCAACCGCCTACCGGATTGGCAAGCCCAAACAACAACAGCCACAGTGGCAGTGCACGCCAAATCAGACCGACGCCACTCTCCATGAAATCCACCTCTGCTTCGTCACCGACGCCGCTGTCGGCCTGGCCGGCAGCATCGCCGCATTCACCGCATTCGCCGCATTCACCGCATTCGCCGAGCGGCAGGCCAAGACGCAGCCCGAGCACACCCGCAGCGCTGGCCATCAGGAACCCCAAATCCGCATCGGGTTTCTGCTTGGCCTGCGCTCGCCAACGGGATAACGCAGGCTCGAAATTGCCGACAATGGCGAAAGCAAGCGCAGTGCCCCGCAAAGCTGGACAGTCAATAATAGCAAAGCTTCGCCGTGCGAAGCTTTCTAAGTCGCCGATTTCTCGATCACGGCTCCTCGCCACGACAGCGGAACAGAAAGCGCCTGCCGAATGCCCGTATAATAGTGCGCGGACTGCCCAAGTCCCATCGTCACATGGCGCACGAGAACATGCCCGCTCCAGACGAGCAGCGACCGCATCTGCTCAAGAGGCAGGACGGCCAGCAGGGAAAAGAAGCTCATCCCGGAGACTCGTGCCGATATCTTTGGTGAGCGGCATCGCGTACGCCAGACAGCTGGCCACCACGGGTTAGTCAAACGAGGACATTACCACAGGCATGGGGGGCTTGCAGAAGCGCGGCCCTTCTCGCAAAATCGCTCCAGCGCTTCCAGAAGGCTTTTCAGGATGGAACTATCGTCTGTATTCAGCAAGACAGCGAAGGGCCAGGATGAGATCTCCACCCGCGCTCATCGCTTGCCGGCACGAGTGCGGGCAATGCTGATCATGATCGACGGGCAACGTACGGGCCAGCAGTTGCTGGCCCTGTGCACCTCATCCGCGGAGGGCCAGCGGCACCTCGCACAATTGCTGAACGGTGGCTTCGTGCAGCAGCTGTCAGCGACCACCGGCGCCCCCCTTTCGGCGGCACTGCCCGACGAGGACATCAGCCTCGCCAAGAGCTACGTCATTCGCACCTTGCACGAATTGCTGGGGAAGGAGGCGCTCGTTCTGGCAGCAGAAATCGAGAAAACGGAGACCCTCGACGAACTGCGGCGGCACTTCGGTCAACTCCACCTGGCGCTCGGCGTGGTCCCTGACCGGAGGAAGGTGGAGCAATTTCTCGAGAAAGTCGCCCTGGTTCTCGATTAGCGTCCAGCGACCTCGAGGGCCCGATAGAGGGACATGATGATCCCTGCCGTAGCGCCCCAAATGAAGTAATCGCCAAAGGGCATCGCGTAGTAGTGACGCAGCTTGCCCCGGTAGTGAAGCGAATGCCGCTGGTGATTGGCGGGATCCATCAGGAATGACAAAGGCACTTCGAAGGCTTCCGCCACCTCGAAGGTGTCGAGCTGCAAATCGAAAGGTGGCGTCACCATCGCCACCACCGGCGTGACACGGAAACCCGTCGACGTGCGGTACTCGGGTAGATAGCCAATGATTTCGACATGTGCCGGCGACAAACCAATTTCCTCGATGGTCTCGCGCAGCGCGGTATCGGCCGGCGATGGATCGCTCGCTTCGCAACGCCCCCCCGGAAAGCTGATCTGTCCCGGATGATCGCGCAAATGTGCCGTGCGCTGAGTCAGCAATACCGTCGGCTCACCAGTACGTCGAACAATCGGAAAGAGTACGGCTGCCGGCAGCAGATCTTCCTCGCCAACGCCATCTTCAAGAACACAGGGAGAACTCGCAGGCTCGACAGACAGAACCTGCCACAGTTGATCCAGGTCGACGGCCTTGCCGCTGGCCTCTGTCGCAGAGCCCGGCAAGGCCTCAATGGCTGACGACACGCTCGCCGTCCCGTGCGCCGCCGGCATCGTTCTCTTCCTCGATTTCTGCGCGCACGGCGGCAAGAGCGTCGCGCAAAGTCTCTTCCGACAAAGCGTTGATCGTCGTTGCCACCAGATCTGCCGACTTGACGGCAGTCGGCGGCAGCGCCCGGCTGTCGAGCGAAGCAATCAGCGCCGCTGCGGCACCGACGACTTGCAGCAGCGTTTGCCGCTCGCCCATCAGGATATCGAGCTCACGGCTCAACATGCTTGCTTCTTCCTTTTGCTGACGCATCATCGACTCCTCTTAGTAGCGCTTTCTGAGGGTCATTGTCTGACCGTCACGCTGCATTTCCATACGGTTCAAAAACGTCATGCCGAGCAACACGAACGGCATGTCCTGTTGATGTACCAGCGCATCGATACCGTGCAGGACAATCTCGCCAACACGTACACTATCCAGCTGAACACGAGAAACTCGGGCTTCGCCATTGGCCGTGTTCACCATCGCCGACTGGCCCTTGCTGGCGTCAATGCCGATCCGCCGCGCGTCACTGGCACCGAGCGAGACCATCGTGGCACCGGTATCGACCAGAAAACGGACGCTCGTTCCGTTGATGTTCCCGGTGGTCAGGAAATGACCGTTACCGTCAGCAGTCAATACCGCGCTGTGACCGCCCTGCGACGAAGAGCTGGAGACAACGTTCTGCCCCACGCGCAGGATACGCTTCTTTCCGTCACTCTCGATGGTTGCCGTTTCACGGTCGACGGCCAGCACTCGAACGCCCTCGCTGGTTTCCGTGCCGACGGCCACCGTCCGTGGGGCGCCGCCGCCGATGCTCAGCAGCGCCTTGCCCGGAAATACGCCGGCCAAACCGACATCGACCGCCTCGACAGCAGTACAACTGGCGGCCAGGCCGAACGCTAACAGCGGCACCCGGCAACGCCAGCCAACAACTTTCGTGAAGCGCTGCATGCTCATTACACCTTTTCCATCGCCAGCCGTATTTAGCCAGCTGGCGCCCACGCGTCCAAGGCATTTTGCCACACTGCGCCAGCAATGGCTGGACCAGGGCAGCACTGTCAGGCGTGCTGGCGAGCCTCCCTCCCAACGCCAGGAAGCGCGGTGATCAGCGATAGACGAGAACGGGAATGGTCGAGTGCGTGAGCACCTTGTGCGTCTCGCTGCCGAGCAACAGGGCGCTGATTCCGCGGCGGCCATGCGAGGCCATGAAGATCAGGTCGCAGCCTGCTTGCGTCGCCGCATCGATGATCGCCTCGTAGGGAATGTCACTGGTCAGCGATAACTTCTCAACCCGGACGCCAGCCTCCTTGCCCAGATCAACGACGAAGTCGAGAACCTGTTGTGCTTGCTGCTCGGCAAGTTCATCGAATTTCTCTGGCGTCGTCGGATCGATCAGAGCCCCTTCGCCATAGTAGCTGACCGGGTACTCCGGCTTGGCAAAGAATGCCGTAATGCGCGCGCCTGCTTCCTTGGCGAACGAAACCGCGCGCCGGGCCGTTGCCTTTGAAAGATCGGATCCATCCGCAGGAACAAGGATGTGCTTGAACATGGCGCTTCCTCCACAGTGACGTCAATTGGCAATTGACTATAGGTAACAAAGGTCACACCAATTTTGACGGAAGTCAAACGATAGGCCGGCTTTCCGCCCAGATCGATGCCCGGACACGGTCAGCATCCTGGCGTCGAAACGGACTTTCGGCGATACAGTCAGCCAGGAGCGAAGAAAACCGAGAACTTTTCCGCTCTATCGCCGGCGCAGCGCCGGCCAGGAAATCTGCTGCTGCTCGCGCGCCATCAATCCCCCTCGCCTGGCTTGAGTATTTGCAAGTGTTCGCGCATTATTTGCACTGTCCAACCGAACCCTCCCTACCCTCGACTCATGCCAACACGCGCCGTGCCTGAAAGATTCCTCGTCGCATTCTCCCTCGCGGGCGAACAGCGCGAGCTCGTGCTCGCTATCGCCGAGGCGGTGGAGAATCGGCTGGGGCGCGGTAGCGTGTTCCTGGACGAGTGGTTCGAGCACTACATCGCTGGCGACGATGCGGACCTGAAGCTTCAGGAGATATACGGTCGACGGTGCGAGCTGGCGGTCGTGTGCGTCTCGGAACGCTACGGGTCCAAGCCCTGGACGCAGGCCGAGCACCAGGCCATTCGCGCCCGAAACATGAAATGCAGCGCAGCCGCGGAGAAACGCGAGCGCGACGCCATTCTGCCGATCCGCGTCGGCGATGGCGAAGTCGCAGGCATCCTCTTCAACGCGATCGTGCCCGACGTGCGGGGCCGCAGTGCCGCCGAAAGCGCTGAATTGATCATCGCGCGCCTGCACCTCCTCAGGCCCGACCTGGAGGCCCTCTCGGCGAGCGCACCGTCTGGACCGGCATGGCCGAAAACGCCATCGCCACTGTCATGGCCCATGGCCAACCATAGCGGCGCGCGGGAAGCTTTTGGTCAGCTGCTGACATCCAATGTGCTTGGGCGCCTTCTGCGGATCCGGGGGGTGAGCGAGACCGGCAAGAGCCACATCACGCGGCAGATGCTCGCCAACGTTCTTCCCGTTGCGGACATCGCGTGCGGACGCTTCGATTTCAAGGGAACCACGGACATGGACCGCGAGGTCCGTGCCTTCGTCCAGGACCTGGGCGTGACGACGCCGCCATCGACACCACGGTTGCACGAGCGCTTCGACCAGATCCTCGATGCGCTCCGGCAACGAGCCCAACCCACCCTGTTGATTTTCGATACCTACGAAATGGCGGGCGAAGCGCAGCAGTGGGTGGAGAAGTCCCTGCTCCAGAGCCTGATTCGCGCGACTTGGCTGCGCGTGGTCGTCGCCGGACAACAGGTGCCGGACGCCACTGGAGCAGTCTGGGCCGCGGTGGCATGCCCTGTCGTCCAGGTGGAGCCTCCACCGCCCGCCGACTGGTATGACTACGGGAAGCGGCACCGCCCGAACCTGAAATTGACGGATGTGGAGACCGCGTGCGATCTGGCCAGAGGGAAGGCCAGTTTGTTGGCGCAACTGCTCGGACCTGCTGCCTGATATGGAATTCACCGAGCAACTTGCTTTACTCCAGGCGGCCGCGGGCGATCCGGCGAAGCTCGCGCTGGCCACGGCGGATCTCGCCTTTCCCGCCCTGCCGCCTGGAGAGCGGTTGGCGTTGCGGGAAGCCCTGGCGGCAGCGGCGATAGCGCATTGGTTTGATGCCAACATCCTCGCGGTCTTGCTGCAAATCACAGCCGAGGAAAGCCGCGTCCTGCACGGGCGGCTGTGCCAGCTGACCGTGGTGGAACCGTTTCCGGCACGAGGCGAGACGGCGGCGAATGTCCACGAGGCCGCTCGGCTGGCACTGCGCAAGGCTCTGGCGGCCGAGCGGACGGATTGGTTCCGGACCTTGAGCGAGCGGACCGCCACGCATTTCGCGAATGATCCCACGCCCGCCGCACGCATCGAGTGGATTTACCACCGCCTTTGCTCTGCGCCGGATGAAGCCGCTAGCGAGCTTGAGCGACTCGATCGTGATTGGTCTGGCACCGCACACCCCGAAGACCGCGAGGCACTGGCGGTGGCCTTGCGGGAGTTGGCTGGGACAGGCCTGATCCACGCTCGCGCCCTCGTATGGGCGTCGCTCTGTATCGCATGGGTACGCGTGGATCGGGGTGAAACGGCGCAGCTTGGTGATGACGCGCACCGCATTCGCGAACTCGCGCGCGACCTGGGCGACGCGCGGGCAGAATCGGATGCCGAATGTCTCCTCGGCGACGTGCTGCAGGCGCAGGGCAAGCTGGGCGAGGCGCAGGTGGCCTTTGCCGAATGATCTCGCGATCAGCCGCCGGCTGGTAGAGCAGGACCCGAGCAATACCGGCTGGCAGCGGGAGCTGGCGGTGACGCACAACCGGATGGGCGGTGTGCTGCAGGCGCAGGGCAAGCTGGACGAGGCACAGGCGGCCTTTGCCGAAGGTCTCGCGATCAACCGCCGGCTGGCGGAGCAGGACCCGAGCAACGCTGGCTGGCAGCGGGGCCTGGCGGTGGCCCACAACCGAGTGGGCGGGGTGCTGAAGGCGCAGGGCAAGCTGGACGAGGCACAGGCGGCCTTTGCCGAAGATCTCGCGATCAGCCACCGGCTGGTAGAGCAGGACCCGAGCAACGCCGGCTGGCAGCGGGATCTGGCGGTGGCGCACAACCGGGTGGGCGGGGTGCTGCAGGCGCAGGGCAAGCTGGACGAGGCACAGGCGTCCTTTGCCGAAGGTCTCGCGATCAGCCGCCGGCTGGCGGAGCAGGACCCGAGCAACGCCGACTGGCAGCGGGACCTGGCGGTGGCACACCGCCACGTGGGCGGGGTGCGGCAGGCGCAGGGCAAGCTGGACGAGGCGCAGGCGGCCTTTGCCGAATCCCTCGCGATCAGCCGCCGCCTGGCGGAGCAGGACCCGAGCAACGCCGGCTGGCAGCGGGACCTGGCGGTGGTGCACAACCGGGTGGGCGGGGTACTGCAGGCGCAGGGCAAGCTGGACGAGGCGCATGCGGCCTTTGCCGAAGATCTCGCGATCAGCCGCCGGCTGGCGGAACAGGACCCGAGCAACGCCGGCTGGCAGCGGGACCTGGCGGTGGCGCACAACTGCGTGGGCGGCGTGCTGCAGGCGCAGGGCAAGCTGGACGAGGCGCAGGCGGCCTTTGCCGAAGCGCTCGCAATCAGCCGCCAGCTGGCGGAGCAGGACCCGAGCAACGCCGGCTGAGAGCGTTGAGGTTCATTGCCCGTCTGGCGAGAGCTGGTGAAAGCGAAGCTGTTGCAGACTTTTTAGCGGATTGTCGCGCATGCCGCGCAAGGCATCGAAGTCCTTGCGCGCCATGAGCAGCAAGTCCTGCGCGTGATCAGGCGCGCGCATGCGAACCAAACAGGATCACGGTGTCAGGGTTGGCTTCGCGAATGAAAACGTCCCGTGTATCTTCCCTCAGGAGGACGTACTCCGGCCCTGATCCGCCGCCAAGCAGAGGTAGCGGCCCGTGCAGAAGCGCTCAAATGATCTTTGGATAGGCAACAATCCTCGATCGCGTGTCGCAGCTGATCATCTGATTGGCACAGTCGGTCATGCATTTGGCCGTCAAGCGCCATAAAATGGCCGCACGGCTTACGTCGCCCTGTGCCTCACGGTTCTGCATCGCCGGAATGGCGTAGTTGCCGCGGGGAGCAAGCGTAGCGTGGCATCGGGTGCCGACTGACTGCAACAAACTGCCCGTGTAAGAACCTGTCCGACCATTGCCGTAGAATCCCAGGCGAAAGCCCGGACACTTGATGACCACAAAACTCTCGCAACACGCCATTCGGATTGGTTTCAGCAATGGCGGCGCGCTCAGCTCGAGAACCGCGATGACCGGCGAACTGCGAACACTTCTGGCGGCTGTCCCCATCGACGCCGATGCCGAGGCGTATCGAAAGGCGGTTCTGGAAGAAAACCTCCTCCGGAAATCCACCGCATCCAATCGTGAGAAGACGCTCAAGTTCTTGCGCCGTCTTTACGCGATCGACCCAACTGTCTGCCTCTTCCGGGAAATGCGGCGCCTCTCGCCCTATTCCAGCGACGATGCGCCGCTCATGTCCGGGCTCTTGGCTATGGCCCGGGAACCCCTTCTGCACGCGTGCCTGGAGATGGTGTTGAGGATTCCGGTGGCCGAGAGCCTGGACCGCAAGGCCTTCGCAGACTGGATACGCACTCACGCGCCGGGACGATATTCCGAAGCGATGTATGTCAGCTTCAGCCACAACCTCTACGCCTCCTTCTTTCAATTCGGCTATCTTGGGCCATCGCTGGGCAAGGCACGCACCAGGCTCCGGCCCTGCTCCGGGATCGCGACCGCGACCTACGCCGCCTTTCTTGACTGGCTGGGTGGCATGAACGGTATCGCCCTTCTGCAAAGCCCCTACTCGCGGGCGCTTGATCTTCCTGCCGAGGAACACCTTGCCCTGCTTCTGGCTGCCGGGCGCCATGGGCTAATGAAAGTCGCCTACTCGGGCGGAGTCCTCGAACTGGGATTCCCCGATTTCCTCGGCGACGATGAAAAGAGACTCAGCGCATGACCATTGCCCAAGTGATCGTCGATCGACTCAAGGAACACCTCGCCCTGCCCTGGCCGGAAAACGTATCCCCACGCGAGCGTGTTGTCATGGTCGTCTATCAGCCGGGCGACGAGCGAAAGCTGCGCCGCCTGATGCAATCCGGAGAACTCGCAAAGGAAATCAGAACCACCGGCCACGGCTGGAAGGAATATGACCTGGCAAGCGAGTTTTCGCGCTGGTTCGCGCAGTACGAGTACCGCGACCGCTATCTCAGCCGTCCCGAACGACTCTGGGACGATGCTGGCAATGTGCGCGGCCTCGACGAGTATCTGGTGGCCCGCATCGGCGCGATTACCGCCGAGCTGACCAGTAACGATGCCCTGGCTCTCGTCGGTGGCGGTGGTCTGTTCGGCCTGCATAGCGTCTCATCCTTGATCGAGCGCATCGAGAGTCACATCCCCGGCCGCCTGGTGATCTTCTTCCCCGGTGAGCACGACGCCAAGAACAACAGTTATCGCCTGCTCGGTGCCAAGGACGGCTGGGGCTACCTGGCGGTGCCGATAAGCTGCTGAATCCTGCTCACCTTAGCCCACAGAGGCCACTGCGGCCGCCGAGACCAACATGATCAATCGCGAAGTATTCGAAAGAGACATCGACAGCTTCTCCCTCGAAAATCAGGGCGTCGCCAAAGTTGATGAGGCGCTCGACGACCGGCAGCGGCGAACGCTGCGCTTCGAGCTGGAGACTTTCGTCTGCAAGGGCCATTACGAGGAAGGCCTGCGCCGGATTTTCGAGTCTTTCACCGAATCGCTACGCCGCGATCACGAATCGCCGCCGGCCTGGGTATCGGGCTTCTTCGGCAGCGGCAAGTCGCACCTGGTGAAGATGGCCCGCGCCTTGTGGACCAACGAAGCCTTCCCCGGCGGACGCCTGCCACGCGACATCGCTCGACTGCCACCCTCGGTGTCCGACAGCCTCGCAGAAATTGACACGCTCGCGCGGCAGCGCAAAGTAGAGCTGCGTGCAGCTTCCGGCACGCTCAGCCAGGGCGAGGGTGACAGTATCCGCAAGGCGGTTCTCAGCATCGTCTTCAAAGCCCTGGGTCTACCAGCAAAGTACGATGAAGCGCGCGCCCTGCTCTGGCTACGCAACGAAGGCATCGAGGACACGGTACGTACCAAGCTGCACGCAAAGGATCGCCAGCTGGAGCGCGAGTTGCGCGATCTTGCCGTTTCCTCGCATCTCCACGACGCCATCCTCGCTGCCAAACCCGGTCTCGCGCGCGACGCATTTGAGCTCGGCGATAAACTCGAGAAATTCTCCACGACCGGAGATGTCGGCCAGGCTGATTTCCTCAACTTCTTTGCCGAGGCCGTAAGCAGTGGCGGCGAAATGCCGATCTTCCTGCTGGTGCTGGACGAACTGCAGCAATACATCGCCGACAGTGCCGACCGCGCGATGCGCGTGCAGGAAGTCATCGAGAGTCTCAGTGCCGGTTTCCATGGTCGCGTCCTGGTCATCGCGACCGGCCAAAGCGCCCTGAACAGCACGCCGGTGCTTTCCAAGCTTCTGGGACGCTTTCCGGTGCAGGTCCAGCTTTCCGATTCAGACGTCGAGGAAGTCCTGCGCGAGACGGTGCTCAAGAAGAAAGCCTCCGCCGGCAAGGCCCTCGGTACCTTGTTCAGCCCCGCTGGCTGCCTTGGCGAAATTGCTGGCCACCTGCACGGCAGCGCTTTCGCGCACCGTCGCGAGGACGAAGACAACCTCGGGTCGAGCTATCCCTTGTTGCCGACCCGGCAACGGCTGTGGGAACGCGTACTGGCGACCACCGACGCCACCGGAACCGGGGTCCAGTTGCGTTCCCAGCTGCGTCTCGCCTTCGATGCCGTGCGCAAGAGCAAGGATGCCGCCCTTGGTCATATCGTCGGTGGCGATTTCATCTACGACGAAATCCGTATGCGTCTGCGTCAATCGAGCCAGATCAGCACGGAAACCGCCAATGCCATCGACCGTCTCGACGCCGCCGCTGACGACCGCTCGCGGCTGAAGGCACGTGCCTTGAAGGTGGTCTTCCTGCTCACCCGCATCACCGGTAATTCAGCCCAGGACACGGGTCTGCATACCGACCCGCAAAGCATCGCCGATGTCCTGATCGACGATCTCATGGCACCGAGCGCAGCACTGCGTGGGCAGGTCGCCGCCGTACTCGACGAGTTGGTCACCCGGGACCGCCTGCTAATGCGCGTCTCCGCCGGCGGCCTGGACGAATACCGCTTGCAGACCAGGGAAAGCGCCGACTGGTTCGCTTACCAGCGTGGCGAGGAGGACGCGTTGCGCAGCAATCCCTCCGCCTACGAGAGCAAGATCCGCGAGCAACTGCTGCAAATGGCCGGCGAAAAGATCCGCCGCCTGACGATTCCGCAAGGTGTCAGCCGCGAAATCCGCCGCCTCAAGCTCCATACCGACGCCAACGCCTCGCCGAAGATCGAGGCCGAAATCCCGGTGTGGCTGCGCTCCGATGTCGACGGCACACAGGCCAAGGAAGTGCTGGGCGATGCTGCCCGCGCCGGAATCAACTCGGCCATCCTTTTTGCCCATGTCGCCCTGCCGCGCAAAGACGAACTGGTACGCGCCATCATTACCCGCGAAGCCGCCGACCGTACCCTCGGACATTTCGGCGAAGCGCAGACCGCTGAAGGCCAGGAGGCCCGCAATGCGCTCGCCAAGCAGAAGCGTGATGCCGAAACGCGCGTCAACGACTTGATTCGCCAGGCGCTCGAGCAAGCGCAGATCATCCAGGGCGGTGGCCAGGTGGTCGAAGACGGCGCCACGCTCGATGACCGGATCAAGCAGGCAGCGACTGACGCCGCCGCCCGCCTGTTCCGCAAGTTCGGCCTCGCCGATGCCAACGGCTGGGACAAGGCCTTCAATGATGCCGAGCGCGGTTTGGTCAACGCGCTTGAAAAAATCGGGCATCAGGAAACGGCGGAAGCCCACCCGGCTGCCCAGGAGATCCTGCAGCGCCTCGGTTCTTCCGCCTGGAGAGGCAGCAGGCTGCGCGAGGAGTTTATGGGCGAACCCTACGGATGGTCGCAGGATGCCGTCGACGCGCTCCTCGCGGTGCTTTTCGCCGCCAGCCAACTGCGCATCGTCAATGCCGCCGGCAGCGCCTGGCCGGCCGGCCGATTCAACCGCCGCGATGTCGCTGCGAGCAGCTTCTCCCGCGAGACGGCACCGCTCTCGAATGAAGAAAAGCGCGCCATTGCTCGCCTCGTCCGCTGCCGGCCCGACGAAGCCGAGGCCAGGGCACCCGACTTTGTCGCCAAGCTGCGCGACGCTCAAGGGCGAGCGACAGGCGCAGCCCCACGCCCGGAAGCCATAGCCAATGCCCTTATCGACGAGCTCGCTGCCACTTCCGGGCGCGACCTGGTCAAACGCCTGGCCAAAGTGGAGAAGGCGGCAGGCCAGCTGCTGGGCGATCTGGAAGCCAAAGCCGCCAGGATCGCCCAGCGTGAGCCGCTATGGCGGCAGCTCGCCACGCTCCTGGAGTACACGCGTGATCTGCCTGAAAGCGAGCCGATCACCGCCGAGCGTGACGCCATCCTGCGCGGCCGCCTGCTGATCGATGACCCTGACAAGGTCGACCCACTCGTCGATCGCGCCGCCGACGCCCTGCGTGCCGCGCTCAACCATGCCGCCGAGACTTACCGGCGGGAATACGGGCAATGCATCAAGGAGCTCGAGGCGTCGGCCGAATGGGGCAAACTCCCCCCGGAAGACCGCGCCGCCATCCTGCGCGAAGTGCAGCTCTCCTCGCCGGAGGGCGCACCCAGGGTGGGCACGCTGAGCGAGCTGATCGCTTCGCTGGCCGCCTGCTCGCCGCAGCGCTGGTCCGAAAAGCGGCACGCGCTGCGCAGCCAGCTCGCGCGGGCGCTCACCGCCGCCGCCAGAAAGCTGGAACCAACCGTTCAGCCAATCACACCACCTCGCCGCCTCGTACGCAGCGAAGCCGATCTTGACGCCTGGCTGGCCGAAGTTCGCGCGGCGGTTCTGTCGAAGCTTCCTGCTGGCCCCGTCCAGCTATGAAAAAGTCACAGAATTGCTCCATGACGCAATATTGCATCTATTAACATTGCTCTTTAGTGCAAAATGTAAATTACAAATAGCGCATTGTGGTGCAATTTCATGAAGACAAACTTTCCACAACTCCGGCTTCGCCAACTCGATTCCGCGCTGGAACGCTGGCGCAGCGCCGACCTGCCGCCGCGTCCGCCGTCCGGCTGGATCAGGGCCATTCGCGACGGGCTGGGAATGTCCGCAACCTACCTCGCGAGCAGATTGGGCGTCGCCACCTCGACGGTCACCCGACTGGAGAGTTCGGAGGCTGACGAAACCATCAGCCTGAGCACCCTGCGCCGGGCAGCCGAAGCCCTGGACTGCGAACTGCGCTACGCCCTGGTGCCCAGGCAATCACTCGAAGCGACACTGGAAGCGCGGGCGGCCGCACTGGCACTCGAGCAGATGTCGGCGATCAGCCACAGCATGGCGCTGGAAGCGCAGGCAACCTCACCGGAGGCGCGCGACGCGCAGACCCGCGCCCTCATCGACGCCCTGCGCTCGGGTTCCCGGCGCGTACTCTGGAAACCCGCCGGACGGAATCGTTGAACAGGATAGCGTTCGATCTGGACACCCCCCGGGCGCCACCCCGCTTCACCTGGGGCAGCGCCAATCTCGTCGATGCGAATGCAACCCGGCAACGCTATATCGCCGCCCTGCAGGCCGCCGACGCGCGTGACATCGTTCCGTTGCTCGCCTTTGCCC
The DNA here is from genome assembly GCF_036625345.1 of Candidatus Accumulibacter meliphilus. NCBI lineage: Bacteria > Pseudomonadati > Pseudomonadota > Betaproteobacteria > Candidatus Accumulibacter > Candidatus Accumulibacter meliphilus. The sequence continues at coordinate 35,766 of NZ_JAZKTZ010000015.1, read as the reverse complement.
GCAGCTGACCACCCGAAACAGGAAAATGAAAACCCATCTCTCCCGCGAACACCGCCGCGCCCTCGAAGCCACTGCCGCCCAGGCGCGATCCGCCGCCGAAACAGGCGCCGCCCGGGCGCTGCAAGCCCTGGCCGTCGGCGCCAGTACAGCGCCGGCGCATCTGACGGATGGTCAGAAGAAGCTGCGTGTCCGCCTGCGCGCCCACGGCCGGGCACTGGGCGATGACTTGCGCCAGGACGACACACAGAGCATCGACCACCTGGTCGCTGAGATCGCCTACGAGCACTGGCACCGCATGCTCTTCGCCCGCTTCCTAGCCGAAAGCGATCTGCTGATGCACCCGGACGGCTATCCGGTGAGCCTCAGCGATTGCAAGGCCGACGCCGAGGACGGGCCAGGCCGCTTCGATCCCCCGGCACGCAGCGAATGGGAAGTCGCCGGGCATTACGCCTCGCGCATGCTGCCCAACGTCTTCCGCCCCGACAGCCCGGCGCTGGCCCTGCAACTGCCGCTGGAAACCGAGCAGGCGCTCGAAGCCCTGCTCGCCCGGCTGCCCACCACCGTCTTCCAGGCCGACGACAGCCTCGGCTGGAGCTACCAGTTCTGGCAGGCGCCGAAGAAGCAGGAAGTGCAGCGACAGATGAAGCAGGCCGGCACCAAGGTCGGCGCCGACGAACTGCCTGCCGTCACGCAGCTATTCACCGAGCAGTACATGGTCGCCTTCCTGCTCGAAAACGCCCTCGGCGGCTGGTGGCAGGGCCGCCACCCCGAGCAGCCGCTGCCGGTGGCCATGCCCTACTTCCGCAAGGTCAACGATGGCACGCCCGCCGCCGGCACCTTCCCCGCCTGGCCCGCCAGCCTCGCCGACTTCAGGCTGCTCGACCCCTGCCTCGGCTCCGGGCATTTCCTCGTCTCGGCCCTGCACTACCTGGTACCGATCCGCTGCGCCACCGAACATCTGTCGGTGGCTGCTGCCGTCGACCGCGTCCTGGCCGAAAACCTGCACGGCCTCGAACTCGATGCCCGCTGTGTCGAAATCGCCGCTTTCGCGCTCGCCCTGGCAGCCTGGCGCTATCCCGACGAGCAAGGCCAGCCGCTTGGCCATCGCCCACTGCCACGCCTCAACATCGCCTGCGTCGGCGTCGCGCCGCACAGCAAGAAAGCCGACTGGCTCAAGCTCGCCGATGGCGACAGGCTGCTCGAAGCCGGCATGGCCGCGCTTTACGCCCTCTTTCAGAAAGCCCCGGAACTCGGCAGCCTGATCGACCCGATGGCCACGACCCGGGGCGATCTGCTCGATGCGCAGTGGGAAGAACTGGCCTCCCGGCTGGAGCTGGCGCTGTCCGGTCATGACGACGAGGCCGGCACCGAAGCCCGTGTCGCCGCGCTGGGCATGGTGCATGCCTCGCGCATCCTGACGCGGCGCTATCACCTGGTCATTACCAATCCGCCGTATCTGGGTGCAGGACAGCATGGCCCGGTGCTCAAGGATTTCTGCGAAGAACACTACAAGGCAGCCAAGGGCGATATCGCCAATGTGTTTCTGGAACGTAGCCTCAAGCTTTGTGCGCCCGGCGGCTCGGTGTCGTTTGTGATGCCGCAGAACTGGCTGTTCCTCAAGAGCTACCAGAAGCAGCGCGAGCATTTGCTGAAGTACGCCACCTGGAACCTGCTGGCGCGGTTGGGCGAGCACGGCTTCGATAGCACTGACGCGGCGGGGGCCTTCACCATCCTGCTCAACCTAACCCATGCCACGCCATCGGAAAATCAGATGGTACACGGCCTGGATGCCAGTGCGCCGAATACACCCGTGGCAAAAGCGACGATTCTGGCTGAAGTCGAGGTTGTAGCAGTTCGCCAGAAAGCGCAGTTGGGAAACCCAGATAGAAGGATAGTGCTTGGGGGCGAGACATCTGGAAAGCTGTTATCAGCCTACGCAGAGTCGCCCAACGGGATGCATGGAGGCGATGCTTCGCGCTTTCGCTGTTTCTTCTGGGAAGTTGCCACGAATGCCGGTGACTGGCGTCACTTCCAAACACCAGTCAATATAACGGATCACTATTTAGGTCGAGAGAGCGTCTTTTATTGGCCGAGTAATGGAGACGATCACTATCGCAATCCGGCTGCTCGAATCCAGGGTGAATCTAGCTGGGGAAGAAAAGGGGTCGCCGTTCGCGTGATGAGGCAATTGCCTTGCACTCTCTACACAGGCGAAATGTTTGACATCAGTTGCTCGCCCATCACACCAAACGACGCATCCCAGTTGACCGCTCTCTGGTGCTTCTGCTCGTCACCGGAATACAACGAAGCAGTGCGGCGCATTGACCAGAAATTGAACGTCACCAATGCAACATTGGTGAAAGTCCCGTTCGATCTCGCCCACTGGCAGCAAGTCGCCACCGAACGCTACCCCAACGGCCTTCCCAAACCCTATTCCGACGACCCGACCCAGTGGATTTTCCACGGCCACCCGAAACCGGCCAACAACCCGCTGCAAGTTGCCGTTGCCCGTCTGCTCGGCTACCGCTGGCCGGCGGAGTCGGATGCCGAAATGGAGCTCTCCGACGAAGCGCGTGCCTGGATCGCGCGCGGCCACGACCTCGCCGGCCTGATCGACGACGACGGCATCGTCTGCCTGCCGGCCGTGCGCGGCGAAGCGGCGGCGGTGGATCGGCTGCGTGCGCTGCTCGCCAGGGCCTTCGGCACCGACTGGTCGGCGGCTCGCGAAAGCCAGTTGCTGCGCGACGCGGGTTGCGACGGCCTGCCGCTGGCGCAATGGCTGCGCGACAAGTTCTTCGAGCAGCATGTCGCCCGTTTCCAGAAGCGCCCCTTCATCTGGCACGTCTGGGACGGCCACAAGGAAGGCTTCTCGGCGCTGGTCAATTATCACCTGCTGACGCGCGAAAAACTCAATACCCTGATCAACCTCTATCTGGGCGACTGGATCACCCAGCAGCGGCGCGCCGTCGACGCCGGCAATGCGGACGCCACGCTCAAGCTCGCCAAGGCCGAGGCACTGAAGGCCAGGCTCGAAGCGATCCTCGAAGGCGAACCGCCCCACGACATCTTCGTGCGCTGGAAGCCGCTGCACCAGCAGCCGTTCGGCTGGAACCCGGACATCAACGACGGCGTGCGCATGAACATCCGCCCCTTCGTCGAGGCCGGCGTGCTGCGCATCAACCGCGCCAAAGTCGGCATCAAATGGGGCGTCGACCGCGGCAAGGACGTCGCCTCCGCGCCCTGGTTCAAGCTCGGCCCGACCTACGGCGAACCCGAAGGCACGCGCATCAACGACCACCACAGCACGCTCGCCGAGAAAAAGGCAGCGCGTGAGAAAGCGAAATGAACTTCGACGCCGCCCGCGCCCTGCAACTGCTGCGCATCGCTAGCGGCCAGCCCGAAGCGGTCTTCCGCGATGGCCAGGAAGAAGCGATTCGCCATGTCGTGGAAGGGCGAGGTCGTCTGCTGGTGGTGCAGAAAACCGGCTGGGGAAAAAGCTTCGTCTACTTCATTGCGACCAAAATGTTGCGTGAGGCCGACCATGGCCCTGCCTTGCTGGTGTCACCCTTGCTGGCGCTGATGCGCAACCAGATTGCTGCCGCCGAACGCATGGGCGTTCGAGCGGCCAGGATCACTTCGGACAACAAGGGCGAATGGGACGAGGTCATTGCCGCCATTGCACGAAACGACGTTGACATCCTGCTGATTGCTCCCGAAAGATTGGCCAACGACAAGTTTCGCGATGAGGTTTTGGCGCGCATCGCCGACCGTGTGACGCTGCTGGTCATTGACGAGGCGCACTGCATTTCGGACTGGGGTCACGACTTCCGTCCGCACTATCGATTGCTTGAACGTATCGTCCGCAGCTTGCCGCGAAACCTGCGTTTGCTGGCGACGACGGCGACTGCCAACAACCGGGTCATGGACGATCTGAAGCAGGTTCTTGGTCCCGATCTGAATGTCTCGCGGGGCGATCTGAATCGGCCCACTCTCGCCCTGCAAACGATTCGCTTGCCGAGCCAGGCCGAACGACTGGCCTGGCTGGCCGAACACGTAGCCGCACTGCCTGGGCACGGCATCATCTACACCTTGACGGTACGCGATTCGCTCCAGGTCGCCGAATGGCTTGGATCGCGCGGTCTGGCCGTGGAAAGCTACACCGGCCAATCCGGCGATCGACGCCCGGCGCTGGAACAGGCGCTCCTGGATAACCAGGTCAAGGCGCTGGTGGCAACGACTGCCCTGGGTATGGGCTTCGACAAGCCGGACCTGGCATTTGTCATTCACTACCAAATGCCGGGATCGGTCGTTGCCTATTACCAGCAGGTCGGCCGTGCCGGCCGCGCACTGGATGCAGCCCATGGCATCCTGCTTAGTGGCGTGGAAGAAACCGAGATTACGGACTACTTCATCGACAGCGCCTTCCCGAGCGAAGCGGAGGTCGAGGCCATGCTCGGGGCGCTGGAGGCGGCCCCCAGGGGGCTCTCGATTCCAGAACTGCTCGGCAGCCTGAACATCAGCAACAAGCGCGTCAAGAAGGCAATCGACCTGCTTTCCCTGGAATCGCCTGCGCCAATCGCCAAACAGGGAAGCAAGTGGCAATTGACCGTGGCGAAGCTGGGCCGCGGGTTCTGGGACCGAGCGGCGCGTCTCACGCAACTCCGCCGTGACGAACAGGCGCAGATGCAGGCCTATGTCCGCCTGACCGGTGGGCACATGGCCTTCCTGATCAGCGCCCTGGATGGCGATCCGACCGCTATCACCGGGCCCGCTTTGCAGCCCTTGCGCGCCGAGCCGGATGCGGCCCTGGTCCGCGAAGCCATTCGCTTCCTGCGTCGCACGAGTTTGCCGATTGAGCCGCGGCAAGTCTGGCCCGCCGGTGGCATGCCGCGCTATGGCGTCAAGGGCAACATACCAGAGCTGTGCAAAGCCCAAGCTGGCAAGGCACTATGTGTCTGGGGCGACGCCGGATGGGGCGGCCTGGTTCGCAAGGGCAAGTACCACGATGGCGTCTTTTCCGACGACTTGGTCGCTGCCTGCGTGAGCTTGCTTGGCGAATGGAATCCTCGCCCGTTTCCCAAATGGGTTACGGCTATTCCTTCGTTGCGGCACCCGCATCTGGTTCCTGATTTCGCGCGCCGACTGGCGGACGCTTTGGGCTTGCCGTTCGATATGGTGCTGGCCAAGACCGACGCCCGTCCGGAGCAAAAAACGATGGCCAACAGCATTCAGCAAGCGCGGAACATCGACGGCTCGCTGGCCGCTTTGCGCCCGGAAATTCCTGCCGGACCGGTCCTGCTTGTTGATGACATGGTCGACTCGCGCTGGACCCTCACTGTCGCGGCATGGCTTCTCGGCACGCACGGATGTACAACTGTTTGGCCACTCGCTCTAGCACAAACGGGACAAGAGTCAGATGAATCCTAATCTCTCCGCCAACACGCAGGCCATTCTGCTGCTGACCGCCCCGCTGATTGCCGGGCCGCGCAGCGCCCCCCCTAACGACCTGCTTACGCCAGGCGAGTACAAGCGCCTGGCACGCCACCTGCACCAGTTGTCAAGGGAGCCGGCGGACCTTCTCTCGTCGCATGCCGACGAAGCGCTTCGCGACGCACAGGCCGTCGTCGATGCGGAGCGCCTGAAGCGATTGCTCGCACGCGGCTTCGCCTTGAGCCAAGCGATAGAACGTTGGCAAACAAGGGCGATTTGGGTGGTCAGCCGCGCCGATCCAGATTATCCGCAGCGCCTGAGAGATCGCCTGAAGGATGACCGGCCTGCCGTTCTTTATGGCTGCGGCGAGCGGTCGATTCTCGATAGCGGCGGCCTCGCCGTGGTCGGCTCGCGCGCGGTCGAGGAGGCGCTTGTCGAATACACCGAATCCGTCGGCGCTCTAACTGCAAGGGCGCGAAAGACATTGGTTTCAGGCGGTGCACGCGGCATCGACCAGGCAGCGATGCGCGGCGCTCTGGCGGCCGGTGGCCGCGCCACGGGCGTTCTCGCCGACAGTCTCGAAAAAACCGCAATGAACCGCGAGCAGCGGACGATGCTGATGGACGGGCAACTCGTGCTGATCTCGCCCTACGATCCGGGCGCCGGCTTCAACGTCGGCCATGCGATGCAAAGAAACAAGCTGATCTATGCGTTTGCCGACGCCGCGTTGGTGGTGAGTTCGGACTACGAAAAGGGCGGAACCTGGGCTGGAGCAATCGAACAACTGCACAAGTTGCGGCTGGTGCCGGTGTTTGTCCGTTCAACCGATCCATCGAGCAAAGGCCTTGAGGCGCTGGCCAGGAAAGGCGCCCTGCCCTGGCCCAATCCGGAAGACCGTGAGGCGCTGGAAGATCTCTTGAGCTCGGCAAGCGCACCCCGGCCAACGGCAATCCAGAGCCCGCTTTTTGCTCAAACCGCCACTAGCGATGCATCAGCCCGCGCAAGCAGAGAAGAAGGCACTCTGGCAGCGGAGCAGTTGCAGCCGCCACACCCTGGCGAGCTGGCCGCCTCTGCGACCGACGATACCGGCGAATCGCCTGAGCAAGCCGCAGCGCTCGACGACGAGCGCCTGGAAATCCCGTCCTTGGCATCGCTTGATCCCCTATCGCCACCCTTGCCCCAACCGGAGGAAACCACACCCAGCCCGGCGGAAACACTTTTCGCTGCCGTGCGCGTTGCCCTGCCTCGCGTCTTGACGATCCCGAAAAAAGAGTCGGAGATTGCCAGCGAACTCCAGCTGACAACAACGCAAGCCCGCGAGTGGCTGCAACGACTGGCAGACGAGGGCGCCGTGGAAAAGGGACCGAAAAAATCGTTCTACCAGTTACCCGGCAGACTTCTCCAAACGCCGCCGAGGGCATAGCGAACATGAAAGCATCAGGAAAATGAAGCACGCCGCAGAAACCGTTTCTGCCAAGATCGCCTCCTGCGTCCGCGAACAGGCAAGGCGCTACAACCCCGCTCTGGAAGCCAAACCCATCGCCATCCTATGGACGGACGAAAAGCGCGAATGGGAAGCTGTCCTGCCAAGCTTGAAGGAAGCGCTACCGGAACTCCATTCGCTGGGTGCGCACGCGCCGGATGATCGCAGCGGGCCAGGAATCTGGCTGCGCATGGTGGCCGATGGCCAGGCTGGCCAGGCGAGCGAAGGCGAGACGCCAATCCTCTACCTGCCGGGGGTCGGCAACGGCCAGTTGCGCACCGATCTGCGCGGCCTCAAGAACGACCCCCAGCTCGCGCCACTTGCCGAATTGCAGTATCGCGGCTGCTTCTGGCGCCAGGAGAACGGCAAGGACTGGACCCTGCGTGCGTTCCTGGAGAGCAAACGCGGCGGCTTGGGGTTCAGGGTTGCCGGCAATCAAGAGACTGCGCAAGCGCTGAAAGCGGCCATCGGCAAATTGCTGCTGCAGAACGTGCGTGCGCTGGAAGCGCAAGTCATCGACGAGCGCTATCTCAATGATTTGCTCAACCCAGCGCCCGATGAGACCGTGCTGCGCTGGCTCACTTCCCCCGAGGCGATACGGCAGGAAAAAGGTAATGCCTGGGACAGCTTCGTGGCCACGATGCGCAGCCGCTTCGGCGTCGACCTGAGCCGTGGGCCGATGGAGGCTGCGCAGCGGATCCTCGGCAGCTCGAGGGGCGAGCCGGCCTATCTGCTGTGGGAACAATACGCCGCTCACTGGCAAAGCTATCCCGATGCCTACGAACTGCTCCGGAGCGTCGCGCCCCCGGACATGATCCAGGGCCCGGAGAGGTATCCACGGGAAAACGACGCCGACGAGAAGCGCCTGGCCGACGAACTCCTCAAGACTGCCAGCCTGCATCCTGCCGCGGCCGCCCAGGGTGTTCTGGAACTGGAGAAGAAACACGCTGCCCGGCGCGGAATGCTCTGGGCAAGGCAAGGCCATGCGCCGCTCGCCACCGCCCTGGAGCACCTCGCAGCCATCGCCACCGCGTTCCTTCAGCCAGGCGCGGGTGGCGACGTTTCCGAGGCTGCGCGACGCTATGCCGAAAGCGGCTGGCGCGTTGACGCTGCCGCGCGCGCGGCGATGGCGCTTGCCCAACAAGCAGAGCTGGAGCAACCGGTCTATGCCGTGCTTGAGGCGCTCTACCGGCGCTGGCTGGAGAGACAGGCCGATGGCTTTCAGTCCCTGGTCAAGCGCGACGGTTATCCGCAGTGGGGACTGCCGGCGGTTGCCGATGGCACTCTTGTCCTGTTCGTCGATGGCCTTCGCTTTGATCTGGCGCGCGAGCTTGAAGCCAACATGGCCGCTGGCGGAGACCTCGATATCACTTTGGAACCGGGCTTCACCAGCATTCCTTCGGTGACCAGCAGCGGCAAGGTCTGGATTTCACCCGCCTGCAAACTTGCCGTGCGGGGCAGCGGCAGCAATTTCGAGCCGGTGCTGCCCAGAGGCGCTTACACGGCCGACAAGCTGCGCAAGGCGATGGAAAGCGAGGTCTTCGCAATTGTCGACACGGAAAGCCCGAGCCTGGCCTATGGGAAGGGCTGGGCCGAGTTCCCCGGCGACATCGACAGCGATGGCCACAACAAGGGGCTGCGGCTGGCGCGCGCCGTGACGGGTCACCTCGTCGACCTCGCACGTGCCATCCGTCGCCTGCTGAATGTCGGCTGGAAGGAAGTCTGGGTGGTGACCGACCACGGCTGGCTGCTCCTGCCAGGCGGCCTGCCCAAGGCGGAACTGCCGGCCAGGCTGACCGAAACGCGCTGGGGTCGCTGCGCGATTCTGCGCGAAGCGGCTGCCGGCCAGGAGAGTCTGGTGCTGCCCTGGAGCTTCGACGCTTCGGTAAGCATCGCCCTCGCTCCCGGCATCTCGGCATTTACCAGGGGCCGCGAGTACGACCACGGCGGCTTGAGCCCGCAGGAATCCGTGGTGCCCTTCCTGCGCGTCAAGCGCAATGGCCCGGTGACGGGTCAAGCCAGACTGGCTTCGGTGCGCTGGAACACGCGCAAGACGATCTGCTCGGTCACGACGACCGATGCCGCTGGCCTGAGCGTCAGCGTGGAACGGCTGGGCAATGCGATCGGCGAAGCCGAAAGCATCGACAGCGACGGCAAGGGCCGCGTGGTCTTCGAGGAAGTCGATGAATTGATCGATGAGGAGATCTCGGTGCTGCTCCGTCGCGATGGCCAGAAAGTGGCCGAGGAACGCATGAATTTTGGAGAAGCGTGGCATGGAGCTTGATTCACTGGATCGCAAGGCTGCAGACGCCTTCGACGGGTATATCGTGCGCAAGGATTTGGTGCGCCAGTTCTCGCGCCAGTTTCCGGTGCCCACCTATGTCGTCGAGTTCATGCTGGGACGCTACTGTGCGACCACCGATGAAGCGGAGATTCAGGAAGGCCTGGCGATCGTCCAGCGCCAGCTTTCCGAACGGGCGGTACGCGCCGGTAACGAGAACCTGATCCAGTCGATTGCGCGTGAAAAAGGCCAGGCACGCATCATCGACATCATTTCGGCGCGACTGGATTCCCGAACCGATTCCTACGTCGCCGAACTGCCGTCGCTGAAGCTGCGCGATGTCCGCATTTCGGCCGAGTTGGTCACCGCACACCAGCGCATGCTGACGGGCGGCTTCTATGCGGAGGTGACGCTGGGCTACGACCCGACCATCGCCCAGGAGAAAAGCGGCCGGCCTTTCGGCGTCGATGGTCTGCGCGCGATTCAACTCTCACAGCGTGACGTCCTGGAGAAGATGGCGCAGGCGCGCGGCAAGCTGTCGACGCCCGAATGGAAGGATTTTCTGCTGCGCTCCATCGGCCTCGAGCCGGCGCAGCTCAGCGAACGCAACAAAGACGCCGTTTTGCTGCGCATGGTGCCTTTCGTCGAACGCAACTACAACCTGGTCGAGATCGGCCCACGCGGCACCGGCAAGTCACATCTCTTCCAGCAGGTATCGCCCTACGCCCATCTGGTTTCCGGCGGCAAGGCAACCGTTGCGCGCATGTTCGTCAATAACGCCAATGGCCAGCGCGGCCTGGTTTGCCAATACGACGTGGTGTGCTTCGATGAGGTTTCCGGCATCTCCTTCGACCAGAAGGATGGGGTCAACATCATGAAGGGCTACATGGAATCGGGAGAGTTCTCGCGCGGCAAGGAGAGCATCCGCGCCGACGGCTCGATCGTGATGGTCGGCAACTTCGATGTCGACGTCGAGCACCAGCAGCGCATTGGCCACCTCTTCCAGCCGCTGCCGCCCGAGATGCGCGACGACACGGCGTTCATGGATCGTATTCATTGTTACCTGCCCGGTTGGGACGTGCCCAAACTGAAACCGGAAATCTTCACCGATCACTTCGGGCTGGTCAGTGATTTCCTCTCCGAATGCTTCACACAACTGCGCAACCAAAGCCGCCTGGCGACCCTGCAAAACCGCCTCTTCTTTGGCGGTGCGCTATCGGGCCGCGACATCAACGGCGTCAACAAGACCATCAGTGGCCTGCTGAAGCTGATTCATCCCGCTCAGGATGCCGAGGTCAGCGATGCAGACCTCGAATGGGCTGTACGGCTGGCATTGGAAGTTCGCCGCCGCGTCAAGGAACAGCAAAAGCGTATCGGTGCTGCCGAATTCCGCAATACCCACTTCAGCTATACGCTGGGCGCCGAGGGTGTCGAAAAATTTGTCTCAACGCCGGAACTGCAAAGTCAGGGCGGCATCGGTGACGAGCCATTGGAGGCCGGGCAGATCTGGACGCTCTCACCCGGCGGCCAGGATGAGCATCCCGGCCTCTTCCGCATCGAAGTCGCCGAAGGACCCGGCGGCGGCGTGCGCGTGCTCAACAAGCCCGTGCAACAAGCGTTCCAGGAATCGATCCGTTGCGCCGAGCAGAACCTCTATGCGCGGGCAATGCAGCTGGTCGGCGATCGCGACCCGCGTGCCCATGAATTCTCGGTGCAGCTGCGCGGCTTCGATGCGGCAAGGAGCGGTGCAAAAACCGGCGTTGCTTCGCTGATCGCGCTATGCGGGGCCTTGCTGCGCAAATCCGTGCGCGGGGGCTTGATCGTCGTCGGCGAAGTGACGCTCGGCGGAACCATCGAGCCAGTTCACAACGCGGTCAGTCTTGCGGAGATTGCCAGCGAAAAAGGGGCGAAATCCTTGCTCTTGCCGGTATCGTGCCGGCGTCAGTTGTTTGATCTCTCCGACGACATGGCCACGCGGCTGGACATCGAGTTCTATCAGGACGCCAAGGACGCGCTGCTAAAGGCATTGGCTGATTGACAAGCGGCCCAGCAAGCGCGACAACCCGGCCGAGGAAGTACAGCGCCACATCCGTATCCAGACGGTCGGTGCCCGCGAATTCCACCTCGACCATTTCCAGGCCGTCGGCTCCGTCATGCTGCGGCCAAAGCGCCTGGTCATCGCCACCACGCACGCGGCACCGACGATCTCGCCGGCGAGCAACGAAGGCAACATGGGGAGTTATCTCGTGCTGGCGGAAAACGTGACTTCAAGATGGCAGATCAGTTCATCCAGCAGTTCCAATTGATAGACATTCCGGCAGCGGTTGCAGTGGTAGGACAGCTCACCAATGAGCTCGGAAACAACATCCGCTCTAAATCTGATCCATTTCTTCCGACCATTCCTGAGGTCCGCCTGTGTCGTTTCATCCATTACCCAGAAACCGCCAAGCTCCAGGATGAGCTTCTTTTCACCGGCTTCGAGATCCACTTCAATGAACTCAACTGAGCTATTCATGCGCATCATTCCGCCCGAGCGGTAAGGGCGAGGCCGCCGCAGGCATCAATTCGCCCGACAGCGGATTGTCGAGCATGCCGCGTAAGGCATCGAAATCCTTGCGCGCCATGAGCAGCAAGGCCTGCGCGTGATCAGGCGCGCGCATGCAAAACCTTTCCCTCGCGCTGGGCGCGACCGACGATATGGTGCTCAGAATCCCTGAGTTGCTCGAATTCATCGCGACTATAGAGCAGCAAATCCTTGGGCAGCGCCAGCTTGCGCAGAGCCAGGTACAATCGCGCCGTTTCCTGGCGGCGACTTCGCTGCGGGCTGAAAGGCTCAGGCTCGACAATCAGGAGATCAACATCGGAATCCGGCCGGGCGTCGCCACGCGCACGCGAACCAAATAGAATCACGGTGTCGGGATTGGCTTCACGAATGATCGTGTCGATCATCTCGCGGATCAGGCTGTCATCTTCACTTTGCATCCGGAACACCTCCCTTAGTCAACACAACACCGGCTTCTCCAATCAGCGCGTAGAGAATCATCGGCGACCCGGCAGGAAACGATCAGGCTTTGAGTCATCAGCCGGTATTCTGCTCGAAAAACGCCCACTCGATGCGCTAATCCGCTTCACGGCTGGCGAGTGCGAAGCGGGCGGCATGGCCGCGGTTGGGTCGTCTGCCGGCCTGGGTGTCGTCGATGACGGAGGTGGTGACGTCGGCGATGGTGTGAGCGGCAGCGCCCGACGAAAAAATCACGCGCGAACCAACCCGGTTTTCTGATCTCGCCCGTTTCACTCTCACGCCCCCGCATTTAGCGCCACAGCGCGGATGCGGGAAGGCGTCAAGAGATCGCGCCTCGATGCGCACCGAAACTTGGACCCGGAAACAGGAGCCTGACCATGAAACATCGCACCCCATCCCGCCTGCTCGCCATCCTGCTGGCCGGCCTGCTCGCCGCCTGCGCACCGACGCAACAGGACAATACAGCCGTCAAGACAGCGCCACGCAGCGATCAAACAGCCCCCGGACGCGCCGCCGAGAACGAAACTCGCCCGAGCGCGCAAGGCGCCGTCGCAGCCACGGCAACCGTCGCAGTCACCCCGAGCGCCCCAACCACCCCAACCGCCCCACTCGCTTCAGCCGCCCAGACAGCACCCCAGGCGCAGCCCAAGCCGGCGCCAAAGCTCGCCGAGACGATGGCGGCCAACGCCCCGCCCGGCAAAGTGGTGGCAAAGAAGGAGGCGAGGCAGGAAGCCGATGCCAGGATGGCCGCCGACAGGATGTCCGTCGCCGTGCAGCCACAGCCGCAGCCACCAAGCTATGCGCTTGCCCCCATGCCGCCCGAGGCGCGCGAGCGCTACAGCCAGCTCACCGACAATCCGGTCAGGCAGGTCGCCGAAGCGCCGGTGTCCACCTTCAGCATCGATGTCGATACCGGCAGCTACAGCAATGTGCGCCGCATGCTCAATGCCGGCCAATTGCCGCCCGCCGATGCGGTGCGCGTCGAGGAATTGATCAACTACTTCCCGTACGACTACGCGCTGCCGAAGGACGATCGTCCGTTTGCCGTGCATAGCGAAATGGCTCCCGCCCCGTGGAACGCCGAGCGCGTGCTGCTGCGCGTCGGCATCAAGGGGCAGGATGTCGCCAAGCAGGCCCTGCCGCCGGCGAACGTGGTTTTTCTGGTCGACGTCTCGGGCTCGATGAACAGTGCGGACAAGCTGCCGCTGCTCAAGTCCGCGCTCAAGTTGCTGGTTGCCCAGATGCGTGCTCAGGATCGCATCTCGCTGGTGACTTACGCCTCGGGAACACGGGTGATCCTGCCACCGACGCCAGGCACTGAAAAAGCCACCATCAGCGCGGCGATCGATGCCCTGCAGGCTGGCGGCAGCACGGCCGGCGCTTCCGGCATTCAACTGGCCTACGCCGCTGCCCAGCAAAGCTTCGTCAAAGGGGGCATCAACCGCATCCTGCTGGCCACCGATGGCGATTTCAATGTCGGCATCGCCGACACGCGGCAGCTGAAAAGCATGATCGAAGAAAAGCGCAAATCCGGCATCTCGCTGTCGACCCTGGGCTTTGGCACCGGCAACTACAACGAAGCGATGATGGAGCAGATCGCCGATGTCGGCGACGGCGCCTATTCCTACATCGACAACCTGATGGAAGGCCACAAGGTACTGGTCAATGAGCTGACTTCCACCCTGGCCACCATCGCCCGCGACGTGAAAGTGCAGATCGAATTCAATCCCGCCGTGGTCAAGGAGTATCGCCTGATCGGCTACGAGAACCGCCAGCTGGCGCGCGAGGATTTCAACAACGACCAGGTCGATGCCGGCGACATTGGCGCAGGCCACACCGTCACCGCACTCTACGAGCTGACCCTGGCCGGCAGCAAGGCCAGCGTGGACCCGCTGCGCTATGCCCGGCAAGCCAGTGTCGAAAGCCCCTTGGGTAACGAACTCGGCCACCTCAAGCTGCGCTACAAGCAGCCCGGAAGCAGCACCAGCGAGCTCATCGACTTCCCTCTGCAACGTAGCGCGATCAAAGCGCTCGACGCCGCCAGCAGCGAATTTCGATTCGCCAGCGCCGTGGCAGCCTACGGCCAGCTGTTGCGCGGCGGCAAATACACCGGCGACTGGCGCTATGCCGACGTCCGCAAGCTGGCGCTGGCCAACACCGGCAGCGACCCCTACGGCTACCGCGGCGAGTTCCTGCGCCTGCTCGATCTGGCGGCAGCCCTGGGGAGCAAGCCCGCGAGCTGATCCGCCGCCCGTTCTCGTTCCCGGCGCCTCGCCGCCGCCTCTCCGACAGGCGAGAGTGGGGGCAGGTGGCGGCAAACACTCCCGGCAAAGCGGCCGGTCTATACTGCGGGCCATGAAGACCGCCGCCGAACTTGCCACGCTGCCCGACGAAGACCTGATGCTGCTGGTCGCCAACGGCCTGGTCGAGAAACCCGCCACCGAGCTCTTCCGCCGCCACAACCGGGCGCTGTTCAACTTCATCGCCTGGCAGTGCCAGGGCAATGTCGCCCAGGCCGAAGACATCACCCAGCGCAGCTGGGAGAAGCTGATGACGCGCTGCGCGGACTACAAACCGCAAGCGGCTTTCCGGACTTTCCTGTTCCAGATTGCCCGCAACCTGTGGCTCGACCTGCGCCGCTCTGCGGCCGAAAGCCAGCGCGCAGAACTCGACGACAAGCGCCCCGAAGCGCCCACCGAGGATCTGGCGCCGGAAGCCGAACTGATACTGCGCCAGAATCTCGACCGGGTGCACCAGGCCTTGCTCGCCCTGCCCGCCAATCAGCGCGAAGTGGTGGTCCTGCGCTTTTTCAGCGAAATGACTCTGGAGGAAATCGCGCACACCGTCGGCGAAGGTTTCGAAACCGTCAAGAGCCGCCTGCGCTACGCTTTCACCCGCCTGCGCCGCGAACTGGAGGCACAGGCGTGAGCCAGGTGAACCAGGTGAACCAGCGAGCCGGGCTTTCGAAAAATTCCTGCAGGGCGAGGACCGCCTGGCCCGCCTGCTCTGCGAGCTGCCCGCCTACACCCCGTCGGACGAAGCTGAATTCGAAGCGGCTTTTGCACGCGCGGCACAGGCCGCACAGGCTGCACAGACTGCACAGACGCGCAATTGCCACACCGCCCGAGGCGGCCGCCACGCCAACCACCTCGCCCAGCCCTGCGCCAGCAACAGCCGCGCGTCTCGAGACCATTCCTTCGGCTTTCGAACCACCCGCCAGCCTGGAAGCCAACTTCCTGAAGATGGCCGCCAGCATTGAATCTGCGCAAGCTCCCCGCCGCGAGGCCGTCCTGACGGGCATCGCCAAAGGCGATAGCCCACAAGCGATGCTTGGCGCCGCACTTGCGCCGGCCAGCGAAGAATGGCTGCGTGCGCAAGCAGTTGCCGCGCCAGCCACCGAAGCTGCCCCGCCAGCCACCCCGGTCAAGAAACGCGCCTTCCTCGGCTTTCGCTGCTTCGACCTGCGTTTGGCGGCACTGGCTGGCCTGCTGGCAGCAATCGGCACGCAACTCGTGCTCACCCTCACCCCCGACGCGCAGCAAGTCGCGGTGCAAGACGCTTTCCAGACAGCAATGCTGGCGAAGGACGCGGCGAAGAAAGAGGCGCTCGGCCAAAACGCCGAGCCCGCACTTGCCGAAGCGCAAGTCGCGCTGGAGCAGACGCCTGGCGCCATGCGGCAAGGCCCGCAAGACAAGGGCAAACTCGCCGCACGAGAACGCCATGCCGCGCCGGGCAGCGGCATGGCACAAGACGCGCGCGCCGACGCACGCGCCGCGCAGCCTGCACCTCCAGCCGCAGCCCGGATGACGGAACAGACAAGCCGCCCGGGGAAAATGGCGGCAAGCGGCATTACAAACACCCCGAAAGAAGAAGGCCCGGCAACTCTGGCGGCTGCGCCGATGACCCGCCAGAAGAGCGTCGACACCGGCATCAGCGCCACGCTCGCCGACGACCCGGCCGACATCGCTGCCCGGCTGCCGGCCCGCCCGGCAGACGCGGTATGGACGGTATGGGCGGTCTATAGCCGCCACATCGGCCAGCCTGAACTCGATCGCTGGCTTGAAACCCTGCGCCAGCACATACCGGAAAGCAGCCGCCCGGCGCGTTTCGAGCTGATCAGGGACGACGCCAGCGGCGGCCCAAGCCATCTGCGCATCGTGCCGCCGACCCTGCCCGCGGTCCGATAAGTTTTCGCCAACTGCGAGATTGTTTGTCTGGGACTTTGTCTGGGACTGCAAGGCGACGGTGAATATTGGCGACGCTGCATGCTGGTTTCGGTCTGTGGCTGCGCGACCGACGCCAAAGATGTCGCGCGGGCCATTGCCGCCATCGCCAAAGCACTCTGAGCGCGCTTGGCCAGCAATTCTCGGCGTACAGCCCGTCCCTTGCTCCCTGGCGTCAGTCTGCTGCAATACACGTGAGCCTCTTGCAAAACTGACACTGCAGGGCTGATTTTTTCGTCGCTGGGGGCGAAAGCGGAGGACGCAGGCGGCCATTTCTGGCATGATGGGTTTCTCAAGACCAACATCATAACGCCCGCAAAATGGATACTACCCAACGCGAACTGATCATGCAACGCTGGAACGTGATTCAGCACGAACTGCTGCCCGAGTTGAGGGCTGAAGGTCCGCTGACACCGAAGTTGGAGAAGGTCGTGCACATCCTGGAATGGGTGCGCATTGAGGAATTCACGGGATCGAACTGGTGTGGCGTGGGGCGTCCGCCGGTAGAGCGGGCGTGGCTGGCGAACGCTTTCGTGGCTAAGTCGGTGTTGGGGCTCAATACCACGGTAGGGCTGATTGAACGCCTGACGATAGACCGTGCGCTGCGACGTATCTGTGGCTTTCCTCTGTGCAAGAAACTGCCTTCTGAAGCCACCTTCTCGCGCGCCTTCGACGAGTTTTCTCAAGCGGATTTGGGCCAGCGGGTGCATGAAGCCCTCGTCAAGGCCCATCTCGGGGATGAACTGATCGGACATATCAGCCGCGACGGTACGGCCATTGAAGCACGCGAACATCCGTCCCGGCGCGAGGCGGCCGTGGCCGAAGAGGTCCCAGCGGCACAGCCCTCGGTGCTCCCGAAGGAAGAGAGCCCTTCCGAAGCGAGTGCGCCAGTGCCAGAAACGCCACCAGCGGCGAAGAAACGTGGCCGCCCCCGGCGCGGCGAGACACGACCACCCGCGAAGGAGTCGCCGATCCAGCGCCAACGCGGGCAGACGTTGGCGCAAATGCTCGATGAGATTCCGACGGCGTGTGATCGCGGCACGAAGTGCAACGCCCAAGGCTACAAGGTCAGCTGGAACGGCTATAAGCTGCATCTCGACACCGCCGACTGTGGCGTGCCCATCGCGGCGCTGCTCTCAAGCGCCTCGATGCACGACAGCCGTGCCGCCATTCCGCTATCACTGATCAGTGCCGAGCGGGTGACCAACCTCTACGATGTCATGGATGCGGCCTATTGCAGCACCGAATTGCGTGAGCACTGCCGGAGTCTCGGCCACGTTCCGCTGATCGATCACAATCCGCGTCGCGGCGAGAAGATCGAATTCGCACCGGCCGAGGCCATTCGTTACAACGAACGTACCGTCGCCGAGCGCAGCAACGCGCGGCTCAAGGACGAATTCGGCGGCAACACCATCATGGTCAAGGGCGGCGCCAAGGTGATGGCGCACTTGATGTTCGGTATCCTGGCGCTGACCGCCGACCAGTTGATGCGATTACGAGAATGACCACCCGTTTTTCCTCTCCGACCGCTGTGCATCCGATGATGCAGGGTGGTCGTTGCCCCCAATGAGACAAATAATGCCATCAGGTTCGCCGCTCGGCCACGGCAACTTCCCTCGCGACAAAAATCGTTCCCAGAGAGCGAATCCCGCGGCCCAGCAGTTCCCGTGGGGAGTTTTGCAAGAGGCTCAGATGCAACGATTGAGATCCGTGAAACCAAGTTCTTCAAGTCGCGGCGGCTACCGGTCGCGCCCAGCGTGTTGGCAGCATTGCATGACTACCTCGAAGCCAGACGCCTCGCCGGTATGCCCATGGATGTCACCGCCGCTTTGTTCTGGCATCAGCAGCCGGCCGCTCCCTACTCCTATGTTCGTATCCACCAATTGTTGAGAGAGGTCATCAGGCGGGCCGGATTCAAGCCGCAAGAGGGATCAGTAGGACCACGTGTTCATGATCTTCGCCACTCGTTCGTGGCCAACCGCATGCTGGCCTGGTACCGGGAAGGGGTCAACCCGCAATCTCGATTGCCTTATCTTGCCACCTATCTGGGTCACAAGGACATCAACTCGACACTGGTCTATCTGACCATCACCCAAGAACTTCTTCAGCAAGCGGGAGATCGCTTTCACACGTTCGCCGCTAATGCGCTCCATGATTCAACAGGAGCCCCGTCATGAAACCGGCCAACACCTTCCCCTTGTTGCTACAGGCGTTCTTCCTGCAATGGCTAGGACAGCAGCGCAATTGCTCAGCAAACACCGTTCGCTCTTACCGAGACACGTGGCGGCTCTTTTTGCGTTTCGTCGCTAAACGGAAGGATCGACTGGTGGCAAAACTGAGCCTACCCGATTTGACCGCGGCTGAAGTCACGGCTTTCCTCCAGTATGCCGAGGACGAGCGCAAAGATTCCATCGGCACCCGTAACTGTCGGCTGGCGGCTTTGCGCAGCTTCTTCGCGTATGTGGCGGACCGCGATCCTTCGGCCGCCGCACAGTGTGCCGAGGCCTTGCGTATCCCAACCAAACGAGCCATGCAGCCTGCCCTCCGCGCATTGGAACTAGACGAGGTGAGTGCCATTCTGGCCCAGCCCAATCGCGCCAACCTAGAGGGTCAGCGTGATCATGCTCTGTTGTCATTTCTCTACAATACTGGCGCTCGAATCCAAGAGGCGCTTGATGTTTGTCCGCAAGCCATACACTTCGATTCTCCCGCGTACGTTCGTCTGCTGGGCAAAGGCCGCAAAGAACGCTTTTGCCCGCTCTGGCCAGAAACCATCGACTTGCTCAAGGCCTTGCTCAAGCGCCGACCTCGTGCCGAATCGGAACCAATCTTTGCCAACCGTTATGGCAAGCCACTGGGCGCCTCGGGCTTCCGTTATAAGTTGGAGCACTACGTCGCCGCTGCTGCCAAGCAAGTGCCGTCGCTCATCGACAAAAAGGTCACGCCACATCGCTTTCGACACGCCAGCAGCTGTTCACTTGATCGCCGCCGGCGTCGACGTGTCTGTCATCCGTAGTTGGCTCGGGCACGCAAGCTTGGACACCACCAATCATTACGCTCAAGCCAACATTGAAACCAA
Organism: Candidatus Accumulibacter meliphilus; assembly: GCF_036625345.1. Taxonomy (NCBI): domain Bacteria; kingdom Pseudomonadati; phylum Pseudomonadota; class Betaproteobacteria; genus Candidatus Accumulibacter; species Candidatus Accumulibacter meliphilus. The sequence continues at coordinate 16,248 of NZ_JAZKTZ010000015.1, read as the reverse complement.
GCGAAGAGCGCTCGAAGCTGTCGATCACATGGCGATGCAACAGACCCCTCCCAGTTGGAAGAAAAACGCCGACATACTGGACTGGCTGGACTCGCTTTGAGCTAGCAGCCTGTCGGACTTTTCCTGCGCCAGATCCAGATATGATATAATCATACCTCTTCGAACAACCGGGTCGTCGCATGTCCAAGTTTATCGTCGCTGACCGCCAGACCGACTATCTGCTACCGCCGTCGGTAGACGACTGGCTGAACCAGGATCACCTGGCGCGATTCATTGTCGAAGTGATCGACCAGCTCGATCTCTCCAAGCTGACGCGCGAGTACGCGGGGCGCGGATCGAAAGCCTACCATCCGGCCACCCTACTGGGGATTCTGGTCTATGGCTACGCCACGGGTATCTTTTCCAGCCGCAGGCTGGAGCAGGCAAGCTACGACTCGATAGCCTTCCGCTTCATCGCCGCCAACCTTCATCCCGATCACGACAGCTTGGCCACCTTCCGCCGACGGTTCCTTGACGAACTGAGCGACCTGTTTCTGCAGGTCCTGAAAATGGCCACGGAAATGAAAGTGCTCAAGGTGGGTAACATCAGTCTTGATGGCTCGAAGTTTGAAGCCAACGCCTCGCGGCACAGTGCGCTATCGCACGGGCACATCGAAAAGCTGGAAGTCCAACTCAAGGCCGAGGTTCAGGAATTACTGGCGCTGGCAGAACAGGCGGATCAAGCCGATATCCCGACGGGAGTCAGCCTGCCCGAGGAACTCAAGCGTCGCGAAGATCGGCTGACCGCCATGGCCGCCGCCAAGGCCAAGCTTGTCGCTCGGGCCGAGGAGCGCTTTCAGCGCGAGAAAGCCGAGTACGACGAGAAAATGGCCCGCCGTGCGGCCAAGGAAGAGGCGACCGGCAAGAAGCCCGGTGGCAAGCCCCCCAAGGCTCCCGAGCCCGGACCACGAGACCGTGATCAGATCAATCTGACCGACGAAGAGTCCCGCATCATGCCGGTCGCCGGTGGCGGCTTCGAACAGGCCTACAACGCCCAGGCGGAAAATAATCACGAGGAAACCCGGCTACGGGGCTTGTCCCGCCTGGGTTTCCCGGGTTTCCTTGACATTATTTCTTCCTGCTGATTACCACGACCGTCGGCGGCCTCGCCCGTCTGGGTGTCGTGCATCAGACCACCTTGCCGTATTCGCCCTATCAGTATGTGGCGCTCAAAAATATGTGGCCCCGGGCCTCATTCTCTTGAAGACACGAGGCCGGGAGCCGGGCAAATGCCACATAAACTTTGTCTACAAACCGCGCAAGAAAGCCAGCAGGTCTGGCTGTTGGCGCCAGGACTTATTGATCGCGCCCTCTGCCGCCGGCGCGCACATGGCCAGTGCACGGGCCTTGGTCGCAAGATCGGTCTCTGCATAGAGATTTGTCGTGGCGAGCGAAACGTGACCCAGCCAGGCACGGACAGTGTTGATGTCGGCGCCGGACCGTAGCAGATGGGTTGCCGCGGTGTGGCGAATCACGTGCGGGCTGACTCGCTTGCTGGCCAGCGACGGTGATTGCGCACAAGCTCTGGATGCGTAGCGTTCGACCAGCGTATGGATGCCGAAGCGAGTAAGAGGCTGACCGTTGCGGTTCAGAAACAGACGCTGCTCCGGCGCGCGGTTTGCCACCAGGAACTGCAACTCATCCAAGGTGTTTGGCCACAATGGACAGGCACGCCGTTTGTTACCCGTGCCGGTGATTCGAACGCATTGAGCATACCAGTCAATGGCGCTGACCCGGACCTCCGCCGCTTCGCTCGCGCGCGCCCCCGAGTTGTAGAGGAAGAGCACGTAGTCGCGCCGACCCAGAGCGGTATGGCGATCCGGAGACGCCAGGATCGCATCCATTTCCGGTTTCTCGAGATAGGTGATGCCAGGGTGAGCCGTCTTCTTGAAGGGGATCAGCCGGATCTGTGTGCACCACGCGATGTGCTCGGGGCTGTTCTGGCCGATGAATCGAGCCAAGGTGTGAAGGCCGCCGAGGCGTTGATTGCGAGTGGCGGCGATACAGCGACGCCTCGCTTCCAGATCAGCGAGGAACTGGCGGACCAGATCTACCGACAGATCTTCGACGGTCAGTCGGTCCACCGATTTCTTGAGATGATCGCCAACGTAGGGGAGGAGCAGCGCCAGCATGTCGCGATAGCTTCTCTGGGTGTTGATCGAAAGGTTGCGCTCCTGCACCAGATAGTCGATCAGGAAACGCCGGACCCAAGGTCCGAGCAAAGCGTGGTCAGTCATGATCATTCTCCATGGCGTAACGTTCGAATCGCCGGCTTGCCTCTTGAAGCAAGTCAGGCGTCATCGTCAGATAGTGTTGTGTGGCCGACAGGTTCACGTGGCCGAGGTAGGTCGCCAGCTTGGGCAGGAGATCGTGCAGGTCTGCGCCGCTGCGATACCAGGCGACGAGCCGATGAACGGCGGCCGAATGACGCAAGTCGTGGAGTCGTGGCTGCTCTCTTGAGCCACCGTCGCGGGTAACGCCGGCGGCAGTTCGCAGGCGTCGAAAGGTGCAGCGCGCGGCAGACTTGCTCAGCGGCGCGCCGTTCCGGAAGCAGAAGAACGGCGTGTCCGCGCCGCCTGAGTGGCGGTCGTTGCGTTTGCCCACATACTCGCTCATGACATGCGTCAGATCCTTGCCCAGTGGCACAAGCCGGCTCTTGTAGAACTTCGTCCCCCGGACGATCAGGCGGGCTTGCTCGAGGTCGACATCGGCGATGTTCAGCGAGACGGCTTCGCTGATGCGGAGCCCCGCCCCGTAGAGCAGCAAGAGCAAGGCTCTGAAGACATACGCGTCGATGGGCGCTCGGCCGGTACAGGCGATGGGGAGCGCGTCGAGCAGGCGCTTGAGTTCGTCGTGGGAGTAGATGTAGGGCACGAAGACGGGAGCGTCCAGCCTCGGCAGGCTGTACGGCAACGGCACGCTGCTGACCAAACCACGTGCCAGGGCGAAACGGTAGAACCCCGAAAGCACGTGGTACTTCTTGACCCAGTACGCGCTCACCGGTCCGTTGCCGTTCAGGAAAGCGAGCACGGACTTGCCTTCAACGCTGGCCAGTGGGCCTTCACCGACGGTCCGGCAGAAGGATTTGAAGATCGCCTCCTCGGTCTCGAACTTGTATCCCAAGGCGCGCTTATGAGCGATGTACATGGAAACCTGCGCGGAGAGCGTCATAGCAGTGCCCCCAGATCGAGTTCGGCCACCTGCCGCAGCCCCGTCAGGTCGACCTTGGTATAGCTCAGGGTCGAATTGGCGCTGCGATGTCCGAGATGGTCGCCAATCTGCTTCAGGGAGAAGCCCGACGCGAGAAGGTGGCTGGCACAGGCGTGCCGCAAACAGTGCGCCCCACGTGGCGACAGGGTGAGGCCCAGGCGACTCAGATGGGCGTGCGCAACCGGCGTAATGCTCGGCGCCGACAGCGGGCGAATGGGTGCGCCGAGCGTCAAGAACAATGCCCGATGCCCGCAGCGCGGTCGCACTTCGCGCAGGTAGCGCAAGATCGCCTCGCCCACGGCGTGCAGCAAAGGATAACGCTGAGCACGACGTTGCTTGGGTCGCGTGATGTGGATCGACTCGCCTTCCCAATCCAGATCGTCCAGCCGCAACGCCGCGACCTCGCCTCGCCGCAGGCCGTAGACCGCGAGCAACATCAGGATGGCGTGGTCGCGAATATCTGCCGGTCGATCACCGCTTGTGGCGACAAGGAGGCGCTGGACGTGGTCCCAGCCTGGGCCTTCCGGGATACCTTCACGGGTATAGAGCCGCGGCGATTCGATGACCGCAGTGATTCCCGAAGGGCACCACCCGCGGGCTTCGGCGAAGGCGAAGAAGCTGCGCAACGAACTGGCCAACGTGGCCAAAGAGGCACGTGTCCAACCTTTCTTACTCTTCGACTCAATGAAGGCGTCGACATCGGCAACGGTAATCGCGCTCAACGTATCCCGGGACGGGCACAGTCCGGCAAAGAACCAGGTCAGGCGCTCACAACGCGTGCTGATCGTCACTGGCGACAGGCCTCGTTCGTCGCGCATATGGCAGGCAAAGGCGTCAATCTGAGCCATGAAGGCGTTCGGTGCCTCTTCGGTCTGCTGAAGGCAGTCCAGGTATCGCAGCCATTCCGTCGCGAAGTGGATAAACATCTGGCGTGTCCACACCGAGTCCTCGGTACGGATGGGCTGATGCCTCAACCGTCGTCGGCAGTCCGCAGCGCGCTCAATGTCCTGCGTACTGACCTTCCCATGCTCAAGGTCAAGGCCCTCTGCGACGGCCAGGAGTACCCAAGCGATCTTCTGCAGCATCGAGCGTGAGTAACCATCGTTGGCACATCGGTCGAGAAATTGTTCTCGCGCTTCCGCAAGCGGGCCTTCCCGGTAGCGCGCCAGCGCCGTGGGGCGCTTGAATAGCTCTTCAATCATGATCGATCTCCGTCTTCAACAAGATGGACGATCATCGTGATCCTGATCCGCGCAAACTTATGTGGTGTAAATTTGACCGACCGCCCGCAACCAAGCGGGGTGCCGGATTCGTCGCCACATATTTCTGAGCGCCACATACTGGTAATTACGTGGCCGGCCACGTAATTACCAAAATGCCAAACAGGAATCGTTTTGGGGGCGCATCGAAGGGCGCCTGATGGCGATGCTCGAAAGCGAGAAATTGCTGACGCTGGACCTCCTCAATCAGGCCAGCCAAACCTGGGTCGAACAGGAGTACCACCGTACGCTGCATTCCGAGATCGACGCGACCCCCTTGGCGCGCTATCTCGCGGGGCCCAGTGTTCGCCGTGACTGCCCGGATACCACCACGCTGCAGGCCGCCTTCCGGATTGAAGTCGCGCGCCGCCAGCGGCGTGCCGATGGCACGGTCAGTCTGGCTGGCATCCGCTTCGAGATCCCCGCCAGTTATCGGCACCTGCCGGTGGTTCATCTACGCTACGCCCGCTGGGACCTCCGACACGTCGATCTCGTGGATCCGAGCACCGGCGTCGTGCTGTGCCCGATCAAGGTGCTCGACAAGTCGGCCAACGCCGATGGTCAGCGTCGGCGCCTCGCGCCCGTCACGACAGAGGGTCTGGCGCCGCCGTCTACCGGGATCGCGCCACTGCTGCGCCAACTGCTCGCTGACTACGCCGCGACGGGCTTGCCGCCTGCGTATTTGCCGTCCGTCGACAAGGAGCCGGCATGAACCATAAGCTCCTCGCCCTCTACGGGCTGAAGTGGAATCCCTTCTCCCCTGAATTGCCGATCGAGGCCCTCTTTGTTCCGCCCCGGATCGAGAACTTCTGCTGGCGAATCGAACACGCTCAGCTGCGCGAAGGGGGCTTCGCGATGATCCACGGCGATCCCGGCACCGGGAAAAGCGTGGCCTTGCGCCTCCTGGCCGACCGTCTGGGAAGCCAGTCGGACGTCACCGTCGGCGCGATCAACCATCCGCAGAGCAACTTGGCCGATTTCTATCGCGAAATGGGCGACATCTTCACCGTGCCCTTGCGCCCGCATAATCGCTGGGGTGGCTTCAAGGCGCTGCGTGAAGTCTGGTTCGCGCATCTGGAAACGACCCGTCGCCGGGTGGTGTTGCTGGTCGATGAGGCGCAGGAGATGAGTCCGGCCGTTCTTTGCGAGTTGCGCCTGCTCGCCAGTGCGCGCTTCGATTCGCAGCCGCTCCTGTGTGTGGTGCTGGCCGGCGATGCGCGTCTGATCGAGAAGCTGCGTCGTGAGAAGTTGATCCCGCTCGGTTCCCGCATCCGTACCCGCCTCGCCACCGAATATGCGTCGCGTGACGAGTTACTCGCCTGTCTGACCCATCTGCTGAGCCGCGCCGGGAACGCCAGCCTGATGACTCCCGCGCTCTGTCATACGCTGTGCGATCACGCCGCCGGTAACTACCGCATCCTGACCACCCTCGCGGCCGAACTGCTCGCCGCCGCGGCGCAGCGTGAGTTGCCGCAACTCGACGAGAAACTCTACCTCGAGGTCTTCGCGTCACCCGAGACCCCTGCGCTGCGTCGTGTGGCGGTCGGCCGGTGACGACCCTCCCGCCAGGCGACGGGCTCGCGCTGTTGTGCGATCACGCCCCACGACCCTTGACAGCTGCCCCGGGCGGAACAACGCCTGCGGACCTTGGAAAAGGCTACCGCAGAACGTTCGGTTCTTCTCGTGACGGGCACAAAAACAGGAGGACAAGATGACCGACCCCTTGGTGACCGTCACGAAAAGAGGCCGCCCACCCCAGGGCGAGCGAGCGATGACAGACCGAGAGCGCAAGCGTGCCCAGCGGATGCGCGACCGAAGAACGGTCATTGACGCTATCGGCAATGAGACCGACGCGCCACTTCGAGCGCTGCTCGATCTCTTGGGGCGGGTGGAGGTATCCGAACCGGCTCGTTCTTCAGCCCGACGGGCGTGGCTGGCTTTCGGTCAGCGGTACGGATTCATGACCGTCACGGAATGACGAGAGGCGACAGGAACGACGGACGGAAAGTCCGCTCGGGAGGCGTCGCCTTAGCCCTTTCGATGAACGAGTCGACAGAAAGGGAGGCTCTTTGACAAGGAAAGGGGTCAAGAGGACCGTGGAATAAATGGGCCGGCTTCATCGGCCCGTTTATGCCGCGAAAGCCTCTTGACGCCTTGGAGGGCCCCCATGCTTGCGAGCAGTTGCCGGGGAAGCACTTGTTCATCCCCGGCGGCTGCCTCGCGGCGAGCGCGGGGTCTGGGGCGGAGCCCCAGGGTCGCCTACCATCACCCCTACTAACCATCGCCGTAGGTGAACATCAGAACATCAAATCGGGTGATCACACTCACTCGATGCCGGTCAAGGTGGTCGGCGGGTAGATTTTGACAAAGACGGCGCGAAACTGCCGGCCGTGCTCGCGATCGGTGACCCAGTTGCCGGAAGCAGAGGCGTATTCGCCGGGAGAAACGACGGGGGCGTGGCCGATCAGGGTGATCAGTTCCCGCTCGCCCTTCACCTTGAGGCGCAGAACACAGAAACCGTTCTGCTCGTTGTGGAAGGTCACGCGTTCAACGAGGCCGGCGAGGCGGTCGAGTTCGGCGGCGTCAGGCATGGAGGGGCGCGGTGATACTACCCAAGGCTGCGCGCGAATCGACTGCGAACGGGCTTAGCGCCGGCTGCGTCGAGTCTGCCAAGGGTGTGCATCAGGCGGCCTGCTGAAGCGGTGCGTCCTTGACTGACGCCTCTACGCGTTCCCGTAGTTCCTTGCCCGCGGTGAAATGGGGCAGGTACTTTTCGGGGACTGGAACCGCCACTCCGGTTCGTGGATTGCGCCCGGTCCGGGCTGGGTGGTAGTTCAGCCGGAAGCTCCCGAAACCACGGATTTCAACGCGATCACCTTGCGCCAGGGTGCGCCCGATGGCGTCGAGGATTTCCTTTACCACGATGTCGGTATCCTTCACCGTCAGCGTAGGGAAACGGGAGGCGATGGCGGCGATCAGATCAGCACGGGTCATAGGCGGCATTCTACCGCCTGGACTTGCGTTGGCTGTCATCGCCGGGGGGCGTTCAGAGAGACGAGCGCTTCCGGTACCGAGCCCACCATCCCTTCTGCCTTCGACGTAGTCAAGGTCAGCCGTCAGAGCGGGAGCCGCACCTCGCCGCGTTGCGCTGATCTTTGGCCTGCCGGCCACGGGAGACGGTGTCCGCCTGACGCCGGCGACTTGCCCGTCGACGCCTTGACGTGCCATCACCGAATGACAACTTTCGGCCAGCGGGCAACGTAGCGGCAGCGAGAGTTCGGCTGGCGCGAATGACAGCACACTGATCCGGAACCCGCCGTTCGACTCGATTGGCCGTCGCTCCAATCATTTCAGCGAAATACCGCGCAAACATCCCTGACGTGGCCGCGCAGCCAACGATGTGCTGGATCGGCATCCAGCCTCGGGTGCCAGAGCAATGAGACCGTGACCTCCGGTGTGGTGACCGGGAGGGGAAAGCTATGCATTCCGGCACGTAGATTTCCCGTGTGTCGTTCGGGAACACTGGCAATCAAGTCGGAGCCCCGAGCCAAGGCCAGCGCGGTCGAAAAGCCTCCGACAATCGTGACGATCTGCCGTCCCAGCCCAAGTGGCTTCAATGCTTCGTCAATCGGACCGTCCTCGAGCCCTCTGCGCGAAACGCCGATGTGCCTGCCGGCGGCAAAACGAGAGGGCGAAACCTCACCCTGGCTAAAGGGATGCCCCAGTCGCACAGCGCCAATGAAGCGGTCTCGGAACAATGTCTGCACACGCAGTTCCTGAGCCGTCGTCTTCCCCACAACGCCAGTTTCCAGGTCGACGATTCCGTCGCGCAGTGCCGTGCTGTCCTTGTCTGGCTTCTGCACGAAGCAAAGCCGTGCACCGGGTGCTTCCGCGCCGACGCGGGCAATGAGCTCCGGTCCGAAGTTCTCCACAAAACCCTCGCTGGTCCGGAGCGTGAACGTCCTGTCCAGCTGTTTGAGGTTGAGCGTCTCGGAGGGGCGCAGCACGGCTTTTCCATCCTCCACGAGCTGACTGACCCGCTCGCGTAGTTCGATCGCCCGTGGCGTGGGGACGAGACCGCGTCCGGCCCTGACCAACAACGGATCGCCCATCGTCTCTCGCAATCGCGCCAGTGCCCGGCTCATCGCTGACGGGCTGAGCCGCAACCGTCTGGCAGCGCGCGCAACGCTGCCTTCGGCGAGCAACACGTCAAGTGTGACGAGCAGATTCAGATCGGGTGTCGACATGGATTAGTCCTAACACGGCCTGGTTGTTATATGGCGTCCAACGCACGAATAAAGTGCAAATGATGCGCCTTCCGCCAGGGCACGTGAAGGCTTATGTTTGTGACAGTTCCGATTCGGGAGCAGTCACGACAAGGAGTTCATGATGAACGCAATCATTGCAGACCAAGATGGGGCCGTCTATCGAAGCGCTGAACAGGCACCGTCGGTGCGCTGGGCGCTCGCCACCCTTTCGCTAGCCGTCTTGCTATCTTCGCTCGGCACGAGCATCGCCAATGTGGCATTGCCAAACTTGGCGGAGGAATTCAATGCCTCCTTTCAGGAGGTCCAGTGGATCGTCCTCGCTTATCTCCTGGCCATCACCACCACGATCGTCAGCGTCGGGCGGCTCGGTGACATTACCGGCCGCAAGCGGCTGCTATTTGCCGGAATCTTCCTGTTTACGGTGGCATCAAGCGTGTGCGGTGTCGCTCCCACGCTCTGGTTACTGATTGCTGCGCGTGCACTGCAGGGTCTTGGCGCAGCCATCATGATGGCCCTCACCATGGCGTTTGTCGGTGAAACGGTTCCCAAGGCAAAGACCGGTAGCGCCATCGGGCTGCTCGGAACGATGTCCGCGATAGGTACCGCGCTCGGCCCATCACTCGGCGGCATTCTGATCGCCGAACTCGGGTGGCGGGTCATCTTCTTGATCAACTTGCCACTGGGTGTCCTGGCTCTTTTCCTTGCACATCGCCACCTGCCGAATGATCGCAAGCGACTTAACGCAGAGCGCCCCGGCTTCGACAGTTTGGGCACGCTGCTGCTGGCACTGACACTCGCGGCATATGCGCTAGCCATGACGATCGGGCGCGGCAGTTTTGGCCCATTCAACGTCGCTCTGCTGTTGGCTTCTGTCCTTGGAGCCGGCCTCTTCGTGCTTGCCGAGAAACGGGCAGCGTCACCGTTGATCCGATTGGCGATGTTCCGCAATCTCGTGCTGAGTTCGAGTCTCGCCACCAGCATGCTCGTCTCGACGGTAATGATGGCGACGCTGGTGGTCGGGCCGTTCTATCTCTCGCGTGCCCTCGGGCTCGACGCCGCGCTTGTTGGACTTTTCTTGTCCGTCGGCCCGCTGGTTGCTGCACTGACCGCCGTGCCAGCCGGACGCATTGCCGACCGGTTTGGGCCACCACGCATGATCACCATTGGGCTCCTCGGAATGGCAGCGGGCGCCTTCACGCTGTCCATGCTGCCGACGATTTTCGGCATCCCTGGCTACATCGCACCGATCGTCGTCATTACCTCCAGCTACGCACTGTTCCAGACGGCCAACAACACCACCGTCATGGCGGATGTCAACCCCAACCTGCGCGGCGCCACTTCGGGCATGCTCAACTTGTCACGCAATCTGGGACTGATCACCGGGGCATCCGTCATGGGCGCTGTGTTCGCCCTCGCATCGGCGACGACCGACATCACAACGGCACGCCCCGAGGCCGTTGCCAGCGGGATGCGCATCACGTTCTCGGTCGCGGCGGCTCTGCTTGTCGTCGCGCTCGCAATCGTGGCTGGAGCTTACCGTCGCACTTTACGCGATCAGAAACTTGTTCCGTAAGACGTGCGGCGCCCCGGATTCACAAAACGCAGGCTATCGTAAATTGCAGGGAATTCGGCCACTCTGTAGTCATCAGGTTGCCAAAGCGTTTGCGAGCGTTATGTGGTGTCAGGTTTGGGTCCTATCCGGTCAGTCACCTGTCGCATGACATAATCTACCAAGCGTTCTGCTCGGTGTAGAAGGTACCGCGTTAACGGGCCGGCTAAGCAGTCACCCTCAGCGGAGTAGCGGTCGCGCATGGAGCGCTGCGGTCAGGACGCTTCGTGGCCGCAGGGCTTACCCCTCGCCTCTCGGCCCCGTTACGAAGTCCTGGTTCAATCGAAACAGTCCGCGCGGCGTGGTCATCCCACACCACTCAATGCAACGCGACCGTAGCGTCGTTGGCTCCGCAGCACTTCTTGAATTTCTTGCCACTGCCACAGGGACAAGGATCGTTGCGGCCGACCTTAGGTCCACCGCGAAGCACCTGCCCAACTTCTTTCTGCCCGCCGAGGTTAAATCCGTCCTGGATGACGCCGCCAGGCTCGCTGGCAGGGCTGTCTTTCCAGTAGGCGTGGATTTTCACGAGCGACGGTTCGATCTCGTTCATCCATTTCTCGGCGTCGCCAGAGTCCGTGGTGATGCAGACGCCGTCGTCGGTACCCAAACGCAGGAAAGTGGTGAACCAGGCAGGTTGCTCAACACCGAGCAGGCTCCACGCCTCGTCGCTGAACTGAAAGCCGAGAATGAAACCCTCACACCACTCGGCTGCACCCCACTGGTCGCCACGCCAGAAAACCGATTTGAACGATGCAGGATCGTCGATGAACGTTTGGACCACCGCGTTGTAGTGTCGCATGACGAGCGAGATGATTCGATTGGCGTGTTCCTCGCTATCGAACCTGGCTTCGGCTTGTCCGTCCTCGATATCCCATACCCAGGGCAACCATTCCGACGGCAGCACCACCCGGGGTCCGATCGCGACCGCGGTCAGAAACCCTTCCATCATCGACACATCCATCGACCTGTCCTCGATGGCCTCGTCGGCGAGAAAGTCGTCGAGTTCGTCGAGTTCCGCTTCAGACAACGGTTGATGCAAATCCATCGCTTTCTGCTCACCACTTGGCGAACCAATCAGCGCCCCAATTCCCTCACGCTCAATAGTGTTCAGGGCTTCGTCGAGCGCTTGGCGGTCGCTGGCAAACGAGGCATCCCACACGACGGAGTTCCAGTGTTCATCGACCACCTCCAGAAGCCAGCCACCTTCTCCGTTCTCGTAGATATCGATTTGAACAGTCTTGCCGTCTCGCGTCACCGATTGAGCGAGCGGCGAGCAGCTTGGAGTTTGGTCCTCTTTCGTCACGTCGTCCCTTGAAGGAGTGAAGTCAATCTGCCGCCACTAAAACACCGAGCCCACCCCTGGTGATTCCTCGGGGAGTCCTGCATCGGCGGACGGAAGTGCCAAGAATGGCGACTTGCGGCGATTGTACGCGACGCTCATGCCGCAAGTGGCCGGCGATGCCGGCGCCCGTATCATTCGTCAGTCTTCGACCGACGCGTTGCCAAAGGGCGTTGATAGCGCCTCCAACATGCCAGGCGATGCCCCCAAACGGACATCATGGTCCGCTCGTGGAGTCCGTCGCTACCGGTCTTAACTGTTCGACGACCGGACAACCACAGCGCTGGCGGGTCGGGAAGCTTCGCGCCCATCAGAACGCAGAAAACGATGGGAGCAGGGTTTTCTCGTGCAAAGCGAGATCAACGCCCCTTCTGATAGGTACCGACCAACTGCGCTTCCCCAACGACATGCCCCTTCATCGCGTCCTCCAAAGCCTTCTTGGTCGGTTCGTTCAAGTCGGGCAGCACGACGTCGAGCGCGTAGAGCTTGTGGAAATAGCGGTGCCGACCAATGGGAGGACAGGGGCCTCCGTAGCCAGCGCGCTGCCAGTCGTTCAGTCCATCAAGCGTGCCTGCCGGCAACGAATGCACGGCCTCCGGCAGCCCGGTGCTTTCAACCGGCAGGTTGTACAGCACCCAGTGAACCCAGGTCCTGCGCGGTGCTGCGGGATCGGGGGCATCGGGATCGTCCACAATTAGGGCCAAGCTCTTTGCCCCCGTGGGCAATCCAGTCCAGGCCAGTGGCGGGGAAATATCCTTACCCTCGCACGTGTAGAGCTTTGGGATCGAGCCATTGTGCGCGAACGCACTTGAAGCGTGTCCTTTCGGCAACGCTGCATGAAATCGCCGGGGCGGTCTGGTAGCGTGGTAGGCCCGTATTCACTGATCCAGAGGCCTCCCGATGCCGCCCTCCATTCCCTTGTCCGACCCCCAGCTGGCCGCTGCCGCGGCCGCCCTTGCCAAATGGCGGAGCACCCGCCCGCGCAGTTCGCGTATCCCGGAAGACCTCTGGTCGCGAGCAATCGAACTGGCCGAGCGGCACGGCATCGCCAAAGTCGCCGTTGCCCTGAAACTCGACTACACCAGCCTGAAGCGCCGGCTGGCCACCACAACAGCCAGCGCCACCGCCACAGCCAAGCGACCCGCCGCCGGCTCGCGGTCATCGGTGCCCTCAGCGGACTTCGTCGAACTCGACTTCGGCCTGCCACTGGCCCCGTCTCCCTGCATCCTGGTTCTCTCTGACCGGCACGGTCGAGCGCTGCGCATCGAACTGCCGCGTGCGGCCAGCGGCGACATCGCCGAGGTCGCGCGCAGCCTGTGGCAGACAAGGCCGTGATCGCGCTGACCCCGCGCCTGCGCGTCTGGGTCGCCGCCGAGCCGGCCGACTTTCGCTGCGGCATCGACGGGCTGGCCCGGCGCGTGCGCCAGGTCCTGGCCGAAGACCCCTTCAGCGGTGCCCTGTTCGTCTTTCGCAACCGCCGGCACACGGCGGTCAAGGTCCTGGTCTATGACGGTCAAGGCTTCTGGTTGTGTCAGAAGCGCCTGTCGCAGGGCCGCTTCCGCTGCTGGCCCCGGGACTCGCCGGGGCAGGTGCTCGCCCCGCACGCCCTGGCGGTGCTGCTCTCGGGAGGCGATTACGCGGCGGCCGGGGGGATGCCGCAGTGGCGCGCGCTCGCCTGACGCTTGCGTTCCAGATGCAGAACCGGTATAACGGTCTGCGTGCCCACGATCCTTTCCTACCGTGGCCGCACGGTTACTACCGGCGACCTCGAAACCATCCGCGCGCTACTCAAGGCGCATCCCGACGCCAGCCGCCGGGCGTTCTCGCAACGCCTGTGCGAACACTGGGACTGGCGTCAGCCCAATGGCGCACTGCGCGACATGGTCTGCCGCAGCCTGCTGCTCGTCCTGCACCGGGCCGAGCACATCTGCTTGCCAGCGGTCCGCCAGCGCCCGCCGAATAATGCCATCGCTCGCCGCCGGCCGCCGCTGGTGGCAGTGGACCGCTCGCCGCTGGAACAGCCTCTCGGCGCGTTGCGCCCCGTCGAACTGGTGGCGGTTCGCCGCACGCCGCTGGAAGGACTCTTCGATCACCTGATCGCCGAGGCGCATTACCTCGGCCCGATGCAGGGTGTCGGCGAGCAGATCAAGTACGTGGCTTTTAGCCAAGGGCGACCGCTCGCCTGTCTGGGCTTCACCTCGGCGCCGCGCCACCTCGCTCCGCGTGACCGCTTCATCGGCTGGTCGCCACAAGGGCGTCGGGCGCATGTGCATGAGATCGCCTACCAGAGCCGCTTCCTGATCTTGCCCTGGGTGCGTGTTCCGCATCTGGCCTCGCATCTCCTCGGCCGCGTCGCGCGCCGGATTGGCGCCGACTGGCAGACGCGCTATGGCCACCCGGTGCATTATCTGGAGACCTTCGTCGATCCCGAGCGCTACGCGGGCACCTGCTACCGGGCCGCCAACTGGCAGGAGCTGGGCCTGACCACCGGTCGCGGCAAGGACGACCTGAGCCATCGCCCGAACCGTTCCCGCAAGCAGGTCCTCGGTTACCCGCTGCACGCGGACTTCCGTCGCCGCCTCGGGGGGCTGGCATGACCCGGCGCCGGCAGAAGCCGCCTCGGCGGATACAGATCCCGATTCAGGAGCTCAACGCCATTGTCGAGCGCACCCGCGACGGCGCATTGCCCGAGGCGGAGCAGGCCACCCTCAAGGCGGCGGTGGACACCCTCGCGCGGGTGACCGCCGAGCTCGAGTCGACGCAGACCACGCTGGCGCGGGTGCAGCGGATCGTCTTCGGCTCGCCGAGCGAGCGCACGGCCGCGGTTCTCGGGGAAGAGAAGACGGGTGAGCGTCCGCCGGAGGACGCCCCGACGAGTCCGCCGGCAGCGGCCGGCGAAACGGACCCCGGTGGTGCGGCGACAGGGACGGCCGATACGGACCCGCGGCGCGAGAAGAAGAAGCGCCCCGGGCACGGGCGCAACGGGGCCGACGACTATCCCCGCGCGCCGCGCATCGCGGTCGCCCATGCGAGCTTGAAGCACGGCGATCCCTGCCCCGAGTCGGGTTGTGAGGGCCGCTTGTACGGGCAACGACGCGAGCCGGCGCTGCTGGTTCGCGTGACCGGGGTGGCGCCCCTGGCGGCGCAGGTCTATGAACTGGAACGGTTGCGCTGCGGACTCTGTGGCACGGTGTTCACTGCCGAGCCACCAGCAGGGGTCGGCGAGACGAAATACGACGAGACCGCCGCGGCGATGATCGCGCTCCTGAAGTACGGCTGCGGCTTGCCGTTCCACCGCATTCAGCGGCTCGAGAAGGCGCTGGCCATCCCGCTGCCGGCGGCGACCCAGTGGGAGGTCGTGCAGCAAGCGGCGGCACGCCTGACGCCGGCCTTTGCGGAACTGGCCGAGCAGGCGGCCGAGGGGTCGGTGCTCTACAACGACGATACGACGATGCGTATTCTCCACTTCACCCAGGAGGCGCGCACCGAGGCGCTGCCGCCGGGCGCCCGCGCGGATCGTACCGGGGTGTTCACTTCCGGGCTGGTCGCCGAGACGGCGCACGGTCCAATCGCGCTGTTCAAGACCGGGCCCTGCCATGCCGGCGAACACCTCGCCGAGGTGCTCGACCGCCGTGAGGCGCCGGACCCGCCGATCCAGATGTCCGATGGCTTGTCTCGCAACAAGCCGGGCGATCATCCGACCCTGGCCGCTTCTTGTCTTCCGCATGCGCGACGCAAGTACGTCGACGTGGCCAACGCCTTTCCCGACGAAGTCGCCTTCGTCCTCAAGACGCTACGCGAGGTCTTTCGCACCGATCAGCAGGCGCGGCAGAAAGGTCTCTCGCCACCGGATCGCCTGCTCCTCCACCAGCAGGAGAGCGCCCCGCGCATGAAGGCGCTCGAGGACTGGATGGCCAGGCAGTTCGCGGAGCACCTCGTGGAGCCTCACTCGGGGCTCGGGCAGGCGATCTCGTACATGCAGAACCACTGGCAGAAGCTGACGCTCTTCCTGCGCGTGCCGGGCGCCCCGATTGACAACAATGTTTGCGAGAGAATCCTCAAGAAGGCGATCCTGCATCGGAAGAACGCGTTGTTCTATCGCACCTTGAACGGTGCGCGGGTCGGCGACCTGTTCATGAGCCTGATTCATACCGCGGAACTGCACCAGATCGAGCCGTTCGACTACCTCGTCACTCTACAGCGCCATGTGGCGACCGTTGCGCTCGATCCGTCCTCGTGGATGCCTTGGAACTATACCGAGGCGCTGGCCCGCGCCGAGGCTGCCGCCGCCAACGAGGCTGAAGCGCCGCCCGACTGAGTCGCACAGCGGCAGGGTCTCGCCGCTCTTCTTGCTCGCCCGAGCATCCTCCAGGAGCTAGATCGCCCCCGTGTTGCGGTGGCTTGCGTAGGGCTGCGGGGGTTTTGCAGCGTTGCCGAAAGCACACCTTGAAGCGATGGTCATGTCCATGAGTTTATCTCCTGCTTGAGTGATTGCCGGCACGGCAGCGAGAAAGAGCAGAT